>CAYXOL010000021.1:0-73628 GCA_964467165.1 uncultured Clostridium sp.
CAAGTAGCTGTTTTGCTTCCATCTGCTGTTGTTACTTTAATATTTGCAGTTCCAACTCCTACTGGAGTTACTACTCCACCTACTACTGTAGCAACTGCTGCATTGGATGAATCCCAACTAATATTCTTATTGCTAGCATCATTTGGATTTACTGTTGCTGTAAGGCTATCTGTTGCTCCTCCAGCAGTTAATGTCATTGTGCTCTTACTAATGTCTACGCTAGTTACTGCTATTGGTGCCGCATTTACTGTTACTACGCAGATAGCTGTTTTGCTTCCATCTGCGGTTGTTACTCTAATATTTGCACTTCCAACTCCTACTGGAGTTACTACTCCATCTACTACTGTAGCAACTGCTGTATTATCTGAATCCCAACTAATAGTATTATTGGTTGCATCATTTGGATTTACTGTTGCTGTAAGGGTCTCTGCTGCGTCTCCAACAGTTAATGTCATTGTGCTCTTATTAATGTCTACGCTAGTTACTGCTATTGGTGCCGCATTTACTGTTACTACGCAGATAGCTGTTTTGCTTCCATCTGCGGTTGTTACTCTAATATTTGCACTTCCAACTCCTACTGGAGTTACTACTCCATCTACTACTGTAGCAACTGCTGTATTATCTGAATCCCAACTAATAGTATTATTGGTTGCATCATTTGGATTTACTGTTGCTGTAAGGGTCTCTGCTGCGTCTCCAACAGTTAATGTCATTGTGCTCTTATTAAGATTTACGCTAGTTACGGCTATTGGCGCTGTTATCCCATACAAGCTAAGATTACCTGTATCGTCATTCAACATAGCAAATCCACTGTCATAACCGCTACAAAAATTTCCATAATATTGCATTGGGTCATGATCTAACTTTGTCCAATCTTTAATAAGATTTCCACCATTGTTAAACTCCCTTGCATAATAATAAAGTCCTGTTGAATCCATGTCATATACTAAATACCCTCCACCAGTCAAAGAAACTAAACTTGGATAACCATCCTGATAAGATAATCCACTAGTAACTTCAGCGACAGCTGTACTACCGTTATCATTAAATGTTTTAATTGCTATGCCAGTTGAGGTATAATACAATACACCAAAGGTATTGTCTAATAAACTTACAACTTGACTCCAAGCCCCACCAGATTTTGTTGTATTTGATACTATAAAATGATTATATCCATTAACCATTTTCTGTGTACCAGTATTATCATATAAAACTCCATAATATTTATCACTATTATTAGTATTATATGTAATCATAAAAGTACCATTTTTATTTGCTGCAATAGAGTGAGTGTATGAAGAACTATAAGATGACAGGCCTTCTCTAGTACCTGTTTTATCAATTGATGTAGGTGTTTTTACCACATTTCCAGAAGCATCAAAAATACTCAATAAATAACCATCACCTGTGTCCTGCCACATAAAAGCAATATTTCCATTAGAAAGTTCAGCAGCACCAGTATACATATTATATCCACCTAAAGTACTATTGCTGATATCCGTTAGCCCTTTCTCTAGACTTCCATCTGAATTGAGTATAATAAACCGAAACTGCTCACTATTCCAACTTGAATTTTCAAATGTAATAACTGTTTTCCCTCCCGAAAGGGCATATCCATAAAGTGTATCCCCCGTAAAAATACCTGTTAAAGCACCAATGTCTTTGGAAAATACTTCACTACCATTAGCGTCAACAACTTTGTAATAATTACTAATATTGTCTGTATATAGTACTCCTGTTTTTCCATCAGGTAATCCTACAATATTATATGGAAAATTAACAGATGTATCACCTATAACATTATTTGTTTTTACTGCAGAAGTTAAATCCACCGTGGTATCTGCATAAACATTATTAAATCCGAAAAATAACCAAGCCATAATACTTAAAATCATAAAAACAGCTAGATTGTGGTAAGTTTTTTCTGTTAGGATATCCTTCTTCATTTTATTCTCCTTTCATATTTACTATTAAGAATTATTAGTAGTTAGCTTTTATTTATCAGTTTATATAGAAAGCTATTGAGTCACAATTTCTATTTTCTGAACAATTACAGAATCCAGTGGTTTATCTTGATCATCCACCTTAACTTTTGCAATAGCATCTACAACGTCCAGTCCTTGAAATACTTGTCCAAAAACTGAATATTTATAATCAAGCCACGGTGTACCTCCTACTTCTGCGTATTTCTGAATTATACCACTAGAATAATCGTTCTCATCTTGAGTCCTTAATTGTTGAATCATTGAATCAGATACTTTATTGCTTTGAACGATAAAAAACTGACTCCCATTAGTATTACTTCCTGAATTAGCCATAGAAAGAGCGCCTCTAAAATTGTGTAATTTCACACTAAATTCATCAGCAAAAGGTTGTTTCCATATGCTTTCTCCACCTGTACCATCCCCACTCGGATCACCACTTTGTATCATGAAATCCTGAATAACCCTATGAAAGGTAAGTCCATTATAATACCCTTCTTTTACATGTGTTTTAAAATTCATTACCGCCATAGGAGCATATTGAGGGAAAAATTTTATCTTTATAGTCCCTTTATTTGTGGTTATCACTGCAATTTCTTCCCCGGTTTTTGGAGCAGTGAACTGTATTACTTCTTCCACAATTGGTGCAGAACTCATCTTTTCTATAGCCTGATTTTTAACTGCACCCATTAAACCAAATACATCTATTTTTTCTGTTATAGCTGCTTTATCTTTTATAAAATTCATTGTATCTTCCTTTATATCTCCATCGTCTACTAGCACAATGGGTGAAGCTGTAAGAGCTTCAAAAGCAGAACCTGAAAGTGCATCTGGAAAGTCCCTTCCTGTAGAAATTCCTATTGACTTAAAATCCAAATCATTTTCAAATTTTTTTAAAATATTTATATTTCTCTCATACTTATCAGCACCTAGTATCCGTTGAGTATTTGTAAATCTAATCGCCACTTTATCTTCAATTAAATCTGTTCCTCCAAGAATATAAGAACTATTTATTTTCTTATCCTTAAGAAAATCCACTACAGTTTGTGGTACTTGTCCATTATTCACCAAAATTATAGGCATTTGTTTCACTGCGGCTATGGAAGAAATTGATAAGGCTTCGGCAAATTCATTTCCATTTGTAACTGCAATTTCAGCGCTAGAAAAACCTACCTGCTTTGCAATCTCAATTGCCGTTTCATATCTTGTTTTGCCTGCAAGTCTTTCCGTTACAATTGATTTACTTTGGAGTAATTTATCTACAGATCCATCAATTACACCATCACCGCCAATGATAAATGCTGTTTTAACTTTTAATCTGCTAATTTCACTGAGTACTCCTTGAGACATACCTTCTTTTTCTACAAGTAGAATTGGTGCATTATATTTTTTGGCAAGTGGAGCTGAACATAAAGCATCCGGGAAATTTTCCCCTGTAGTTAAGATTACATAGTCTGAACTATCTCTCCAACCATCCTTACAAATTTCTATTGCTGTGGCATACCTATTAATTCCTCCAAGCCTATTTGTTGTTACAGCAGCATAAGCCACACTTTTACATAAAAAAGATAGTGAAAACATTAATCCTAAAAACAATAAAACTTTTTTCATCCTTTTCCCTCCTGCTTTTATAAAAACATCTGCCATAGTTCAACTATAGCAATCCGCAAACTTCTGCTACACTTATTTTAATAAACCTTAAGGTCGTGAAGGCCATGTTCCTTCTATTGCAATTATATAGTTTACTGTTAAAGAAGGTTGCATATTATCAAAAGCTGTACCGCTTCCAGGTGATGTGGTTTTTACTATGATTTTTGAAACGTCCACAAGAACAGTACTATCCGTCATAGCAACCATATTGTTGGAAGCTAACTGTGTTGCATTTGTTACATCAATAGGTCCTGATACTGGCTTGAATGCTTTTACTGGAGTTCCTTTTGAGGTAGAGCTAGCAAGAACTGCGCCAGTTGCTATGGAAGTTGTTCCAGCATCAGTACTGGCCATAATTTTTCCAGATGCACTTCCTGTTACAGTTGCAGTACTTGTATATACTGGCAAATTAGATACAGTTAAGTAAGTCTTTTCTGTTCCAGCAACAGAACCAATCACACGGTTTGTTAAGCCTGCACCTTGACCTTGTCCTATGGCAACTCTTCCTCTTAGATCAGGTAAAGCAAAGGTTGTCACACCATTTCCGCCATAGGTAGTTCCTATAAGAGCATAAAGTGCTGAATATGATTGAATAGACAAAATACTACCGTCACACAATGCCCATCCTTGTGGTGCATAATTGAAACCTACCATTTCTATTTCACCCACGAATGGATCCATACCAGCCATTGCTGGTTTAGCCTGTAAACAGATTAAGGTTAATAAAATTATAAATGTAGTTAATATTTTTTTCATTTTTTTCCTCCTCTATTTTAGATATATAACTTTAATAATATCCTTTATTAGTATTGTAAACAAGTCTAAATTAATATAATATACACCATTAAAATTAAATTTATCAAATATAGTTCTATATTTTTTTAATAATATTAAATTTAAATAAACAAATTATTCAACCAAATAAATTTAATGTATAGAAATATCATAAACCCGACTTAATCACCGTATTTAATTCTAACTTAATATTTTATATTTGTATTTTCAACTTATTTATGCTTGTAATTCAAATGGATATTTGTTATATTTTGTCGATATTTTTCAGAAAATAAAAATGTATACTGTTTGTTTAGTACAAAAGGCTGCCCTGTAGATTTTTTTCTACAGGGCATTTTGCTGTAATTGCACCCTGGGTACCTATAAAATATATTTTACTTGGCTTTATTAAAGAGAATTCTCTGTTTTTAATCTAGGGTAGAATATTCCCATTATGAAAATCAAGCTTGTCACGAAACGCAGTTGTTTTACCATATTGCATTGGTGCTTTAATTATAGTGAGTGGATAATTTAGGATTTCGAACATTGCATTGTTTCTAACATTAATTAAAAATTTCAGCCACTCTAATTGCATAGTTATCTTATATATGTAAATACTAGGAACATACTACCGCTATCAAGATATTATTTTTAGTAATATATTACCGTTTTTACTATATTGTATAATAAGCTATTATTTAACGGAGGTAAGAAAATTGATGTCTTTTATAAAATCCTACAGCTTTGACAATATAAAATATAAGCTTTTATTATTATATCTGCTAAATGTAAGCGATATATTATTTACTCTTATACTTTTGTCTACAGGCTTATTCGTGGAAGTAAACTCCTTAATGCTAACTGCAGTACAAAGCTTATCTGGAAGTTTTCTATTAAAAATAGTACTACCCGCAATTTTGCTATTATATCTATACCTTCGAATGAAAAAGGCAACTGAAACTCAATTAAAACAATCTAACCTTATCCTTAATGTTATCACGGGAGTCTATATTCTAATCAATACTTCTCATTTAGTATGCTTTTTGTTATTTGGATTCTTTACAATATTTCCTATTCACTAAAAATAAAAGCAGTTATTTCGACTTATTATATAAGAGTATTTTTCTTCTAAAAACTGCTTATCAATGATTATAATTAATTGGAAATGTTTGTTAAGCTATGTTATAATGGTAGAATTACATGAAGTAACTTAAGGCATTGCTATGGTTAGACACATCAAAACTTAAAACACTACCATTTCACATTGCCAAGAGAAAAAATACCTACAGGAGGAAAATAATGAATAAATCAAAGGTATATTTTACAGACTTAAGAACAAAGCCAGGATACAATCTATTGGATAAACTTCAAAAACTTGTAGTTGAAGCAGGTATAAAGAATATTGATTTCAATAAACAATTTGTAGCTATAAAAATTCATTTTGGAGAACCTGGAAACCTTTCTTACATAAGACCAAACTATGCTGCCACAATTGTTAAACTAGTGAAGTCACTAGGTGGCAAGCCTTTCCTAACTGATGCAAATACCTTATATTCCGGAAGAAGATTTAATGCTGTGGACCATATTGAAGCAGCTATGGAAAATGGTTTTAATCCAATGGCAGTTGGCTGTAATGTTATTATAGCAGATGGATTAAAAGGTGGAGATTATAGGGAAATTCCAATTAATCAAAAACATTGCAAAACTGCTAAAATAGCTTCTGCCATTGCAGACTCAGATATAGTTATTTCTATGACACACTTTAAAGGTCATGAAATGACAGGCTTCGGAGGAGCACTTAAAAACTTAGGTATGGGTTCAGGTTCCATTGGAGGCAAGCTTGAAATGCATTCTGCCTCTAAACCACTAATGAAACATGATAAATGTGTGAGTTGTGGACTCTGTATTAAAAATTGCCTACATGAGGCAATATCCTTTGATGAAAATAAAAAAGCAACCATAGATTATGATAAATGCGTAGGCTGTGGACAATGTGTTGCAGTATGTCGTTTTGACTCTGCAACTGTAAAATGGAATGAGTCTGCGGACATTGCAAATGAAAAAATTGCAGAATATACCTATGCAGTTATTAAAGATAAACCCACTTTCCACATAAGCTTCATTATGAATGTTTCCCCTAATTGTGATTGTTGGAACTCAAACGATGTATCAATTGTTCCAGATATAGGTATGGCTGCCTCTTTTGACCCAGTAGCCTTAGATATGGCCTGTGTTGATATGGTTAACGGTGCAACTGCACTATATGCAACTGAGCTCACCGATAAACATTATCATGAAGGCCAAGATAAATTTTCTCATATACATCCTGATACAAATTGGAAGGTAGGCCTAGACCACGCAAAAGCTATTGGCGTTGGTACTGATGAGTATGAGCTAGTAATAATTAAATAGAAAAAGTGCTATAAAAAGGGGAAAGTGAATTTTATCACTTTCCCCTTTTTGTAATTATTTATTCTTAATACTCTACGTTTCTTAGCGATAGCCCTTTTGATTTAGCCATTAAACTATATTTAATCTCCGTTTGTTCACTGAGCAACGTTTCTATATCATCTAAGCTAAGATTTCCTTCACCTATATCTATAAGACTTGCTATAATAATTCTTACCATATTCCACAAAAAATCATTCCCATTAATTTCTATTTCAATTATGTCATTTTTTTCTGTTATATTTATATAATTAATAGTTCTAATAGTGGATTTCTCCTTGCCTGTTAAAGTGGCAAAGCCATGAAAATCATGAGTTCCAACTAAAGCTTCAGCTGCAGTTCTCATTTCTTCTAAATCAAGTTTGATCTCGCTGTGATAAACGTATTTTCTATTAAATATATTTCTTGTTTGATTATTATTTATTTTATACACATAAGTAATTGACTTTATGTTATACGCCACATGAAATCTTTCACTAGCTTCCACCATGGATTTTACTACTATATCCTCTGGCAAAGATTCATATAAATAATCTAGCATCGCATCTATACTTAAATTGCAGTCAGTATGAAAGTTTGCCAAATAATTTTCAGCATGTACCCCTACATCTGTTCTCGTGCAACCTTCAACCTCAATATTTTCTCCCGCCATCTTAGACAGTACATTTTGAATCTTCCCCTGCACTGTTAAATCATTATCCTGTTGTTTTTGCCATCCTTTATATCTACTTCCATCATATTCTAATATTATCTTTAAATTCCTCATATATATCCGCCTTTAACTTATTCGATTATTCATAATCAATTTTAATCTATGAACACTTTAATTATAACTTTACTATTAAAATAAAGCTATTATATTTTACTGTATTTTGCTTGCTTTTCACTTATTCGTAATTGCTATTTCTATGCACCCATATTTTTTTAAAAACAATCACTTGCGTAACCCACGAAAATGTTTATTAGCTTGTATATTTACGGAAAACCTATTTTATATTCTTTCATCCTAAATTTGGAACAAATATACTTTTAAAACTGTTATACTTAAATTATTAATAATTAGTTTATAGGAGGAAAAAAATGATTTCGATAATTGGCTTTATGGCTGCAGCTTTCACAACTCTTTCTTTTTTACCACAAGCAATCAAAGTAATAAAAACCAAAAACACCTCCGGCATTTCCTTTAGCATGTATCTTATGTTCACCATAGGTGTCTTTTTATGGCTTATATATGGAATTTTCACAAAGCAATTAGCTGTAACTCTAGCAAACGGCATAACCCTTATATTTGCAATTATAATTTTAAAACATACTTTTGACGACATAAAGAAAACTAAGAAAAATGAACTTAATATAGTAGCTAAATAGAGAACATGAAATTTCGACCACACGACTTGCAATTGAACGCAATGGAACATTAGAATTTAGTGTAGGTATTTTTTCTTATATTATGCTAACAAAAGTACATATTGCACAGAATGCATTCTAGCAATATGTACTTTTCGTTATAGCATAATATAAGAAAAAACTCTTAATATATTGGTTCATGGTGATTTCCAGAAAAACCATCCACCATTACGTCTAGTCTTTCCCCAGTCTCCTCCATTATTTCTACCGCCTTTAGTCTTTTTACCATGCCAAATGGTTCCCTTAATGAAAGTTTATCACCACGTCCCGATATAACCCACAAGGTTTTATATCCCTTTGGCTTAACACCCAAGTTTACTTCACCCTTTCCATCAGTAAAATATATTAGTATGTTAGTATCAGTATTATTTACATAATCAAAAATCGGTGTAAACTTTGTACCACCGCCACCACTTATGCTACGCCTGCGTACATTATTAATAGATTTTATCTTATAGGATTGCCTTATCTCTGTATCACATTCAAGCAATGTTATCTCATGCTTATAAGTTTTTACAATATTAAAAACTTCTTTTATTGCTCCATGAAATTCCTCATCACTTATGCTGCCACTTATATCTATAGCCAAGGTAATTCTAGCTATATGCCCCCTAAGTTCTCCTCTTAAATCTAGTCTATTAGGTTGGCGCCTACTCCTTCTTGTAATTGTCTTTTTTTTATCGCCTTCTAAGGTTCCCATCATTTTCCTCAGATACATATTCCAAGGAATTTCAGCTTTATTACCCTTAATGCCCTTAATCATATCCTCCAAATAAAGAGGAACTGCCCCCTTCTCTGCAAAGCCTACAAATTTCTCCGTAAAGTTTTTAAGAGTTTCCTCATCTATTTCTGTGGATTCTTCCCACAAATCATGAGTTTTTGAAGCATTATATTCTCTTTCTATGTGTTGATCTTTAGAATCATCCTCTTGATCTTCATCTTCTTCCTCTAACAAATTAAGGGCCATCTGAATTTTATCTACATAATATTCCATGGTCATATAAGTTTTCATCTTTAAACTATACTTAAAATTTATACTATCTAAGGTTATAGCAAAGTGTGGTAAATCCTTTAGATGCTGATTCACCACTATATCCATTGCCATATTAATAGCCAAGGTGCTATATTTTGTTTTAAGCGCTCTTGCACGATTTAAATGAAAGGATAGTATGTGATAAATCTCATGTTTAATAGTGCTTTTCATCTGCTCTTCAGTAAGACTTAGAAAAATATATGGATTAAAGTAAATTACATATTTAGATAATTTAAAATTCACAGCTGTGGGCGAAGTTATATCATATCTTATCTCTCTAGTCATTTGAAGCAGAAAATAGCCATAGAAGTTTTCATTATCTTCTATCAGCATAAAATTAACCATGGTAACAAGTTTCAGAAATTCTTCATTAAAATCTTTTGGCATATCTTCAATTGCTCTCACATTAGAAATTTCATCATAAAGTGAGTCTTTAAGACTTTCAAATACTTTTCCCATAATATCACCTAGCCTTTAATCTCATTATAGGCCTTAAAATACATTTCAACAAAAGCTTCATTTTCTAAACACAGCTTATAAACAGTATTATAGCTTTCTTTAATATCTTGCATAATCCCTATGCCTAGATCTACAGGATAAAGTATCAAAAACTCTACAAATCTTTCTATATCACTAGGCAGCATTTCTTTTTTATCTAATATATGCAAAATATTCTTTGCAATCAAATATAACCTAGTGTGGCTTTCCGCTTTTACTTTTACTTTTAGTCCCTCAGATAACTCTGCGTGTGCAAACACCTCTTCATAAGAAATTAAAGGTTTATTATTCTCCTGGGAAAAAGCCATAAACTCATGAGCAACTCTATCACCTAAATTTCCTTTTAGAATATTTAAAAATACTCTTTTAGGAATCTTATCTTTATTTTCTTTATATAGTCTATAGCTTTTTGAAACCCGCTGAAAGCTTCTAGGAGTTGCTTTTATTTGCTCGTCCTTTAGTGTGCTTTGCAAATATTCTGGGAAAGTAGATATAAACTCTATAACCTTTTCCTCTAGATTATTTTCAATAGCCCATGTAAGCCAAACTTTTGAATCACTCTCCATATAAAGCCAAACAAATCTATTCTCTTGTGCTGCATCCATATCAACTACTTGATAATCAACATCCTCACCATACTTACTAGAAGGATTCATAGCAGCTAATATTTTCACCTTCTCATGAAGCTTGTATCCATTTATATCTCTGTTTAAGATAAGGTTCATAAGCTCCTGTTGCACTGTATGCTCACAACGGTTTATTTCATCAATAAACAAAAATACATCCTTACCATCATGTATTAAACTATCTATTTCCTGCAGCTTTGTATGAACCGCATAAACAGTATTTTTCTTATTAATAGTTCTACCTGTTGAATCATTAAAACTATAGTCCTCAACTGTTGGCAGACCACCTATTTCTCCTTCCTTTAAAAGGTTTCCATCTATAATAACTAGGCTCCACCCTTTCTTTTTTGCAAGTTCTCTAGCTAAGGCAGTTTTTCCTATACCACTTTCCCCTACAATTATTGGCACCTCATCTGTTTCTATAACAAGTTCTGCGCTTTGCAACGTATCCTTAAAATTCATAACTTATCTCCTCTTACATCATCTTCAGTTTTTCATCAACTGCAATTTTTTTGCAGGTTTTACTTCCATATTTATAAATAAAAATGGTTTTATCCATAGATATATTACCACAATTTTCATCAATACTTTCACAGTTCATAAAATCCCTTACATATTTTTCTGAAACATTCTCTTTAGATAATACCTCTTTAAAGGCCATCTCTACCACATCCCTTGGCAAGTCATTAATAATATATTTCATTACTAGCGCATTGTGCTTTAAAAACAATATTTTTTTATTTTCATCTATATTGGAAATTAACTTTATGGCAGCTTCATTTTCCGTAATAGCCAATATCTCAGCTCTTTCAGTTGCATCTTTTATATATCTTAAAGTCTCATAATTTTTCTCTATAGCTAATAGCTGTATTTCTTCGCAAGGACTTGCTATAAATCTTATAGCATCATAATCCTTTTCTATAGCTAATTTTTGAAGTTCCTCGCTAGGGCTTTTAGCATACTTTATTGCATAACCCTTTTGCAAAAGGCCAATTTTTATCAACTCTTCCGTGGGATTTATAATAAATTCTAAAGTACTCCAGTTCTTTGACACAACATATTTTTTCATATCATAGGTAGGATTTTCTATAAATTCAATGGCCATATAATTGCTTTTTATTGCCATATTCTGCATTTCTTCTGTAGGATTTTTTATATAGCGTATCATTACGCCATCTTTTTTTATGGCCCTAAGTTTCATTTCTTCAGTAAGCTTTTCTATATTTTTTATAATAATTGGATTACTATCAATCATTTGTAGAATTTTTTCCTCTGTCACAAACCTTCACCTCTATAATAGGCCTCTTCAAAAAATCAACTAGTCATTAGGCTAGTGTTTTTTTATAACTGCCCTGTTAATTTAATATAATTATACCATAAATAATAAAAGTATAAATAGTTGTTAATCGTCACCAGCTATTTTTCAGCATAAAAAAAAGAGATATTTCTATCTCTTTTATAAACCAATTAAAAATTTTTAATTTTATAATCCAAGGTACCGTTGCCCCAATTTTTGCACCTATCTTTATGATAGGTGGGTGTCCTCAGAGATGTTTAGCAGTCCTTGCCACTTAAAATATTGGACTTATAGGCCTAATATGCATCTAGATCTTGAACTCCCGTATTAAAACTGTAGGTTGAAAATAAGAGCTTCACGAATATCCCAGAAAACAAATTTATAAAACTTTTAAATCAATTTAATGACTATCTATTAACTTCATTATAGCAGAATTAAAATAAAATTCAATAGTAATTTGTGGGTTTTCTAAAATAAATCAGTAACAATTTTAAAATTTTAAATTGATGGCATAGCCTCAAGTGAGCTTTGCATTTTCTTCATAGTCTTTAGTATAATAACATCTGTAATACTCATTCCTTCAGAAGCTAAAACTCCTAGATTTGCAATTGTCTCTTCTGCAGTTTCTGAAACAATTCCATTTCTTGCAGGCACAATAGAGTTATTTATAGCTAAAATTGCAGATTGTACTGCAACTGATGCTGAGGTGGAAAGTTTTAATGAACATCCTTCCTTTGCACCATCACATATCATGCCACTAGTGTTTGCAATGGTATTCTTTATAACTCCATCTATTTGATCTTCACTGGCGCCCATTAGCCATGCTATAGCTATTCCTGCACCAGTTCCAGCCGCAACTCCACAAGCACAAATTGCTGATAACCTTCCTATATAGTGTTTTATATAACTATTCATAATATGACTTATTGCCACAGCTTTAGCTAGTTTTTCCTCAGTCACATTAAATCTATTTTTATATGCAACAATGGGCAGTATTGCTGTAAGACCATTGTTTCCACTTCCGCTACTGCTCATAACAGATACATTTAGCCCAGACATTCTAGCATCACTTGCAGCCGAAGTTAGCATCATTGCAGATGTCATTAGGTCCTCTGAAAGAACCCCTTGCTCTATACTCTTTTTAAGAGCAAATCCAACTCCCATACCAATTTTTTCTTCAAGTCCAATCTTAGCTATAGTTTCATTCATTACTACCCCATCTAACATAAAGGCAATATCTTCATGAGGAATTTGCTCAATTTCTTTTATAATTTCTCTTATTCTTAAATCATATAAATTATTTTCTCCCACATTGCTTGTTTTATCCTCTTTTGTTAAATCTAAAAGAACTTCTCCTAAAGCTTCAATATAGACAAATCTATTATGCTTTCCGCTTATAATTGCACTACAATTTCCCTTATCAGTTACAAGATTTACTTCAACATAAACTTTCTCTGAAGTATCTTTGATATCCAATAATAATTTTCCACTATTTAAGAAATCCTTGGCAAGCTGAACTTGACTTTCATTAATTCCCTCAAGTACTCTTAAGTCCTTTTCACTTTCCCCACCAATAAACCCAAGTGCCGCTGCAATATAAAGTCCAACTTCCTTTGTATTTGGTATCCCAACTGATAATCCATTTTTATATATATTAGGACTAACAAAAACTTCTGCACTTTCTATATGATTAAAAGTTATTAATTCCTTAGCCCTTGCACATGCTAGAGCAACCGCAACTGGTTCAGTACATCCCATTGCAGGAACAACTTCTTGTTTTAACGTTTCAACTATAAGATTTCTTAATTTCATAAAAACACTCCCTCAAACGATTTTTTAACATTATATGTTACAGTAATACCTACACCCATAAAATTAAATTCATCCAAATTCACAGAAAATTTATGGGAAATTGATGAAAAACTTATGTAATTGTTATATATTCTTTATAAAATTCCTAATACATAATTAAATACCTAATAAATACTTTAAATACCTAACATATACTTTAGCAATATTCGTGCCAATAAATACTTACTTAGAATAGCCCTTATAATGGATCATTTTCTCAAAATGATAAAATACATAGAAAAACAGTATCAAAATGAGAATCATTTCTCATTTTGATACTGTTCCAATTTATATTCTTTTATTTTTCTATATAAGGTTGCTCTACTTAATTCCAAGGCCTCTGCAGCCTTTGTAATTGATTGTTTGCTATGTCCAAAATATTCTAAAGCTTTTAAGATTTCTTTTTTCTCCAGTTCCTTAATAGGCATAATCCCTATCTCTTTTTTACTTTCTAAGATATTTTCTGGTGTTTTTAATCTTTTTGGCAAATCCACACACTTTATAACTGAACTTCCGCACATATTTACGGCATATTCAATAGTATTTTCTAGTTCACGTACATTCCCAGGCCACTTATAATTAATAAAATTTTCTAAAACATCATCATCTATTTTACTTATATGCTTTTCTAATTTAACATTGCATTTTTCTAAAAGGTAATCCACAAGAATTACAATATCATCCTTTCGCTCTCTTAAAGGAGGAATATTAAGAGGAATTACATTTAATCTATAAAACAAATCTTGCCTAAATTCTCCCTCCAGAACCTTTTTCTCTAAATCTTTATTAGTAGCCGCAATAATTCTTACATCAATAGGAATGGATTCTTTTCCGCCAATCTTCTCAATAACATATTCCTGTACTACTCTTAAAAGTTTAGTCTGAAGGTGAATAGGCATATCACCAATTTCATCCAAAAAAATAGTTCCCTTATTGGCCAATTCAAATTTTCCTGCCTTGCCACCCCTTCTTGCTCCTGTAAACGCGCCATCATCATATCCAAAAAACTCACTCTCTAGCAATTGCTCTGGAATAGCTGCGCAATTTATTGGAATAAAAGGCCCCTTAGCTCTATCACTATAAAAGTGAACCGCCCTTGCAAATAGCTCCTTACCCGTTCCACTTTCACCCTGAATAAGCACTGTAGAAGCAGATTTTGAAGCCTTTTTTGCTTCTACCTTAACCTGCTCTAAACAGGGACTACTACCTATAATACTATCGAAGGAAGTCACCATAGTTCCTGTAGTAATATTATTCACGGTTTTTAACAAATCAGAAATATTACTAAAGGAGCATACTATTCCAAAACTTTTGTCACCAATACTAATAGGCTTTGCATCAAAAATCCCCCTAAAATAATAATTATTATTTTTATAAGTGAATTCTTTATTTTTTATATTTTTATGTTTCTCAATAAGCAGATCAAAATCTAAATTACCAATAAGGTCTTTTATATTAGTATTTAAAATCTCATCCACTGGAATCCTAAATAGATCAGCTGCTTTGGTATTATAATGAAGAATTTTTCCTGCATTGTCCCCTGCTATAATCCCTTTATCCACAGAATCAATAACTACCTCAAGTTCACGTACCAAAAGCTTTATTTGCTCTGTATTTTCCTGTTCTACTAACTTAGAAGATATTAAATCCGCCATTCTATTTAAGAAATTCATTAGGTTCTCTTTATTGCTTATAATAGCATCCCGCTGCTCTTCATCAAAAGCAATAAGCCCAATAACTCCAACAGTGATATCCCCTACATGAATAGGGCAACAAACCTCTGCAAATTCCTCACAAGTATTAACATTCTCACATTCTAAGCAAGTAAAATGATGCCTTGGATTTTCAATAATAAAACTCTCTCCGCCAGTTAAAGCAAATCCAAAGGCAGATTTTTCATTTACTTTTTCAGAAATACACTTCCTATATCTTCCGGTACCAGCAATTCTATTATAGTTACTATCTACAACAGTCACATCTACCCTTATAACACTAGAAATCGCCTCTGAAATCTTCTGAACATTTGAAACAATTTTTATCAAATCCATCCTTATCATCCTTTTGTTTTTTACTTATATACGCTCATTATATATCTGGTGCCACCCACGTGGCAAGTGGCAAGTTTCTTAGCTAGGTCTAGTTAGTCATGGGGACGGTTAACAACTAATTAAACTATTTCACTCTAAGTACAGATTTAACTAGTAGAGCCTGGCCTCATTGGGTAGGCTTATTTACTTGGACTGCCCTATGCTTAATTCTACAGATAATAATATTTAAATCAAAAACCGCCGAAAAATTTCTAGATGGTGAGCCCACAATTATTATTGCAAATGGAAAAATACTTGAGAAATCCATGAAAAAATTTCGTTACACTATAGGGGATCTTCTATCCCAGTTAAGAGATAAGGGTATTTTCGGCTTAGACCAAGTAGCTTATGCAATCCTAGAAAAAGACGGTCAATTGTCCATTTTAAAAAAAACTGAATGTGACCCAGTTACTCCCAAGGATTTAAAAATTAAAACCTCCGCTGCAAGTATTGATTTTAAAGTGATTTATAATAACTGATGCTAGGTCAAAAGTTTCTTGTTCCTAAACCTATTTAATCTGTTCTTATAGCTTCTAACGCACTTAACTTCATTGCTTTTCTTGCTGGAAGATACCCTGATATTAATCCAATCAATGTTGTAAATCCAATGGCACCGAGCAATAGCCATAGTGGTATAATTGATATCTTTGGCTTTTCTTGACTCATCATAGCACTTTGCATAAATCCTCCTGCTATCATATTAATAACCTTAGATGCTATCAAGCTAACAATTAGTCCTGAAAACCCTCCAATAAGGCCTATCATAGCAGATTCAAATAAGAATAATTTTTTAATATCATTAATTGAAGCTCCAATAACCTTCATTACTCCTATTTCTTTTCGCCTCTCATATATTGCCATTACCATTGTATTGGTTATTCCTATTGCAGCTACCAAAAGTGAGATAGCGCCTATTCCACCAAATATTAGTTCCATAATTTTTGTAACTTTGTTTGTTTCTTCAGCTTGATCCAGCATTCCGCTTGCTTCATAGCCAAGTTTCTTGATATCGTCTTGTATTTTTTTTACATTTTTCACATCTTGAACTCTAACCGAAGCACTATCATATTTTGCTTCTTTTAGTTTTCTTGTACCTTTTGAAACATTATTTAGTTTATCAATTTTAAGTTTTAATTCTTTTAATTCCTCTAAAGGCATATATACACTATACCCTTTAGTATAATCACCTTTTTTAAGGATACCTGCTGTTTTTGTCTTAAAAACCTCTGTTTTCATGTTTGGTTCACTAGAAGATGGTTGAATTACTTCAACTACTTTATTTGGGTCATTTTCTGCTACGTTTTCATTTGTTTCTACCATAGCTTCTGTATCGGTATTTTTTTGAAGATCAGTTACTTCAAATACCAGCTTTATTTTATCCTTCATAACATCAACCTTAGGTTTAGGTTCTTCACCTTTCCCCATCCCCATATCACCAGAATAGTTATTCATAGCTTTAGGATTTTGAAACATCATAGGCATTTCTCCACCAAAAACTAAATTAAGCTTATCACCTTTTTCTAATAATCTGCCATTTTCTAATTTAAAATCAAAAACCTCCATAACCTCAGGTTTTATACCTACTAACTCTACTTGTGCCTCATATTTTCCTGATACAAATTTAGCATTCATTCTCATTGTAGGACTAATAGCCTGAATTCCTTTAACCTTGGAAATAGCTTCTATGTCTTTCTCTTTAAGAGAAGGTGTTTCACTCGTATTATTTTTTCCTCTTGCTTCTTTATTATTATATGATGGTCTAACGTCAATTACATTTACACTACCAAATTGCTTCATCATATCATCAGTACTTTTTTTCATACCAAAAGCTAATGAAATCATAACAACAATGGACACCGTTCCTATTAATATACCTAAAGACGTAAGAAAAGTTCTGAGTTTTCGTCTAAATAAATTTTTTAGCCCCATTGAAATTAGGTCTATGCTACTCATCTGCATTCAACCCTTCCTCTTCCATTTCTGCTTTTTTCTTCTTTCTTTTTTTGTAAACTTTCATTCCGATTACTCCAACAACTACTATTGCTACTGCTGACATGATTTTTTTCCATTTCGAAGGTTTAGTGGCCCCTGCTAAAGCTATATCTCCTTCTGGATTAACTGGCACAGGTGGCATATCTAAAGCTTTTGCAGTAATAGGCTTTCTAATTTCTACATGTTCCCCATTTGGTTCATCGTAAGCAAAAATAACAACTCCTTTTAAATCTCCTGGTGCATTTGGTGTAATTTCAACTTCATATGTATCACTTCCACCGATTTCAAAATTACCTAGAAAGTAATTTGATTTTTGTATATTAAAGTTGCCTTCCGCTCTTACCATAAAATTACTTAATGCAACCTTACCTATATTGTAAAATTCAGCTGAAATAGTCATAGGTTGCCTTGCAAATACTTCTTCTGGCATTTGAATATCTCCTATTTTGAGCTTAGAAGGTTGAGCTACTGGTATTCCTATTAATTCTTGAGCTTTATATTCTACGCCATTGGCATCTTCATATTCTAAATTAGCTGTTATTGTATATGTTTTAGCACTTGCATCAGGTATAGCATATAGTGTTATTTTTTTATTTTCTATTTGCTTTGGTGAAATTGAGTCTATAAAAAAAGTATTACTACTATTTACTGGAGTAAACACATTTCCTGTTTTACTGCTTTTCTCATCTACTGTTAAATATACTTTTATATTTTTAACTTCTTTTGTAAAGTTAGTGTCTAAAAATGATAATTCTAATTCAAAGTTACTTCCTGCTTTTACAATAGTTGGTTGTGCTGAATATTTACTTATTATTATTCTTGGTACTCCCTTTGCATTTGTAGCAGCATCTTTCTCTACATATACACTCGTATTTTCTTTTATAGTATTTTCTCCCAATCCATCATATTTAAGTTCAATTCCTATAGGATAATTTTTAGTTTCTGCCCCTTTAGAAGCTTGTAAATTGAAAGTTACATTTTGAGTTTTTCCTGCTCCAAGGCTTGAGATCACCTGTGTACTTCCTGATTTTATAAGTATACCATCTCCACCATTTATGGAAACCTTTATATTTTTAGTCATACCTATCCCGCTATTAGTTATAGGGACACTAACATTAAAACCTTCCTCTGGCTTTATTACATAAGCTGACTGCTGAACTGCTCCAATAATAACATCAGATTTTTTCCCAACTTCTACTCCTATATATTGTTTCATTGCTTTAACTACTTCATTCTTTTCATTTTTAACTTCTATATTAATTAAATAGCTCTTAGCTACTACTTTATCCTGTGGTTGAAACTTAAAATATACTGTCTTGCTAGAATTATGTGCTACTTTACTTATAAGTTGAGTACTTTGAGATTTAGAAATAATATTTTCTCCTCCATCAGCAGTTACTGTTACGTCTTCCGCGTCTCCATCACCATGATTTGCAACATCAAAAGCTACTGTAAATGTTTCTCCTGGCACTAGCTGATTAGTTGGATACACCATATTTTCGATAGATAAATTTGAAGTACTACCTTTTTTCACCTTAATATAAATCGTTTCTGAAGTATCAAACTTATCCCCATATGCATTTTCAAAAGAATATTTTAATGTAATAGGGTATGTTTTAGCTTCTGCTGAATCCTTAACTTTAAATGTATAATTAAACTCTCTATCTCTTTTATTTGCAATTTCACCTACTGACCTAGTGGTGGTGATGCTTTCACTTTCAAATGGTTCACTAATAACTGAAGTTACTAATACATCTTTTGCAGTGTAATTACCTGTATTTTTCAGTTTGAAATTAAGGGTAGCAGTTGTTCCTGCCTGAATGCTTAATGAATTGACACTATCAATCTTTAATTTTGGTTCACACTTACGACTCTCTTCAGGCGTAAGGGACCCACTATTAATGCCTTCTGGACAAATATTATCTATAGTTATGTAACACTCCTCTACCACTCCTAAGTTGGATATAATGTTAAAATAAACGTCTGCATCCGCTTCCCCATTATACTTTAACTCAATAGTTTTAGTTAAAGTCTTTCCCTTTGCTATATTTCCCACCGTAATAACGTTTCCCGAATCTTTTGGTGAAAATGAACAAGGTTGGATTTCAATTTGAACATTATTGGCATCATCATTACTTATATTCTCAATCTCAAGTTCTATCTTAAAAAAATTCCCTTTATAAACAAACAAATCTTTAATTACTTTGTAATTTTTAACAATTAATTTACTACTAGTTGTTGCATTTACATTTATAGGTTTTAAAAGTATCACCATTATAAAAATTAAAAACCAGCTTACTAGCTTCTTAATACCAATTTTTTTCATTTTTATTCCACCTTCGCTATTTTCATTTTCGAATCATTAATTTCTACTTTTTCCACATTTCCATCACGAAAATATATTATTTTATCTGCATATACTGCTGTTTCTCTATCGTGAGTAACAAGTATAAAAGTTTGATTATGCTCTCTAGCCATTTTAGTCATCATTTCCATAACTTCTATAGTAGTTTTAGTATCTAAGTTTCCAGTAGGTTCGTCCGCAAATACAATTTCAGGTGTACCCACAAATGCCCTAGCAATACTAACCCTTTGCTGTTGTCCTCCACTCATTTGTGATGGTTTATGATGAAGCCTGTCCCCAAGTCCAACTGCCTTTAGCATATCTGCTGCCTGTTTATTTCTTTTGGATTTTGAAACACCTCCAAATACTAAGGGCATAGCTACATTTTCAAGTGCTGTTAAATTGGACATTAAATTGTAAGATTGAAATACAAATCCAACATATTGTTGTCTAAATTTAGTCACTTGCTCTTCGTTCATTTTCTCTAGATGTTTCCCTCTAACTATTATTTCTCCTCTAGTAGGTTTTTCAAGACCTGCTATCATGTTAAGAAGTGTGGACTTACCAGAACCAGATGTACCTAAAATGCAACAAAGTTCACCTTTACTAATAGTTACATTTATATTATCTAATGCTGTAACCTTTTCCGTACCCATCTTGTATACTTTTCTTAAATTTTTCACTGTAATAATTTCGCCCAAAGTACATAAACGCCTCCTACAATATATTTTACAAATTAATATCCCTCTATAAAACTTCATAGAAATACATTATTTTGACTTGCTATCCTTATAAAATTACAAGTCAAAATATGACATATACGTTTTTATTATACACTTTAATGTTTATAATATCACCATATAATTTCTTAATTTTTCCTTAATATATATAATAATGAAAATGAATTGTTTAATGAATAAATAAATAATGGATATACTCTACTTAATTTAAATTAAGTAAAGTATATCCATTAGGAAAGTTTGTCAATCAATGATTTTCTTATAAATCAGGTAAGGGCTAAAACAATCTCTTCTTAACTACATGAAGCTCATGTAATGCTCTAGTTGCCATCACATACCTAAGTTTATCCTCTTGCTTATATTGATCCCCAGAAGCACTTGACTCATCTAGCAGCATGATAACTGCATCAAATTCTAGTCCCTTAGCAAAATAGGATGGAATAACTACAATACCACTATGATACACTGCATTTTCATTACTAATAATTTTAATCTTAGCAGTATCTTTAATTAAACTGAAGATTTTTTCTGTTTCACTTATATCCTTGCAGATAATTGCGATATTTTCATATTCCTTAATTTTAAAATCTTCAATTTTTTGCTCTATATAAATTATAAATTCATCCTTATTGTCAATTGATTTTTCTGTTACGGCTTCACCATTTCTCACTATAGGAACAATAGGAGTTGCACTTAAATATTTATTAGCATACTCCATAATTTCCACAGTAGACCTGTAGCTAGTACTTAGTTTAAACTCCGAAACATTACATTCTGGAAGTATATTCTTTAAATCGTGCATTGGTAAAACACCTTCAAAAGGAATTATTCTTTGATTACTATCCCCCACTATAGTTAATGAAGTGCACTTTGTTAATTCCTTTATTACTAGGAATTGAAGTTGATTATAATCCTGGGCTTCATCTATTACAACATGTTTTATTTGCTGGGATATTTTTATACCCTCTAACTTATTTTTAAAATATAAAATCCCGCCTAAATCATTTTCAGTTAATCTTTTGTAACCATTGATTTTGTTGTATAAATCAACACTGTTTCCATTGTCAATCCAAGTAAGATTTATTTTTAACTTTATTACCTCTTTAATAACTTCTCTTATTTTAAGTTTTCTATTAAACTCTAAATCATTAACTTTATAACTCTGTTCCTGCTCAGATAATGATGCTAAAGTTTTTTCATATTCCTTTTGAATAAATCTAACTTTTTCATCTCTAGCATCCCTAATCTTAGAATAAATAATTCTTTTTATTTTCTTACTTCTTCTAAACAAGGGCATAGTTTTAAAATAATTATAGAACATTTCCTTAATCTCTTCCTTAGATAATATTATCTCATTCATAAAAATTAAATCTTCAATATTAAAGTATTCAAGGTCTAATTTTTCTACTGCATCATCAAGGAATGTTTTAAACTCCATAGAATTTTTATACTTAATATCATCCCTAAATTCACTCTCTCCACTAAGCACTTTTTCCATGTATTCTTTTAGACTCATTACTTCCTTAATCTCTAAAATATCAAAGGCAAAATCTCTAAAGGTTGTTTGTTTAACTCCTGATTCTCCAAGACTTGGAAGCACTAAAGATATATACTCCATAAATACATTATTCGGTCCCAGTATTAGAACCTTATCTTCAAGTATTTTTCTATAATTATAAAGCAGATATGCTACCCTATGAAGAGCAATAGTAGTTTTTCCACTTCCTGCCACACCGTCTACTACAATAGTTTTAGTTCTTGGTTGTCTTATTAAATCATCCTGTTCCTTTTGTATTGTCATTATTATATCTTTAAGCTTTTCAGAAGCATTACTACTAAGCACCATTTGAAGTATCTCATCTTTTATATCTAATGCTGAGTCAAACATACCCATAAGCTTTTCTTTTTTTATAATATATTGCCTCTTAGCTAGCACGTTTGCCAGTATCTTCTCTTTAGGCGCCTCATAAAAAGCTTCCCCTAAAGCTCCAGTATAAAATAAAGATGCAATTGGAGCTCTCCAATCTACTATTAATGGTTCAAATGTATCATCTGGAGTAACTCCAAATCTTCCTATATACATTTTACTTATACCAAAATCTTCTTCTGAAAAATCAATTCTTCCGAAATAAGGCGAGCTTTTTAGCTCTGTTAACTCCTTAAGTCTTCTATCAATAGTTTTAAAAGCTTCCTCTTTTACATATATCTCATGATCAAAATATTCGATTACCATATCTTCATCGTCTCTATAGTCTTCGATTACTTTCTTTCTGTATTGTAAAATATATTTTGTGATTTCTTTTCTTTTTTCAATATATTTCAGGATTTCTTCACTAATAATTTCAATATCAATCTTTAACTTTTCTTCTTCTATTTTGAATTCTAGTTGCTTTTTTAATTCTATGTCTACAACACTAGCATCCATATCATATTCATTATTGTTCAAAACTATCACTCCATTTTAATGGTTATATTTTTATAAAATTTCACGCCATCCAATAACATCTGAAATACCAAGGCCTGGCGAATCACTCATAGTTATTGTATTTCCTGTAATAGAAGCTCCTCCAATTATTGAATCGTGCTCAAATAACAGCATAGTATCTAAGTCTGCTTTAATCATGTTGGATTTTGATGCCGCAAAACTGGCTGCTGCTGTTATACCCATTCTACTTTCTAGCATACATCCCATCATGCATCTTATTCCCATATTTTCTGCCATATTGTATATTTTTATTGCATTATTTATTCCTCCGCACTTCATAAGCTTTATACTTATAAGATCTGCTGCTCTTCTTTCAATTATCTTAAAAGCATCTGATGGACCAAATACTGCTTCATCCGCTAGAATTTTCGTATCCACATTGTCTGTAACATACTTTAACCCTTCTATATCCCAAGCATTAACTGGTTGCTCAACAAACTCAATTTCTAGTCCCATATCTTCGAATTTTCTAATAATGCTTACCGCTTCTTTTGGTCTCCAACCTTGGTTAGCATCTACCCTTATTTTTATTCCTCGTCTCACTGCTTTTCTTACGGCTTTTACTCTTTCTATATCAAGGGTTGCATTATTACCAATCTTTACTTTTAAATATGTATACCCGTCCATTACAGCCTCTAAAGATTTCCTAACCATTTGTTCCACAGTATCATTTGCTATTGTAAGATCTGTGGTTAATGAAGTTTTGTATCCTCCAAGAAACTTATAAAGTGGCAATCCATACCTTTTGCAAAGCAAGTCGTATATAGCAATATCAATGGCAGCTTTCGCACTATTGTTTCCATGAATAGAATTATGAATTACTTTCATAATTTCTTCAAGATTATCGATGTCTAGACCTAAGATTTCAGGGTTAATATAATTTATTGCTCCAATAATTGAATTCTCTGTTTCTCCAGTTATAGAAGGTGTTGGGGCTGCACTACCAAATCCTATTTCCCCAGTATCTGTAATCATTTTTATAACTATTTCATCAGAGTATGTAAGAAATCTTTTTCCTACTCTATATGGTTGTTTCAGGGGAATTTCAATCTTACCAATTTTTATCTCTTTTATTTTCATACTAATCCCTCACTAAAAGTTTAATATTATTAATAGTGTTTAACTTGTTCATAATATTATATTATACCTCTATATCCAGTTTAATTCTACAACTTTTATATTATTTATTTTATAAAAATATATCCCGTCTAAAATAGAGACGGCCTATATCTTATTTGTAAGATATAGGCCTGGAAAATATTCTGTTTTTAAAAAGACTTATGTCTTATAAAAAAAGTATGTCTATTAAAATGTCTACTTTGCTAATTCATATAGTGCATGAGCATATATTTTAGCATTTTTTATTAAATTATCGATGGTTATATATTCATTCTTTTTATGAATAGTATCTGGTTCTCCTGGGAACATTGGTCCAAATGCTACAGTGTTTGGCATTTCTTTAGCATAAGTTCCTCCGCCTATGGATAGCAATTTAGCTTCTTCTCCAGTTTGCTCAGCATAAACTTTTTGAAGAGCCTTAATAATTGGGCTATCAGGTGAAAAATACAATGGTTTTTGATGCTCAAATTTTTCTACTCTTATTCCAGTTCCCTCTATTCTATTGTTAAATGGACTCATCATATCTTCTAATTTGTTTGTTACAGGGTACCTTAAATTTAAAGTCATTGTAGCTGAATTTTCATCCATAGTTATAACTCCAACATTAAAAGATAATTTCCCTGAATTCTCATCTTCCAAACAAACCCCAAAAGACTCACCATGTGTTTCCATACCAATGTTCTTATTTAAAAACTGTACAAATGTTGACATATCGTTTGAACCAAGGTCCACAGTTCCGAGGAAAGCAACTAATTGCATTATAGCATTTTTTCCAATTTCCGGTGTGCTTCCATGAGCTGCTTCACCTATAGATTTGATTATTACTACATCTTCTTTAAGTTCACAAGAAAGTTTATAATCCATAAGTTTCGCAAAAGCATCTAATGCTATCATAATATTTTTAGCGTCTTTAGCTATAATTCCTGCTTCACAATAATCCGGAACTATATTAGCTACTGAACCACCCTTAACATATTTTAAGCTATTATCGCTTGAATTGGCCTTATTAAAATCTTTTACAATATTAAAAATAGTGATACCTTTTTCACCATTAATTATTGGATAATCTGCATCTGGTGTGAAACCAGCAACTGGAGCTTTTTCTTTTTCCAAATAATGTTCAAGTTCCTTACTTCCTGTTTCTTCATTAGTTCCAAATAAAACCCTAATCCTTTTGGATACAGGTAATTTTGCATCTTTAATTGCTTTCATTCCATAAAGTGTTGCCATTATGGGTCCTTTATCATCAGTAGTTCCACGTCCGTACATTTTGCCATCATGAATTTCTGCTCCATAAGCTGGGTAAATCCATCCATCTCCTTCAGGCACTACATCCAAGTGACCCAAAGCTAACACATAATCCTCACCTTGGCCGTACTCTGCATACCCAACATAACCATCTAAGTTAACTGTATGAAAGCCTAAATTCTTTGCAGTATTCAAAGCACATTCTAGAGCTTTAGCTACACCTTCGCCAAAAGGCATGCCAGGTTTTGGTTCACTTTCTATACTCTTAATTCTTATGACTTCTTGAGTAGATTTTACAATATCCTCTTTCATAGCATCAATTAATTTATTTAATTCCATATTAGTTTACCTCCATTTATAGTCTACATTCGTAGCTTAATCCACTTAAAATGGTTTAACCCACTTAAAGTGCTTATTGTATTAAAATAGATTATTCCAATAAAATAGTTTAACCTATTAAATTAGCAAGTTATGGCATTATATAATTATGTTAATATATATTTATTTTCCATAAGCAATCCATTTTTTACCATGTAAATATTTTACAAACATAATTACTCTGTCAATAGAATTTTGCTCTGTGTCATTAAATTTTTCCTTCATAATCAAAGCTATATCATAAACGGTTTTAGTCCCATCTGAAAGTTGCCAAACCATAGAACCCATTTCGTCAAGCTCCATATCGGTAACTGTTGATTTTTTTATAATTCCCCTAATAAATTTCTCAACGGGCTTGTCATTAATGAAGAATAGTTTTACCTTTTCATCATTTACTTCCCATTTCTCAATATCTCTTAGTGGTCTATATAGTAAAAAATTTTCCTCTGATTTTTCTTTGCCCTTTTTATTAAACATTTAATTCACCTACAAAACAGTTAAAAACCCTAAAGGCTCTTAGCTTGTATTTCTCCTTTAATATCTCTTAAATTACATATTATGTACTATAATTGATTATAACACTAAATCACAGTTTTATCTATCTTTGTGTCCTATAAGTAAATCTATAATTCTAACCCAAATAAGATTATTTCATGCAGTTATCAATTTAATATACCCTATTTAGCTTTTCAATAAATAAAGATGGCAACTACAATACATTGCCATCTTTTGTATTACTATTTAGAAGTTTTTATCTTACTCTTCATTATAGGTATTATAGTAGCAACTATTAGACCTACTAAAATTATATATGCCATTCCATTAGAAGCAGCAAACCCAGTTGGTTCTACTCCTTTTACAATGCCAGATACTTGGAATATTATGCCTACAAGTCCGATTATTGAACCACCGGCAACAAGTCCAGAAGATAAACTTATACCATTAGAAACCTTAACTTCTTTTTCTACATCTGTTTTAGAAGTTTTCTCTACAAATGCACGAACTAACGCACCTATTAAAATTATAGAAGTTGTAGATATTGGTAAGTAGAATCCAATAGCCACTGTCATTACAGGAAGTTTTAATAAGAAGAATACAACTCCCATAACAGCACCAACAATTATCATAACCCAAGGTAATTCACCTGACATTATTCCCTTAGTTAATGTTGCCATTAAGTTAGCTTGTGGTAATGCAAATTGAACCTTATCACCAGTCATTGCAAGTTTGCTTGAAAGTAATAATATAGTACCAATAACTACTACAACACCAACTATACTTGCTATAGCAAAGTATTTTTGCATTTCATTTTTGTCTCCACCTACTATGAAAGTAACCTTTTGTGATTGAGCGTAACCTCCACCTATAGATATAGCCGTAACTATAAATGTACCAAATAAAAGTAAAGTTTTATTATTTTCAGGATTTGTCCATCCCATTATAACGAATAATAACGTTACAAGAACTAATGAAGCTATAGTCATACCAGAAACAGGAAGGTTTGAAGTTCCTATAGTTCCAGTTAAACGACCAGCAACTATAACAAATAATAATGATAAAAATAATGCTAAAATTGAAGCTGTGATTGCCATTAATATGTTACCACCAGATATTATAAATCCACCAATGAAAACTACTACTATACCAGCAACCAATATTAGGTTTCCAACAGATGAACTTCCAGCACCATTTGAGGTCTTAGCATTCATAGTTTCTTTTATAGCAGATATTATAGTAGGTATAAGTTTTAGAGCACCTATTAACCCACCAGAAAGCATCATACCAGCACCAATATATTTTACATAACTACCAGCTATATGTTTAACAGCCATAGCACTTATGCCAACATCAGCATTGTTCCATACAACCGCACCCTCTCTCCCAAGATTGGAGAAATAACCTATCAAAGGCATAATACCGAAATTAGATAATATAGACCCAGCAAACATAGCTAGTGAAACCTCCATGCCAACTATAAATCCTATACCTAACAATAGTGGACTAACTTCAACTTCAAGTTTCCACTTGTAGAAAGTTTCGTTTACATAGCTTATAACGTTGTTAGTTAAATACAAGAATGAACTATTAATAACTGTTATAATACCACCTATTCCAAATCCAATTCCCATGTACTTCATTGATTCTCCAGCACCTTCTGAAGCAACAAGTGTTTCAGATATAGCCATTGACTCAGGGTACATTAATTTACCGTGTTCTTCAATCATTAAGTAATTGTGAACGAGACCAGCTACTCCTATACCAAATAGAACACCAGCTACTCCAACAATAATACCTTCTAAGAAAGTAACTTTAGAACCTATTAAAAGAATTGCGGGTAAAACGAATATTATACCACTAGCTACTGACTCTCCTCCACTTGACATACCTTGAACTAAGTTTTTGGCAAGTATTCCTTTATGCTTAGCAAAGGCAGCTATAAATGCTGAACCTATTATAGAACCTGGTATACCAGCAGCAACTGTAAGCCCTGATTTCATGCCTGAATAGGCAGTTGATGCTGCAAATAGTGCAGCTAAAAAAATACCAATTATTAATACAGCAATGTTTCCTCCAGATTTAGAACCACTGGAAACGTAAGGAACGTAGTCTTTACCGTCTACTCCCCCATATGCATCTTTTGACAATTTTTTATCCATTGAATATCCTCCCTTTGATTATAAATGTTAATCATTTGCAAATGTTATTCATTTTAAATGTTAATCATTTGTTAATATATTTCATGATAACATATGTTTTAAAAATACCTAAGCATCAAAATCCGTCGTTTATTACCAACTCCTCACACTATAATGAATTGTCAGGTTACTACCTACAAAATACGCCATTTTACGCCATTTCGCACTATAATTTTATGGCTTTACTGTGATTTTTGAAATTATCAAGATTATTTTGTTAATTTTTTTAAAATTCTGTTATTATGAGTATATTTTGTTTAATAACTCGTAAAATAATACAAAGAAACTTTTTCCACTTTTAAAAATAGTTTCTTAGTAAATGTAAAGCATTACTCTATACTTCTTTTCATAAATTCTCTTTAATATTCATTATTGTACACTTATTTATTATTCCACACTGTAAATTTAAAAAGATATTATCAAAAAAATGAAAATAGCAGATGTACAAACTTGCATTCGCTTTCTGCTATTTTTTTATTTTAATTTTCCAAATCTACTAAAAGGACTGATTATAATTCTTGCTTTTCCCATTATATCTGCCTTAGGTATAAAAGGGCTGGCCCAATACCTTGCATCTAAAGAATTCACTCTATTATCTCCCATAAAAAAATAACTATCTTCTGGCACTGTGAATTTCATCCCAGCTTTACCACCTGGATTTACAACATAACTCTCGTCTACTTTTTCCTTATTTATGTATAGCGATCCATCATCTCTAATTTCAACCTCATCATTTGGTAGCCCTATAAGTCTCTTTATTAAATCTTCGCCTAATTCATCTGAATGGAATACTATTATATCCCCATGTTTTAGGTTATTTTTATTATGAACTCTAGTTACTAGTATCTTATCATTTAGGTTTATAGTTGGAAGCATTGATCCCGTCGGAACCGACACGTTAAAAAAAACAACCTTATTTATGATAAATGCAATTATAATGGCTGCGATTATTGGTACTACCCAATCTCTAAATATCTTTTTTACAATATCCATGATTATCCCCTCTCAATTCTAATACATTAACATTTTATCACAATACTTATAATATATCATTATTTAAAATTAGCTATATGTAAACAAACCAAAAATTTTCAGCTTTTTCAGCAAATGAGTTGTTAGAGATTAAATTTCATAGATTACAGATTAATCTATCCCTTAAGTGTCCTTTTTAAACTTATTTGTTTTCTAAATATTTGTCTAAATACCTCATCTCTATATTTTTCTCTTACATCGACAAATTCAAATGTATAATGTGTTGTTTTGTTTATCCTTATTTTTCCAATTATTCTACCAGTTATAGGTATATTAGTTACATCTTCAAATCTAACTGCCACAATATATATTCCCACTTCATCGATATACTCTTCCTCTCTTAAATTAAAAAGTAAGTTATCCCCGGATATTTTTGTAATATTAATCAATTTTGCTTTCTTTGTTTGTGTATCTATTAAATTCCCTTCCACTGCCCATAGTATACCAAAGGAAGAATCCGATTCAATTTGATATATTTCTTTTATTGCTAATTTATTTGTATCTATTTTTTCAACCCTTATTTTAAATTCATATAGAATATTCAACTTTTCTACAGCCATTTTCATACTATCAAATATTTCAACTATATCATCAATTGGCTTTGTAGACATAAAAACTATATTTGCATCCGTTTTTGACACAAACCCATTTATAGTTATTATTTTTTCTTTTAATCTGATCATTATATTTGCAGGTAAAATAATATCATCTATTACTTGCTTTGAAGCATTAATTTTCTCACTTAATATTTCTATAGCAGCCTGCGCAACTGATGGGTCAAAATCCTTTCCTTTCCACTTTCTTTTAGCAATTCAGTTAATTCACTCTTCAAACTTTTTTCTGTGGTACCTAGATAAATAGACTTTATATTAGAAATTTCCATTTTATAAATCACTCCTCTATAATATGAAATGCACAGTACTTCCATGTAAATTTTAAGACCTCACCAAGAAATATTTCACTATCCTAGCTTTATATAAATTATACAAATAAAATCACCTATAGTCCAAACACTTTTTTAAATATCCTTCCCATAGGCAAAACTCTATTCTATACCTTCCATTATAATTTGTTTTCATATTTTCAACCTCAACTCTAACTCTTGCTACAAAAACTCCTAACATATTAAAATGTTAGGAGCTTTCTTGGTATAACTATACAATTACATTGGAATATATTTTCCTTTTTTATCAACTTCTCTTATTGGCTCAGTATCTACTGCCTCAAGGTTGTCATCCCATAAATATTTCTTAGTTTCACTAACAATTACAGGGCTGAGCAATATTAAAGCAACTAGATTGGGAAGTGCCATTAACCCATTAAATAAATCTGCTAAATCCCAAACTAAACTAAGTGAGAACACTGAGCCAACGTAAACAAATACAACCCAAAGCACCCTATAAGGAACAATTGCTTTTTTACCAAGTAAATATTCGATTGCCTTTTCTCCATAGTATGACCAACCAAGTATAGTTGAAAATACAAATGTTAAAAGTCCAATAGTTAAGATTATAGGTCCTACAACAGGAATAGCCGCGAATGCTCCTTTAGTAAGAGCTGCTCCCTTTAATCCTTCCCGCCATAATCCTGAATTCACAATAACTATACCTGTCATTGCACATACAACAACTGTATCCCAAAAAGTACCTGTTGCTGAAACTAGAGCTTGCTTAACAGGGTTTCTTGTTTGTGCTGCTGCTGCAACAATTGGTGCACTACCAAGACCTGATTCATTTGAGAAAAGTCCTCTTGAAATACCATATCTCATTGCCATCATAACTCCTGCTCCCGCAAATCCGCCAGCAGCCGCTTGAGGTGAGAATGCATCCCTAAATATTAATGCAATTGTACTTCCAACGGTTTTATATCCTATTGCAAGAAGAATAATACAACCAATAACATAGAATATAGCCATAAACGGAACTAGAACATCACAAACCTTAGCAATTTTCTTTATTCCACCCAAAATAACAACAGCTACCAATACTGCTATTACAAGTCCAGTAATCCATGTTGGAATTTTAAAAGTTTCATATACCATAGATGATACTGAGTTAGCCTGTACCATACAACCAATACCAAAAGCTGCAATAGATGTGAAAAATGCAAATATTACTCCAGCCCATTTTGAATGAAGTCCATGTTCTAGAACATACATTGGTCCACCTGCCATTGTACCATCCTTAGTTTTAACACGATATTTAACAGATAATAAAGCTTCAGAATACTTTGTAGCTATTCCAAATACACCTGTTAGCCAGCACCAAAGAACTGCGCCCGGTCCGCCAATACTAACTGCAGTTGCAACACCAACTATATTTCCAGTTCCTATAGTTGCTGCAAGGGCTGTAGTTAGAGCACTAAATTGACTTACATCTCCCACGCCAAAATCATCTTTGGTTACTGATATCCTTATAGCCTTGAAAATGTAACGTTGAATAAATTTAAGCCTAAAAGTTAAAAATAAATGAGTACCAAATAAAATAACAATAAGTGGTATGCCCCATATCCAGCTATCAATTTGGGCAATTAGTTGACCGAATGACTCCATAAAAAATCCCCCTTTATAATATTTAATTTTATAGCCTTATATTATTATTGTATATCATTTGAAACCTTATATAAATCAGAATTTTGCGACAAATTCATTTATTAGGCTTGTGAATAAATTTAATTTTTATGTATAATTTTTAAATATTTACCATAAATTCCTCTTCCAATTTCTCATTATATGACCTTTCATAACCAGCTTCTTATATTGGAGAACTCCATTTCGCTCCCTAATAGAAAATCCCCCAAACCTAAGTCTGAGGGAACAAAACACACTTTAATTTTCATTTAAAATCCTAAACATGCCACTTGCCACGTGGGTGGCACCATTCTATTTCTTCTCTATCCTCACCACGCACTCAACGTGAGCCGTCTGAGGAAACATGTCCACAGGTTGAATCTCTATCGTCTTATATCCAAGTTCATCTAAAATCCCCAGGTCGCGAGCTAATGTACCTGGATCACAAGAAACATAAACTATAGTTCTAGGTCCCATACTACTAATGGCTTCTAAGAGAATTTTATCGCAACCCTTTCTTGGAGGGTCGACTACCACTACATCAGCGCGAACTCCCTTACTTATAAGTTTTGGAATAACTGCTTCTGCCTCACCTACTATAAATTCAGTATTATCTATTTTATTTTCAATGGAATTTTTCTTGGCATTTTCAATAGCCTCTGGTACTATCTCTACCCCGTAAACTTTTTTTGCCTTTTTAGATAGAAATAAAGATATAGTTCCTGTACCGCAGTAAGCATCCAGCACCACTTCCCCGCCGGTTAAATTTGCATACTCTAATGCTTTAGCATACAATACTTCTGTTTGAATTGAATTAACTTGGAAAAAGGACAGCGGCGAAACTTCAAATTTAAATTCACCTATGTAATCAGTTATTGTATCTTTTCCCCATAGTGTTACACAACTGGCTCCAAGTATTACATTTGTTTTTTCACTATTTATATTTTGAACTATACTTACAATTCCCTGAATTTTTTTAGTGATTAATGCTATAAATTCTTCTTTATGTGGAAGGCTTTTGCCATTAGTAACTAGCACCACCATCACTTCCCCTGTTTTAAATCCTTTTCTAATCATTATATGACGAAGGGAACCTTCATTGGTTTCTTCATTATAGCAATGGATATCATACTCTTTAATCCATTGCCTAGTAAGCTTCACTACAATATCTGCGACTTTATCTTGAATATGACAGGTTTCCATGTTTATTATGTCATGACTTCTGGCTGCGTAAAAACCTATTTTTACTACACCATTTTTATTTGATACCGGTAATTGAACCTTATTTCTATAATTATAAGGACTATCCATTCCTATTGTAGGATGTATTACCACATCTTCTAATTTCCCTATTCTATTTATAACCTGTATTACCCTATTAGTTTTAAAGTCTAATTGCCCGGAGTAATCTATATGCTGCAGATTACAGCCACCACAATTTTTATATATGCTGCAAACCGGTTCTATTCTACTAGCCGATGGCTCCAATATCTCTAACAACTTACCAAAAGCAAAACTTTTAGAGATTTTAACAATTTTTATTTTTACCTTTTCAGCAACTATTGCACCAGCTACAAAAACAGTAAAATTATCTATCTTACCTACGCCTTCGCCCTCATATCCCATGTTATCTATGGTCATTATATAGTCCTCATTTTTTATAACTGGGATAACAAACTTATCAATTTTTTTATTATTTTTCATAATTTTCCTCCTAGTTTTACCTCTACTTTATATTTATATTTATATTTATATTTATATTTATATTTATATTTATATTTACATTTATATTCATATTTATATTTACATTTATATTCATATTTATATTCACAATTATATTTAGATTTATTATCGCTATAACTATTTTCTCATACTAAAGGCATCCCGAAGAAATTAATTCCTTTCAAGATGCCTTTTAGCAAAATATAAGAAAAACCGTACAGACTATTATTTGAAAATCACCTTATTCTTCGAAGGTCTCACATTCTGTTTTTTCAATACTTGAAACATCTTTTCCGTATATTACAATATTCTCTGCTACACATGATTTATTTTCATTATGTTTACAAGCTATAGCTTCACACCTAATCTTTGGACTCATCTCTATGGATTCATTGTTAAATGATTGCTTAAGTTCTCCCATTACATTCATATTGAGCACATTCATTATTGAATTCATTAATCCTTTTTCTGCAAAATTTTCACACTGTGTTCCCTCACTACTATGGGCACTTGAACCCGAAACATGGATAGTTCTAGCTGAGCATATTGACGACATATTATTAACACAATTCGTTGCAGTACAACTTAAAGCTCCGTTCATGTTTATTCCTCCCACTATTTAGTTTTAACAACATTTTGGAAGCTTAAATTCTGCCATCTTATATAAGTGGCAGTTGCCTAGCCTAAGAAGATTGCTTGGTGGCATTCTAAATTTGCTTCCAAAGTTGTTAATATTGCAGCATCGCAGATGATGATTTAATAATATTTTGTAGACTATGCTTTTATTATACTATATAAAGGAAAGATAAAGATATTAAATATCAGATTTTAATATCTTTATTTCGAAAAAATAAAAAAAAGCACCATATAGATGCTCAAATAGAAATCAGTTGCCATTGTCCTATTCATAATTGTAACCATAACTGTTTAAATTATACATAACATCTTCCAATGTGTAAAGTGTTTTTCAAATTATAGTAAATATAAAAAAAATTGCCACATAACTGACAATCTTTTTTATGAACTTTATAACTATTTTTTAGTATTTTATATTAGCTCTTCCGCTATATACAATACCTCTAGCTGCATCCATTGTTATAAATGAACCAGTTTTAATGATTTCTGCGGCTCCTGTTGCATTATATATAATTGGAATTCCTCTTGAAGTACATTCTATAACCACACTTGAACTCAATTCATCCTCTTCTACAATAATTCCAGAAACTCTATCTAAGATATCAATATATTCTCTGTTTAATGTATTCACTACTATAATATCCCCATCCAGCATTGTGTCCTTTGCTTCTTTTGCACTTTTTGCATAATAGGCTGTTCCACAAGCTGATGCACTTATATTTCCTTTACCTTGAAGTAATATATCTCCAACAATGTGAACCTTCATCATGTTTGTGCTACCTACATAATTCGCTGGGATTCCAGCAGCGATAACTACTAAATCTCCCTTTTCCACATAACCAGCCTCTAGTGCAATCTCTACAGATTTATCTATAAGTTCGTCTGTAGAATCTACTTTTTCCGCACATATTGAGATTACACCCCAGTTTAAGGCAAGGCTTCTAGCTACTTTTTCATAAGGAGTAACTGCTATTACAGGACATTCTGGTCTATACGCTGATACTTTTCTAGCTGTAGTACCACTTTGTGTTGCTGTAATAATAGCTGAAGCATCCAGTTCCATTGCCGTATTACAAGTAGCTAAACTAATAGCATTTGGTACATTAGGAATATGAATTTTTCTTTTTTTCTTTAAACTTTCTTCATAATTAAGAGCATTTTCTGCAGTCTGTGCTATTTTAGACATTATAAGAACTGCCTCCACAGGGTATTTACCATTAGCAGTCTCACCACTAAGCATTATAGCATCTGTACCATCAAATATTGCATTTGCAACGTCAGAGGACTCTGCTCTAGTTGGCCTTGGATTTCTCATCATAGAATCCAGCATTTGAGTAGCTGTTATAACTGCCTTTCCAGCATAATTACATTTTTCAATAATCATTTTCTGAACAATTGGAACTTCCTCAGTAGGAATCTCAACTCCTAGATCTCCTCTTGCCACCATAATACCATCAGAGAATTTAATAATATTATCAATATTATTAACTCCTTCTCTATTTTCAATTTTTGAGAATATCTGTATATCTGCTCCACCATTTTCATTAAGTATACGTCTAATATCAAGAACGTCAGAAGCCTTTCTTATAAATGATGCTGCAACAATATCAACTTCCTGGGCAACTCCGAATTTTAGGTCTTCAATATCTTGTTCTGTAAGTGCAGGTAAGTTTATTGAAACTCCAGGTACATTAACGCCTTTATGATTTCCTACCATACCAGTATTGGAAACTGTGCATATAATTTTTTTACCCTGTACTTCTTTTACTAGAAGACCTACTAAGCCATCATCTATTAATATAGTATCATTAGGCTTAACATCTTCATATAATTTATTATATGTCACAGAGCAAGTAGTTTCATCTCCACTAACTTCTTCACCACAAACAACAGTAAATGTTGAGCCTTCTTTTAATTCAACCTTACCCGCTGCAAAATTTCCTGTTCTTATTTCTGGTCCTTTAGTGTCAAGCATTATAGCAATATGCTTATTAAGTTCCACTCTAAGCTCTTTTACCAGGTCCATTCGCACCTTGTGTTCTGCATGATCTCCATGAGAAAAATTATGCCTTGAAGCATCCATCCCTGCATCGATTAAGCTTTTTATAGTCTCGCTATTGTCACTTGCTGGTCCTACTGTACATATAATTTTAGTTTTCTTCATAAATTACTCCCCTTTAAATTGTTATTTTTGAATTTAATTACTTAGTAAATAAATGATATATTGAACCTCGAATATAATAGCATCATCTAAAAAATTCTTAATAAGAAAGAATTTTTGATATATTATAAAGCTCCTCATCTAATTTTCTTGGCATCGCAAGGGCTGTATTGATATCTTCATCAATTATTTTACCACCTACCATACCAATTACTCTTCCTGATTTGCCTGCTAGAAGCACTTCTACTGCTGCCACTCCCATTCTTGAAGCAAGCATTCTATCAAATCCACTTGGACTTCCGCCTCTTTGAATATGGCCAAGTATTGTAGCTCTTGATTCTATACCTGTTATTTCTTCAATTTCCTTAGCAAGCTCATTTGCTCCGCCCACACCTTCTGCTAGCATTATTAGATTGTGCATTTTACCTCTTATCTTACCCTCAAATATAGTTTTGCATAAATCATCTATTTCATACCCTTTTTCAGGAATAATTACTTTTTCAGCACCGCCACCAATTCCAGCATATAAGGCTATATCTCCGCAGTTTCTTCCCATTACCTCAACTACACTAATTCTTTCATGGGAACTTGAAGTATCTCTTATTTTATTTATAGCATCAAGTACTGTATTTAAAGCTGTATCAAATCCTATAGCATACTCAGTATAAGCCAAATCATTATCTATAGTTCCTGGAATCCCAACTGTTGCAATGCCCATATCCGATAAAAGCTGTGCTCCCGTGAAAGAACCATCTCCTCCAATTACCACTAGGCCATCAATACCGAATACTCTTAGTACATTGGCAGCTTTTTCTCTTCCTTCCACCGTTTTAAATTCTTCACAGCGGGCAGTTCTAAGAATCGTTCCACCTCTATGAATTATGTCAGAAACAGATCGTCTGTCCATTTCAAAAAGTTCACCGTTTATAAGACCGCTATATCCTCTTTGTACACCCATAACTCTTATGCCTTTATATATAGACATTCTAACTACTGCTCTAAGGGCCGCGTTCATTCCTGGAGCATCTCCTCCACTTGTTAATACCGCAATTGTTTTCATAAAAATTAACCTCCTTATAGTTCTTTGGGGCATAAACTAATTATTAATCCTTATCATTGTAATTTTTTTCCTAACACAATTGGGACAAACTCTGCACCGACGGGTAGAATATAATCCCACTCTGAATATAATATATCCTTTTTTAGTGACAGTAATGTTATTACTACTTATTTTTTTCTTATACTCTAATTTTATACAAAATTCGCGAAATATTCAACGTTTTATGTAGATAAATAGTACTTTTTTTTAAACCTCCTACCATCATGGCATTGTAAACCTTTCAATGAGTAAAAATGGGAGAAAATATTTTCTCCCATAATTTTTACTTGTAATTGAAACCTATTATTGTATTTTTATATTATTTTCGCCAAATATGCTTCTTAAAATCCCCATAGTCTCAATTTCTTCACTAAGCCATAAGGCTTTATCCACAGCGTACATTTTTCTTGGCTCCTTTGTACAAATATATACCGGAGTATATCCTCTATAAATGGCCAAGTTTTGCTTTAATTTTTTAAGTGCATCCTTCATTACAGTTTCATTTTCAATCAAAATATAAATTTTTTCACTGTTAATTTTCAATAGTGGCTTAATATCTTCACATAATATCTTGGGCTGTTCCTCTTCCCTAATACTAACTCGTCCTTTTATTATTACTATTTCATCCTCTTCTATTAAGGATTTACATTTTTCAAAGGTCTTAGGAAAAACTATTACTTCAACACTTGCATATAAGTCTTCTAGGTTAATAAAAGCCATCATATCATTGTTTTTTGTAACTTTCCTTGAAACAGTTGATATTATGCCACCGATAATAACTTTATCCCCATCTTGAAGTTTAAAGCTATCACTCAATAATTCATTACCCTCTTCAAGACTTTCATCTACCACAATATCGGATATTCTTGTATCTGTCTGTATTTTGAGAGTCTCTTCATATTCATCTAGTGGATGACCAGATAAATATATTCCTGTCATTTCTTTTTCCATAGCTAAAAGATGTTTCTTTTTAAATTCTTTAATGCTGGGATACTCTATTTCAAAATTATTATAATCATTTTCAAAATCTAAAAACAAATTTATCTGTCCCGAAATATTTCTCTTCCTATCATTATTTACTCCATCTAATATTTTTTCATAAACTGCTAAAAGTTGTGACCTATGAATTTTAAAATCATCAAAGGCTCCTGCCTTAATAAGGCTTTCTACTGCTCTTTTGCTTACACATGAGGTATCTACTTTATTACAGAAATCCATGAAACCGGTAAAATCACCTTTTTCATTTCGGCTTTTCACAATACTATCTATTACATTTCCCCCTACATTTTTTAGTGCTGTAAGGCCAAACCTTATAGTATCCCCTTTTACAGTAAACCCAGCAAAACTTTCATTTATACTAGGAGGTAGCACTCCAATTCCAATTTGCACTGCATATCTGGTATAAAAGGCTATTTTCTCACTAGCACCTTTTACACTGTTTAGCATTGCAGCTATAAATTCTGTTGGATAGTAACACATTAAATAGGCTGTTTGATAACCTACAACGGCGTAGGCTGCTGCATGGGATTTATTAAATGCATACGACGCAAAATCCATCATTTGATCAAAGATGCGATTTGCCGCCTTTTCTGTAATCCCATTTCGGAGGCAACCTTCTACTTCAGTGGTTCCATCCTCTCGAATAATTCCATGTATAAAGTTATATCGTTCTTCTTCCATAACCTTATGCTTCTTTTTAGACATAGCACGACGCACAAGGTCTGATCTTCCCATGGAATATCCAGCAAGTTTTCTAACAATTTCCATAACTTGTTCTTGATACACCATTACCCCATAGGTAACACCAAGAATTTCTTCTAACTCTGGTGTTTCATATTCTACCTTATCCATACTATTTTTATTTCTTATATAGCGTGGAATTTCAGCCATTGGGCCCGGTCTATACAAACTTATACCAGCGATAATATCCTCTAAATTGTCTGGCTTAAGCTCCTTCATAAAGCTGGTCATCCCTGCAGATTCTAATTGAAATATACCTACAGTTTTCCCTTCTCCAATCATCTTGTACACATTGTGGTCCTCAATGTCCAAATCATCTATATCTATATCTACATTTCTATTTTGCTTTATAAAATCCACACAATCCCTCATAACTGTAAGGGTTCGAAGGCCTAAAAAGTCCATTTTTAAAAGTCCAAGCTCTTCTAATGTTCCCATGGGGAATTGTGTTACTATCATCTCATCATTTTTCTGAAGAGGCACATAACTTACTAAGGGTTTAGATGCAATAACAACTCCTGCTGCGTGAGTAGAACTATGCCTAGGAAGTCCTTCTAGTGCTTTTGCAATGTCTATAAGTGCTTCAACCCGTATATCATCCTCGTATAAGGCGTTAAGCTCTGCATTCATCTCAAGGGCTTTATTTATAGTTATACCAATTACAGTTGGAATCATCTTAGCAATTCTATCTACCTCTGCATAAGAATAATTCATAGCCCTTCCTACATCTCTTATACAAGCCCTTGGAGCCATAGTTCCAAATGTTATAATTTGTGATACATTATCTGAGCCATATTTCTCTACAACATAGTCAATTACAGCTTGACGCCCTTCATAGCAGAAATCTGAATCTATATCTGGCATTGAAACCCTTTCTGGATTTAAGAACCTTTCAAAAATCAGATTATATTTTATAGGGTCTATCTTAGTTATGCCTAAGGCAAAAGCTACTATAGAACCAGCAGCCGAGCCACGGCCTGGACCGGTTGGAATGTCATGCTCTACTGCAAAGTTCATAAAGTCCCATACTATAAGAAAATAATCTATATATCCCATTTGCTTTATTATATTAAGCTCATATTCCAGTCTGACTACATACTCATTAGCCTCTACACTACTCTGTGCTATTTCATTTATAGCCTCTATAGAAAAACCCTTTTCCTCTACACCAGTAAATACCTTATAAAGGGATGCCATACCCTTGTAGCAATGTTCTCTTAAAAACTCATAAGGATCTACATCTTCTGGCAATGGATACTTTGGCAATTTAGATACATGAAATTCGTAATCGAAATTACACTGCTCTGCAATTTTCACCGTATTACTTAAGGCCTCTGGAACATATGAAAATGCCTTTTTCATTTCGCCAGGAGATTTTAAATAAAATTCATCAGAAAAATATCTCATTCTATTTTCATCATCCACAGTCTTTGCTGTTTGGATACATAGGAGCACGTCATGAGCCTTAGCATCTTCTTTATTAATATAATGAGTATCATTGCTACAAATTAGTGGTATTCCTGTTTCCTTTGAAAGTTTAATTAAAAGCTCATTTACCTTAAGTTGGTCCTGCATACCATGATACTGTAATTCTAAGTAGAAACCATCTTTAAATATCCCTGTATATTTTATAGCTATTTCCTTAGCTTTTTCATAATTATCTCGTAGAAGATTTCTTTGAATTTCACCACCAAGGCAAGCACTACTAGCAATTATTCCCTCACTATACTTTGATAAAAATTCAAAATCAACCCTAGGTTTATAGTAAAAACCCTTAATAGAAGCTGCTGACACAATTTGCATCAGATTTTCATAACCTTTTGCATTCTTAACTAAAAGCACTAAATGGTGAGTATCATTCTCCCTATCTGCTTCTTTTATATTCATAGACTTAGCTGCTACATATATTTCACAACCAATAATAGGTTTAATACCCTGCTGCTTTGCCTCTTTATAAAATTCCACACAGCCATACATCGCTCCATGGTCTGTTATAGCAAGACTCTTCATCCCTAATTCCTTGGTTTTAGCGAGGAGCTCTTTAATCTTACCGGAACCATCTAGCAAACTATACTCCGTATGCACATGGAGATGCACAAAACTTCCTAAATCTTCACTCTCTTTTATCTCTGGCTGCCCCTCCACATTTCTTCACTTCCTCTCAAATCATATAATTATTGGTTCAAAAATGTTTTTTATCCACAGAAGACTTAATTAATCCACAAAACGAACCTCATAATTCACACTTTAAACCTCATAATCCACAACTTTAGATGACTCCAGCATTGGTTTTAAATATTTTAATACCTGATTTACATGATACTCATGTGCTGCATATGTATTCATATCCTCTAAGCAGTCAAACCTAGTAACCAGTGCTAAATCATAAGAACGCTCAGTATGTAGAAGATCTACCCCGACCTCTAGACCCTTGAGTTGTGGTATATTTCCTTCCATACTAAGTAAAATATCTCTGCCCTCACGCACTTGCTCTATATCCTTAAATTTAAAAAGTACTATATGTGTAAACATTAAAATACCTCCTTTATATTCCTATAACATATTACCATCAAAACTATTTACTAAATATTTTTGCAGAAATCATGGCCTTTGCTACAGGTTCTTTAAATCTATTATACATACTGATTTCCACCTTAGAAAAGTTTCTACCCTTATCTAAAACCTCTGTATAAATATCTATATCACTACCCATTTGTACAGGTTTCATAAAATATGCCATAATACTATCTACTGAAATATTGATATTATTATCTTTTCGGAGGGCCATTATGCCCATGGTGGAGAGCAGCATATTCAGCGAACTCCAAGAAGCGGTGCCAACAGGGTCTAACATCTGAGGAATAATCTGACCATAAAAGTGTAGCTTATCATCCTCAGGTTCAAATCTAAAATTCTTTAAAATAAGGTCCTCTATAGTCTCAGATACCTGAGGTTGTCTTAATGAAAATTCCATTGCCTTTATAACATGCTCTATAGTTAGAACTCCTACAACCTTCTTCTTAACAACCACCGGACAAATCTTTATTCCATCCCAACCCATAATATGCGCCGCATAAGCTACAGTTGTTTTAGGTGTTACAATTATAGGGTTCTTATCCATAATTTTATGTATTTGCTCAGTATCATCAACATGTCCTTGCAAATCTCTTAATGTAACAATGCCAATAAGTTTCATGTGCTCATCTAGCACCGGATACCTCTCATGATTAGTTTGTTCCATTAATTCTCGGAGCCTAGCAACAGTATCGCTACCCAAAATGCAAATAGTATTAACATCCATTACATCTTCAACTAAAATAATTTCCTTTTTAACCATGTTTTCAGAAATAGCTTTATTTATCATGCTTGCTACTGTAAATGTGTCATAAGATGAGGACAATACTGGAATACCTTTTTCATCTGCCAAGGCCTTTATTTTCTCACTGCAATTAAAGCCTCCAGTAATTAGTACCGCAGCTTGATTTTCCAGGGCAAGTTCTTGTGCCTCTTCTCTGTTTCCCACAATAAGTAAGTACCCTGGGCTTATATATTTACTTATTGTTCCAACATCCATGGCTCCAATTATAAATTTATTTAAGCTCCCGTTTATTCCCTTTTTTCCACCTAAAACAGTTGCATCCAAGATATTTATAACTTCAGCATAAGTCAATCTGTCGATATTTTTTTTATCTACTTTGTCTACTCTTACAGTTCCTACCCTAGGCACAGTCTTCACGATTCCAGTATTTTCAGCTTCTTTTATAGCTCTATATGCTGTACCGTCGCTAAGGCCCAGCCTACTACTTATACCCCTTACTGAAATTTTAGTTCCAATTTCTAGGGAAAGAATATAGTTAATAATCTCTTCATGCTTTGACATTAGATATTTACCTTCCTTCTTTCCTTAATTCTTCGGCAATTTTCTCTATTCTTCTCAATCTATGATTAATTCCAGATTTACCCACTGGCGGCTCAAGTATTGCACCAAGTTCCTTTAATGATTCATCCGGATATTCTAGTCGTAGTTCTGCAATCTCCCTTAAATTTTTAGGAAGCCTTTGAAATCCTATTTCCTTTTGTATTAATTTAATACTCTCTACTTGTCTTACAGATGCATTTACTGTTTTACTAAGGTTTGCCGTTTCACAGTTCACAAGCCTATTTACATTATTTCTCATTTCCTTCATTATTCTTACATTCTCCAAGAATAATAGTGAGTTATGAGCGCCAATTATATTAAGTAGGTCAACAATTTGCTCACCCTCTTTAATATAAATTACAAAACTGCTTTTTCTTTGTATTATTTTCGATAATAATCCATAACTATTAATCAGGGTAGACAATTCCAAAGCATAATCGCTATCATGGGTAACAAATTCTACATGGTAGTTTTTTTCTGGGTTACTAATACTTCCACCGCCTAAAAAAGCGCCCCTTATATATTTACGCTTGCACTCTTCAGCCTCAATTAATCTTTCTGGTATAGTATAATCTATGGAAAAAAAGTTCCCGTCTTCTAGTACTGCCACTTGTTTTAATAAATCTTTTACACCCATTTCTTCAGTAATTATAACCACATAAACATTGTTTTTCTTAAGAGAATTACTTCTTTTGACTAACAACCTAGCATGAATGGCAAAATGTTCCTTTAATAATTTAAATATAAGTCTTGCTATTGCAGGATTTTCCGTGGTTATTTGAAAATTCACTTGTTTATTGGAACCAAGTCCAATAGTTCCACTAACCTTCATTATAGCCGCAAGTTCAGCAATAGCTTCCTTCTTACTCATTTCTGTAAATCTACAAATTTCATTTTTAACCTTAGACGAAAATGACATTATTCTACTCCTTATTGCGTATATTTATTTTTATTTATTTTTATGTTCCTGAAGGAAAATAGAAATAAATTTTGCTTTGTTATTTATTTTTATTTTCCTTAAGCCTCTGTAATAAATAAAAATACTCCACTATTCTCTTTTTATCGTAAAATAGCTTTTTTTCCATAATTGTTTCTAATATAATAGCCGCAAGCTTGTCTGCGTCATGCCTTACATATCCCTTTTGAATCTTAACAAAATCACTCCTGATTACCCCTATACCCAGCTTTGCAATTTGTTTCTCATTTATATTAACCATACTGGAATTATCTTGTTGGTACTTTTCCTCTAAATCATTACTTATTTTGCCTGTATTTACTAGCACATAATCCACAACCCTGCACCCAGCATGTTTTTGTATAGCTTTTACGTGGTCGCATACGTTGAAATTATCAGTTTCACCTGGTTGTGTCATTATATTTGATACATAAATTCTTAAGGCTTTTGTTTTACATAAGGCGTCCCGCACATCCCCTATTAGAATATTAGGGATAATGCTAGTATAAAGGCTGCCTGGTCCTAAAATTACTGCATCTGCGCAATTTATTGCCGTTAGTGCTTCCTTTACGGCTTTTGCATCTTTAGGCTCTATAAAAACCTCATCAATAGGGCTATTATATTGCAGGGCATATTTGGGTATATTTGATTCCCCATCAATTATTTTTCCATTTTGAAGTTTCGCCTTTAAAATCATATTATCTAATGTAACTGGTACGACTCTTCCCGTTACCGCTAGAACAGAACTCATTTTCTGAACAGCCTCTTCAAAATTATTTGAAATTCCATCCATTGCAGCTAAAAATAAATTACCAAAACTCTGATCCTTCAGTCGCCCGTCCTTAAATCTATACTGTAATAATTCCTCCATTAATGGCTCAGTATCCGCAAGGGCTAAAATGCAATTTCTTATATCTCCCGGTGGAAGAATACCTAAATCTTCTCTTAAAACACCGGACCCACCCCCGTCATCTGCCACGGTAACTATTGCAGTTATATTATTGGTATGTTTTTTTAAGCCTCGCAGCATAGTTGCAAGCCCTGTACCTCCCCCAATCACCACGATTTTAGGACCTTTTGCTAGGGCTCTTTTTTCATAAATAAGTTCTCCAAAGTTCTTATCCGTTGCTACATCAACATTTCCTATATTCATTAGAAGAATGAAGGATTTAAGAATTTGTACAGTTGAAATATACAAACTCAAAACTCCAACTAAAATAAAAAAAACAGAAAAGCCTATATTATTGGGCCATGAATATTTTTTATCAACAAGCTTGATAATCCCATAAAACAATAAAGAAATCCCTACAATTTCTAGTAGAATCCACCTCTTAAAATTAATACCAGGCTTAAGAAAGTCCCTGGTGATCATAACTTCCCGCCACCCCTATTCACATCTTCATATATATCTCTGTGATCAATATTAACACTATGGCCACTTAGCTCTAATAATTCATAGATTTTATTGGCTATAGCTACAGACCTATGCCTTCCACCAGTGCATCCAATAGACACTATTAGCTGTCTTTTTCCCTCATTTTTATAATTTGGGATAAGAAACTCTAACATATCCTGAAGTTTCTCTATAAAAACTATAGTCCCCTCAAAATCAAGCACATAATCTCTAACAGGTTTTTCATTACCTGAATACTGCTTAAGCTCCGGAATATAGTATGGATTTGGCAAAAACCTAACATCAAATACTAAGTCTGAGTCTACAGGTATCCCATATTTAAATCCAAAAGAAAGCACCGTAATCATAAGTTTAGTCTCCATCTGCCCTTCTTCACCATAAATATTGTTTATTTCCTGTGTAAGTTCTCTTGCAGATAGTTTAGTAGTATTAATTATATGGTCTGCACGCTCACGTACATCCTTTAGTTTTTTTCTTTCAGTTGCAATTCCATTTAAAACTCTTCCCTCTGGCGCTAGGGGATGTTTTCGTCTTGTCTCTTTATATCTTTTAATAAGTGCTTCATCTGAAGCCTCTAAAAATAGAATTTCATACTCATAGCCTTCTCCTTTTAAAAAGGTTAAGCTTTCAAATAAATCATCAAAAAACTTTCCGCCGCGAATATCTATAACTAGTGCTATCTTATCTATATTTCCGTTAGTTTGATAACATGCTTCCGCAAATTTAGGGATTACAGTAGGTGGTAAATTATCCACGCAGAAGAAACCTAAATCTTCAAGGTTTCTTATGGTTTGTGTTTTACCAGCACCAGAAAGCCCTGTTAATATAACAAATCTCATTTTAAAACCCCCTCTAAAAAACTGTTAATATCTATTATTTTACCTAGCTGTACTAATACAGTTTTATTTTTTAATTATACCACATTTGGTGCTGATTAATCATCCAAAAAAATAACAAACTAGCCATGACTAGGGTGTTTTTTTAAGTATTCTAAATGAATAAGTTAAAATAACCATATTTCAGAATATAATTCTTCTGAAATATGGTTATTTAAAACTAATAAGAAGATTCCTTCTCTTCTCCCCAAATTTTTACTTCTGTGTGAAGCACTACTCCAAATTCTTCTTCTACAGTGTTTTGAACAAGATGAATCAAATCAATAATATCCTTGGCACTGGCATCCTTCTTATTAATAATAAAACCAGAATGCTTCTCAGATACCTGAGCCCCTCCAAGGCATGAACCTTTTAAACCACAATCTTGTATAAGCTTCCCAGCAAAATAACCCTCTGGCCTTTTAAATGTACTTCCGGCTGATGGGTATTCTAGTGGTTGCATATCACTTCTTCTTTTTGCAAGGGTATCCATCCTCGCCTTTATAACTTTAACATCTCCCACCTGAAGACTCAAAGTAACTAATACTACTGTATATCCATATTTTAAAATAGCGCTGCTCCTATAATCAAGTTCCATATCACCATTTGTCAAGGATAATAATTCTCCATTACCATCAATAGCTAGCATACTCTCCATTACCATAGACATCTCACCATCATAGGCTCCTGCATTCATAGCTGCTGCACCACCAATGCTACCTGGAATTCCGCTTGCAAACTCCATGCCTTTAAGTCCATTACTTAAAGCTACTTGGGCCACATTGTATAATGTAGCCCCACTTTGCGCTATTATTTTAGTTCCTTGCACCTGAATCTTATCAAGCTTAGATAGTTTTATAACTACTCCACGGATTCCTCCATCTTTTACAAGTAAATTAGAGCCATTACCTATTAGATAATATTTAACTCCATTTTCTATGCAAATTTTTATAACTGCTTGAGCTTGTTTAATGTTTTCTGGAGTTACTAAAATGTCCGCCGGTCCACCAACTTTAAAATAGGTATGTTTTTTCATTGGTTCATCTATAATTATGTTTGCTTCGTCAATTACTTCATACAATTTTTCAACTAATTCTATATATTTCTTCATATACACTCCTTGAACATATTAATATATTTATATACATCTCTATAGTAAATCTAATAATTCATGTTAGGGATGTTATAGCCATTTTAGTTTAACCTTTTTCACAAGATATTTCAACAATTTATGCTCACAAATTATAATTTCTCCTGTCCCTTCTTAATTTTAATGGCATCCTCTACTATTTTTTGAAGTATTCTAAAACACATTGCGCCGCCTTACTATCCATGGAGGGGGTATTCGTAAGTTCCTCTACCTTTGCATTTTTTATATTATCAATGCTGCCAAATTTTTTCAAAAGCTCTCTTCTTCTCTTTTCACCTACATTGGGTATATTATCTAATATAGAATATAAGGTTCTTTTGTCTCTTAAGGTTCTGTGATAAGTAATAGCAAATCTATGCACCTCATCCTGAATTCGAGTAATTAAATGCATACTTTGAGAATTACTTTTCATAATCAGCTCTATATTATTATATATTAAACCTCTAGTTCTGTGCTTATCATCCTTAACCATTCCACAAACAGGTATATTAATATTAAGGCTACTTAATACTTCTAATGCCACATTAACCTGTCCTTTTCCACCATCCATAAGAATCAAATCAGGAAACGTGCAAAACTTGCCTTTACTTAACTCTAAATTTCTCTCTTTTATCTGCTCCACCTCATAAAGTCCACGCTTAAATCTTCGCTCTAAAATTTCCCGCATACTATCATAATCATTAGCTCCTATTACGGATTTGATTTTAAACCTCCTATAATCACTGCTTTTAGGGACTCCTCCTTCAAAAACTACCATAGTACCTACAGAATCCACCCCCATTATATTGGAAATATCATAGGATTCAATCCTCTCAGGTATTCCATCCATTTCCAATAAGTCCACCAGCTCATGTAATGCGATTTTATTAATTTCCTTATCTTGTTTATCCTTTATTTTAAATCCCTCCAAAGTTATCTTTGCATTATTTCCTACCATATCTAAAGTTTTTTTCTTTTCACCCTTTTGAGGGATTTTAATAGTAACCTTTGAGTCTTTTTTTAAGCTAAGCCACTGCTCCAAAATCTCTCCCTCATTTATAAAAGGCACATAGATAGTCCTGGGAATAAAGGCTGTACCACCGTAAAATCTTTTTATAAATCCCTCTATAATGTCACTTTCCAATCCACCAGCTTCATCATATAAAATAAAATGTTCACGTCCTACTATTTTACCATCCCTTAGGAAAAACACCTGAAGGCAAACATCTTTTTCATCCACATATAAATTAATAAAATCTTCATTCTCACAATTCCCTATAATAATCTTCTGTTTTTCATTTATTTTCTCTATGGCCAAAATTTTATCTCGGAATACCCCTGCTTTTTCAAACTCCAACCCCTCAGATGCACTTTCCATCTTACGCTTTAGGTCATCCACTATATTTTTGTCTTTTCCAGTAAGCAAATCCACGGTATCTTTTATTAAGCTGCCATATTCCACTTTACTAATGTATCCAGCGCAAGGTGCCTTGCAGAGGCCAATATGATAATTAAGGCAAGGCCTTGTAGGTGGCAACCCTTCTTTTATAACCCTCTTGCAACTTCTAAGAGGAAATATTTTTTTTATAAGTTCAATAACGCTATACACAGCTGCCGAATCTGTATAGGGCCCAAAATATTTCGCACCATCATTTGCAATATTTCTAGTTACAAACACCCGTGGGAATTCTTCATTTATAGTTACTTTTATAAAAGGGTAATGCTTATCATCCTTTAGCAAAATATTATATCTTGGACTATATTTTTTAATAAGATTACACTCAAGTATTAGTGCTTCCATTTCTGAATCCGTCACTATATATTCAAATTCAGCTATATTTTTCACCATAGCCTTTACTTTTTCAGCATGATTTTTAGAGTTTTGAAAATATTGCCTTACTCTATTTTTTAATATTTTAGCTTTCCCTACATATATTATTTCGCCAAGGTGATTTCTCATAAGATAAACTCCTGGCGCATCTGGAAGAATCTTTAGTTGATATTCAAAGTCAAACACTCTACGCCACCTCGCTATTCACTAGGTTACATAACAGTTTTCAATTGCTATTTAACCACTTATACATTCATAAACAAACATATATAGTCATAATTATACTTATATAATCCTATTTCCTGGGCAATTTTTTACAAATTAATGCACATATTATCTTACTTTATTCATTAATATTTTTGCACGTTTTTTTCTCTATTTCAAATAAGCACTGATCATATCTCTAGTTATTTTAGCAGCAACTCCACCGCCTACTCCACCCTCTTCTACAATTACTGCTATAGCAATTTGAGGATTTTCATAAGGTGCAAAACTAATAAACCAAGAATGTGGTGCTACTTGTTTGCTAGCATCACCCTTATGGTCTGCTGTGCCTGTTTTCCCACAAACTGTTATTCCAGAAACAGCTGCATTTCCCCCTGTACCTTCAGCAACTACGCCCTTCATTAAGTCTTTCATAGTCCTGGCAGTCTCCTTTGATATGATTTCCCCTAATGCTTTAGGCTCTATCTTTTTTAGTGATTTACCCTTACTGCTGAGTATCTCTTTAACCAGCATTGGTTGCATCATAATACCATCATTAGCAACAGTACTTGCCACTAGTGCCATTTCCATAGGAGAAGCTAAGACCTCCGCTTGACCTATAGCGCTTTGTGCCACATTACCTTTTTCATTGCTTTTATAAGTTGGAAATTGACTATTCTCTATGGTTAATCCTGATGCTGGTGTATCCTTGTTAAAATAAAATTTTTCTGCGGTTTCTTTTAGAGCCTTATTTCCTATATCAATACCTAAAGACCCAAAAAATACATTACTAGAATGAAAATAAGCGGTTTTAAAATCTATTAACCCAAAAGCCTCACCATCATAGTTTTTAAGTGATGAACTTTCATTGAAAACTAATGTACCATTATCTACAAATTGTTTATCATAGACACCAGGAATATTTTCCAAAGCACTTATTGCGGTAATAGTTTTAAATATAGATCCTGGAGGATATAGTCCAGATACTGCTCTATTAAGCAATGGTACATCCTTATTGGCAAGCATTGCTTTCCAATTCTTTTCTAAATTATTTGGATCATAAGTAGGCATAGAAACCATGGCTAGAATTTCTCCGGTTTTGGGATTCAATGCCACTACTGCACCACGCTTCCCTTTAAGCGCTGTATAAGCTACCTTTTGAAGTTTTGAATCAAGGGTAGTTCGCAGGCCATTGCCTACTTTTTCTTCTTCCTTTTTAGTAAAGTCAAAAATATTTGAAACTACAGTGTCGTAAGATCCCATAAGCTCTGTATCATATTTTTTTTCAAGCCCAGTAAGTCCATATACTGGATTCATATACCCTATAGCATGGGCAAAAACTTCCCCTTGCAAATATTGCTCCTTCTGAGACACTTCACTTATTTTCGTGCTTTTAGTTAGTGGCGTCATGTCTTTATCATAAATTGTTCCCCTGAGCACCTTATTTCTCTCTGCCCATAATCTCTGATTAAAGGTACTTGACACTGCCTTTTCACTACTAAACATATAAAGATAAGTTATGTAAGAAATTAAAGCAACAAAAAGTATTAAAAACACTAACATGACCTTTTTTATATTAATTACAAAATCATTCATAACTTTGACCGTCCTCCGAAATTTTTTGAAGTATACCCAGCGAAAAGAAAGTTACTATCATAGAACTTCCTCCATAGCTAACTAGTGGAAGGGTTATTCCCGTGAGAGGTATGGCTCCAACTACGCCCCCTACTATAACCAACACCTGAGCTGCTATCATTGTACTATATCCTACTGCAAGTAATCTTGAAAACTTATCCTTGCCATAAATGGGAACCCTCATACATCTATAAAACAATAGAAAATACAAAATAAGAATAGATAACCCAGTAAGTATACCCATCTCCTCACAAATAGCTGCAAAAATAAAATCTGTAGTAACTACTGGAACCATGTTAGGATATCCAAGTCCGAGACCTGATCCAAAAAGTCCACCTGAGGCTATAGAAATTAGAGATTGTACCACTTGATGTCCTTCGTTATAGCCATATTTCCAGGGGTCACCCCATATTAACACCCTTAACCTTACATGTCCAAATAGTTTATAGCTTATAAATCCACCAATAATAAAAAGCACTAAACATACTAGTACATATTTGAATTTTGAGGTAGCAATATATAGCATAGTTACTGAAATAGCAAAAAATAAAAGCGCTGATCCCAAATCTTTTTGAAGCACCATAAATCCAAGTGAAATCATAACTACAATTCCAGGCTCAATTAATGACTTCAATTTTATAAGTTCTGACTTTTCCACAATATTTTCACCATAATACTGTAGTGATGCTGCTAAATATGCCACCAAGGATAATTTCCCAAATTCTGTAGGCTGAAAACTAAAACCTAGAATAGATATCCAATTTTTAGACCCATTAATTTCCTTTCCAAATAAACTTCCCATGGACATAAGCATAAGAGTGCATACTAAATAAAACCATTTATACTTCCCAAAACTAGTTAAACTAGGAAAAAGTACAACTACTAAAATAAATATTGCAATGCCCACGGTATACCATATCAGTTGCTTAAGGGCAACCGGAGAATCTAGTCTATATAAAATCCCCATGCCAATAACCGCTAAAACATTTGAAAATAGCAAAATATATTTATCTCCATCAGGAAAAAATCTTGTTATTATAAAATGTGAGTAGGCAAAAAGTATACATATTATCACACCCATTATTAGTGCGCCTTTATCAAGTCCATCCTTACCAATAAAGAACATATTTACAAATAAAACTATACATAATAGATAAGTATACCTTAGAAGTTTCCGTTCTTCCTTTATGCTTTCCATGTTATCACCTCATTGAAACAATCAATTTATCCTATAACCTTAAAAATTGAAGTTCCTATTTTAATTTCGTCACCTTTTTTTATAACTACCCTATCCTTAACCCTTTTACTATTCATTAATGTACCGTTAGTACTTCCCAAATCCTGCAGAACATAATCCGTATTTTTTCTATATATTCTTACATGCTGTGAAGATACGTATTTATCCCCCAATATCAAAAGATTATCTGCTTTTCTCCCTACGGTGAGTTCATCATTTAGTGGAATCACCGCACCAACTCTTAGGTTGAAATTTTCGCCTCTTTCTATAACCTCAAGTCCCATAGTTTTCTTTTTTACTATCTTCTTCTTTGCACCACCTTTTATGTCTTTGTACATTATTCTCAAAGCAAATATTATTATAAGGTATATTATAGCTATAATTGCATATTTCATAATCGAGCTTATAATCGTCATAAGTCACTTTCTCCTTTATAAAAATAATCAAAGACTAGCATTGAATTAATATGCTAGCCTTGAATAAATTATAACATCTTTTTCAAATATTGTCCTGTATATGAATTTACATTTAGTGATATTTCTTTAGGAGTTCCAGTGCACATAATGTAACCTCCCTTATCTCCACCCTCAGGTCCTAAATCTATAATATAGTCTGAGCACTTTATAACATCTAAATTATGCTCTATTACCACTACTGTGTTCCCGGCGTCAACTAATCTTTGAAGTATTTTAATAAGTTTGCTAACATCATCAATATGGAGCCCCGTAGTTGGTTCATCTAAAATATAAAAAGTCTTACCTGTACTCCTCTTAGATAATTCTGAGGCCAGTTTAATTCTTTGAGCCTCACCACCAGATAATTGGGTGGAAGGCTGACCTAGTCTAATGTATCCTAGTCCAACATCTATCAATGTTTTAAATTTACTATGGATTCTTGGAATATTTTCAAAGAATCTTACAGCTTCTTCAACAGTCATATTTAAAATTTCATCAATATTTTTACCCTTATACTTAACCTCCAAGGTTTCCCTATTGTATCTTTTTCCTTTGCAAACCTCACAGGGCACATATACATCAGATAAAAACTGCATTTCTATTTTAATTATTCCATCACCCTTGCAAGCCTCACAACGTCCACCCTTTACATTAAAGCTAAATCTACCTGGCTTATAACCTCGTATTTTCGCTTCTGAGCTCATAGCAAAAACATCGCGAATTTTATCAAATACCCCTGTATAGGTAGCTGGATTAGATCTTGGAGTACGCCCAATAGGACCCTGATCAATATCTATAATATTATCTATATTCTCTACGCCTAAAATATCTTTATGTAGCCCTGCATTCTTTTTAGATTTGTTCAGCTTCTTGTTAAGACCTTTATACAGAATTTCATTTACTAAAGTACTCTTTCCAGAGCCTGAAACGCCCGTAACAGAAGTAAATACACCCAGCGGGAAATCCACACTAACATTCTTAAGATTATTTTGCTTGGCATTTATTATTTTTATACATGAGCCATTTGACACTCTAGTTGAATCTGGTACCTCAATCTTCTTTTTACCACTTAAATACTGCCCTGTAATTGAAGCTTCGCAGTTTTTTATGTCCTCAATTGTTCCTGCAGCCACAATTTCCCCACCATGTTCTCCAGCTCCTGGCCCAATATCTACAATATAATCTGCTGCCATCATAGTGTCCTCATCATGTTCTACAACAACTAAACTATTACCTAAATCTCTTAAATGTTTTAATGTCTTAATAAGTTTTTCATTATCCCTTTGATGAAGGCCAATGCTAGGTTCGTCCAAAATATATAAAACTCCCATGAGGCTTGAACCTATTTGAGTTGCTAGTCTTATCCTCTGTGCTTCTCCACCGGACAAGGTACCTGCAGCTCTTGTTAAATTTAGATAATCAAGGCCAACATTAGTAAGGAAGCTGAGCCTACTACTTATTTCTTTTAAAATTTGAGTAGCTATCATCTCATTTTTTTCTGATAATTTTATTTTTTCTAAAAATTTTATTTCATCTGTAATGGACATGTTGCAAAATTCATATATATTCTTTTCTCCTACAGTTACTGCCAGTACCTCTGGACTTAGCCTTGCACCATTACACTTAGGACATGCATTATCTCCCATATATTGTTCTACTTCTCTTTTTATATAATCAGAAGAGGTTTCAAAATATCTCCTTTTTAAATTATTAATAATCCCTTCATAAACATGATTAAAGGTCCCTGTTCTATACTCCTTAACATACTCTACCTTTATTCTTTCTCCATTAGTTCCATATAACAGTATTTTAAGAATTTCCGGGTCATATTTTTCTATGGGCGTATCTAAATTAAACTTATATTTTTCGCTTAGTGCCTTGAGTACTGCAAAAGTCCAAGAATCCTCTTTAAGACTACCCTCACCAAAGGACAAAATAGCTCCACCTAAAATACTCTTGCTTTTATCTGGTATAATTAAATCCTCATCAATTTCCATAAGAGTACCAAGTCCATCGCAGGTATCACACTTACCATAAGGAGCGTTAAAAGAAAACATTCTAGGCTCCAGTTCCCCTAGACTTATACCACAATCCGGACAAGCAAAATGTTCACTGAAAAGCATGTCTTCTCCGTCTACTACACTGGCTATGGCAGTTCCTTCTCCTAATTTTAAAGCACTTTCTAATGATTCAGAAAGCCTACCACGGATCTCCTCTTTTACTGCAACTCTATCAATGACTATTTCAATACTATGTTTCTTGGTCTTTGCAAGCTTTATATCTTCTTCCATAAGCTCTACTATATCGCCATCTATTCTAGCCCTAACAAAACCATTCTTTTTAATATTTTCTATTATCTTAACATGCTCACCTTTTTTTCCCCTTATTATGGGCGACAAAATTGAAAGCTTAGTTTTTGGTGGCATCTCCATTATTCTATCCACCATCTGGTCCACAGTTTGCTGAGAAATCACCTTGCCACATTTAGGACAATGAGGCGTTCCAACTTTAGCATAAAGCAATCTCAAGTAATCGTAAATTTCAGTTACTGTACCTACTGTAGACCGCGGATTTCTATTGGTAGTTTTCTGGTCTATAGAAATGGCAGGAGATAGCCCCTCTATGTACTCAACATCCGGTTTATCCATATTACCTAAAAACTGCCTTGCGTAGGCTGACAACGACTCTACATACCGTCTTTGACCTTCTGCATATAATGTATCAAAAGCCAGTGAGGACTTACCCGACCCTGAAAGTCCAGTAAACACTACAAATTTATCTCTTGGTATCTCTAAATCTACATTTTTTAAATTATTAACCTTAGCGCCCTTTATAAAAATCTTATCCCTCATAATTTCACTCCTCATGTGCTTTCCTTAAATCATTAAATATTCTTAATTTGCTTTTTTAGTTTATAAATTATATCTCTAAGCTGTGCTGCTCTTTCAAACTGTAAATCCTTAGCTGCTTGCTTCATTTCACTTTCATACTTATCCATTAATTTTTTAGTTTCATCGTAATTTGCTTCCATAGCAGCTTCAAGGGTCTCATATACCACTTCTTCCTCAGCCACAGTAACTGCTCCCAGTACATCTCTAATATCTTTCATAATAGTGGTTGGTGTGATATCATTGTCTTTGTTATAGTCCATCTGAAGTTTTCTACGTCTATTAGTTTCATCTATAGCCTTCTTCATAGACTTTGTTATTCTGTCCGCATACATTATTACTTTACTCTCTGAATTTCTTGCAGCCCTTCCTATGGTTTGGATTAATGAAGTCTCTGAACGCAAAAATCCTTCTTTATCCGCATCCAGAATTGCCACAAGAGCTACTTCAGGAATATCCAAGCCTTCCCTTAAAAGATTAATACCTACTAATACATCAAAAGTGCCTAGTCTAAGATCTTGAATAATCTTCATTCTTTCTATAGTATCAATATCCGAATGTAGATAAGTAACTTTCATATCCATTTCTCTAAAGTATTTAGTCAAATCCTCTGACATCTTTTTAGTAAGTGTCGTAACTAAAATTCTAAATCCTTTTTTTATTGTGTCCTGAATACTAGCATATAAATCATCTATTTGCCCTTTAACAGGTCTAATGGATATTTCAGGGTCTAGTAGCCCTGTAGGTCTTATCACTTGCTCTGCAGTATTTTCACTATGTTCTGCCTCATATACGTTTGGGGTGGCACTTACAAAAACTGTCTGATTCATAGTACCCTCAAACTCTTCAAAGGTTAGTGGCCTATTATCAAAGGCAGAAGGAAGTCTAAATCCATAATCAATTAGATTAGTCTTTCTTGATCTATCTCCACCATACATAGCTCTGACCTGTGGAAGAGTTACATGACTTTCATCTATAAACATTAAAAAATCCTCAGGAAAATAATGCATCAAAGTTTGAGGTGCAGTACCTGCAGGTCTACCATCCATAATTCTAGAATAGTTTTCTATACCACTACAGTAGCCAACTTCTCTTATCATTTCAATATCAAAGTTGGTTCTTTGCTTAAGTCTTTGCGCCTCTAACAATTTATCCTGTGATATAAGTTCTTTTAATCTATGCTCTAATTCCTCTTCTATTTGTTCTATAGCAGGCTCTAATTTTTCCTTTGAAGTGGCAAAATGGGAAGCCGGGAAAATAGACACATGTTTACGTGCCCCAATAATTTCCCCTGTCAGCGAATCAAAGGATCTAATCTTTTCTATTTCATCACCAAAAAACTCTACCCTAATCCCTTCGCTAGAGGAAGACGCTGGAAATATATCCACAGTATCTCCTCTTACTCTAAAGGTTCCACGAATAAAATTAATATCATTTCTCTCATATTGAATATCTACTAATTGCCTTAAAACTTCATTTCTATCCTTTTCCATGCCTTCTCTAAGAGAAACGGTAAGTTTTTTATACTCTTCAGGGTTTCCAAGTCCATATATACAGGAAACTGAAGCCACTACAATAACATCATTACGCTCAAGTAGCGCTGATGTAGCTGAATGTCTTAATTTATCAATATCATCATTTACAGATGAATCTTTTTCTATAAAAGTATCCGTTTGTGCAATATAAGCCTCAGGTTGGTAATAATCATAATAAGACACAAAATACTCCACACAGTTGTCAGGAAAAAACTCCCTAAATTCTGAACAAAGTTGTGCCGCTAAAACCTTATTATGAGCCAGCACTAAAGTAGGCTTCTGAACTTTTTGAATAATATTCGCCATAGTAAAGGTCTTACCTGAACCAGTTACTCCTTTAAGAGTTTGAAACTTTTTCCCTTCTTCAATCCCTGCAACGAGACTATCAATAGCTCGTGGTTGATCTCCAGTAGGTTTAAACTTTGACTGTAATTTAAATTCATTCATAAAAAACCACCGCCTTGTATTCCTCTTGCTGCGATAACAACTATTAATTGCTATCATGTATCTGAACATTTGTTCGTCTATTACATTCTAACTATAAGTTTTTGATATGTCAATATACCCTACCACTATTTTTTCTGGTAAGTTATATAATTAGCAAATATAATATTATGTATAATTTGATGTTATGAAAGGAGATAACTACTATGCCAGAATTTGTTACTACAATTACTAAAATTATAATTATTGTCTTAGGTCTTGTATTTATTTATGGCCTGTTAACTGCCATAATTCCAAAATTCATGTGGGAAACCTTCGAAAGTTGGAAAGCCACAAAAGAGCCGCCTAAAACATTTTTCATAACACGGCGAATAGCAGGCCTTGTTATAATGCTTATTGTTATTTCCATATTTTTATTTCCACATATTATGAACAAACAATAAAATAATTTATAATTTAAGCTCCATTTTTAGATCTGATTCTATATATTTGTTATTTACAACAGAAATTTCTTTAAACCCAAATTTATTATACAAGGATATGGCTGAAGTTAATATATGATTTGTATAAAGAATTATTGACTTTGCCTTCTCTTGATTTGCAATAAATATACATTTTTCCATTAATGTATTTCCTATGCTTAGTCCCTGATACTTTTCAGTTACAGCAAGTTTTGCTATCTCAAAAGTATTCTCATCAACTCTTATTAAAGATACTGTTCCTACCATTTTTTCACCATATTTAGCAAAAAACACGTAGCCACCTTTATCTAATATTATTTCCTTAGGATTGCTTATAATTCTTTCATCTTCTGGTTCTAATAATAAGTATTTTTCCAACCATTCGTAAGAAAGTCGCTTTAAATCCTCATGATATCGTTCTTCATATTCTATAACTTTTAGTTGCTCCATATTACGCCTCACTTTCTTATATATTATATCATTAAATCTAATACTTATTGCCTGTAATCCTCCTAATATATTCTATAAATATCTTCCTATATGGATAAATCACATAAAAAAATAGGAACCTAAGTCCCTATAGCTAAATATTATTTTATAATTCTATTCAATTGGTTCAAGTATTTCTAGCATTTCTATATTTTCACCCTCAACAAAATTTTCTTCCATGCCACTGCCCTCTATAGCATCACCTATACTATCTTCAATAATATCGTTACATTCCTCACTTTTAGTTAGTAACATAAAACAATTCGAAACTTTTTTATTAACCCTGCCAACACAAAATATCAGAAATGCTATGCCTCCATACATACCAATTGGTTCAAACATTCCTGGCAGCAATTGTGATGTCAATAACGCTTTTCTTACTGTAGCAAGGTCATATCCTTGAGCTATTGCTTGACTAACAGTACTTTTATACAAGAAAATATTATTAACTAATAACCCAACCCCAATCAGTGCAACAACAGAAGCTACAATATACATAACAATTGATATGGACCACCCTTTTGATTTTTTAGATACTTTTTTTTCTTTAATTTCCATAATAATTTGTCCCCATTTCAGCCCTAAAAGACTATCTTATAATTACGATTTAACGCCGAGTTGATATTATTTCTAAAAACATCTTCTCCCATTAGTTCATATTACTAGATAATTATCTCAGTTAGGTGTCAATAATGTTAACAAATTATAACCATCTACTATGTACTTTTTAGTTTCAAGTTTGTATTGTAAGTCACGCAAGAGAAATTTCATACCTTTTATATCTTAATATTTCAGCTTATTATTCTTTTACCTATTACAAAGTTATCTTCATAATAACCAGTAAGTTCAGATGTTTTTATAACATCACCAGGTTTAGACGAATGCATGAATTTATTATTCCCAATATATATTCCCACATGAGATATCTGAGAAGGTGCTAGTGAATTTGTGGTAAAGAAGACTAAATCTCCATTTTCAAGATTATTTATATTAACGGATACGCCTTTATTTACCTGTTCCATAGTTGTTCTTGGTAAATTTATACCAAAATTTTTATAACTATACTGTACAAATCCTGAACAGTCAAATCCACCACTTAAATATTCTCCAGTAGCATTGAATTTTGCAGGTGTTGCACCACCCCCTAAATAAGGTGTACCCAAAAACTTATTTGAATAAGACACTAGCTCATCACCCGTTGTCTTTGTATCATATTGTTGCCCAGCTTCAATATATTCAGCTGTAGATTCTTCTAACAATACTGGTGCTAGTGCTACTGTAGTTGAACTGCTTGTACTATTTGTATATACAGTTTTCTGACCTGTAATTTTAACATATATAGCACTTACATAACTTGTTTTTCCCAAATAAATCACTTTACAAAACCCATTTTCATTTTCAAGAATTATCACTTCACTTCCAAACTTAATAACCCCTGTCACAGGATAGGTTGAGCCAGCTCCGGCTCTTAGATTTAAAACACTTGCTGTTATAACCCCATATTTTTCAATATAACAGGGTTTCACTGTTGCTACATTTTTATCCGTTGTGGTACTTTTCACTAAATTTACATATGTTTTATGTACATATCCAATTTTTCCACCATAATTTATTTTGTAGAAATCCCCCTCTTTTCCAAGTGTATTTATCTTTGTGTTCTTTGAAAGAAAACCTGTAACAGAAGCTGTCAGTGAAGGCTTTTGCCTAACACATAATGAAGCTGTATTCACTACTCCACTATCTGCAAATGCAACTTTGGAACTTAATATTGTAAGCACTGTCACTATGAGGGCTATTGTTTTTTTCATTGGTCGCACCTTCTCTCTATATTTCAAAATTTAATTTGATTATATGCCATACCATAACCACTACTTATGATTCGATTTCACATCTACATTTCATCATAATATACCTTATAGCATATATTTCTGTATGTTTGCCAATTTATTTTAAATAACATTAAAATTTTCATTAAAATATACTGAAAGCATTATGCAGTGGTAGTTAGTATTATAGCACTTATATCCTAAAAAATTGTTATTTCTGAAAATTAAAATTTCTCATTAGAGAGAATTCTAGAATATGAAGATTTTACAGACCATTATTCTATACTATTTACATTAGTAGACTTTAGATTAAAATCTAAAATCTTTGACAATTCATCTATATCACCTTTAAATGGGAAACATAATAATTTATTTTCATTTTCAAAAATTATAAAAAATGGGGGTTGATTTTCAGGAATTATTATGTAAACTTCCTGCACATTGGTCCTTAAAAATTTCCCATGCACCTTCACAACAGGCTCAAGCGGAATTCTAATAGCATAACCATCATCTGTAAGTGGATTATTCTTGCCATAGATACCATCCACATCCTTTATCCAATTCCCCACCATATCATGAATTTTTTTATTTATCTGAACCACTTTCACTACCTTATCCTGCTTTGGATCAAAAATTTCTGCATACTTAAACTCCTCAGCATTAATAACCATTGAATGCATGATCATAATAAATAATAATATAATAACCCAGGTTTTTTTAGCCATAAATATCACCTCGGGATTAATCTTCCCATAATGATGTAGAGTTATGATACTTAGAAAGGAATGATTATAAGCCTCTTCTATCTTACATATGTCTTGGATATTTTTACTATATCCTCCAAGTTCACATTATACTTTAAAATATGCTCAAGTAGCTCTTCATATTTAGGTTCCTTATATCTATGCGCTATTCTATTTCTGATAAGCCTAGATTTTTCAAGAAATATATAAGTATCTTCTTTTATAATTTCATTTTCCTTTAATAAGTTCAAACTCTCATGTAAAGTTATTCCTATTCTATACCTTTTTATTTCTTTAAGAACTATAGAACAGAAGTCTTCTAATATGGTATGATAGCTAACAAATAATTGTCTTAAACTTGATTTCGATAATTTAATAATTAGTTTATCATCCTTTCTATTGGCGAGAACCTCTAGGCACTCATTTATATCAGCAATACATTCTTGCATGTCTTCTATTATTTTCATTAATCTTTCCTGGTTCAAAATAATACATCCCCTTTTCTAAAATATATAAAGTTCTCATTTTCTTTATATATTTTGTCAGTTTCATCATATAATATATCTAAAGATTTACTATTGTCTTGTGAATAAATAACCTTACCAGTATTTAAGATATTTATCTTTACAAATAAATCTAGAGTTTCACTCCGCAAATCTAATACATCAATTTCTCTATTTAAAAGATTCTGCAAGAATAACTCCAAGTCTAAAATATTATCCAACCCAATTTCTTTATTAGCTATCACAGCTATATCAACATCTGACTCCTGATTGAATTCATCATTAGTTATACTTCCAAACATAACTATAGTTGTGATGTTTTGTTTATTTACAAAATCAATTACCTGTTTAGATTTTAATTTTTTTATTATTTCTGCTTTATCATATACTTTACCCACTTATAAATCACCTACTTTACAATATTTTGTTCTGAAAGCCCACATCTTTTAAGTGTGGGAGTTTCAGTTAGGTTAAGACACCTAAAATAGTACCTGGCACTATTTTAAATTATACCTATCTCTAATGGGTGTATCAACAATTATTTAAAAACACCAATCAGCTTATTATTTTTTCTAAATTCGGACAATTTAGAAGAAGACATTTAATAATAAAAAATATGATTAACTTATAAATAACTTCATAGCCAGTATAAATCTCCTTCTAAAATGTGGTTAACCATTGCTTCCTTTATAATTTTTAAGTTTATTTATCCTATCATCATACTGTTCTTCATTGAAATATCCCTTTTCTTTAATTTCTTTTAAAATTTGAGCATATTTTTCATAATCCTCCGGGTCTTTATCTTTCTCCTTATTATTCTCAAACAACTTAATAACCTCTTCCAGCTCAGTATTATTTAATATATCCATATCTCGAAGTTTAATTAGCCCAAAGTCCCGATTATCTGCAATAAATTCCTCCTGGCTATGCAAGAGTGGATTAATTGCTAATCTAACAGCGAAGTAAATCATAGCAAATAAAATTAATGCTAATACAAAAATACCTCCCATTCCCATACTATCCCTCCATTATTTTGATTTAGCTTCTAGCATAAATATAAAGCAACCTCAATAAAATTATACCATTTCTCACATAAATCTATATGTTTATATATATTATTGTAGTTAATTCATATTATGAATCATTAAATAAGGATATTATGTTATGATATGGTTAAGTGATTTATTCAGAAAAAATACTAGAATGCTAAGCAAGGAGCTGAAAAATATGCTAATTCATAAAGGTACTCATCAAATAGAAACCGAAAGGCTTATATTACGCAGATTTAAGCCCAGTGACGCAGAATATATGTTTAAAAATTGGGCAACTGATAGTGAAGTATCTAAATTTTTAAGTTGGAATCCCCATCAGAATTTAAATGAAACAAAGCAGATTATTGATATTTGGATAAATGATTATGCAAAAAAAAATCGCTACAATTGGGCAATTGAATTAAAGGGTTTCCATGAGATAATAGGTCAAATTAGTTTGGTGGGTTTGAATGAAAAATATTACTCATGCGAGATTGGATATAATGTAGGCAGATTATTTTGGGGTAAAGGTATAATGACAGAGGCTCTAAAAGCTGTTATCAGCTATTTGTTTAGTAATATTGGCATGAACAGGATAGAAGCAAAATATAATACTCTGAATCCCGCGTCCGGAAGGGTTATGCAAAAGTCTGGAATGGTGCATGAGGGTATTTTACGGCAGGTTCAAATAGACAAGTACGGTGATTTTTACGATCTGGCAGTATACTCAATTCTGAAATCTGAGTATGAATTGGCACACTTTTTATAACTGCTATTATCCAATATTCTAAGCTTAATCAATATAAAAAAATCAATAGAACTTATACAAGGAGGGGTATTTTTTTGAATTTTATAGAAAATGATAGACTTCTTTTAAGAGGTTGGAGGGATGATGATTATTTAGATTTGCATGAATTTATTTCCCATATTAGAGTTGGTCAATGCTCAGGGCAGCGTATTGTCAAAGATATATAAAAAAGTAATAATAGCGTAAAAACATACATTATGTATAATCAATCCTATGCAATTGTACTAAAATCAGAAAATAAGGTAATTGGTTCAATTGGAATGGATGATATAGCTCCTGATAAAAAACTTAAAAATTTGAATCAACGATATATTGGATATACATTACACCCCAATTATTGGTGAAATGGCTACGCTTCTGAGTCTATTAAATTTCTAATAAAATATTTATTTCAAGAACTACATTTAGAATTAATTTGGAGTAGTCATTATGACTTTAATATAAAATCTAAGCGGTTAATTGATAAATCTGGTTTTAAATATAAATTTAGTCTGGATAAAACCTTAGATGCTTTAGGAAATAAGACTGTTAAAGAATTATTTTACAATTTATATAAAAATGAATATGGTGAATAATGTTCTTTAGTTGTTAGGCAATTGTATTTAAAAAAGGAGGCGGCCTATGGAAAAGGTAGATGAAGTTTTTGAATTTTATAACTTATTTTCCGCTGAATGAATTTCAAAACTAATTATTTACTAAAAAGAAATTATTTTACAATTATTTACAAAAAGGAATTTTAATGTTTATGTCGAATATATTCATAAAATACTTTTTGAAGGTGAGTAAACTTATGGATATGAATGATATTTTATCAATTGACATGGAAATGTATTATGATGGAAAAATGAATTTTATGGTAGGTCTTTGTGAACAGATCAAATTGCCAGAAGTATTTAATTTAAATTTAGAAAAAAGTTTAGGAAGAAAGACGGATATCCCTTACGGAATAATGGCTGAGATGATGATTGTAAATATTTGTGATAACCATCGTCCTCTATCCCTTTTAAATGAGTATTATAAAGAGAAAGATCTAGAAGGTATATTTCATTGTCCTGTAGAGTTAAGTCAAATTAATGACGATAGATTTGGTAAATTTTTAGATGCATTTCATGAAGCTGGACCTAGAAAAATATTTGGAGAGCTAAGTTCTCAATCATTTGTTAATTATGGAATAGAAGTAACAAACATAAATTATGATACGACTTCAAAAGTAATGTGGGGAACCTATGAAACTGAAGACCTTAAGGAAGGTGTAATATCAATAGATTTTGGCCACAGTAAGCAAAAACGCCAAGATAAAAAGCAGATCAAAATGGGTATTGGCGTAGCCAATGGGGTTATGGTTGATGCAAAGGTATTATCAGGAAACAAAGATGATAAAACATATAATAGTGAAACACTTGAAGATGTCGAAGGTGTTCTAAAAAGGCTCAATATTGCCAATGAAGACTTTCATTATATAGCGGACAGTGCGCTTTTTACGGCAGGGAATTTGAAGAAAGCAGAAAGTAGAAATATTAAACTTATAACAAGAATGCCTGAAATCACTTCACTTGCAAAAGAATGTATAAGAGAAGCTCTTGATCGCAGATCTGAAATGAGAGAGATAGAAATTCAAACATCACAAGGTAAAGTGAGTAAATATTCTGTGATAGAGCGAGATTGTACTTATGAAGACATCAAATTAAAATGTGCAATATGCTATTCAGTAAATCTTGAAAATACAAAGGAAAGAACAATTGGAAATCAGGTAATCACAGAAAGAGATGTATTGAAAAAACTTTCTAAAACATATATAAAGACATCTTTTGCATGTGAAGAAGATGCTAACAAAGAAATTTTAAGGTTACTTAAAAAAGACTTAAAGAAACTCAAATATCACAATGTAAATATAGAAATTCTAGTCATAGAAAAAAAGAAAAAAGGGCGTCAGCCCAAAGATACAAGTAAAATTGAACACGTAATGGAGTACTTTTTTACAAATAGAGATAACCACAGACGAAAAAAAAATTCAGAAAAATTTTGAACAAGCCTGTACATTTGTACTTTGTAGCAATGATCTTACTTTAAATGCTGAGGATTTACTTAGAGAATATAAAACTCAAATTGGAGTTGAAAAAAAGTTTCAGCAGCTTAAATCACCACATTTTGTTAATTCATTATATTTAGATACACCAGAGCGTATAGAGGCACTGACGTACCTTATTTTAATATCAATGATGATACTGTCGGTTGCTGAATATGTAGTAAGGCGAGAAATGAAGGCAGAAGGCTCAACAATAATAGGGCCTAGCGGCATAAAAATGAAGCAACCCTCGTTGGTAGCAATATTAGGCGTTTTCAACACCGGACTAGGGGTTAAAGTGATTACTTTTGAAGGGAAGAAGTATCGTTCTTTGGCTCGTCCAATTTCGGAAAGTCATAGAAAACTGCTGAAATATTTGGGTATATCCGAGCGAGTATTTTGTTGGAATGAATAAATAAGATCAAATGAATTATTAGTAGTTAACAATATTTCTGATGCGAACTCTAAAATAAAACTAATTATAAATATGTTGTTGAAAATTTGTAGTATTATTAAAAATACAAGTAAAAAAGCCCTGAAATTAAATATAGGGCTTTTGTGATATATTGTGCGGAGTATAAGTTATAATGCAGGTGCTGAAAAGGGTAGATTACTTTATAGATGAGTTTAAGAAGGGCAATCTAGATGGTAGCAATGAGTGGATAACAGCATGGATTTGCAATGAAATACTTGGTGACAAAAACCCAATAAAGATCTGGGATCAAGATAATAAAAACGGATGGGATTCAGGAAGAGATTGGTATGATAAATATATAAAAATTAAGAAAATCAAGTAGGCTAACGCTTAAAATATTTTTCAGCTTATTCATTTGAATAAATAACATTTCAATATTATTATGTGCAAATTCATAGCCTAACGGCTAAAATATTTTAAGCATAGTCTATAAAAAAAAAGGATGTGTAACTTCATCCACACAACAGCTAATAATTACTATGTCCCCCCAAGGTTTTTTCCACACAGCACCTACATAAAGAAGAAAGTACAAACTTTCCCTTGCGTGACTTGCAATCAGAAGCGTAGAAACTATTGAAATTTGATTTAGAAATTCTTGTTTTGCAAATATAGAATTCTCGTAAGCCTGACAGGAAGTCAGGCTAGCGAACCCGAGCCAGGACGGCGAGTGAGAGCACTAGAGAATTATATATTTGCAAAGCATTAGAATTTCTTAATCAAATTTCAAGTTTCAAGCTCTCATTTCAAGGCACGCAAGGGATTGCTTACCTCCCTCTCTTATTTCTTATCTAAATCTTTCATTTTTTCTAGCACATCTTTAAAGCTTTCATCATCCATCTTAACCACAGAATCATCTTTTGGAAGCTCCCTCGGAACAATAACTATTCCAAGCCTCCTGTTTTTACCCATATTGCTATAAGTCATATCCCTTAGTTCTCCAGAAGCCTTTTTGATTTTCATAGTAAGTGAATTAAAATTCCCTTTAACTATATTTAAAATTTCTTCTTCAGCCTCTATTTTTTTATCATTAAGCTTAACTATTAAATCTCCACTTTGAATTCCCATTTCATAGGCAGGTGAATTAGGTGCTACTTCCAGCACCATTATGCCTTCTTCGCTACTAACAAATTTGGGTTCTAAAGTCAGTTCTATATACTTTTCTAATCTCAACATTGCTTCATGAAGTGCAGCTGCAAAAATTAAAATAAAAAATTGAAAAGCTACCCCATATGCCGCCAGTTGTGATACTGCTGTTAGAAGTACACCATAGCCCATTATTAATGCTCCTGAGAAAATGCTCTTCTTAGCCTTACTCTTAGTAAATGTAATACTGCTATAGCCAATAATCCCATAAAGAGCAATAGACGCTATAACTGAATTTTTTAAAATTCTAGCAGCTATTTCCCCTCTTATTGCAGGCATCCACCCAGGCGTCATTAAGCTCTGTCCCGCCACTAAATCTGATGATGCGGAACCCAAAAGTATAAGTATAGCTACTGGAAGTGCCCAGTACCTTTTCAAAGCAAATCCACCAATAATTTTGTTATCTCTGTTTGTAAATACAGGAATGGCTCCTCTAGATCCATCCGTCATTACTAAAATTCCCTCTATAATATGTAACACACCCACCAGAGTCATTAAGGTTAGAACATCTATGTTTATAACATCTAATTTCGGCATATTCAATATAATAGCTGCATATTTAAGCAGAAGGCTAACTAATCCTAAAAGTGCACCTGAATAAGAAAAGCATATAAATCTAGGCTTAAATGCCATAAAAAACAATGACAACATGAAAAGCAAATAGATATTTGAGTTCTCATCGAAAACTAGCCCTAAAAATGTAAACATAAGACTTGCTAATGTGCCTGCAAAAATTCCCAGTACAATTTGAGATATAGTCAGCTCAAAAGGTGAGTCTAAACTTTCTCCCATTATCATTTTCTGCATTGTGGCAATTTTCTTATTTTTATTATAAAAAATAAGTGCGATCATTATTAATATAAACGCATTTGAAGGATCTACAATTGCTGACGCAACTGCTCTTAATGTATGTATTGCAATGTCCATTGAATAAAATTCTCCTCTCATATTGCTATGAAAAATTATATATTCCCCATATTCCTTATGTAAATGCGTTGAATTATCACCTGATTTGCTACAATTAACAACTTTATAAGGCGACTTCCCTACTAACTGTGGTCAAATATTTTTAAAAACCAAGTATCCACCAAATTTATTGGCAAATACTTGGTATTTTATTACTTTATTTTATCCTTTGCTATCTCTACTGCCTTTTTAAACTGCGGATCCAAAGTTCTATCATACGCTTTCTCTTTAAGTTCTTTTGGATACACCACCTCAACTTCTGGTTTTATTCCAATATGATGTATATTTTCTCCATTTGGAGTGTAATATTTTGATATAGTTACTTTTAATGCAGTACCATCATCAAATCCATCAACAGTTCTGTATAACATAGTTTGAACCACGCCTTTTCCAAAAGTTTTTTCCCCAACTAAAGTGCCAACCTTGTAATCTCTAACTGCTCCTGCAAAAATTTCTGAAGCACTTGCCGATCCTTCATCAGTTAATACTGTTAATGGCATACCTACTGCCAGACCGCCTTTAGACTTATATTCTGTCTTTTTGTTATTCTTGTCTATTGTATATACTAAAACCTTTCCTTCCGTTACAAAATTAGAAGTAAGTTCCACGCATTGATCTAAAAGACCCCCTGGATTTCCTCTAATATCTAATACTAGACTTTTCATACCTTTGCCTTTTAATTCTGCCAACTTTTTATTGAAATTTTCAGCAGTATTTTCATCAAACATGGTAAGTTGAATATATCCAATATTTTTGTCTAACATTTCACCTTTAACTGTTACTAAATCGATTTTAGCACGTTTCACACTAACTTCAAAAACACCTTTATCTTTTCTATTAAGAGTTAACTTAACAACTTCATCTGCCTTGCCCTTCATCATTGTAACCGCTTTTTCTAGTTCTTTTCCTGTAACAGCTATATCATTAACCTTTTCAATAACATCCCCAGGCAGTATTCCCGCACTTTTAGCTGGCGACGAATCAAAGGGTGCAATTACAACTATATTGCCTTCTTTAACTCCCACTTGTAAGCCAAGGCCAATATAAGCGCCTACAGTTGTAGTATTAAAATCTGTAAACTCTTTTTTGTTCATAAAAACTGTATAAGGATCCTCTAGTGAATTAGTCATTCCCTTTATAGCACCCTCTACTAAAACATCATCACTAATTTTGCCATCGTAGTATTCATATAATTTATTTCTCACTAAGAACAATTTTTGAAACTTTAATACTTGGTCATAAGTATCTCTTGCAATTATTACTTTACCATTTGGAGTTTTAAGGGAAATTTGGGTTGTAATTAACATGGTTATGACATTTGTAACAAGCACAATAACTACAATCCAAATAATACCTTTTATTTTTTTTGGTTTGCCCGGACTATCATTATATTCTACGGTTGTAAATTGTCCAAACTTATTTTCATCGCTCATTTAATACACCTCTTTGCAATTGTATATATATTATTTATGTTAATATAATAAATTTAATACACTAATAAGAAAATAAATATATAGTTTTTACACAACCAAGAATTTCCTTATAGACATAATGCTCCCCACCGCCCCAATGATTAACCCGCCTAGCATAAATTGCCACAGAGTGGTACTTAATATTATATGAGGATTTATTAAATTAATTCCAAGTAACGCATTTGTATACTTTAAGAAAATCATTCTATAAGCATAATATAGTATTCCCGTAGAAATAATAGCCCCTGATATACCAAGCATCATTCCTTCAATAATAAAGGGCCATCTTATAAACCAATCAGTAGCTCCAACAAATTTCATAATACCTATTTCTTTCTTTCTAGAATACAATGTAAGCTTAATGGTATTTCCTATTAAGAATAAGGATACACTTATTAAAATTATAAATAAAGCTAGGCCTACTACCTTTAATGTATTTGTTATTTTTATTATTTTATCAACAATTTCCCGAACATCTTTAATCTGCTCTATACCTGGCAATCCCTCAGCAGCCTTAACTACGTCGCTTACTATCTCAGGTTTTTCTACACTTACAACATATGCATTTGGAAACGGATTCTTTTTTTCAAACCCTTGCACTAAAGACTTACTATCTTTCCCAAATTGTTGCTTCACTTTTTCTAGTGCATCACTCTTATCTTCAAATTTAATTTCTGATACACCCTTCACTTCGTTAAGGGCTCTTTCAACAGCTGATTTTTCTGCTATTGTTATTTCATCTTTAAGATAAATTTTCACTTGTAGCTTAGATCCAAGTTCTTCAACTCCGGCATTAACATTAAAAACAATCATCAAAAACACGCCTAAAATAAACAGTGTGGCTGCTACCGTAGCAACTGAGGCTATACTAACAGTTCTATTTCTTTTTAAACTTCTAAGTGCATCTATAAAGTAATATTTAATTGTACTAATCTTCATAACCGTATCTTCCCCTCTGCTCATCTCTAGCTAGAACACCCTTTTCTATAGCTATTACTCTTTTTTTCATAGAGTCAACTATATTTTTCGCATGGGTTGCCATGAGTATTGTAGTACCAGCCTTATTAATATCATTTAAAATATCCATAATTTCTAATGCTGTTTCAGGATCTAGATTTCCTGTTGGCTCATCCGCTATTAACAGTGTAGGATTATTTACTATAGCTCTAGCAAGCGAAACTCTTTGTTGCTCTCCACCTGAAATCTCATGAGGATAAGCCATATGTTTTTTAGATAATCCAACTAAAGCTAAAACCAAGGGTACTCTTTTCCTAATATCTCTTGGTGAACATTCCGTAACCCTAAGAGCGAATGCCACATTTTCATAAACATTTAAAGTGTCAATTAATCTAAAATCTTGGAAAACAACTCCAATTTTCCTCCTAAAATAAGGTGTTTGATTTCTTTTTAATTTTGTTATATCAGTATTGTTTAAAACCACAGTACCCGTAGTTGGCTCTACCTCTTTTAAAAGTATTTTAATAAAAGTAGATTTTCCTGCTCCACTAGGACCTACAAGGAATACAAATTCCCCTTTTTCAATAGTAATATCAACATTTGACAAGGCTATTACATTATTATCATAAATCTTAGTTACTTTCTTAAATTCTATCATAATTTATTCTCCTTACTACATCTATGTAATTCATTTCAGTAAAATCTATAACAACATTATAACATAAGCACTTAGCCTATAATAAATTTTATTATAAAATTTTCGTGAATAATACTCTAAATATGTTAATTTACTTTTCCAAAAATTCATAAACAATCTTTATCCTTATGGTTTCCTATAAATTTAAAATTATTAGGCATTTTGAGAAGCTTTCTAATTAATAAATTTGAAATAAAACCAGATCAATAATTGTTGAATAAGCTAACATAAATAGTGAAACAAAAAATATTACGCCAACTAAATTCAATTTTTCATAATACTCCATCCATTTTTCCTCATAATTTAGTGGTTCTAACATCTCTCTTTTTACAAAGCCTATAGCTGCAATAGCAAGACCAAAACAAGATATTCTAATAGCCGTTCTGTTTACCGCTCCTAATACTTCCTGAAGACTTAAATTGCTGCTGACAAGTCCTCCTATTACACCAACTAAAACTCCAAAAATTATAGGTACTAAAAATATTTTTAATGATAATTTAAAACACTTCCACAAATCCTTTAAAATCCCTCTCACGCTTATCCTCTCCCCCCATTGCTATTATTGATGTATTATTATATCTTAAAGTATCATAAAAGACGTTATGTCCCAGAATAGTTAAGCCCTTATGCATAAATACACAAGAGCCTTTAAAATTATTTTAAACTCAGGCCTTTTTTAATAGCTTTAACTATTTCCTCTGCGGTTAATCCATAGGCTTTTAAAAGTTCATTTGGTTTACCACTTTCACCAAATGTATCCTTAATACCAACTCTAATAACCGGTACTGGGTGATTTGAACAAACAACCTCGGCTACCGCAGAGCCAAGTCCGCCTATAATGCTATGTTCCTCAGCAGTTATAATTAATCCTGTTTTTCTAGCTGCAGTAATAATTGCTTCTTCATCTATAGGTTTAATAGTGTGTATATTTAACACTTTAACCCTTATTCCTTCCTCAGATAAAAGATTATAAGCTTCTAGTGCCGCATCCACCATCATACCAGTAGCTATTATAGTTGCGTCACGACCTTCTCTAAGTGTTACAGCTTTTCCAATTTCAAATTTGTAATCCGCGTTATCGTTTATTGTTGGAACACCCATTCTTCCAAGTCTTACATAGCAAGGTCCCTTGTATTTAGTAATAGCCTCTATCGCTGCCTGGGTTTCAATATTATCACTTGGGCTTATAACTACCATATTTGGAATACTTCTCATCAGAGCTATATCTTCTATAGCTTGATGCGATGCTCCATCTTCTCCTACCGTTATACCTGCATGTGTTGCGCAAATCTTAACATTTAATTTAGGATAGCAAATAGAATTTCTTATTTGTTCAAAAGCTCTTCCTGCTGCAAATATAGCGAAAGTGCTAGCAAAGGGAATTTTCCCACAAGATGCAAGTCCTGCCGCTACAGACATCATATTTCCTTCAGCAATACCCATATTGATAAATCTTTCGGGAGCAACTTTCTTAAAATCTGCAGTTTTAGTGGATTTAGATAAATCCGCATCTAAAACCACAATATTTTCATTATCAAGTCCTAATTTAGCAAGTGCACTGCCATAAGCTTCTCTTGTTGCAATTTTATCCATTATAACGCACCCCCAATTTCCTCTATTGCCATTTGGCATTGCTCTTTACTTGGAGCGCTGCCATGCCAACTAGCTTCATTTTCCATGAAGGAAACGCCTTTACCCTTTATAGTTTCACAAATTATAACTGTTGGTTTTCCTTTTGTTTTTTTAGCTTCTTCAATAGCATTCTTAATTTGGTGAAAATCATGTCCATCTACAGATATAGTATTCCATCCAAAAGCTGCAAATTTAGCATCTACTGGATCAGAACCCATAACTTCA
>CAYXOL010000022.1:0-72851 GCA_964467165.1 uncultured Clostridium sp.
CAACACTTATAGACAAATTAAAGAATATAAATGGAGTAGTTGCCATATCACAGTTTGGTAGTTATGGTAGCGAATTATGGATTGAGAATAGAAGTTTTGATTTTCAGCATTATGTGTTAAAATATGCACGAAACAATAGTGGATTTGAGAAAAAACTTAGGATAGACGAGCAGTGCAGTTATTTTGGAGGTATAATTGATGAGTCCATACTATAAATATAAAAAAGAAAACTTATAGAAAATGCTCAGAAGATGGACTTTTTTGATGAAACCTTAAAGGATTATTTATATACCTGTGTTAAACTAAAAATAATAAGAAGTAGTGCCAATCTGGTACTACTTCTTTTACCGGAAAGCTGTAAATGGCTTGTTATAAACATGCTAAGCACTATGTATGGATTTTCTTTTGGTTGATTAACTCCATCGCCTAGAAGTATAGTCATTCCATGGGTGTAAGTTTATTTTTACAGCCACTGTTTGAATATACTATTGCAGTACAGCAGGTGATAATTTAGATCAGTAGCCGAGATTCAAGTAAGTAGAAGACTAGGCTTAATTGCAACCCTTCTTAGGGAAGACAAGAAAGAAGACGACGTATTTACTTTAATAGAACCTAAAAAATATGATTTGCCTTGGAAGGTATTGGAAAAACAAGGATGGATAGCAACATCTGAATTTAGGGAAATTAGGGTAGAGATGCCAGAAAATCTTAAAATGGAATACTCTGTAGAGGCGAGTTTAAAGAAATTTAGAATAGCTTCAGAGAATTATAGTAAAATAGATGTATTAAAGGAGCTTGTAAATATACATAAAGATGATAGTATGCTTATAATTAGTCAATATATTACAAAATCCCTTTATTTAATTTTAGGGATTTTTTTATTGTATTTTCAATAATACTACAAATATTAAAGGATAATCATAGCATAATGTCGAATTTGATTTGGTGAATGATACATTAATTAGAGTTATTTGGTTAATGTTTTCTGAAATTAAGTATATAAAGTGACAATATGACAATAAAGTGCTAATTTATTATGTTGCGAAGGAGATAATTTAATGAAGAAAAGTGTAAGAGTCAAAATTATGACTGTGTTTTCTATGCTCATCATACTCCCACTATTAATAATAGGTTATATTTTCTATAATACACAAAATTCTGTATTAATAAAACAAATTAAGCAAACCAGTTCAAAATCAATTGAAAATGCAAGAGACTTTTATATTAACAATATGATTTCAGAAATTGAAACTTCAGTAAGTATTTGGGCAGGCAGCAAAGATATTAAAAATCTATTCGAAAATCCTGAAAATTCGACTAACATTTCAATTCAAGCTCAGGGATACTTGAAAGGTTACCCTCAGATAACAACTATGTATATGGGGGATCAGAATAAGCAGTATTACAATTTTCCAACTCACAAAATGCCAGATGGTTATGATTGTACTAAAAGACCTTGGTATAAAGATGCTATGGGATCTAAAAATAAAGATGTAATCTGGACAGCTCCTTATGAGGATGCGACTACTAAGGAAATGACTATTTCAGTGGCAAAAGCTATAACAAATCCTGATAATTTAGAAAATGTTTTTGGGGTTTTATCTATTGATATGAGGATAACCAGTTTATCAGATATTGCCGGAAAAATTAAACTTGGAAATGAAGGCTATGCAATGGTTGTTGATAGTGCTGGTACTATTATAGGACATAAGGATAAAAAACAGTTAAATACAAAAGCCAGCGATAAAGACTGGTTCAAGAAACTTATGAGTGATCCTGGAAAATCAATAGAATATAATGTTGATGGAAAAGAATATGTATTAAGTTACGTAACTGTTGCTAAAACAGGATGGAAACTTATAGGATTCACACCGAAAAGTGAGATTATAAGTATTACAGAACCAGTTAATACGAGTATTAAAATAATGCTATTAGTAATGATTGTGGTATATACAATAGTTGCTATTTTGCTTGGATTTTATATTAATAGCAAATTGTTAAAGCCTATTAGGAATATTGGTGAGTTAATGTCCAAAGTTGAAAAAGGAGATTTTAATGTTTCCTTTAATATTAAAGGTGAGGATGAAATTGGGGAACTTAGTAAAAGCTTTAATAATATGATAAGTGGACAGAAAAATATGATAAAGAAAGTTGTTAGTTCTGCAAACGAAATTAAAATTCTTTGTGAAGAGTCTAAGAAATCTTCAGAAGAGATGTATCAAACATCAACTGAGCAGTCTTATGCCATGGGAGAGCTTTCCAAAACTATGGGTGACTCAAGTCAGTCTATTATGGAGGTATCTAATGATATAATTGAAATTGCTTCAAATTCACAGCAGATATCTGTATCTATAACGGAGATGGGTAAAGCAGCAGACGAAATTGCAAGCAATATAGTAAATACTTCTGAGGCTATGGGCAAAATTACTGATTCAATGATTGAACTGGACAAGTCAAGCAACAATATAAATATAAATTCAGAGATAGCCCAGAAAGAAGGTAAATCGACACTTGATATTGTTGATAGTGGAAAAAGTATAGTTAATAATACAACTAATAATATGAATAATATAAATAATTCCATATTGGATTTAACAAAGGTTATTAAAGAATTGGGAAAAGCAGCTACACAAATTGGTGATATTATTGAAATAATTGATGATGTAGCAGAACAAACTAATTTACTATCTTTAAATGCATCAATTGAAGCCGCTAGAGCAGGAGAACATGGTAAAGGATTTGCAGTAGTTGCAAGTGCTATTGGACGTTTATCAGAAAAGTCTAGTGAATCTACAAAAGATATAGCTAAACTTATAAGACAAATAAGAGAAATTACTGATAATGCTATAATAAATACCAAAAATAGCGCAGACCAGGTTGAAAAGGGAGTTCTGATGGTAAAGCACACAGGTGATGCCTTTGAGAATATTTATGGGGCAGTTAAGAAAACAACAGCATTTATTGATGAAATTGCAGAATCGACTAGGCAGCAGATTAGAGAAAGTAAATATATAATGGATGAACTTTTAAAGGTAAATGATATGTCTATGAATGTATCTGCAGCTAGTGAAGAGCAAGCAGCAGAGGTATCAGAAATGATAAAAAAAGTTGAGGATTCAACATTGCTTTCTAAAAATGTGGCTAGTGCTTCAGAGTTTCAAGCAGCCCATAGTGAGGAAGTGGCAGCTACAACCATGACTGTTGATGAAATGGCGGAAAGAGTTGCAGCAGGAAGTGAAAAAGTAACTAAATTATCACAAAATATACTTGATTTATCAAGTGAATTAATGGAACTTGTTTCAAAATTTAATGTTTAATGATATTTCAGAAGGAGGTCTCTGCTTCTATAAGTGGGAGTCTAAATCTCCTTCTGAAACCATTAATATTGCAGCATGGCAGATGATGATTTAAGTGAAGTTAAGAGGTGATGGGTATGTTAGGAAGTTATGTTATATTTACCTTGAATGGTGAAGAATATGGTATTGATATTTTAAAGTCACAAGAGATACTTCAAGTAAAGGGAATTGTAGTAAGCAAAGTACCAACGGTGCCTAAGTTTATAAGCGGCATTATTAATCTTCGCGGTGAAGTTATTCCAATAATGAGTTTAAAAAAGAGATTTGATTTCAGCAAATCAGCGGAAGAAGAAAAAAGAGTAATAATAGTTGAGGATAAAAAGCTGGTGGTTGGATTTCTTGTAGATTTTATAGTTGAAGTTTTATCTGTATCGGAGGATGAAATGATTTCTCCTCCAGAGGATATAAAATTAAAATATGAGTATGTTGATTCAATTATATGTAAAGAAAAAAGAATGGTATTTATTCTTAATATAAATAAAATAATCGAACTTAGAACGGAGATATAGAAATGTTCAAATTTGATTTAAATGATTCCTATTATTCCATTTTTGTAAAAGAAACTAATGAGCAGTTAGAATCAATGGAACAGGATTTTATTCAATTAGAGTCAGGTCAATATGAGGAAGAAATATTAAATAGTATATTCAGATGTGCCCACTCCATGAAAAGTGCTTGTGCGGCAGTTGAATTTATGGAAATGTCACAGATTGCACACCTACTTGAAAGCCTACTTACAAAGTTAAAAAATAAAGAAATATTAGTCTCAGACACTTTAATGAATGTTATTTTCTTAACACTGGATGAACTTAAGAATATGTTTCAGTGCTTATGTAAAGGTGAAGAATATAAAGCAGACATTAAAAACATTGAAAACAATATAAATAGCTGCTTAAACGAAAGCAAAAATACTGAGGTGGATTGTAAAATTCAATGGGACGAAAAAGACCTAAACATTGTAAAATACTTAGATAAAAGTTATAGTATCTATAAAATAGTTATTGTAATTAAAAAGCAGTTAGACTTTAAGTGTTTAAAAGCAATTATGGCAGTGAAAGAGTTAAATAAGCATGGAATTGTAAATGATGTTTCACCACAAGACTATGAAAACCTTGAGGACGATGATTTCGGAAATATAATAAGCATTATTTTTTCTACAAAGGAAGATAATTGTAATTTTATTCAAAAGTTAAACTCAATTTCGGACATTACTAAAGTTGAATTTGATAAATTTGTGGATAAAGAAATAAAAAAAATAAAAGAAAGCAAAAAAGAAATATCTTCTATTAGGGTTGATGTTGAAAGGATAAATAAATTAATTAATTTAGCTGGCGAATTCGTTATTGAAAAGGAAGCTTTAAATAAAATATCCCATCAGCTGAAAATTCAAAACAAAAGAGATCCTCTAGTTGCAAAACTTATGGATTCTTTGGTTCACATAAATTACATTGGTTCAGAGCTTCAAGAAACCATACTATCCACAAGAATGCTTTCTTTGGAATATATATTTAGCAGGTTTCCACGAATTGTAAGGGATTTAGCTGTTAAGTGTGAAAAAGAAGTTGAGTTACAAATTGAAGGTAGTGAAACTGAAATTGATAGGGCCATGATTGAACAACTTATAGATCCAATTACGCATATATTAAGAAATACGGTAGATCATGGTATAGAGAAACCTGAGGAAAGAAAAAACAAAGGTAAGAGGGTGCAAGGCAAGGTAATTATTAAAGCGAGACATGAAGAAAATAGAGTTATTATAGATATAGAAGATGATGGCAATGGAATAGATATTGGGCGAATCAAATTTAAGGCTTTAGAAAAAAAGATAATTTCAGAAGAAAAGATTAATCAAATGTCAGATACAGAGATAATTCAGCTTATTTTTGAACCAGGCTTTTCAACCTCAGAAACCATAAGTGAAATATCTGGTAGAGGTGTTGGAATGGATGTAGTAAGGTCTAACATCAATAATTTAAATGGTGTTGTCGACATAAAAACCGAAAAAAATGTAGGTACTAAAATCACTATAAAGCTTCCACTTACTTTGGCAATTATAAAAGCACTTTTGGTTAAGGAAGGAATATATACATTTGCTATACCTGGATCTTTTATTGTTGAAATAATAAGATTAAAGGGTGATGAACTCTTCAGCAAAATATATAGTTTGGCTGGCGTAGAACTTTTTTCATGGAGAAATCAAGGAATATCAGTATTAAGATTGGCAAATTATTTTGATATAGAAACAAATAATGATTCTAATAAGGTTTTTGTAGTTGTGGTAGGCTACTCGGAAAAGCGAATTGCAGTAATTGTTAATGAGATTTTTGAAGAACAGGAAATTGTAATAAAATCCATGGAAGAGTATATTGGAAAAAATAAGTTGATGGGTTTGTTACCTGGGATTTCCGGTGCAAGCATTCTTGGAGATGGAAGCTTTGCTCATGTTATTGATATTCCATCTTTAAGTAGAAAATTTTATAGTTATACAAAAAAGGAGGAGATGAAATGAGTAGAATAACCGCTTTAATTGTTGATGATGCAAAGTTTATGCGAGCTACCCTAGGCAGAATACTAAGAAAATATGGTGTAGAAATTGTTGCAGAGGCAGAAAATGGGTTAAGGGCTGTTGAGTTATTTGCAATCCTGAAACCCTCACTTATAATAATGGATTTGTCTATGCCGATTATGGATGGCATAGAAGCTATAAAGGAAATTATTAAGTACGATGCACGTGCAAATATAATAGTTTGTTCTACCATAGCTGATAGGCAAAAGGTTATTGCAGCTATTAAAGAAGGGGCATCTTCATATATATTAAAACCTCCACAAGAAGAAAAACTAATAAATGAAATAAACAATATTTTTGGTGAAAATACTTTAGTGAAAAATCAAAAATCAGATGAGCTAGAACAAGTGGAGATTAATATTCCAACAAATGGTACAGATTATGAATTGGGATATAGAGCGGCACTAATTGAAACCGGGAAAAAACTTATAAGTGACAAAGTTGATATAAGCAAGGTATGTTATTATCTTGAGGTGGATGAAGATATGTTGAGAGAGGAAGGGCTAATAGATTAAGAGAAACATCTTCTTGAAGCGTTAAGTATTTATGAAGTGAGAAATCAGTAAAACAATAGTGAAATTGTGAAATGAAATATAGATTCTTTACTTTATTTATATTTAGTGATATTATCTTATAAAGAATAGTTTCATACAATAAAAATATATATTATAGCAATTATGGAAATTAAGATTATTTAGCAATTAAGAGAGCTGATGGTTGGTGAAAATCAGTGTGCAATATAATCCCTCCGATTCCATAGCAATAAGCTAAAAGTTGAAAGGTTTGTGTCCTTTACCGCACAATAAAGTGGTCATATGTACATATGACAAGTTGAGTGGCACCGCGAGAGTTTGACTCCCGTCTCTATAGGTTTATAGAGATGGGAGTTTTTTTGTTGCATAGCAAACAGTTTGAGCGATAACATTTATACGCTAGAGCTTGTCACTTTTGCCACTTGCCACGTGGGTGGCACCACTCGGAAAAACAAAATAAAAATTGAGGAGGAAATGTATTATGTTAGATTTAAATTTAATTAGAGACAATACTCAAATGGTTAAAGAGGCGCTTTCTAAGCGTATGGATAATGTTGATTTTGATGAACTGCTCCTGTGGGATGCAGAAAAAAGGAAATTAATATTTGATCTAGACGTGCTAAAAAGCAAAAAAAACAAAGTATCTAAAGAAATACCGGAACTTAAAAGAAAAGGTGAAGATGTTGAAGGCTATTATTTAGAGATGAAAGAGGTTTCAAGTAATATAAAACTACTTGAGGACAGACTTACTCCACTTGGAGAAAAAATAACTGCTTTTTTAGAGGCTCTACCTAATTTACCAGATGAGGATGTATTAGCTGGAGGAAAAGAAAATAATAAGGTTATAAGAGAATGGGGTAAAAAACCTGATTTTAAATTTGCGGCTAAGGATCATGTGGAGCTTGTAACAACACATAATTTAGTGGATTATGAAAGAGGAGTAAAGCTTTCGGGAAATGGGTTTTGGATATATAAAGGCGATGGTGCTATGCTTGAATGGGCACTACTTAACTATTTTATAGAAGAACATAGAAAAGATGGGTATGAATTTATCCTACCTCCACATATTTTAGATTACCAGTGTGGGTTAACAGCAGGCCAGTTTCCTAAATTTCAGGATGAGGTTTTCAAGGTTTCTGATAATAAAAACAATGAAAATAATCAATTTCTACTTCCAACTTCTGAAACTGCTCTCATTAATTTGCATAGAGATGAAATTCTAAAGGAAGAGGAGTTACCAAAAAAATATTTCTCATATACTCCTTGTTACCGAGTGGAAGCAGGAAGCTATAGAGCATCAGAGCGAGGAATGATTCGCGGTCATCAATTTAATAAGGTAGAGATGTTCCAATATACTAGGCCAGAAGATTCTGATGCTGCTTTTGAAGAACTTTTGGGAAAAGCAGAGAGACTTGTTCAGGGACTGGGACTCCATTATCGTGTGAGTAAACTTGCAGCTAAAGATTGTAGTGCATCTATGGCGAAGACCTATGATATCGAAATATGGATTCCTAGCATGAATGAGTATAAAGAAGTAAGTTCAGCCTCAAATGCTCGTGATTATCAAGCAAGACGTGGAATGATTAGGTTTAAAAGAAATGGAAGTAAAAATACTGAGTACGTGCATACCCTAAATGCTTCTGGTTTAGCTACAAGTAGACTACTACCAGCAATTGTGGAACAGATGCAGCAAGAAGATGGAAGTATTATTGTGCCCGAAGTTTTAAGAAAATGGGTAGGGAAAGATAGATTATAGAAGGTGCCTATAACTTTACAAAAACTGGATTTAAAATATATGTATAAAAACATAAGAATTAATAGAAAATAATAAAATAACAATTATATAATAAATAAATTAGTGAGGATAGGAGAGGTGTTAATGGATAATAAAATGAAAACCACCAAAAACAATAAGAAGGAAGATAATAACTTCAAGAAAAAAAATATTAAGCATGGTCATGAAGAAAGTGCAAAAATAGTTTTTGACCATATGGAGAAAAACGAATTAGAATAAATAGAGGAGCTGTTTAGGCTACTATTTAACAACAAAAAGTTCTGAACTATCAGAGCTTTTTGTTTTGATTTTTTTGTAAAGTTTTATGGGTTTTACTTAATGTAAAGTTCTAAAGATTTTATGAGATAGAGTTTTAATGATATAATAAAATTATATTTGATTAAGAGTAAAGGAATATGGTGGGAGGTTAAAAAATGGATGAGAATTTTGCATTAACACCCTTAGAGGTTGCCCAGATGCTTAAAATATCAAAGAATACTGTTTATGAATTGGTAAAAAGGGGAGAACTTAATTCGTATAGGGTTGGTAACAAGGTAAGAATAGAAATGAAGGATATAGAAGATTATAAGAATAAATCTAAAAAACTTCAAAACACTAAACAAATTGATGGGCAGTTGGTTAATGCTAATATCACATTAGAGGCTCCACATCAAATGGAGGATAGTCAGGAAAATCACGATTTCGTCATTTGTGGTCAAGATATTATGCTTGATATATTATCTAGATATCTACAACATAATGTTAAAGGGATTCAAGCGCTTAGATCCTATACCGGAAGCTATAATGGGTTATATGATCTTTATCATGGTAGTGTTCAGATTACTGCAACTCATTTATGGGATGGCGATACAGGGCAGTATAATGTACCTTATGTAAAAAGAATGCTTCCAGGAATTTCTGCTATTATAGTGCATCTTGCCAATAGAATGCAGGGGATTTATGTTGCAAAGGGTAATCCTAAAGGAATAAAAGGCTTAGAAGATCTAAAACACCCTGGAATTAAGATGATAAATCGCGAAAAGGGTAGTGGTACAAGAATCTTACTAGATGAGCATTTAAAAAAGCTTGGAATAAATGTAAGTAGTATAACTGGATATGAAAAAGAATGTTTTTCACATCTTGCAATGGCTAGTACGGTTGCTAGAGGTGAAGCAGATTTTGCTATTGGGAATGAAAAGACCAGTCAACAGGTAGATGGCATTGATTTTATTGCACTTCAAATAGAAAGCTATGACCTTGTAATTAAAAAAGAGGATATTCAAAAGCCATATTTTCAGTCTGTACTTCAAATCATTCGATCAGAAGAGTTTAAGTCAGAACTGCAGGGTATTGGTGGATATGACTTAAAAGGCTTAGGGGAAATAACGGCAGAAACATAGGAAAGTGATTTAGTCTTTAGCTAGATCACTTTTTTCTTATCATAAATAATAGATTTGATGTAAGTAAATTTATTTTATAAAATAAAAGTAAACTCATTGTTGAATTTTTCCTTATAAGAATATATAATATAACATGACATAACACAACAAAACTAAACGAAACGTTATTGAAATGTATGGTTTTGTCATGTTTGAATTTAAAATGTTTAAAATATATTATAGGGGGAATTAAAAATGGAAAAAAGGTTAGGGTCTTTATTAGTTATGTCTTTAGTTATGATTATGTTGGCAATGACGGGTTGTAGTCAGAACACCAAAACTTCTGAAACACCTGCACCAGCTGCGTCAGCAGAGCTTCAACAACCAGTTACATTGACAATTTCTGCAGCTGCAAGCTTAACAGAAGTTATGGGGGAAATAAAAACACTTTATAAAGTAGAAAAACCAAATGTTACAATAAATTATAATTTTGCAGGGTCAGGAACATTGCAGAAACAAATAGAACAAGGTGCTGATGTGGATTTATTTTTTTCTGCGGGTACAAAGCAAATGGTCGCTTTGAAGGAAAAGGCTTTGCTAATAGACGATACCAATGTTAATTTACTAGGAAATAGTGTAGTTCTTATAGTTAAAAATGATTCTACCTTGGGTATTAGTGATTTTAAGGATGCGGCAGATGCTAAAATTGTAAAAATAGCATTAGGAGAACCAAAAACAGTGCCTGTTGGTCAATATTCACAGGAAGTATTTACATCCTTAAATATACTTGATATAGTTAAGTCAAAAGCTGTTTATGCAAAAGACGTTAAGGAAGTTTTAACTTGGGTTGAAACTGGAAATGTAGATGCGGGAGTAGTATACGGAACTGATGCTAAAACTTCTAAAAAAGTAAAAGTGGTTGCACTTGCTAGTGATGATTTATACAAAACTCCTGTGGTCTATCCAGCAGCTGTAATTAAAACTAGTAAAAATGTGGATGATACTAAGTCGTTTTTAAAATTTTTATCTAGTGATAAAGCAAAAGAAGTCTTTAAAGCATACGGGTTTGATACCCTTATAAAATAAGCAAGCACAAAAGAGGATAAGAGGAGTTGAAGATGATGTCGGAATTTTCTCCATTATGGATTTCCATAAAAACAGCTTTTACAGCTACTTTTATAGTGTTTTTCATTGGAATTTTCGCAGCTTGGTTTATGTCCAGATATAAAGGGCGCGGTAGAGGTATTTTAGATGGGATTTTGACACTGCCTATGGTGCTGCCACCAACAGTTTTGGGTTTTATATTACTTATTATTATAGGGAAAAATTATCCCATTGGTAAATTATTAAATGGATTTGGAATAACATTAATATTCACCTGGGCGGCTACTGTTATAGCTGCAACTGTGGTGGCTTTTCCTCTGATGTATAGAACTTGTGTAGGTGCTTTTCGTCAAATTGATGGTAATGTCCTTAATGCGGCTAGAACTTTGGGGGCCTCGGAGTGGAAAATATTTTGGAAGGTAGCCGTTCCACTGGCATGGCCTGGAATTGCAGCAGGTACAGTACTATCTTTTGCAAGGGCTCTGGGAGAATTTGGGGCTACAATGATGATCGCAGGTAGTATTCCAGGTAAAACCCAAACAATCCCTATTGCCATATACTTTGCTGTAATTGCTGGAGAAAATGCTGATGCTATTAAATGGGTTATACTAATATTTATAATATCCTTAACAGTGATGGTAGCTAGCGACAAGTGGTCTGAAAAGCAAGGGTTTTTAGTATCCTCTGCAAGGAGAAAATGATATGAGTTTACAAGTGAATATTATAAAAAGGCTACCAGGATTTGAGCTGAAAGTTGATTTTAAAGCAGATAATGATATTTTAGGGTTTTTAGGAGCATCTGGTTCAGGCAAAAGCATGACACTAAGTTGTATAGCAGGAATTGTTACCCCAGACAGTGGGAAAATAGTATTAAATGGACGAGTGCTATTTGACTTTGAAAATAAAATCAATATTCCTATTAGGGATAGGAAAGTAGGATTCCTTTTTCAAAATTATGCTCTGTTTCCAAACATGACCGTAGAGCAAAATATTGGGTTCGGACTCCCTAAAAATATTTCTAAAGCTGAAAAAAATGATAAGATAAAAAAGAAAATTTTAGATTTACAGCTTTGTGGAATGGAAAAAAGATTTCCACATCAATTATCAGGGGGGCAGAAACAGAGGGTTGCACTTGCTAGAGCTCTGGTTGTAGAACCGGAAATTTTACTTCTTGATGAGCCTTTTTCTGCATTGGATGAGCATCTTAAGAATACTATGATAATACAACTTAAAGAGGATCTTCTAGAGTTCAAGGGTACTTCAATTTTTGTAACACATAATATGGAAGAAGCATATCAATTATGCAATAACATAGTGATTATAGAAGAGGGGAGTATTGATGCTATTGGAAATAAGGAAATTATATTTAATAACCCGCCAACACTTTGCGGTGCTAGATTAACAGGTTGTAAAAATATTTCCAAGGCTAGGAAAATCGAAAAAAACATTATAGAAGCTATTGATTGGGGATGTAGAATTACCTTTGATTATGAAATAGAGGATAGCATAACGGATATCGGAATTAGGGCTCACTATTTAGAAATTATGGTGGATGCAGAAGATATAAATACTTTCGACTGCTGGGTTGTTTTTACTGGTGAGACTTTATTTAGAAGGAGTGTTTATTTAAAATTTAGTGAGCCTATAGGGGATGAAAAAGATTATCATGTACTGTGGGATATTTCTAAACAGGAGTGGGATTCAGTTAAAGACAAACCGCTTCCATTAAAAATAAGAATTAACCCAGAGAAAGTCATACAAATCAATGCAAATAGAATGTGAAAATTTTTAAGCTAAAGGCTGCATATATGAAAGCTGCCTTTTTATTTTTTGCTCTTTTATATCTTGACATATCTTATTTATTTGAGTTATTACTGTTGCTATTTTTTACAAGGTGTAATATAATTTATAAGAAATGTAAATGCAAGTGATTTGCATTTAATGAAAGGTGGATAATAAATGAAAAATATAATTACTAAAATAACATCCCTAATGCTTGTATCTGTAATACTTTTTAGTGGGTGTACTTCTAAAAAAAACAATGAGGCATCATCTGATACTCTTGCAAATAGTAATACAATTACCGTTGCAACTTCCTTCTATCCTATGTACATATTCTCATTAAATGTGGCTAAGGATATTCCAAACGTAAAAGTTATAAATATGACAAAACCAATGACAGGGTGTCTTCATGATTATTCTATTACTACTGATAACTTGAAAACCTTAGATGGTGCGCAGGTATTTGTAACTAATGGTGCAGACATGGAATCATTTATGGGGAAAGTAACAGAGCAAATGCCTAATCTTAAAATTATAGACTCAAGTAAAGGCATCCAGCTTATTAAAAATGAAGGTGATGCTGGATATAACGCACATTTATGGGTGAGTATTTCTAATGCTATAACTCAAGTGGAAAATATTGGAGAACAATTAGCTATAATAGATTCAAATAATGCAGAAAAGTATAAAGCGAATACTGCGGCATATGTTGCGAAACTTGAGGCTGAAAGAGATAAAATGCATAAGTCATTAGATAATATTAAAAACCGTGACATAGTTACTTTTCATGAGGCTTTTCCGTATTTTGCAAAAGAATTCAATTTAAACATTGTAGGAATTGTTGAACGTGAACCTGGTTCTGAGCCAAGTGCAAAAGATCTTCAGTCAACTATTGAGCAAGTGAAAAAATTAAAAGTAAAGGCATTGTTTGCGGAACCACAGTATTCTGTCAAAGCTGTTGAAACTATTGCAAGGGAAACGGGTTCAAAAGTTTATAGCCTTGACCCAGTTGTTACAGGACCTATGGAAGCAGATGCATATATTAATATTATGGACAGTAATCTGAAAACATTGGAAGAGGCTTTAAAATGATAAATAATACTAAAATGAAAGACAGCAAAAAAATAACAAATATCAATAAAATCACAAATATTAATAAAACTAAGAATATAGATTGTAAAAAATGCAGTTGTGGATTATGTTGTACAAAAATAAAAGATTTTGGTGTTACTATTGGAAAAACAGAAATATTAAAAGATATCAATCTCCACATCCATTGTGGGGATTTGACAGCAATAATAGGAGCAAATGGTGCAGGTAAAAGCACTCTTTTAAAAGCATTACTGGGGGGCATACCTCATTCAGGAAATATTACTTTTATTGATGGAAACAAAAAACTTGCAAGAAAACTTAAACTAGGCTACGTACCTCAGAAACTTGATTTTGATTATAGTTCACCTGTAAGTGTTCTTGATATTTTTGCAGCTACCTTAAATGACAGACCTGTTTGGTTTTCTATTTCAAAAGGTACAAGAAAAAAAGCTCTTGAAAGTTTAGCACTGGTGGAGGGTGAATATCTTATAGACAAGCGTTTAGGGGTATTATCTGGCGGAGAACTCCAAAGAGTGCTTCTAGCTCTAGCGCTTCAACCTATACCCGATATATTATTATTAGATGAGCCAGTATCAGGAATTGATCAAAATGGGCTAAAATTATTTTACAAAACTGTATCAAATCTAAGAAACAATTATGATTTGTCTATTATATTAGTTTCTCATGACCTACTTTTAGTATCACAATATGCTGACCGCATTGCATTTATAAATAATAAAACTATTGAATGCTGTGGTTCGGCAGAGGAAGTATTTAGTAATGAGAAAGTAATTGATGTGTTTGGTGTAGATTGGAATAAAGTTATGGTAAATGAAAACAAAAAGGATGATGAATAATGTCTTTATGGTATAATATCGTAGATTTTCTACTCCCCTTTGAATGGGCACATTATGTGTTTATGAAAAACGCATTATTAGGGGTTTTATTAGTTACTCCTATGTTTGGACTGCTGGGTACAATGGTTGTAAATAATAAGATGGCTTTTTTTGCAGATGCTCTGGGACATTCAGCTCTCACGGGAATAGCAATTGGGGTAATTTTAGGTATAAAAAATCCTATATGGTCAATGCTTGCATTTTCGCTTATGCTTGCTGTATTAATAATTAAGGTTAAAAATGTAAATACTTCTTCGACTGATACTATAATAGGTGTTTTTTCATCTACAGCAGTGGCACTTGGTGTTGTAATATTGTCATTTAGGGGTGGCTTTGCAAAATATTCCGTTTATCTTATTGGTGATTTATTAAGTATTAGTAAAACTGATTTGGTGATACTTCCAATTATATTTTTAATTGTAATTATTATTTGGGCAGTTAGCTTTAATAAGCTTCTACTGGTAAGTGTAAATCAATTATTGGCAAGAAGCAGAGGCATTAACGTTGAGTTCTATGAATTCCTATTTACAATTACAGTGGCAGTTATTGTTACAATATCTATTCAATGGGTAGGGGTTCTAATTATAAGTTCAATGATGGTGCTGCCGGCGGCGGCTGCAAGAAATATTTCTACAAATATTAAGCAATACCATGTGTATTCTATAGCAATTGCCCTTATTTCAGGGGTGGCGGGTCTTATATTATCTTATTTTTTAGGGTCTGCCTCTGGTGCCACAATGGTACTTATTGCTTCAATGTTTTTTGGAATTACTTTTTTCATGAAAATAAAATTATATTCATAGAAATTAAAAAAGGAGCAGTTTTGTGCTCTTTTTTTAATTTTAATTTCAATAACAATAGGAGTTTCAATTGGATTTGTTATTTTTTTGATATTTCTTTTAAGTATTACTATAGAAATAAGTCGTTCAAAACAACACTATAGATTAATGGCATTGGAACAATCAATAGAATTTAGATCTAACCTTTCGCAACAAGATACCACTAAATAGCTTAGTTTGCTAATACAATCTAACAGTAAATTAATTAAAAATATATCCGTATTAAAAGATACAACTATAGTTTACGCTTATCCACTTAAAGGAAATGAAGCAGTAATAGGGAAAAACCTTGCATTTATAGCGGCACAAAAGGGCAATGTCCTAAAGGTAAAAAAGAATATGACACCAATTTTTCAAGGGCCTGTTAATTTAGTTCAGGGTGGAACTGGTTTTATATCAAGAATTCCTGTAATCCTAGAAGATGGGACTTATTGGGGGCAAATAAGTATTGTTATAAATGGTGAAGAACTTATGAAGGAAACCGGCTTATATGAGAAAGATAGTAAAAGAGATTTTTTCTATAATCGATACAGATTGCAACAGCCCAAAGATTGATTTCAGTCTCTGATCCATCAGTAGTTGTCATAAATTTTTTAATGATATATCCCCCTTTTAAAGGGGTTTATTGTCAATTTTGACTCTGTGCCCTATTATCAATAAGTTGTAAATCATTTTCCTTTATTATGGAAACCAATAGATCGGCATATATATTGTTTCCCGCATTATCTTGCTTAGTACTATATCCCGCATTTTCAAGCGCTTGAGCTTGTTGTATATACTGAGAAGCCTCGAAAACTCCATTTTTTTTATATCTATCATTAGCGAAAAGGAATTTTCCATAATCATCTAGAGAATCTATTTTGTTATTATATAGTCTGAAATTAGCTTTTATGACTACATCATGATATTCAGATGTAGTCATATTCACACTTTTTCCACTCCAACTACTATCAGATTTTATCCCGAATAAATTATTTGCTTTAACACTTAAATCTGATTTACCCCAAGCAGATTCTAATATACATTGAGCTATTGTGATAGAAGGAAGGATTTTATATTTGTTATATAGTTCAATTGATTTTGGTAAAAGTTCCTCAACAAAAATTCTATATGAAGAATCCTTTTGTAAATTAGCATTTACTAAACCTATAACTTCTAGTTGTGCTAGGTATTTATGAACTTTATCTTTATTTTTATTATTATAAGACAAGTTATTTAACACATGGTCCATGCTTAATAGCTTGTAGTTATTCTCTTTACTGCTTGTACCAGTTTTCTCTAAAAACATTTCACCTAGTGTTTTTAAATTTTCGTTAGTAGCTTTTGAAAAATCTTTTTTATATCTAACTCCATCAATAGCAGCTAAATTTTTCCAATTAACTTGAAGTTTTTCTTTGCTTATTTCATCAGCTGCATTTATATAAAGATTTATTTCTGATTTACTTAACTTGATATAATCGTCTTTAGTAAAATGATTTATTGCTATAGGTGAAATGCATATAATCATAACAGCAAAAAGTAGCTTGCTAAATATTTTTTTTGATTTTTTCTTAGGTCTCCTTCCAGTTCTTCTATTTTCTTGCGTTGCTAAATTATTATCCATATAAACCCTCCATAATATTAGTTTTTATAAGTTATTAATTGTAAAAAGTATAATATTAACCTATTATACTTTATAATTATACATATTAGATTAAGTTTATTACAACTTATTCATTTTGGCTATAAGTAAATTGTAATATACTTGTAAACTTTATAAGTGAGTTTCTAGAAAGAATAATGTAAAACAACATAAACCCAAAATTAGTATTGCTTAGGAAGAAAAGTGATTTAAAATCAATTATGACTTATGGTTTCTATTAGGTTATCTTACAATAATGTAAGGCAACCTTTTTATTTTGTAAGCGGAGAGACATGGAGTGCATGCAATTTAAGAAGTATAGTATGTATATAGTTATGAAAAACGAGATATAAGAAAAGAGGAGAGATATAAATGGAAGTTTTAAAGGTTGAGAATTTAACTAAAACATATGGTAAAGGCGAAAACAAGGTGGAGGCACTTAAAAATATAAATTTATCAGTACATAAGGGAGAGTTTGTAGCAATTGTCGGAGCATCAGGTTCTGGCAAAAGTACACTTCTACATTTACTTGGTGGACTGGATAGACCAACATCTGGAAATGTTGTTATTGATGGAGAAAGTATTTATGATTACAAGGAAGAAAAACTTGCAGTGTTTAGAAGGAGAAAAATAGGCTTCGTATTTCAGTTTTATAACCTACTACCTATTTTAGATGTAGAAGAAAATATAGCGCTTCCGGCGTTACTTGATAATGATAAGGTGGATAAAGTTTATTTAGAAGAACTTATTAAAGTATTAGGACTCAGCGCTCGAAGAAATCATCTTCCTTCAGAGTTATCAGGAGGACAACAGCAAAGAGTATCAATTGGTAGAGCAGTATTTAACAAGCCATCAATAATTCTTGCCGATGAACCTACAGGGAATCTTGACACTAAGAATTCAAAGGACGTTATAGAATTATTAAAATTTACGGCTAAAAAATATAATCAAACACTAATACTTATTACCCATGACGTTAATATAGCGGCCATGGCAGATAGGGTTATAACAATTGAAGATGGTGAAATAATTTCTGATAAGCGCTTGAAAGTAAGCTAGGGGGAGAAAAGATGATAACAAGTTATAAAAAGCTAACAGGAAAGTATTTAAAGAGAAATAAGAAAAGAACTTTGCTTACTATTATAGGAATAATGTTATCAGTTGCACTTATAGCAACAATAGGACTTTTTTTTAATGGGATTCAGGATGCACAGATACAGGATGCTAAAAATAAATCAGGATCTTTTCATTTAGCATTTCAAAAGACCAATGAAAAAATAATCCCTAAAATAGTTAATAATCCTAAAGTATCTAGGAGTGGATTTTATACTATAAGTGAGGAAATAAAATTAGATAATAAAGTTGTTGTTAATGTAATAACCGCAACAGACAAGGCTTTAGAACTTTTCCCTTATAAAGCAAAGCTAGGTAGATTACCAGAAAAAGAAAATGAAGTAGCTATGGAAAAGTGGATATCCACATATATCGATAAGGACGTTAAAGTAGGGAATAAAATTAAAGTTAATGATAAAGAATATACACTTGTAGGAATACTCCAGGATAATGTACAAAGCCAAATGAATGGTAACGGATTAATTTTATCCAAAAATAATAGTATTAATAAACAAAATGCAGCCTTACTGGTAGAAATAAGCTCAAAAACAAACTTAAAAACCGCAGTAGGAGAATTAAAGCAGTTAGGTGAGAAGGATTCTGTTATGGAAAACAGTTATTTACTACAAATGCAGGGAGCAGGAGATGATAGTTCGGGCTTTGGAGGATTATATGCAGCCCTAGCAATAATAATTGGGATAGTTGTAATATCAACTATAGCTGTAATTTATAACTCATTTCAAATTAGTGTTGTAGAGCGAATAAAACAGTTTGGACTTTTAAGAGCAGTAGGAACAACTCCAAGGCAAATTAGAAAGATTGTCCTAAGGGAGGCAACAATCCTGGCCGTAATATCTATTCCATTAGGACTTATATGTGGCATTATAGCCATCTATGGAATAAGTATTGCATTTAAATTAATTGGTGCAGATTCAGTTATGCCTATGAAAACTTCAATATCACCTATGGTTTTATGTATAAGCGCAGCAGTGGGACTTGTATCAATATACCTATCTGCAATGGTGCCAGCATTTTTTGCAGGTAGGATTTCACCACTGAATGCTATAAGTGGTAGAAACTCTATAACAAAGGAGAAAATAAAAAGAAGAAAGAATGTACTTATTCAAAGAATATTTGGGTTTGAAGGAGCATTAGCAGCTAAGAACATAAAGAGAAATAGAAAAAGATATAGAATAACTGTTTTTTCAATAGTAATAAGTGTTGTGCTATTTGTTACTTTTAAATCCTTTATGGATATGTCACTAAATATAACATCGGATCTTAATGAGTCTAAAAATATTCACTTCTCAGTTGTAAGGGATAATAAACAGTATACAGAAAAATCAATAATAGATAATAAAATAGAAGCTGAGATTAAAGCACTTAAACTAGTTGATAAGGTATATGAGGTATTCAATTCATATAGTTTCGATATAGCAATAAACAAAAACAGTAATGTAAAGGAAATTCAGGATATGGGAAATATTTATAAAAAAATAACGGCGGAAGGGGAGGAGAAGACACTTATAAGAAGTTCTATTGGGATTTATGATAAGGAATCACTAGAGATTTCTAAAAAATATTTACAGTCAGGAAATATTGATGTGGAAAAAATAAACAGTGAAAATGGAGTAATTCTAATAAACAAGAATGTAGTATATAATGAAAATACTAAGAAGAATTATTATGGACCAATAGCAGATATAAAAGTAGGAGATGAAATAGATCTTCAATTTAATGAGGATGGATGGACTGAAACTGAACAAGTGAATAAAGAATTTGGTAAAGGAAAGGTTAATAAAGTAAAGATTATGGCTATTCTTCAAAATGAACCTTTTAACTTTAGAGGAGCTTCAAGTGGATTAAAGATAATTACAACTCAGGAAATGGCGAAGAAATTAATAGGTGGAAAGGAAATTTTGCCTGTAAACTTAAACATAGCTCTTAAGGATATAAAAGATGAAGATGCAGGAAAAATAGCAATAGAAACGGCAATAAAATCAAACCCAGCTTTAATGGTAATAAATAATATAGACAATAATAGAACCGGGAAATCTTCAATATTAATGGTTCAAATATTATTATATGGATTTGTATTGGTAGTTTCCTTGATAGGTAGTGTTAATATTGTAAATACATTAACTACAAATATTATTCTAAGAAAAAGAGAGTTTGCCACCTTGAAATCCATAGGGCTAACTCAAAAGGGCTTAAAGAAAATGATTGTGCTAGAAGGACTTCTTTATGGAATTGTTGGTGCCATATATGGCTGCATTATAGGTTGTGGTATATCATTCTTACTGTTTAAGTCCATGGGTGGATTTAGAGAGTTTGGATGGATGGTACCTTGGCAGGCAATAACTATCGCGGGAGTTGCAGCTATAGTAATAGGATATTTATCAGTGTTATCGCCACTTTCAAGGATTAAAAAAGAAAATTTAATTCAGGCAGTAAGAGAAGATTATTAATAATAATCTTCTCTTTTCCACTTTTCATATATAGGTTAGCTTTAATTAAAACCATAAGTAAGGTATTATTAAGGTGTTAATTGTTTACAATATTTAAAATGAGGTGAAAATTATGGATAGATTATTATTAGTTGAAGATGATGAATCATTAGCCATTGGTATAGAATTTTCATTGAAAGATGGTGGATACGATGTATCTAGAGCTTCAACTGTAGAAGGTGGGAAAAAAATATTTCATTTGGAAGACTTTGATTTGATTTTATTGGATGTTAACTTGCCTGATGGCAATGGTTATGAATTATGCAAGTACATAAGAATTAAAAGCGACGTGCCTATAATATTTTTAACAGCCTGTGACGATGAGGTTAATGTTGTTCAGGGGCTTGAAATAGGCGGCGATGATTATATAACGAAGCCTTTTCGAGTTAGAGAACTTTTATCAAGAATAAAGGCATCTATAAGGCGTAATTCTAAGAATATAGCAAGTGCTAAAAATATAGCACTAGAAAGTATATTAAAAAGTGAAAATATACTTGTTGATAATATAAAAGGAACAGTGAGGAAAAATGGTGAGATTATAAATCTTACAGCACAGGAATACAAGCTTTTATTAATATTTATGAATAAGCCTAATGTTTTAATGAAGAGGGATGAGATATTGTGTGAATTATTGGAAGGGGAAGACCCTTTCTTTGATGAAAACACATTATCAGTTTATATTAAGAGAATAAGGCAGAAAATAGAAGATAATCCAAGGGAACCTGAATATATAGTTAATAAACGTGGATTGGGGTACAAGTGGAATAAGGATATTCAGCACTAAAGGTGCTAATCAAGGAGTAGGTTTATATGAAAAGATATTTTATTAATTCTGAACTGAAAATAAGCACAGGGGTTCTTTTGTTTTTAATGACTTTATTTTTAGTTATTACATCTTTAATTTTAAAAGTGAATCATGATAACTTAAAAGCTGATTATATAAAGACATTGGGAGTCATTGCTGAAAGGATAGTTTCGGAAAATCCTGAAATGGAAAAAGAAATTATACCGCTTATTACAAGAGAAGTTTCCGGGGATGAAGCTACACTTGGTAGTGCTTTTTTAAAGCAGTATGGGTTAACAGAAAATTTGGAGGATGCACTTTTTCCCTATGTAAGCGGGGCTATTATAAAGGATAACTATTCAATTATTTTAATTTTTATTATTATGGCTACTACATTATTTACACTTAATTATTTTCAATACAGTTTTTTCTATAAGCGTATAAGAAGTTTAACCTTTGCTGCAAAAAAAGTAGTTGAGGGTGATTATGACATAGCTATAAATGAAAATAAAGAAGGAGATTTTTCAAAGCTGGCAATTTCTTTTAACTCTATGAGAGGAATCATTAGGAGTAATTTAAGCGATCTTAGGCAAGAAAAACAATTTTTAGTAGAGTTGTTATCAGATATATCTCATCAGCTAAAAACTCCACTTTCATCCGTAATTTTATATAACGACATTATGGTTAGCAAGGAATTGTCTCTCAAGCAAAGGTCGGTCTTTTTAATAAATAATCAAAATCAACTAGAAAAAATGAACTGGCTTATAAAAAATATACTTAAACTTGCTAAATTAGACGCTAAAGCCATAGAAATTGTGAAAGAAGAACAAAGCTTAAATGAAACATTGCAAGATGTAATAGATGCACTAGAAAGTAAAGCATATGATGCGCAGGTTGTGATTAATTTTAAAGAAAAAGAAGAGATAGTTTTTCAGCACGATAGATTGTGGCTTGAGGAGGCACTTATTAATATTATTAAGAATGGAATAGAACATACGCCTTGTGGTGGAAGCATTGATTTGGAACTTTTTGAAAACCCTTTGTATACAAGAATTATAATAGAAGACACAGGAGAAGGGATAAATGAGGCTGATTTACCGAATGTATTTAAGCGGTTTTTTAAGGCAAAGACCTCAAAGAAAAACGATTCTATTGGAATAGGGCTTGCCCTTTCAAAATCAATAGTTGAGGCACATAACGGAATAATTGAAGTGCGAAGCAAGGTGGATGTAGGCACCAGATTTATTATAACATTTTTTTAATGCTAAATATGTGTGAATGCCTTGTATCTAATGTTTAAGTAGATACAAGGTATTTAAATTGATTATCAGATTTCCAATGCTTCAACATATAAATCTTTCTCTTTTTTTAAGTCTAGGAATCCATTGCCATCAAGCATAATAGGATTGGTCAAATCGTTTATTTGGACTTGGATAATCTTGCAGGAACGTTTATCGTTAAGTAGCACATTTTCACCCATGTAGTAATTTATTATATGGTTTAGAAACATATTGCAGTATGTGGGCTCAAGTTCCGTAATACTCTCATCTTGAATAACTTTTAGAGCTTCTAGTGGACCTTTGATTTTTTTAAAATATCTATTAGAGTTAAGTTCGTCAAATACATCTGCAATAGCTATTATTTTAGCGAATTTTGGTATTTTATCATGATAAACATGCAGAGGGTACCCAGATCCGTCCATTCTCTCATGGTGCATCAGTACTGTAAGGCCCACAGAAGGATCTAGATATGGAATCTGTTTAATAAAATGATACCCTATAACAGGATGTGTCTTTAAAGTATCAGATTCATCAGAGGTGAGATTCTCTTTTTTGTGTAGTATATCCTTACCTATTTGGAGTTTGCCAAAATCGTGCAATATTGCGGAATAGGTTAATAAACTCAGTTCTTTTTCATTAAGCCCTAACCATTTGCCTAGTATAAAACTAATAGCGGCAACATTTACGCTATGCCTATAAATGGAATCATTTCCACTACCATAAAAGATTATATTTCTAATGACTATTCCTGTTGCAGTGAATTCCTGTTGAATATTTTGTGCAAAGGTTTTTATTTCGTTTATGTTAGGAGTTTCTAAAGTAGATATATTATCAAATATAGTTTCTAAATTAGAAGAAAATTGATTGAAGGTATTTTCAAGTTCTTTTACGGTTTTAAGTTTCAAAGACTTGCTAGAATTATCTTCTAAATAAATCTCTAGCTCATCAATAATATAGTTGTTCTTTAGATTAAGGAGCATTGATTCTGTAATTGCGATACCGCTGCCTAGCAATATTTTGCCTTGAAAAATTATATCTATGGCAGAAATCATTCCTACCTGTAGTTCATTAATTTGTAATGTTTTTTTTAACGGTAACATATTAATTCACCTCATGTTTTATTTTTTAGAAGAACATATTAAATTGCTTTACAATATTATTACTAAATATATGACATTTATGTATATATTATCGTGCTAATTATATATTTCTAAAGGGGCTTATAGTAAAAAAAAACTAATTTTTCTATTTTTTTTGTTTGTATTCAATTTTCAACTCGAATTATAGGAAATTGAATCATTTTGATTGAGTAAAAAAGCGCATCAACTATAAAAGTTGATGCGCTTTAAACAGAAGATTACCTGATTGACCTAATAATATAAGTTTTAAAAGTAAAATATTATTTTGACATAAAGCCTTTACCACGGTGCAGGTGAATTCCATCTATGTTCATTATTCTAAGTGAATCACTAACATTTTCTTCTAAGGCTAATTTGCCATATTTATCTACTTCAGTTTTATCTTTAGGACCATGATTAAGGGAGGCTGCTCCACCTATGCATCCGCCATTACAGGCCATTCCTTCTATGAAATTCCCATTTAATCTATTGAATTTTAATAGTTTTAAGGCTTTATCACATTCAATAAGACCATCACAACTGATAGGTTTAAATTCCACAGGAATATTTTTAGCTTGGACTAAATGTTTTACTGCTTCTGTAAGACCGCCTGATCTAGCAAAAATTCTGCCGTAAAAAGAAGCATTATTTAAGGGTACGTCTTCACATTCTTCAAGATTTATCTCAAAAGCATCAAACATTGCCTGAAGCTCTTCAAAAGTCATTACATAATCAGTAATGCCCTTTATATCCTCCTGTTTTATTTCCATCTTCTTAGCTGTACAAGGTCCTATAAATACTATTTTAGCAAGGGGATCCGTATTTTTAATAAGTTTGGAAATTGCTATCATTGGAGAAACTGTAGTTGAAACATATTTGCCTAGTTCTGGGAATGATTTTTTTATGTATGACACAAAAGCAGGACAACAAGAGCTTGTCATTGCCTTAAATTCTTCGATGTTTTCTGCAAATTCAGTGGTTTCATGTTGTGCTACCATATCTGCACCAAGGGCTACTTCTATTACATCTTTAAAGCCCATTTTTTTTATGCCTGAAACTACTTGGCCTAGTTTAACCTGGGTAAATTGACTAGAAATTGCAGGCGCAACCACTGCATATACATGGGTGTTTTTATCTGTTTTTGATTCAAGTAATATATTAGTAATATCCACTACGGAAGATTTATCCATTATGGCACCGAAGGGACATTGATAAACACAAGCACCACATTGTATACATTTATCATTATCTATTACTGCTTTTTTATCCTCATCTATGCTTAGGGCGCCTGCATTGCAAGCTCTGCGACAGGGTCTCATAACATCAGAAATTGCGTTGTATGGGCAAGCATCTCTGCATTTACCACATTCAATACATTTATTTGGGTCAATGTAAGAGTGCCGATTTATAGAGTGGATTGCACCAACAGGACATACCTGAATGCATTTGTGAGTTAAACACCCCCTGCAAGCTTCAGTTACAGAAAAGCGCTGTATGGGACATTCATCACAAGCAATACCTATTACTTCAATAACATTTTTTATTTTTTTATTTCCACCCATAACAAGTTTTATTCTTTCGCCAATAATTGCTCTTTCCTTATGAATGCAGCAACGAGTTCTTGCCTTTGGGCCTGGTACTAGAACCTTAAATAGATTTTTGCCGTCTTTTTTTAGAGTTCCTTTAATAGCAAGTTTAACGACTTCTCGTATTACCTCATATTTTATAAGCTGTATGTCGTTATCAAAATTTTTCATATTTATCGCCTCTCCCATTTATATGATATTAGTAATATACAAATATCATATTTTAAATTCAAATAAGGAGTAAAGGATATTTACTGCCTATATTGAGTATGTATTCTTCGAAAAAATTATTAACCTTATATTTATCAACTGAAATTATTGAAGGGTGATTAATTTTTGAAGCGTATTAATTACATAATAATATTATCACTATGTTAATAAATTATCAAGGCATAAATTGCTAATCACAAGGGTTAAAATCAATGATATTGTTTTCATATAGGATATAAGATAAAATAATAAAAAAACAAGCAAAAAAATGGGAATTTGATTGCTTGCTTTTTTACTTAATGCAATGTTATTTTATTTTATTAGAGTTTATATATCTTTTTAAATCATATTTCAAAATAATAAAGTAACTAGGAACTGCGTATATTAACACACCTAGTTTGAAAATATCTGGAACATAACTACCTAATAATACTTCTAAGCCATCACCCAAGTAGTATGCTCCAAGTCCTACTAAAAATAGATTTAGCATATAAAATACTAATCCTATATTAAAATTAGCAAGCCCCTTAGATACTATATAAACCAATACAGCTGCAGCAGCTAAACCTGATATGCATGATACTACCAATAGTGGCGTCGAGCCAACGGAGCTTGTTAAAATAAATAAGGTTACTTCTAACAATTCACGAAAGAAGGTTACGGCTGCTAAAATAAAGACGCCCTTTTGACTAAATGAAATAAATTGTTTATTTGGAGTAGTATTAAAGGCTTTATTTTTCCTTAAAAGCACTATACTGTATAATATTAATACAGCGAGCATTACCCCTAGTAAACCATCAAATAACTCTCCGGTAGGCCCGTTTAGTAGCGAAACTTGTGAAAAAATTATTGAACCAGTTATAGCTGCAATAAACGTTCCTAAAGCCCCACCGAGTAAAACACTCTTAGTCATTCCATATAGCTTATTTTTGTTGAAATAAACTACTAGGGGAATAATAACTAAGAAAATCTCTATACCTTCTCTTAAGCATATTATAAAAGGAGCAAACATCGTTAATCACCCCCTAATCCATACGGCGTAGACTTATCTACATTATATAATATGCAAAGTTTAAGCTATGAGATACTTAGTTATGTGCTTTTTATAATAAATCTTATTATAAATTTTTAACAACTAAGTATGCTCTTTAATTGATCAACTAAGAAGTGGCTATTTTATATTCTAAAGTGATATAATCTAAATAAATCATAAGTAAATAATGAAATATGGGGAATGCAAGTAAACATATACTTATATGAATGGGAGATGATTTGTATGAATAGAACTATAATGCAATACTTTGAATGGTACCTTCCGCCTGATGGTGGCCACTGGAACTTTCTAAAGTTGCACTGTAAAGAATTGGGTGAAGCGGGTATAAATACTCTTTGGCTTCCGCCTGCATATAAAGGCGCTGGTGGTATTAATGATAATGGTTATGGGGTTTATGATTTGTATGATCTGGGGGAATTTGATCAAAAGTCCACGGTTAGAACTAAATATGGTACAAAAGATCAATACATAGAGGCAATAGCTGCGGCTCACAAAAACAACATTGAGATAATAGCAGACATTGTACTTAACCAGAAGGGTGGAGCAGATGATACGCAATGGGTAAAGGTAGTTAAAGTGGACCCAACAAATCGAAATAATAAGATATCTGGAGAATACGATATAAAAGCATGGACAAAATTTAATTTCACAGGAAGAAATAATAAGTACTCGGACTTTAAGTGGGATTGGGAACAATTTGATGGCGTAGATTGGGATGAGAATAAAAAAGAAAGTGCTATATTTGAATTTACCGGACTTGGTAAAAGCTGGGACAAGGATGTGGATTCAGAAAATGGAAACTATGATTATCTTATGCTTACAGATTTAGATTTTACTTCATCTGTAGTATATGAAGAACTGTTAAAGTGGGGATTATGGTATATTGAAATAGCAAATCTAGACGGGTTTAGACTAGATGCGGTAAAACATATAGATTATGAATTCTTTAACAAGTGGCTTAAGGATATAAAAAATATTACAAAAAAAGAAATATTTACTGTAGGAGAATATTGGAGTGCGGATTTGAATATTTTAAAAAAATACCTTGAAGAAACCAACCATGCATTTAATATTTTTGATGTACCGTTGCACTATAATTTTTTTACAGCAGCAAAGGAAAAAGAAAATTATGACTTGAGGAATTTAATGTCAAATACATTGATAAGTTGTTATTCTGTAAACTCAGTAACTTTTGTGAACAATCATGACACTCAACCTGGACAGGCACTAGAGTCTTTTGTTGATAAATCCTTTAGCTTGCTGGCGTATACTTTTATTTTGACAAGGCAAGAAGGAATACCAAGTGTTTTTTTTGGGGATTATTATGGAATACCAAATAATAATATAGCTCCCCTAAAAGATTCCATAGATAAATTATTAAAAGCTAGAAGAGATTTTGCCTATGGATGGCAACATGATTACTTTCAGGAGGCGCATATTGTGGGTTGGACAAGAGAAAATGGACTAGCTGCCTTAATTTCTAATGATAATAAGGGAGGGCTTATACATATGTTCCTTGGAGAAAAATTTGCAGGAGAAATATTTGTGGATATAACTGGGAATAGCCTAGGAGAAATTAAAATAGCTGAGGATGGCAATGGTGATTTTACGGTTAATGGAAATTCATATTCAGTATGGTGTAGTTTAAAACACTAAAAAAACTGGGAAAGATGAAATGAAATGTAATATTTGTAGTGGGTTTACTGGAACAATGGTTTAGAGTATAATTACTTTGAAATCGTTGTTCTTTATTTTTTTTATCTTCCAGTGCACTCGTTTGCACTAAATAACAAACAACAATAAATAGAAAGAGGTGTTTTATGGCTACAAATACTAGTGTGTCCTTGAGAAATATGGTGATGTATTCCATATATATAAGAAGTTACGGAGTTAATGGAACTTTTAAAGATGTTGAAGAGGATTTAGAAAGAATAAAGGGTTTAGGCACGGATATTATATGGTTAATGCCAATTCATCCTATTGGAATTAAAAATAAAAAGGGACAAGTTGGCTGCCCTTATGCAATAAAAGACTATAGAGAAGTAAACCCTGAGTATGGTGATTTAAGCGACTTTAAGAGCTTAATTAAAAAAATACATTCCATTGGAATGAAATGTATTATAGACGTAGTTTATAATCATACTTCTCCAGATTCATGGCTAGTAGAAAATCATCCTGAGTTCTTTTACAAAAAGCCAAATGGTAGCATGGGAAACAAGGTTGGGGAATGGACAGACGTAGTAGACCTTGATTATAGCAATAGTGAACTTTGGGAATACCAGATAGAGACATTGAAATATTGGTCTGGGATTGGAGTTGATGGATATAGATGTGATGTTGCGCCGCTTGTACCCTTAGAATTTTGGCTAAGTGCAAGAAAAGAAGTAGCAAAAATCAATGAAAATAGCATATGGTTATCAGAGAGTGTACATCCGAGCTTTATTCTTACTATGAGAGAGAATGGGTTTGTTGGGCTATCTGACAGTGAAATATACCAGGCCTTTGATATGACCTATGATTATGACGTAAACGTTGAGTACCTAGGGTATCACAGTGGACACAGCTCATTAAAGCAATATATAGATAGGGTAGCTATGCAAGAGTCTATGTATCCCAGTAACTATGTAAAGTTAAGATTTTTAGAAAATCATGATCAACCTAGATCAAAAAAACTTATTTCTGATGAGGCGTCTCTAAGAATTTGGATGGGGTTTTTATATTTCCAAAAGGGTTGCACAATGTTATATGCAGGTCAGGAGGCGCAGGCAGTCCATACACCAAGTCTTTTTGAGGTGGATAAAATAAATCTACAGGATATAAAGGAAGATTTTTTGGAATTATTAAAAACCTTAGGAGCAATAAAAAAGGCTGAAATTATGGCTAAGGGTTTTTATGAAATTCATACTGATAAAGACAAAGATGTTATTTTAGCATCTTACAAGTTTAATAATAAGCTGCTTATTGGAATATTTAATGTAGGTAAACAGGCGGGCACCATTGACTTAGATGTGACTGATGGTAGGTATAATAATCTTACGGATGACTCAGTAATAATGGTTAACAAGGGTAAAGTAGAACTTCAAAATAAGCCTATAATTTTTGAGATTTAATAAAATATTTATGGCACTATAAACAATATGAGATAGGCTACTATTGTGATTTTAACTAAATAAACAAATGTAATAAATTTTCAAAAAAATGGTTTGACATATAAGAAAACTAATAGTAAAATAAAATTAAGCAAACGGTTGCATAGAATATTAAAACCGTTTGTATTATAAAAAAAATATGGCTAGTTAAAAAGTTTATTTATAATATTAAGGGGGAAAAAAATGAAAAAAATCAAAACATTAATTGCAGTGGCAATGATATCTACATTAATAGTAGGATCAATGGCAGGATGTACAAAAAAAACAGAGGTTACACCAGATACAACAAAAGCCACAGTAGATTCAACTAAACCAGTAAGTTTAGCATTGTGGGAACAGGATGATCCAACAGCACAAAAGATACTTGATGGATTGATCACTGAATTCCAAGCTGCAAACAAAAACATAACAGTTAAAAGAACGCATTTTGAAACTGAAGATTTAAGAAAAAATTATACGACTGCCTCACTTGGAACAACAGGACCTGATATTGTACTAGGACCAAATGATAACCTTGGAGTATTCGTTCCTGGTAGTTTAGTGCAGCCTATTGATACAGTTGTGGGAGCAGATTTTATGGCAACGTTAGATCCACTAGCATTAGATGCTGCTAAATTTTCAGGAAAACAATATATGCTTCCAGATAGAAATGGTAATGAAGTTTTAGTTGCTTACAATAAAAAATTAGTTCCAACTCCTCCTAAAACTTTTGAAGAATTAGAGGCAATGGGATTACAACTTAAAAAAGATGGAAAAGTAGAATACGGCTTAGTTTTCAATGAAGTTGAACCATTTTTTTCTATAGGGTTCCTAGGAGCTTTTGGTGGTCAAGTATTTGATGATGTTAATGCAACATCACCTAAACCAACACTAAATACAGAAGCTGTTACACAGTGGATGACTTTTATGCAAAAAATTCACGCTGAGGGCTTAATTCCTAAAGAAGCAGACGGAACAGTTGCAGATAATCTTTTCAAAGGTGGAAAAGCTGCATTTGAAATCAACGGACCTTGGGGATTTGGAGATTATACTAAGGCTGGAATAGATTTTGGTATAATGCCAATACCTACAATAAACGGTAAATCACCAGCTCCTTATTCAGCGGTTAAGGGATATACAGTATCTGAAGGAGTTAAAGATGCAGATAAATTAGCTGCAGTTAAAGCTTTCCTTATATTCGTAAATTCAAAAGATGCACAATTAAAAATGGTTGATGCACATCAACAAACTCCAACCAATCTTGAAGCTATGAAAGATGCGAAAATTACAGGAAATCCATTAATAGCAGGACAAAAGGATCAATTAGCAGTAGCACTTCCAATGCCAATTATTACACAAATGAGAGCTATTTGGGATGCTATAAAACCAGTTCAACAAGACGTATTATCAGGAAAAACAAAGCCCGAAGATGCAGGAGCAATTATGCAGAAGAAAGCTGAGGATGGAATAAAAGCTTTAGGACTATAATTATTATTTAAAAGGGGAGAGATCCCCTTTTTCTTCTAAGAAAGGAGCATTCACATGGATGGTACTGTGAAAAAAATAAAAAAGAAAAAAGGTAGTAGAAGTTTTGGGATAGGACAAAGTAAGATGACCCCTTTCTTTTTTTTAGCACCAGCCGCTACAATTTTAATTCTTGTTGTAGCTTATCCACTTATATATGAAATAATTATTTCTTTTAAGAATGTTACGTTACTAAATTTGAAAAGTCAGAAATATCCTTGGATTGGTTTAGATAATTACAAAAATATACTTGCTGATAGTTTGTTTTATTCTACTTTAATTAGAACAATATTATGGACTGCTATCAATGTATTTTTTCATGTTTCCATTGGATTATTTCTTGCAATAGTTTTAAATAGAAAATTACCAGGTAAAGCATTTATAAGAGTTTTACTAATTTTACCTTGGGCAGTACCACAATATATTGCTGCTTTAACATGGAAAGGCATGTATAATGTGGAATATGGTTCTGTTAATATTATTTTAACGCATTTATTTGGGAGTTCAGCATCAATTCCTTGGCTATCTGTGCCAAATTGGACATTTTTAGCATGTATTATAACTAATATATGGCTTGGAATTCCTTTTATGATGATGATATCATTAGGTGGACTCACAAGTATTCCAGATGAGTTATATGAGGCTGCAGAACTTGATGGAGCAACAGGTTTTCAAAAATTTAAAAATATAACGCTTCCATTATTAAAGCCAATACTTACTCCTGCTATAATACTTGGAACAGTATGGACATTTAATATGGTTAATGTGGTATACATAATTACTAGTGGCGCAGCATCAGATGAATCTCAAATTCTTATAACAATGGTATTTAAAAGAGCATTCCAATATTTCAGGTATGGACAATCAGCAGCACTCTCAGTAATTATATTCCTGATTTTGCTGGCATTTAGTACATTCTTTATTAGGGCTCAAAAATCAGAAGATTAGAGGTGATTAGTATGAAAAAAAGTGATAGATTCAATAGAGGAGATTCTCTCCCAAAGATAATATTGATATATGCATTTTTAGCAGTTGCTTGTATATGCTCAATATATCCAATATTAAATATATTAACAGTATCTTTAAGACCAGCAAATGCATTGTTTACTAAATCCCTGAGTATAATTCCCCCTAATGCAACCTTTGATAATTTTAGACAAGCTTTTATACAATATGATATGCTAGGTTGGCTTTATCATAGTTTAATTGTATCAAGTTCTGCTTGTTTGTTTAGTGTAATGGTTTCAGTTACAGCAGGATATGCATTTTCTAGATTTGAATTTAGAGGTAAAAAAATGGGCTTATCTTTAATTTTAGTTACTCAGATGTTTCCCTTGGCTATGACTCTGTTACCATTATATTTAATGATTATTAACTTGAAGATGACAAATAGTTATATTGCATTGGCAATAATCTATGTATCTACTTCAATTCCATTTAACATTTGGATGATGAAGGGCTTTTATGATACTATTCCTAAGTCGCTTGAAGAGAGTGCTTTTGTAGATGGAGCTTCAGTGTTTAGGTCTTTTTACCAGATAATATTACCACTTGCAAAGCCAGCAGTTGCACTAACTGCATTATTCTCATTCATGGGAGCCTGGTCTGAATATATAGTTGCAAGTGTAATCATTAATGAAGCGGGAAAAATAACTTTGCCCGTTGGACTTGTAAGTATGCAAGGACAATTTTCGACGGCATGGGGCATTTACTCTGCAGGGGCTTTAATTACAGCTGTGCCTGTAATGATACTATTTATAACTTTGTCTAAATACCTTGTTGGTGGATTAACTGTAGGTGGTGTAAAAGGTTAGTATTAGAAGATTATAATGTATTAATAGCCCTATTTAAAAAAAGGCAATGTATTTACCTGAAATAAATTTAAGGTAAATACATTGCTTTTTTATATGGTTTAAAGTTGTTTATCACAATCCAATGGTCCACATATATCAAACTCCGAATCGGATGGTGCCGGTACAAAATTTGCTTCTTTTTTTGCTTTTTCAAGTTTTGCTTTTTCTATTTTTATTGATTCCTCTGGGCTTAATTTTTCAACTGATTTTTCTATATCTGTCATTTTTTATCCGCTCCTTTTTTTTTATATTATTTATTTACACTATAAACCTAAAACAAAATTATATCAATAGTTTTGTATTTTATCATACTTCTATCACAATTGGTCCTTATAATAAAGGTATAGAGTAAATAAAAAAATATAAGGAGTGTGTGTTTTATGAAAAATATTAAGAAGTTTGTTTTATCTATGGCAGTAATAAGTGCACTTAGTACTAGTGTTGTTTTTGGAGTGGTGGCTACTAAATCCACAGCAGATATAACTGCGGGATTAACAGGAAAGACAGTAGAGCAGGTTTCACAAGAGAGAACTTCTGGAAAAACTTATGCAGCAATAGCAAGTGAAGCGGGAAAATTAGATGAGTTTAAAGCAGAGTCACTTTTGCAGAAAAAATTAGTATTAGATCAAAGAGTAAAAGATGGAAACTTAACTCAGGCTGAGGCGGACAAAATTTATAATGATATCAAGACTAATCAAGTAACATGTGATGGAACAGGAAGTGCTGGAATAGGTAAAATGAATGGCGTAGGTTTTGGACAGGGGCAAGGAAAGGGCCAAGGACAAGGAATGGGAAAAGGTATGGGTCAAGGATCAGGGCAGCGTAATGGTGCAGGATGCGCTAACACAGCACAGGCAGCTACAAAATAAAAGAAGTAAAATGTTGAGCATAGTAAGTTATAAAAACTGCTGAAATATATAAAATTATTTCAGCAGTTTTTTCTAAACAAATAAAATATAGCCTGGTGAAAAATAGTGTAAATAATATTATAAGGAAGGCATTTTGTACGGGGAAATTATAGTATAATAAGCTTTATAAGAAAGAGGTGGATTTATATGGATAATGAAAAAATACTTTTAGTTGATGATGAAGAACGTATGAGGGACATGATAAAGGAATATACAAGCCTAGAGGGATATGATATAGATGAAGCAGCCGACGGTGTAAAAGCACTAGACCTATTTAAACAGAATAAATATACATTAATTATATTGGATGTAATGATGCCTAAAATAGATGGGTGGACAGTATGTAGGGAAATACGCAAGACCTCAAATGTTCCTATAATTATGCTTACGGCAAGGGGTGAAGAGTATGATAAGCTTTTCGGTTTTGAGCTTGGGGTAGATGATTACATAATAAAACCATTCAGTCCCAAGGAACTTCTTGCGCGCATGAAAGCAATAATTCGAAGAAGTGCTAGTAGTGACCTGGGCGCTAAAAAAGAAAATACAGTTACCTTTCAGGGACTTGTCATAGACTTCGATTCAAGAAATACATATGTAAATGGTAATATAATTACCCTTACCCCTAAAGAATATAGTTTGCTTACTTTTTTTGCGAAGAATCCAAACAGAGTATATTCAAGGCAACAATTACTTAATGAGGTTTGGGACTATGATTTTATTGGTGATGATAGGACTGTAGATACACATATAAAAATGCTCCGTGAAAGTATAAGTGAATATAGAAAATTTATTGTTACAGTTTGGGGAACAGGATATAAGTTTGAGGTGGGTGAAAAAAATGAAAAGTATAGCTCTTAAACTATGGTGGGGCATGATAGCACTTGTTGTGGTAATGCTTGTTATGCTATGGCTATTCCAAATTGTATTTCTAGAAAAATTTTATACAGGGATAAAGATTTCAGAGGTGAAAGACAAAGGGTATTCTATTCTTAACGGGATAGATGTGGGCAGTGACAAAGATATGGAAAGAACTATAGAAACCTTTGCAAACGAAACCAGTTCTAATGTTGAGTTTTTGGATTCAAAGGGAGAAAGCATATATAGCGCGAGCTCAAATAGTGGCAATTCTCAGCTACCTATGATGATGATGAATAATTCAAGGATCGAAGCTCTTAGTGATATTACCGCAGGAAAGGAAGTAACACTATCTTTAATTCATCCCAAGTTTCATAATACTTTTATACTTATTGGATTACCCCTTAAAGTTCAAGGTGAATTTAAAGGTGGGCTTCTTATAAGTTTGCCTTTAGCCCCTGTAAAAGATACTGCTGCCATATTAAAAGTACAGCTATTTTATATTACATTAATTCTTCTTTTTACAGCTCTAGTATTTGCTTATTTCTTGTCTAGAAGTTTTACTAGACCTATACTTGAAATTACAAAAGTCTCAGAGGAAATGGCTTCCGGTAATTTCTCTGTTAAAATTAAATCAAAAGGTCGGGATGAAATTGGAAGACTTGCATCCACTATTAATTATATGGGTGAAGAATTATCCAAAATTGAACAACTTAGAAAGGACTTGATTGCTAATGTATCCCACGAATTACGGACACCCTTAAGTCTTATTCGTGGCTATGCTGAGACTATTCGAGATGTTACAGGAAATGTTGTAGAAAAGAGAGATAAACAGCTTGAAATTATTATAGAGGAATCTGAAAGGCTTTCCAAAATAGTTGATGACATTCTTAATTTATCTCAAATACAAGCTGGCTATGTTAATTTGAATAAAACTCGCTTTAATATTAATGAACTTTTGGAAAGAATTATAATGAAATTTCAAATCTTAAGCGAGAAAACGGGGGTTAATATAATTCTTGAAAATCATGAAGATGTAATAGTAGAAGGGGACGAAGTGCGATTAGAGCAGGTTATGTATAACCTTGTAAATAACTCTTTTAACCATACCAATAGATTTGGACATATTAATATAAGGGCAATAGAAAATGAGAAAAACCTTAGAGTTGAAGTTGCGGATACTGGAATAGGTATTTCAGAAGAAGACTTAAAGCATATATGGGACAGGTTTTATAAAACAGATAAAGTGGAAGGCATAAAATCTACAGGTAGTGGCCTTGGACTTACTATTGTAAAGACCATTCTGGAATCACATGGATTTAAATATGGAGTAGAGAGCACAAAAGGAAAAGGGACTATAGTTTGGTTTGAGATTAAAAAGGGCTAATTGGGTGGATTCATCATAATAAGATTAGTGATGGTAAGTATAACTTATAAATGTATATAATATGTGTTTAATTTAAGGTTTTTTTATATTATAGTTTTAATTAATTTTATATGTGATAAAATAATTAATATGATTGATAGTATCATATAGCTTTTTATTGATGTAACAACATAGATTCTTCTTGCCACTTGCCATGTGGGTGGCACTTATATGGAAATATGAAGTAAATGGCGTTGCAACCTAAACTCAAAAGGATAATAAAGTAGTGGGAGGGTGAAATAATATGCAAGGATACATTAAGGAGTCTCATAAAAGATGTAAGTCAACAGAAATATTGACACAAAATATGTTTAGTACAAAGATTTTAAGCGATGTTGAGATTATAGATAAGCTTGAAAAGAACAAAAAACTTATTTTAGCAGCCATTCCATTTATGAATCGCTTATATAATTTTGTAAGGGGATCTGCTTTTTTTGCATTATTATGTGATAGTGATGGATGTATCTTAAACGTAATTGGAGATGAAAGCATATTATCTGAGGCAGCAAAAATCAAAATGATAACAGGCGCGTACATGGATGAAGCACATATTGGAACTAATGCAATGAGCCTTGTAATATCGGAAGAAGTACCCATTCAGATTTCTGGAGAGGAACATTTTATTGAGGCATATCATAAATGGACATGTTCTGCAGCGCCTATTAAGGATTTAAAAGGGAAGATTATTGGAATAATTGATTTAACTGGATATATAGAAAATGTTCATCCACATACTCTTGGAATGGTAGTTGCTGCAGCAGATACAATAGAAAGAATGCTTGAGATTAATAAATATAATTCAATGCTTGAGATTTCAAAAAAACGTTTAGAGACTACTTTTAATTCGATTTCTTTTGGGATTTTGACTTGTGATTTAATAGGAAATATTACAACCATGAATAAACAAGTAGTTAGAATGTTTGGTTATAGTGAAAGTGAAATGGAAAAAATTAAAATTCCTGATTTGATTCAAAATTGGGATGAAATAATAGAACAACTTAAGGACAAAGGTTTTTTTAATGATGAGGATACTTATATAAATGCAAGGTCAAATAAATTACAATATACTTTGTCGTTATATCCAATATATGATTTAGAAATGAATATTGAGGAAATAACTCTTGTGCTTCATGAACTAAAAAAAAATAGAAAGCTTGTGGGAAAAATATTGAGTGGTCAGGCTATATACACATTTGATAGAGTAATAGGAAAAAACGAAAATTTCATGAAAATAATAGACTATGCAAAAAAAATTTCGGAAAGTAAATCAACAATATTTATAACTGGAGAGAGTGGTACTGGTAAGGAAGTATTTGCTCAGGCCATTCATAATTATGGAATTCGCAAGGATGAACCTTTTATAGCAGTGAATTGTGGTGCAATTCCAAGGACGCTTATAGAATCAGAATTATTTGGTTATGAGGATGGAGCATTTACTGGTGCAAAAAAAGGAGGTAATGCAGGGAAATTTGAAATCGCAGATGGAGGTACGATTTTTTTAGATGAAATAGGAGAAATGCCAACAGATATGCAGATTAAATTATTAAGGGTAATTCAGGAGAGCACAATAACAAGGATTGGCAGTTCAAAACAAATACCAATTGATGTAAGAATTATGGCAGCTACAAATAAGAAAATAAAACATGAAATTGAAAGAGGAAACTTTAGAAAAGATCTTTATTATAGATTGAATGTGTTGCCCCTGAATTTGCCATCACTTAGAGAACGAAAAGATGATATACCTGAATTGGTGAATTATTATATGGAAAAGACCTCGAAAATGCTTAATAAAAGAATTGTGGATATTTCAGAGGAGTATATGAAATATCTTGTGAATTACGATTGGCCAGGAAACATAAGAGAGTTAGAAAATGTAATTGAACTCATTGTAAATTGTGAGGCAATTCAACTTAACTTTAGTGATAAAGTAGCTGAAGTTCAAATAAAAAACAGTATTAATTCTAGTACAGACATTAGTCTAGAAATGATGGAAAAACAGCATATAACTAAAGTGATAAAAGATGTTAATGGAAATATAACTTTAGCGGCAAATATTTTGGAGATTGGAAGAAACACCTTATATAGAAAAATAGAAAAATACAACATTGATTGTTCTAAAATGGAACAGGGTTCCGTAATGGAACAAGGGTCCGTAGATAAATTGTAACGAAATGGAACAAAGAAAGTATTTTAATTGGATATATTATCAGAATATTATAATATAATGAGGTAAATCAACAGAAAAACTTTTATATATTTATTTTGGCACAAAAAATGCTGTTACAGTATTGTGTGAGGAAATAAAAATATGAAGGTTTTTTATTTTTGTTATAAATATAACCTAAATGCCTAAGTTAATATTGCAGCTTTGCAGAAAATGATTTAATAGATAATGATGTAGAAGCGGATAAAAGTGATATTGATAAAATTGATTGAGACGGGGGGAATAAAAATGAAGGTTGTTCCAGTTGAAGAAGCAGTAGGTATGGTATTATGCCATGACTTAACGAGAATTGTTCCAGGAGAATTTAAAGGCGTGGCATTTAAAAAAGGACATGTTATCTTAGAAGAAGACATAGCTAAAATGTTGGATATTGGTAAAAAAAATATTTATGTTTGGGAAATTGAGGAAGGAATTCTTCACGAAAATGAAGCTGGAGAAAGAATAGCAAGAGCGGTAGCAGGCAAGGGAATTGTTCTCACAGAGCCCTCAGAAGGTAAAGTAAAGTTGTTAGCTGAATGTAAAGGATTACTCAAGATAAATTTTAAAGCACTAGAAAAAATTAATATGTTAGAAGAGGCTATGGTTGCAACCCAACATACAGATATTGTAGTAGATAAAGGGAGTTATGTTGCAGGGGCAAGAATAATACCGCTATATATAGACAAACTGAAGATTGAACAAATTGAAAATATTTGCAAAGAGGAAGGACCTATCGTTTGGGTAGCACCATTAAAAGCTATGAAGGTGGGAATTGTTACTACTGGTAGTGAAGTTTATAGTGGTAGAATAACAGATAAATTTGGGCCTGTAATTAGAAAGAAAATTGGTGAGGGTGGAAGCGAAGTTATAGAACAAATATTTGTATCTGATAGTGAGAGCATGATTGTAGATGCTATGAATAAATTATTAGAACAAGGAGCTGAAATGGTCATTGTTACTGGAGGTATGTCAGTAGATCCTGACGATGTTACACCTGCGGGAATAAGAAAATCTGGAGCAGAAATTATATCCTATGGGGCACCTGTGCTTCCGGGGGCTATGTTTTTAATTGCATATTTAGGTGACATACCAGTTTTGGGACTGCCTGGGTGTGTTATGTATAACAAGATAACGATATTTGATCTTATACTTCCTAAAATCCTAGTGGGTGAAAGAATAAAAAGAGAAGATATTGTAAAATTTGGTCATGGAGGTTTATGTGGTAATTGTGAAGTTTGCAATTTCCCAGCTTGCAGTTTTGGTAAATGCTAATATTTGAATAAAGCTGATAAATAGATAGTGCCTTTATAGATTAAGGCTATATCTTTTTAAATATAGAAAGAAGAGGGGATTGAATATGTTAAAAAAAGTATTGATAATTAATGGTGTTAAAAAAGATGTTATTGTTAGTCCTGAAACTACACTTGCAGATGTATTAAGAAAACAATTATTTCTTACAGGAACCAAAGTAGGATGCGGAATAGGTGAATGTGGTGCCTGTAATGTAATAATGGATGGTAAGGTTGTAAGATCATGTATAATCAAAATGAAAAGAGTAGCAGATGAAGCTGAGATTACAACAATTGAAGGAATAGGATCGCAAGATGATCTACATGATATTCAATTTGCATGGATGATACATGGCGCAGCACAATGTGGGTTTTGTACCCCTGGATTTGTTGTAAGTGCAAAGGCGCTTTTAGATGTAAATAATAATCCTACAAGGGATGAAGTAAGAGCATGGTTTCAAAAAACTAGAAATGTATGTAGATGTACAGGATATCAACCACTAGTAGATGCGGTGATAGAAGCTGCAAAACTTGCGCGTGGAGAGGTTACAAGAGAGCAATTGTGGCTGAAGCTTCCAGAAGGCGCTAGTTTAGTAGGTACTGAGACTGTAAGACCTTCTGCTTGTGCAAAGGTAACAGGTACTTGGGAATTCGGAGCTGATCTTGGGTTAACTCTTCCAGAGGATACTCTACATATAAAACTAGTACAAGCTACAGTTTCTCATGCAAATATTTTATCTATTGATACTACCGAGGCTGAAACAATGCCTGGAGTTTATAGAGTTTTAACTTATAAGGATGTAAAGGGAACAAATAGAATTAACGGTTTAGCTTTTCCTTCAAATAAAGGTGATGGACTTGAAAGACCTATTTTAAATGACAAGAAAATTTTTCAATTTGGTGATGCAATTGCAATGGTACTTGCAGATACACCAACTCATGCTGAAAATGCAGCTAAGAAAGTTATTGTTGAAATTGAAGAATTACCAGCATACATGAGTGCACCAGCAGCTATGGCAGAAGATGCTATTGAAATTCACCCAGGAACACCAAATATATATTTTGAAACCAAAGTTGTTAAGGGAGAAGATACTGCACCTCTCATGGAAAAACTAGAATATGTTGTTGAAGATGATTTATATGTAGGTAGACAACCTCATCTTCCAATAGAGCCAGATGTAGGATTTGCTTACTTAGATGAAGATGGGAAATTAATAATTCATTCAAAGAGTATTGCATTACATTTCCATGCACTAATGATATCAGAAGGTATTGGACTTGCAATGGATAAAATTGCTATTGTACAAAATCCAACAGGCGGAACTTTTGGTTATAAATTCAGTCCAACAATTGAAGCTTTACTTGCTGTTGCTGCAATTGATACTGGAAAACCTGTATATCTTGAATTTAGTATGTACCAACAGATTACTTACACTGGAAAGAGATCACCATTCTGGATGCACTTAAAGTTGGGTGCAGATAAAGATGGTAAATTCCAAGCTCTTGAAACAGATTGGTCTTGTGATCACGGTCCATATTGCGAATTTGGAGATCTTGTTACAACTAGAGGGTCTCAATTTATGGGTGCTGGTTACAAAATAGACAATATTCGTGGATTTGGACGAACTGTTGCAACAAATCATGCATGGGGATCAGCTTTTAGAGGATTTGGTTCACCACAAGCTTTATTCGCATCAGAACAAATGGTAGATGAACTAGCAGTGAAGATGGGAGTAGATCCACTTGAGCTTAGATATAAAAATGCATTAAGAAAAGGAGAGCTAACTCCAACTGGTTGTGAAGCTGATGTATATATTATTCCACAGTTGTTAGATATGATTCGTCCAGCTTATACAAAATCAAAAGAAACTGCTAAAGAAAAAAACAAGAATAGTGTAGATAAGAAATATGGTAGCGGTATATCCCTTCTTATTTATGGGTGTGGACTTGATGGAGCAGATTCTTCAGAGGCATGGGTAGAAATCACTAAAAAGGGAGTAACTGTTGCGAATTCATGGGAAGATCATGGTCAAGGTGCAGATATGGGAACACTTACTATGGCACATGAAACATTAAGAAAAGCTGGTTATAAACCAGAAGATCTAAAATTAATTATGAATGACATGAACTTTACTCCAAACAGTGGTCCGGCAGGTGGAAGTCGTTCTAACGTTCTTACTGGAAATGCTACAAGAGTTGCCTGCGAAAATTTACTTGAAGGACTTAAAAAAGCTGATGGAACATATAGAACTTATGATGAACAGGTTGCTGAAGGAAAACCTACAAGATATGATGGAAAATGGACAGCACCATGCACCGCTGGTGATGTTGAAACAGGTCAAGGAAATCCATTCCCAACTTATATGTATGGAGTTTTAGTAGCAGAGGTTGAAGTAGATATGACTACAGGAAAAACTCATGTTGATAAGTTAACAATTGTTTCAGATGTAGGAACTATCATAAACAAGCTTGTTGTGGATGGGCAGATACTTGGGGGACTTGCTCAAGGTATTGGTCTTGCATTAACTGAAGATTTTGAAGATCTTAAAAAACATACAACACTTACTGGTTGTGGAATTCCTCAAATTAAGGATGTGACAGATGACATAAATCTACTATACCTAGAAACTCCAAGACCACTAGGACCTTATGGAGCATCTGGTGCAGGAGAAATGCCATTATCAGCCCCTCATTCAGCAATAATAAGTGCAATTTATGATGCTTGTGGAGTTAGAATAACGCACCTTCCAGCATATCCAGAAAAAGTTCTTGCTGGACTTAAGAAACTAAATAAATAATTGTGATTTAAAATTGGAGCCTAAAATGAAATATAAGAAAATCATTTTAGGTTCTTTTTAAAACATTTTGGGAGGAATAGTATATGGATCTAGACAAACTTCTTGCTGTGCAGGGGCAATGCATAAATGATAATCCTCCTGCATGTAATACTGAGTGTCCAATCCACGTTGATGTCAAAGGATTTATTGGCGAGATTAGAAAAGGAAATTTTGAAGAGGCCTATAGAATACTCAGTAAAAGAATACCATTTATAAATGTAATAGGACTCGTTTGTGACCATCCTTGCGAAACTCTCTGCGTAACTAATGCTTACGGAAATGCAATTTCTATTCATGAGCTTGAAAAGGCAGTTGTAATTTATGGAGGAATGGCAAAAATTAAAAAACTCCCTATGCCAAAAGTTGACAAGAAAATTGCGGTTATTGGCGGTGGTATAAGTGGAATTACCTGTGCTTATGACCTTAACCAAAAGGGATATAGCGTTATTATATATGAAAAAGAAAATAGAATAGGCGGTTCTCTTTTAAAAATGACTGGGCAAATATTTAATCCAAGACTAATACAAGAAGAAACTATTAAATTAGAAGAGCAATGCATCGAAATAAAGGTGAATTGTGAAATCACTCCTGAAAAATTGAAAGGCATTACTTTGGAATATGATGCTGTTTATATTGGTAGTGGAGAATGGTCAGAAAAATTTAATATAGATGAAGTTACATTGCAAGCAGAAACAGAAACAGGAAAAATTTTTGTAGGTGGTCAAATAGTTACTGGATGTGAATCTGTTATACAGTCAGTAAGTACAGGAAGAAGCGCTGCAGTGTCTATTGATAGATTTGTGTATAATAAATCTCTTACTGCAATGAGGGAAAAAGAAGGGACTTATAAAAGTATCCTTCAGGTAGATATAACACAGGATAAAATATCGTCAAGAATTGAGCCTTTTAATGTTACTTTCACAAAGAAAGAAGCAATTAATGAAGCACTAAGATGTGTTCAATGTGAATGCCATAAATGTGTTAAAGCTTGTATTCATCTTCAAAAGGAGAAATTGGATCCTAAAGCTTATATAAGAACAATAAATCAAAATGAACGTATTATTCTTGGAGATCATTATGCGAATAAAACAATAAATTCTTGCACAGAGTGTGGTCTATGTGGAGCAGTATGTCCTGAATCCATAAATATGGCAGATATAATTAAAGAAACAAGGATAAGCATGGTTTCTAGAAATAAAATGCCACTTTCAGCTCATGATTTTGCTTTGAAAGACATGGAATTTACTAATAGTAAGTATTTTGAATTAATAAAACATCAGCCTGGCAAGGATAATAGTAAATATGTATTTTATCCGGGCTGCCAGTTAAGTGCCAGTTACTCCCAGCAGGTTATTAAAGCCTATAATTATTTAATGGAAAAACTTGATGGCGGGGTTGGATTATATTTAGGGTGTTGTGGTGCGCCTGCAAACTGGGCAGGAAGGCAAGAACAATTTGATAGTAGTATAGAAAAATTTCAATCAAATCTAGAAATGCTAGGAAATCCTGTTGTTATAACTGCCTGTTCTACATGTTTTAGTAATTTCAAGGATAATATAGAGAATATAGAAATTAAGTCTCTATGGGAAATATATGATGAAAAAGGTCTTCCAGGCGATGCTAAATTGGGAAACGGTAAAATTTTAGCAATACATGACGCATGTACCACCAGAGATGAGAGGGGTATTCATGATAGCATAAGAAATATTGCTAAAAGTCTCAACTATAAAATTGAAGAGCCTGAGTTTACAAAGGAAAATACGAAATGTTGTGGTTATGGAGGACTTGTTTATTTTACCAATAAGGAGTTTAGCAAGGAAGTAACTGATGATAGAATAAAGGATTCTGAAAATGATTTTCTAGCCTATTGTGCAATGTGCAGAGATTTGTTTGCATTAAGGGGAAAAAGAGCCTATCATATTTTGGACCTGATATATGGTAATGGTGAAGATGAAATTTTAGATATGAAAGTTCCAACATTATCTGCTAGGCGTGCAAATAGATTTAATCTTAAAAGTGAATTACTTAAAAATTTATGGGGTGAGAAAATGGACATAGTGGATGAATATGAAGATATAAAAATAGTTATTGATGATGAAATAAGAGATAAAATGGAAGATGAGCTTATTCTTGAGGGAGATATTAAAAGAGTAATAGGTTATGCAGAAAAAACTAATGATAGTTTTTATAATCCAGAAACTGGGTACATTCTCGCAGGTCGAAGGTTTGTAAATATAACCTTTTGGGTGGAGTACCAAAAGGTTAACGACACTTTTAAAATTATAAGTGCTTACAGCCATAGAATGCAAGTAACGGGGGTATGACTATGAAACAAGATAATAAAAGCAAAAAAAGCAAATGGCTTTGCTCAAAGTGTGGAGGTACTCTTGAGGAAGGAACTGTGAAAGTAGAGTATCTTGAAGGTAACTTTGAGGTTGAGCTACTCCAGTGCCCAGTATGCAAAAATGTTCTTATAACAGAGGATCTGGCAGCAGGTCAAATGCTTGAAGTAGAAAAGAGCTTGGAGGATAAATGAAAAGACATTGTGTTTATGAAAACGAGGATATGATAGGAGTAACAGGGGACACTCTAAGGCCGGGAGGAGTTTTTCTTACAGATAGAGCAATTGAATTATGTAATTTTGAGGCAGAAGACAAAATTCTTGATGTGGGTTGTGGTATGGGAGTAACGGTAGATCGACTTAAAAGGCGATATAGGCTAGATGCTTTTGGAGTTGATCCTTCCTTAAAGTTACTTAACCTAGGTAAGGATAAATATGGGAACCATAATATAGAGCTAGGACGAGGGGAAAAATTACCTTATAAAAGTGAGCTTTTCAAGGGGGTTTTGGCTGAATGTACCATGTCCCTTATGGATGATTTTCAAAAGACCATAATGGAAAGCAACAGAGTTCTTAAGCATAGTGGATATTTTGTTGTTTCAGATGTGTATGCAAGAAAACCAGAATACCTTGAAGGAGTACAAAAGCATAATGTTAATAGTTGCATGAGAGGACTTTTCAATATAGATATTTTAAAAGAGACAATTGTTAACTCCGGTTTTGAAATAATATGCTTTGAAGATTGGACAAATTTACTGAAACAGCTTATGGTGAAAATAATTTTTAAGTATGGTTCAATGTCAATGTTTTGGGAAATAGCAAACTGTAGTAGTTGTGGTGATTTTCAGCAGAAACTTACGCAATGCAAACCAGGATATTTTTTATTAATTGCTCAAAAAAAATAGTGGGGGGATTATAATGGGCGCAGATGCGTTTAGAATGTTTAAGCTGGCAAGTTCTGGATATTGTTGCAGTCAAATACTTATAATTACGTATCTTGAAAGTGTGGGCATGGAAAATGTGGCTTTGGTAAAGGCTATGGCGGGGCTCTGCGCAGGCGTTGGTAATTCAGGAAAGACTTGCGGTATTGTAACTGGAGGAGCATGTCTATTTGGACTCTACGCAGGGAAAGGAATAGATACTGAAATTCGAGATGATAACTTAAAAAAGATGATTCAAAAATATGTTTTGTGGTTTGAAGAGGAATTTGAAAGCACAGAATGTGTTGATATTATTACTGTAGATGTGCTTGATGCCATTAATCAAAAGGAAGTTTATCCAATAAAATGTGGTAATGCAATACAAAAATCCTACAATAAAATTAATGAGATTTTGAAAGAATATAATTATACAGAATGAGAGGGTAAATAAAGTGAATGAAATTATAAAGGAAACACAAAGTATTTGTCCTGTGTGTTTAAAAATAGTGGATGCAACAGTAGTAAAAAAAGGTGATAACTTATTTTTAACTAAAAAATGCGAAGAGCATGGTTTTTTCGAAACTATTATTTGGAGGGGTAAACCTGATTATGAGGAGTGGGCACGTCCTAAAAGTCCAGCTTATCCTGAGGTGCCATTCACTAAGGTTTCTAAAGGTTGCCCTCACGACTGTGGGCTTTGTAGCCAGCATCGTCAGCATACTTGTACAGTGCTTATTGAAGTAACTTCAAGGTGCAATTTAAATTGTGAATTTTGTTTTGCAGATGCACATGGTAATGAATCTGATCCAGGTATGGAGACTATAGAAATGTGGTATAGAAGAATTATTGAAGCGGGAGGGCCTTATAATCTTCAAATCTCTGGAGGGGAACCTACTATGCGTGAAGACCTTCATGAGATTATATCTATGGCTTCTAATAAGGGCTTTACATTTATTCAGCTTAACACTAATGGTATTAGACTTACAGATTATAATTATTATGAAAAATTAAAGCAGGCAGGACTTAAATCTATTTTTCTGCAATTTAATGATTTTAGTGAAGTTGGAATGACATCATTTCAAGGTAAAGGTATATTTCAGGATAAATTAAAGGTTATTGAAAATAGCGCAAAATTAGGCATTGGTGTAATCCTTGTATGCACTGTGGTGCCTAATAAAAATGATAATATTCTTTGGGATATTATAGATTTTGGACTAAAAAATGCACCAACTGTAAGAGGAGTACATTTTCAGCCAGTAAGCTATTTTGGAAGAATACCTAAGATACCTGAAGATAGTGATAGAATTACTCTTCCAGAAGTTATGGATAAAATAGCGACGCAGAGTAATTATAAAATTAAACTTTCGGATTTTGGACCCTCAGGTTGTGAGAATGCACGATGTTCTTTTCATGCAAATTATGCATCCGTTGATGGTAAGCTTATTTCTTTAAGCAAAAAAAACAATTGCTGTGGCGAGGAAAATGGTAAAATAGGATCATTTAAATCTGTGAAATTCGTTGAACAAAATTGGTCTGGTGTGAAAATAAATAAAAATATTCTAAGGAAAAATTCCTTCGAGGAATTAGCTCAAAAAATAAAAAGTGGTTTTTTCAGTATATCGGGTATGGCCTTTCAAGACGCTTGGAATGTAGATACAGAAAGGTTAAAAGATTGCTGTATTCATGTGGTTAGTAAAGAGGGTAATTTAATTCCATTTTGTGCTTACAATATTACCTCTGTTAACCAAAATAAATTATATAGATAGGAGGGTTAAGTTATGAAAGAGTTTTACAAAGAGAGATTGGAACTCCTGGAAAACCACGAAAGTTTTGTGCTTGCTTCTATTTTTGATAGTCAAGGGTCGGCACCAAGAACAACAGGAGCAAGAATGATAATTAGAAAAGATGCTTCTATTATTGGAACAGTAGGGGGTGGGAAAATTGAATCATTAGTAATTCAGCATGGAAGAGAAGTATTTGAGACAAAAACCACGGTACTTAAGGACTATAAATTACAAGAGGCTGATAATAAAGGGATTGGGATGGTATGTGGTGGTAGTGTAAGTATTTTAATGGAATATGTAGCAGCAGAAAACGTTCTAAATTATCTATTATATGAAGGAGTAGTTATGTGTTTTGAAAATGGGGAAAAAGCTTCAATTATTAGAAGATTTTTTAATGATGGTAACCAGATAAATTATTTATATCAGAACGGTAAAATAATTTTCAAGTCAAATTATTCTGAAAAAGAGGATATTGCTAAATATGTAGATATTGTACGGAACAGAGATCTTCTTCTCATTAAGGAGGAGAACGCGACAGTTCTTATTGAACCTATATCTAATTTTGGAAGAGCGTATATCTTTGGTGCAGGGCATGTTTCTCAAAAACTTGCGCAGCTAGTAAAGAAGATTGATTTTATGGTTACAGTAGTAGATGACAGGCCTGAGTTTGCAAATAGGGATAGATTTCCAACTACTGATGAGATCATTATCCCTAATGATTTTGAGACTTGTTTTGAAAAACTCACAATAGATAAGGATAGTTATATTGTAATTGTAACAAGAGGACATTTGTTTGATTTGACTACTTTAAAACAAGCTCTAAAGACGGATGCATATTACATTGGAATGATAGGTAGCAGCAGAAAACGGAAATTTATATATGAAACCCTTCAAAAGGACGGATTTACAATTGATGATTTTAATAGGGTTCATAATCCTATAGGCCTTGAAATTGGTGCTGAAACACCTGATGAAATCGCAGTAAGCATTGCAGCTGAACTAATTAAGGTTCGTCACGAGAGGATAAAATGAAAAATTATTCCGCTATAATACTTGCAGCAGGATATTCGAGCCGGATGGGGAGTTTTAAGCCAATAATTAAAATAGAAGGAAAAACCCCGCTTCAACGATGTATAGAACTTTTTAAAAGCTGTGGAATAAATGATATTACTGTAGTAACAGGACATTTAAATGAATACATAGAAAAGGAATTAAAGAATATTAAAATTGAATTAAATGATATTAAAATTGTGTTTAATAATAAATATAGTGAAGGGATGTACTCATCAATAAAAGTTGGAGTAGCATCACTTTCAAAAGAAACGGATGCATTTTTTATTTTGCCTGTAGATATTCCCTCTGTACAAGCATCTACAATTAAGAAAATGATACAAAGCTATGAAAAAATTAAAGATGGAATTCTGTATCCTATATTCGGTGAAGAAAAAGGTCATCCTACATTAGTTTCATACTTATTAGCTGAAGAAATATTAATTAATAATCCTGAAGGTGGATTAAGAGAGATTTTAAATAAGCATAAGAAGATGTGGTATTATGAGCAAGTTACTGATAGAGGTACTTTGCTTGATATGGATACTAAAGAAGACTTCCAAGTACTTTTGGAGCATATTTCAGTATATCCTTGTCCTGATTATCAGGAATGTATGGAAATATTAAGGTTATGCAATGTGAACCCGGATACAATAGAACACATGAAGTGTGTTGCAGAGTTTGCAAAAAAAATATCCCTTTTGCTTAATGAAAAAGGCTGGAATTTAAATATAAATCATATTTATGCCGGAGCAATACTTCATGATGTAGCGAAAGGAGAGAAGCATCATGCAGCGAAAGGGGCAAAAATTGTTGAGGGTTTTGGTTATAAGTGTCTTAGCGAAATTATTAATGAACATATGGAATTAAAGACTGAATATAAAATAGGTGAAAAAGAAATAGTTTATCTTTGTGACAAACTTATAAAAGGAATTACCTTAGTCACTTTAAATGAAAGATTTGCAGAAATATTTAATAGATATAAAGATATGCCACTTATTTTAGAGCATGTGAATAAGAAGAAATATATGGACGCAAAAATGATAAAGAGTAATATTGAAAAAATATTGGGTGGGAGATTGGAAATGCTTAGTGAGAAGTTTTGAAAAGGCAGATTTATATTTTAAGACATGGAGAAACAGAATATGGTCAAGTAAAAAGATATTTGGGACATACAGATTGCAAACTTTCCCAGAAAGGTATAAATGAAGCTAAGCAATTAGCTTATATTTTCTCAGAGAGTGATACTGTTATTAACAGTATTTTTAGTAGTGATCTTATTAGGTGTAAAAGTACTGTTAATATAGCCTTCCCGGAAAGAAAAATAACTTTTTCAGAAGATTTGAGAGAAGTAAATATGGGAGATCTAGATGGATTAACTTTTGATGAAGTCATAAATAAACAACCAGAAATTTTCAAAAAAAGAGGGGGAAATATTGCAGACTTTACCCCTTTAAATGGTGAATCCTTTAGACAGTGTCAACAAAGGGCAATAACAGTTTTTAATTATATAATTCATTCCACTGTGGGCAATGTTGTTATTTGTAGTCATGCAGGTTTTATAAGAACATTACTTTGTAGTCTTTTAAAGTTAGATTTAAGTGACATGTTTAATATTAAACAGGATAATGGATGTATTAATATTATAATTTTTGAGGGAGATAATATTTATGTAGAAGGGATTAATCTCAAAACTTTATACTAATGGAGTGTGTAATATGATTAAAACAGCATATGAAAAATGGATGGAAGATAGAATTTTTACGGAGACTGGCGATAAAAATCTTTCAGAGGAAGGGTTAAAGTTTTATCAATTAGGAGAAATTAGGAAGACTATAAACATTGCTAAGAGAAGTAAGTTTTATGGAGAAGCATTAAAAGATATTTATAGTGATGATATTAAAGATCTTGAGGACTTTAAGAAAATACCTTTTACAACTTCGGAGGAGTTAGTTAACTATCCAAAGAAATTTTTGTGTGTACCACTTGACCAAATTTCTAGGATTGTAACAATGAATTCTTCTGGAACTATGGGAATTCCTAAAAGAATTTTCTTTACTGATAATGATCTTAAAGCTACATCAGAATTTTTTACATATGGAATGTTAAATCTTGTAATTCCAGGCCAAAGGGTACTTATATTAATGCCAGGAAATACTCCCTCAAGTATAGGTAAACTTTTGAAAGAAGGGCTAAGTGCAGGTGGTTGTGAAGGAATTATATATGGACCTGTATTTGATATTTGGGACGCTTTAGAAACAATAAGATTAAATAATATTGATTGTATTGTAGGATTGCCAATTCAGGTATTTTATCTAGCAAGTCTTAAAAGCACTGATGAAAGGTATAAAAATTTAAAATTAAAAAGTATTCTTTTAAGTGCAGATTATGTGCCAAGAACCTTATGCAGTGCTGTGAGCAGTGCCTTTGAATGTCCTGTTTTTACTCATTATGGCATGACTGAAATGGGATATGGAGGAGGAGTGGAATGTACTGCTCTTAATGGCTATCATATGCGAGAGGTGGATTTGTATATTGAAATAATTGATCCATTAACAGGTCAAGATGCTTTGGAAGGTAGCTATGGAGAAGTAGTATTTACAACGCTCAGGAGGGAAGCGATGCCGCTTATAAGATACAGGACTGGAGATATTGCTAGGTTTTTGCCTAAGAATTGTTCCTGTAGCAATGCGTTTAAAAGAATGGATTATGTAAAAGGAAGGGTCTGCGAATATTTAAAGTTAAAAGATGGGCAGTTTATTTCTATAGGAATGATTGATGAAATTATGTTTGGAATTGAAAATGTGCTTGATTACAGAGCGGTTATAAGTATGGGGAAAAAAATAGTGATTAGTTTGAGTATAAAGCCAGTAAATCCACAAGTTCCTATAAAATTTAGTGCTATTGAAAAAAAAATTAAGCAGGATAAAAATTTAGAGTTATTAATAGAAAATAATAATATTTCTATTGAATTTAGTGGTATTATTAATGATATTGAAATAAGTAATGGAATGGTAAAACGAAAATTTAATACGTCCATGATTCCGCCACATGCCATACCTTCATCCTCAGCGACGGCACCAGTCATATATATGCTTTGAAGTTCTATTTTCGCCACTTTTGTTATTAAGTTGTGTAATTATAACAGCATTATTTCCGGCACACACTTCAGTTAGTAAGTTTTTATAAGTATCTACATTCATGTGTTATACATCCTACTACATTTATTAATAATCTTAAGTTATTGATACAATTCTAATTGTATCAATAACTTAGAGAATTTTAAACAAAAAGAGTAAAATATCAGGGATAATATCTGTATTTGTATTTATTGACTTTTACAATGGTATCAGTATAAAATGTAATTATAAATAGTAAATAGAATTTTATCATTTATTCTCTGAGTCATAGTTTCTAAGGGTTGCTATGGAATTATGACCGTTAGGGTTAAATTGGAAACGATTTAGCCTTCCATTTGAAAAGGGGGATGCTCAGTTGTCGTCCCCCCTTTATATTATAAAAATATAATAATAGGATTAAAGTTCAGAAAATTCAGTGAAGAAAAAATTCAAGACAGATTAAAGAAATATGTCTCTTACCTCTATATAAATGATTTGCTTAGTAAGAATACTAGAGAGCTGTCGGGTGGAGAACAGGCAAAGAGGAGTGTTGTTTTAGTCACTCATGACTTGTTACAAGCTAAGAGAGTAGTGGAATGTTATTTTTTTAGATAAAGGAAGAATTATTGAACATGGAGAAACACAAAAGGTTCTTAATTTTCCAGAGCATAAATTTTAAGACGAATTTTAAGGGGTAATTAAAATGATAAAAACTGCAATATTAACTATGAGTGATAAAGGCTCTAGAGGAGAAAGAATAGATGGAACGGGTCCTGCACTAATAAAAGAGCTAGAGGGTAAGGATTTTATTATAAGTTTTTATAAGATGATTTCTGATGAAAAGCAGGAAATAGAAAACCAGTTGATTTATTTATGTGATGAGCTTAAGGTGGATTTGATTTTAACTAATGGAGGAACAGGATTTTCACAAAGGGATGTTACTCCGGAGGCAACACAAAATGTAATTGAAAAATATGTGCCTGGTATTGGGGAGGCTATGAGGATGAAGTCGCTTGCCATTACACCAAAGGCAATGCTTTCAAGAAGTATTGCAGGGATTCGCGGAAAAACCCTAATTATTAATCTTCCTGGAAGCCCTAAAGCTGCTGTAGAGAATCTTGGATTTATACTACCTGCAATTCCTCATGGAATTGATATATTAACAGGAGAGGCTAGTGAATGTGCCACAAGGTAGTGTGAGCCACAAAATAGCGGCAATGCTACCTAGTTGCAAGTGTAACAGGCTAGAAAGTAAGCGGAGTAAATTAATTTCATATAGTTAGAAAACTAACTTAGGCGCTGGGGAGGATCTTATGAGAGACAGTCATGGAAGAAACATCAATTATTTAAGAGTATCAGTAACTGATAGGTGCAATTTGCGGTGTGTATATTGTATGCCACAAGAAGGCGTTAAAAGTTTAAGACATGAGGATATTTTAAGGTTTGAAGATACCATAAAAATTATTAAAGCAGCCACAATGCTTGGAATTAATAAAATAAGATTTACTGGTGGAGAACCACTGATTATGAAAGATATAGACAAACTAATATATGAAACTTCAAAACTATCAGGAATAGATGATATTTCTATAACTACAAATGGTATTCTACTCTCTGATATGGCAGTGGATTTAAAGAAGGCTGGGCTTAATAGGGTTAATATTAGCCTTGATACCTTGAATAGTGAAAAATTTAAAAGTATAACAAGAATAGGAAGTATAGATAAAGTAATGGATAGCATATATAAGTGTTTATCCCTTGACTTAAAACCTGTAAAAATAAATACAGTATTAATGCGGGGTATCAATGATATAGAGTTTCAGGATTTTATAAATTTGACAAAGGAATTACCAATAGAAATAAGGTTTATAGAACTTATGCCTATTGGTGAAGGGATTAAGATGTATGAACAAAGAAAACTAAGTTTTATGGAGATGCTGAAACTTCATCCAGAGCTTATAAAAGTAGAAACTAAAAAAAGTAGCACTGCTGAGCTATACAAGCTCCCTGGGGCAAAAGGAAAAATCGGTTTTATTAGCCCTGTAAGTTGTAAATTTTGTGATGATTGCAATAAAATAAGGCTGACGTCCACAGGAACCATTAAACAATGTCTTCATTCAGCGGAAGAAATAGACCTTAGGAAATATTTAAACAATGAAAAAATGCTTACAGAGGCACTGAAGGCTGCAATTTTTAATAAACCACTTGAGCATCATCTTGAAGAGGATAATGTTACCAGAAGTATTAAGGTTATGTCTCAAATAGGCGGCTAATAAACTCAAAAAGGAGATAGAAAATGGAACTTACTCATATAAATGATCAGGGAAGAGCTAAAATGGTTGATGTATCTGAAAAGTGTGATACTGTGCGGGAAGCAATAGCTATGGGATCAATATCGATGAAAAAGGAAACTTTAGAAAGAATAAGGGACGGTTCTATTTCAAAAGGCGATGTACTTGCTGTAGCCCAAATAGGTGGAATTATGGGGGCAAAAGGCACTTCTCAAATAATACCAATGTGCCACCCCATAATGATATCTGGCTGCGATATTAGTTTTAAAATGGACATTGAAAACACTAAAATTGAAATAACCGCCACCACAAAAACTGTAGGGAAAACGGGCATCGAGATGGAAGCACTAACTGCAGTATCCGTTGCGGCATTAACTATTTATGATATGTGCAAGGCAATTGATAGAGAAATGGTTATAAATAATATTATGCTCCTTCAAAAGAGCGGTGGAAAATCAGGGATATTTGAAAGGAAGGGATTGTAATGGCAAAAGTTACTGCTGTAAATATAAGTGAGAAAAAAGGTGTAATAAAGCACCCCATAGACAAAGGGTTTTTTAAAGTTAATCATGGACTTGAGGGAGATGCACATGCAGGAAATTGGCATAGGCAGGTAAGTTTCCTTGGAGAAGAGAGTATTGATAAAATGAGAGCTACTGGAGTAGAAGGACTATGCGCTGGAAAATTTGCTGAAAATCTTACTACGGAGGGAATAGTTTTATATGAACTTCCTGTGGGTACTAAGCTTAAAGTTGGAGAGGTACTTTTGGAGGTAACTCAGATTGGAAAGGAATGCCATAAAGGTTGTGAAATTAGGACCTTGGTTGGTGACTGTGTAATGCCAAGAGAAGGTATATTTGCAAAGGTACTTGAAGAGGGATATATTAAAGCAGGGGACGAGATTTTAGTTGAGAAATAGTTAAATGAGTTATAGAAAAAATAAATGATGTAAAAGGGGAATCAGTTAAATGGAACTGATTCCCTTATTTTTTATTATTCCTTGCCAATTCACAAACATACATTTCGCCTGGGAGTTATAATTTGAGTTTTTTTAGCTTTTAAAGAAAAAATGATAAGTTCGGTATCCGTTGTTGAATCTAATGACATATACTATTATAATGATGACAATAGAGTATTGTTAGAGTGAGGGGATTAAATGAAAAAGAGTGTAAAAACTGGTATATTATCAATCCTAATTATAGTAATTACATTTATAATAATAAGACGGGCTACTAGACTATTTATGGAATTTAAAAATATTAACATGCCAACTAAAGAAAGTAGACAAATTGGTGATATGAGCACTCATAAATGGCTAACTGTAAAAGAAATATCTAATAAGAATAATATAAGTGAGGTAGAGATTTTCAAAGCTCTTGGAATTACTCCGGAAGATGGTGACATAAATTTGAATATTGAAGAACTAGGGAAAAAATATAATAAATCTTCAAAAGAGCTTAGGGATAAGTTAAAGAAAATCATAGAAAACAACAAGAATACATATAAGCAGATAAATTTAGAAGGTAATAAACATGAGTGAATTTAGTAACTTATTAATAGGATACTTTAGAGATTATAACATTTGGTTTTTGAGCGTTATAATAATGCTTCAGTGCATAGGGATTCCAACAGGGGCATCTTTACTTGTACTAGCTTCTGGAGCCTTTGCTTATGCTGGAGAATTTAATGTGGTGATTCTTTTACTACAGGTTTGGTTTTTTTCATGGCTAGGGGATAACATTGCTTATACTATTTGGAGAGTTATTGGGGAAAAGACTTTAAATAATCATCCTAAAGTAAAAACCTACTTTCAACCTAAAATATTTAAAGCTAAAAATTATTTAAGCAGACATGGAAGAATCTCTATTTTTTTTAGTAGATTTTTAATATCAGCCACAGGGCCTTTTATAAATGCAGCGGCAGGGCTTACAGGATACAAATTATGGACTTTTAGTTTATTTGTTGCTTTAGGTGAATTGTTTTGGACTTGTATATACTTAGGACTGGGATATTGGTTTGGAGATTCATGGGAAACGATAGTTCCTATAGTAACAGGATTTGGACAGTTTTTAACTTACATTGCGATTTTAGTTATTGCTCTATACTTTTTCATTAAGGTAATCAGAAATAAGAGACATAAAAACTAGGAATTATATTTCTAGTTTTTATAAAGAATTTTATTTGACTATAATTTGGTAAATATACTTTAAATAAAATTTAAATATGTTATACTATAAAAGGTAAGTTACTATATGGAGAGATGTCCGAGTGGCCGAAGGTACCTGCCTCGAAAACAGGCGAAGGGGTTATTCTCTTCCGGGAGTTCGAATCTCCCTCTCTCCGCCAATATGAAGGGCTCTAGCAGTTTATGCTAGAGCCCTTTTAATATGTAAAAGATATGATATTTCGTTGAATGATAACATTTTGATAACATTAATTTTTTTTATAGTAATTATGTCTTAAAAATTGTTTAATTTAGTCTATATTGTTGGTTATCAAAAGCTGCTTTAAACATATTTCGAATAATTCTGTATTCTGAGGGATTATTAGGTTATAATGTTGAGACGTGTAATATGAAACATGCGAAGCAATTCAGGTTGACCCTAGAATGTATCCGATAAATTGGAATTTGTTTATTTAATCTTCGCCCTTAACTTTTCAGTAAAAGCACGAGGTGAACCTGCATTAAAATATGAACCAGTTCCAAGGTAGACAATTAGTTCCCCTGTTGCATCAAATGTAAGAGTCACACCATTACGTTTTCCAGAATTAGACTTATACCAATATACCAGTGTACCAGTGTATCACCCTTAATATCTGCTTTTATGCCTTTATATGTAGTATTCACTAGCTCATCAATTTCACTTTGTTGGAGTCCACCAAACATTTCTTCTGGCTCACTTACTGCACTAGAAGTATTTTCAGGATTTTTATTATTTAATAAAGCACTAACGATATTCAAGGAGAATGCTGCTAGAATTGGTGCTATATTTTTTTTGATTTTCATACTATCACTCCATTCAAATTCTGATTTGAAATTATACCTATTATCCATACAAATTACTATTTATAATACTCAACTTATATTGGAATTTGTCGTCTAGTTCATCTAAACATGTTGCGATTCAACTTATTGCTTCTTTTTACCTCGCAACTTCCAGTATCGAATATTTGAATTGTCCATATTTTCCTCAAACTCTGTCAGAAGATTATCCACTTCTTCATAATCTTCTTTCGTCGGTGGGTTATTTTGTCCAATAGTACTATTGCACCACATGCATTGAAAAGATTTTCGATCTCTTAATCTTCCACAGTAGGAACATGTAATCAAGTCATCCTGCCCCGTGACAGTTTGTGTCCTATGGCAACATAATGAACAATAAAACGTATCCCCTTCATCATGCAATGTTTTGGGATTGTCATTACCACAATTAGCGCATTTCATATATTTTCCCTCCATCTTTACAAATTACTATTCATCGGTAAGATTTTATGATAACCATTAGCACCGCAGTTGTTTACTAATCCATCTTAACTAAGAATAATTTCAATAATATAATTTTAGCACTTATGTATAAAATAGTAAATTATAATATTTTTTTATGTTCTATTCTTAATTATCAATGGCATTATTCATGTTTTATTTCTCAATATAGCTCATTTATTAATCAAGGTTCACATTTTAGTTGTATCGCCTATAGCTATAGTTATTTGTTTACATCCTATAAATGTATGGCCATGGTTATATATTTTTTTAAAAAAAACTATGCACATTTCGCTTAAAGATGGTGTAGACAGATGTGAGAAGTGAGATCTAGTCTACATATTATTCATTGTAGACTAGAACAGCAAAATTCAAAAGTTATATTAAGAAATGAATAGTTTGCAAATAATTATTAGGAAACAGTGCTGCATAAAAATTCCTTTTTTGGTTAACAATAAATTGCAAGAAATGGACCGGCTAACAATTAATGATTAGCCGCTAAAGTGGCTGGTTACAGTTGTTAGCAAGTTTATCCTGCCTATATCTAATATCACAAGTTTGCTTTATTATAAAGGTATAATAATTAAATGGGGAGTGTTATATATGAAACAGACAGATGTGGGAACACTATTAAATTCAATAGGTAAAAAGACTTTTGTTAAATATTATGAGACTTTTAAAGACGCTGATGTATCACATCAAGAAATGATTGATAGATTAGCATTAGATTCTCAAAAATTTACACCAACTTCTAAGGCAAATAAAACTAGTAGTGCTAGAAGAATATTTAGGGAGGGATTAGAGATCGAAGCATTACTAATTATAGTAGATTCAAGAGCAGATCTAGATACTGTGGAAAAGGCTAGGAAGCTTTTAGATATGGAATTAGAAAATAAGGACTTAGATATAGAAAACGCTGAAAGAGAATCATATATTACTATATTAAAAAAACAGACAAATGTGATTGAACAGAATAGGAAGATTCTAGAAATGATTGCTAAACTGAAGTCATTACCTTTTAGTGTGGAAGTTTCTGAACAAATAAAGATGTTGGAATCTTTACTTTAATTGATAGTGCAAAAATAGTATATAAACGGATAATGGTACATATTTTAAACTTAATAAAGGAATAGACACCATATTACTTGTCGCCAAATAACATAGTATCTATAACCGTATTAGCTTTTCGTTTTGAACTATCAAGAGCATGGCTATAAATATCAGCTGTAGTTTTAATTGAGGTATGCCCTAAAAGTTCAGATACTATTTTTAAAGATTGGTTTTGCTCTAACATAAGAGTTGCGAAGGAATGCCTCAAATCATGGAATCTAATTTTCTTAAGATTATTCTTTTTGAGTATACGATTGAAACTCTTAGTTACATTATCAGGAGGGATTAGATCTCCATTATACTGGCATATTACAAGCTTATTGTCGTGATATTCAGCACATAATTGAGTCTTTGATATTTCTTGTTTATTTTGATGCTCTTTTAGAATTTCTGCTATATTATCTGCTAGTGGAATCATTCTATTACTATTTTCTGTTTTAGGCGAGGTAAAAATTGATCCTGTTTCTGTCCTAATTAATTGCCTATTTATATTTAGGACTCTATTATTAAAATCTATTTGATCCCAAGACATTCCTAAGATTTCACCTCGTCTAAGACCCAATGCTGAAGCTAAAATAATAACTAATTCAATTTCAGAGCCTTTAATGACTGTAAAGAGCTTTTGTAAATCATCAAAGGTATAAACTTCACCTCTGTATTTTCTAACTTTAATTGGAGGGACAGACTTTGAAACATTCTTTGGAATTAGTTGATCATTAACAGCATGCGTTAGTGATTCGCTTATTATTCTATGAATATATTGTACAGTTCTTGATGATAAGCCACCCTCCCCGTATAGTCGACCTTCCGTTAGAAGTTCATTATAAAATTCTTTTAGGTGCAATGCCACAAGTTTTTGCAATGGAATTGAACCAAGTTTAGGAATTATATGTTTTTTAATTTGACATTGATAACTTTCAAAAGTGGACTGTCCCAAATGCGATTGTGAATGTGTAGAAAGCCAACTCAATAAGTAATCACCAAAGGTTAAAGTACTTGGAGATATATAGTTTCCACTGGAAATTGATGATAGTGTAGAGTTCAAATATTCCTGAGCAGCTTTTTTTGTAGTAAATCCTCTTTTTATTTTTTGAACCTTTTTACCAGAGATAGGATCATGTACTCTATAAGATACATAGTATTGTTTCTTTTCTCTTTTATTTAAGTAGTCGTGAATTGAACCATCCATATTAAGCCTCCTTTATATTTTTATTGGGTTAATGTCTCCTAGTATTATAGGAGACATTAATATTTACATTTACAGATAGATGGTTATAGGTTTTATTTTTTACTTAAATTAGATTTTACCCATTTTAAAAGGTCAGTTTTGCAGATACGCAAAGAGCGTCCTACACGAAAATAGGGAAATCCGGTTGAGTGGAATAGGCTATATGCAGTTACTTTACCAACTTTTAAATAGGCAGCTGTTTCTGAAACTGTGAAGATTTCTTCTATAATTAATATGTTTTCCATATTGGTACCTCCTAGAATTCAATTCATTTTTTATTTATAGCAGTCATATATAGAAAATGATTAGTATTTACACTTAGAGATATAAGTCTATTTAGGCATAACTGTAAGATATAACTTAGGGTAATGAAATTTTACTAATTTTAAATTATATGCCCCTAATATTGCCCCTATTATATTTTTAATATATGCTTATAAAGACCCTATTTATCAGCAGTTTAGTCAATAAGCCCCTATGCCCCCTTATTATAAACTACATATTATTTAATATATCAGTCATTCTTTTTATAGATATAGTTAGATATCTTTTTCTTCCTAATTTACCTAAAGTAGCTTTTATAGTGCGTTTAATTTTCCCACTTTCATTTTCAGTTTTTATAACGCCTAAAATATCTAAAGCTTTGTTTAACTGTTCATTGGAAACAGGAAATTCTAGACCTTGTCCTTTCCAAAAAGTTCTTACTAAACCAAAAGCCGTTCCAGGTATTAAATAGTAAAATTCATTGTCTTCGTAGCCTAATACATTTGATTTATTAATACTAGTATCATCTTTTGAGAGTAGAACACATTTATTACTAGATATCATTTCTCCAATTGCTTTTAAATACATAATAGCGGGGTCGTCTTCAACATTTGATTGCTCATGTACTCTGATTACTTGTAGCAAAATATTACTCCACTCATTAGATTTAGCATTAACATTAGTAGGATCTAAGTACCCTATCTGTACTGAATATTCAATAAGTAGGTTAGCGGTAATCTGCAAGATAGCATATGAGTCGCTAAGCCTTTTATGCTTGAAAGAACGACTAGAAGTATTTCTATAATTTTCAAAATTAGCTTTGATGAATGCAGATATTTCTTTGAAATTATCACTAATCCAATTAATAAAATAGTAAAGATGCGTAGAAAAGATTAATGGATTTTTTTGGTGAAAAGATAAAATATCTGTTTTATATTCATTAGTGCAAACCTCTATTCCAATGTACCTTGCTACAGTTGACTCACCACCAAGTTTATCCTCTCCAGTTATTACGCAAAGACCTCTAGGGGGGGATTCTTTTTGCTTACACATTGTCTTGGTCGCCCTAGATTTCGTAATTCCATCACCATACATGCGGAGGACATGAGATGCGAGTGCCTCCATAGATTTCTTTTCAGTAGATGATGTAGTTGGATGGTAGTCGTCTAGTAATAAGACACTATCTTTATATTCAAACGCTTTTATCTCAAATGCAGATGATGTATCTTTAAATGTAGCTGAAATTATTGGTCTACTTTGCCTATTAAAAATATTAAAAAATATCTTACAGACGCTCGTTTTCATAGAGCCAGTTAATCCATATACCCAGAGCAATAGCTTAGGCTCCACTTCTGATATAGTGAATATTTCTTTCATAATAGCCAAGTGAGAATATAAGAAAAGTGGTAGTGTTTTTTCAATGTTATTACTCATGTTAAGCAACGTTAGAGAGCGCTCAAATGACGTATATGCATTTAGGGACTCATCTATTTCTATTTTTTTATCTACACTTCCTTTAAGATTTTTGTTGGAACTTCCTATCGCTCCAAGACCATGTAAATATACATATTTATTATTTAAATATTTCCATCCAACCATATCATATTTATATTCGGGTTTTATTTTTAAGAATTGTTTTGATAGATATATGCTAAACATAGTATATGCATTACTGTAGGATGCGATATAGTATTTGAGACTTAATTGGTTTATTATCCAATTAAAATCACGTAGTGAATAAGCTGAAATACAGATTGTTTTTTCTTCGAAATCGTTTTCTAAAACACATGTTATTACATAGGATGTGCTTTGATGTAGTCCGTCATCACTGATTATAAAATTTTTGGGTATAACATTGAAATTGCTAAGCTCCATGATGATTCCTTGATCATTCGAATATAAATGGCCGTTTATACCTACTAAAAAGGCTGTGTCGTTTTTAGAATTAATATTAGGATTATTAATTGTATTAATACCTTTAAGAATGTTATTTTTTGGCGCTATTTTACCAAAAACTACAGGATTTATTTTAGTTTCTCTATCAAGAAATTCAATTGGGTTAATTGCAGATTTCTCATTTAGAAATTCAACTGGATTGATAGTTTTATTTTCTTTAGAATCAATATCTTGAGTACATGAATCGTTTGGCTTTGTAGTCCTTATTTGTGATTTAATTTGAGTAGGCATTTTTAGTTCCCCCTTTTTATTCTTGTTGTAAGAGTAGTATATAAAAATCTTTTATAAAATTCACTACTTGGATTAAATAGAATTTACAATGGAGAACATAAAAAAAACCATTAATGAAAATTAATGGTTAAAAAAATATATTATCATTTGATTTTTTGTTTAGTAAGGTTAGAAAAATTATATTCTTTATTTAAAATAAGTAACAAAGTTTGTCCCAGAGCGGAATCCAGATGTTCTCTTATTGGTTTTAAACTGTTATTTGGGTCTTTATTTATAACACTTTTATATAACTCATATTTTAAGTTAATTTCCTCTAATTTAAGACTATAAAGTTCTCTTGCCGATTTTATTACTGTTCGTTCAAATTTATCAGCATCACAAGAGTTTAATTTTTCAATGAATCGTGCAACATTTCTATTATCAATATTATTATTTATAGTAATGCCTCGCTTATAATCAAAAAAAATTCTATTTAATTCATTTATACAAAATTTAATGTAGTTTTTTTTGTTTTTCATGAAAAAAACTGGGTTTAAATTATCTTGAAGTTCATCAATTAACTTTTCTGAGCTTTTATAATCATCTAGTTGTTTTTTTAATAATTCTGGAGAAGCATAAATAGAATTAAGAAAATTGGTATAAGTGCTCCTTATTTCATCTTCAGTTACATCTTCGTTGTTACAATTCATAATTTCTTTAAATAGATCAATTGGCATACTGCTGTCAAACTCAGAATTTTTATCTCTATGAAATCTTTGAAAACCTTCTTTCAATATGTTATCTATCGAATATCCTAAATCATTTTGAGCATTGAATTGATTTAAAGAGTCGAAATTTAAAATGGGTATTTGAGTATTATTTTTGTAATGATTAAGTTCAGAAGCATGGGTAAAATAATTATCAATCCACTGATCAATCTCAGAGATTAGATCAGTTAAAACATTACCAGCGTTAGAGTTACTATATAATGATATGGTAGCAAACAGTAAACTAAGTCTATCTAGCAATATAGGTATAAATTTAGCCAATGTGTAGTTATATTTGAAATTTTCATTATTCTTAATAAAAAGTTTTAAATAATCCGGGAGATTATTTATGTCGTTAATAATATAGTTGTTATATTGTGAAATTGTACTAGAAGTAATTTTATTATTACCTGATCGTAGATCATATAACGGATTCTGTGTAAAATTTTTCATCATTATAGATAATAAATCAGCAATATCATATTGTATCTCATATTCTAATTCTTCAGTATTTTCACGTTTTAGGTCCTTTTTATCAATATCAAAATAGTTTAAAAAAGGCATTATTACTTTAAACGTGTTTTTATTTATAGTACCTTGGTTATATTTTTTCATAAATTCATAATGAGTGTAATTTATTTTAATTTCTTTTCTAAAGTTCTTTTTATATTTTGGTTTATTATCGGGACTTTTTTTCATCTTAGATTCCTACCTTTTATATTTTAATTATGAAAGATTAATAGATTGTTTTGTTAGAGTTGTATCCTGAAAAAAATTTAATTTTTAAGTTGTAGATTATTGAAATTCAGACTTAAAATCGTATTCTAACATATATATAATTTAACTTTATTACAGCATTAATACAACTATTAAATTTTAAATTTTGGGACATTTCAAATTATATTATCAGTGTAATGTGAGATAATAATTTTATTATTTAAGGAAACTTTGATATTAAAGATAGATAATACAATTATATTTAAATATAATGTATATCTATAGAATATTAATTAGTATCCACATATAAAAAACTACGATATTTAAAAAGGTACGAAAACTGAATATATAATAAGAACGGACGTCATTTATATTGACGTCCTCCCTATACTTAGTTAATTTTCTTTTATAGTTTACTAACATAAGATCTTCTTACTTCATTCGCGGCGTTTAGCACAACTGTATTACCTGCAATTGTAGCAGATGATGTTGTTATTGATCCTAAAGTTCCAGCAGTTGCTAAGGATGTACCTATTGTTGTAGCAGTAATAGCTGCTGTAGTACCTGCTGCTGTAGCAGCTGTTGTAACAGCTATGGCAATAGCTGAACCAACAACTGGAATTGCTGATACTGTCGCAGTAGTTGAAGTTGCAGCAAGAGCTAATGCAGTCGCAGTACCAGCTGCGGCTACAGTACTTGTAGACGCAAGCGCTAGTGCAGCTAATATTAATGGAAATGGCATTATATATTCACCTCCTTTTGACAAATTTACTTAATATGTAACTTTATGCATTGATCTATAAGGTAATCTATCTATGCTTATTTTGAATTGTCTTACAGATTTTTAGATTTTCTAAGTAGAATGTACTTTTATCCATATAAGTGAAAAGTTTTTCAAACATCATATCAACTTGGCATATTTGTGGCCTGTGGTCATATATAGAACAAAGATTATTTACCAAACAAGTACATGTATCGTAACCATTATCAAATTCAATTAATTCAAGTATATTACTAATATACTTGCAACATAACCCATATATCGTACATGGAAATTTAGTTTGATTTGAATTACTTTCTTTCATTTGAGCACCTTTCATCTATTTTAGATAGATCTATTTTGTATCCTACATAAATTTTTGCTATTTTTATGTCCTATATTATAGTGGGAAGGCTACTATTAAATTAAATTTATTATTAATCATAAGATTCCTTTTTCTTTAAGACTTATAAAGTTGCCATCCCCTACAATAATATGGTCTACCAGTTCTATACCAAGTAACTTACCACATTCTTTAAGTCTGAGAGTTATACTAATATCTTCTTTTGAGGCTTTTGGATCACCTGATGGATGGTTGTGATATAAGATAATACTAGCAGCGTTACTTAGAATAGCACTCTTATATATTTCCCGTGGGTGGATTAAAGCTGTATTGAGTGTTCCTATACTACATAAGTTAATGGTTAGCGGTACGTTTTTGGTATCTAAGGAGCATACAAATAATTGTTCTCGATCCGCGCAATTAAAAAAATCTTTAATAAGACTATAAGCGTCTGCAGGAGAACCAACTTTTCTACCTTTATATAAGACGCTTGACTCCTTAATAATCTTTATAGTAACTACATCAACCCTTTTTGCTGGAGTTGATTTTTTGATTTTTATAGTATCATCAAAAGCAATCTCCATAACAGTTTGATTATCATTAATACTATTCACACAATAAATACCTTTTGACATGTTAAAACCTCCTATATATTTTAAATTTATACACTAGATACACCTTCATTCAAATATATAATATATAATTGAATATTTAAAAAATAGCAAAAAAGTAAGGGTGATTAAATACTTGAGTCAATATATGAAAGTATTTATGAGATCGGTACTGAGAAGAAAATAAACATTGATCAATTGTAACGATATTGTATTTATTATGTACATGTAGTAATATTATGAATAATTAGGTAAAAAATCTTTATTATAATAATTAGAGTAAAGTGAATAGCATTGTGATTTAAGTAGGTGTAAGATTCTAATGAAAATAGGGGGATATTAATGGCTAGAATTTATGAATTTCAAGTTGAGTTAGAAAAACAAGAAAGAATAGAATACTTACAATTAGATGAAATGAAGTTAGAGGAAACAATACAGAATATAGAATTATTAATTAGATGTAAAAATAACAAAAACTATGAGTCGACAGAAGAAGTTACAGTTAGAGCGGAAATAAAAAAATTCCAAAAATTATTAGACGAGAAACGTGAACTATTCCAAAGATACAACGAATTATCAAGATGTTATCATTCAAGACCGAGTGATAAAGTTTAAGTGGAATTTTTTTGAGTTGATTGAAAGAAGTTGTGTTAAAACGGAAATATGATATATAGGAAATTAACTAAAAATTTATGTGGATAAAAAAATTTACAAGACATGTTTAGGAGATACTTCATTGGATATACTTATTATACAATAAGCATATCCAAAGGAGGAAGTTAAAATGTCAGAAATGAATGATAGATTAAGAAATGCAGTATCAGGAGCAATGATAGGTGGAACTGGGGGCGCTTCTATAGGCGGAAGTGTAGTAGGTGGTGTAACTGCTCTAGGAGGAAGTTTTGTTGGGCCGTTGGGAACATTTTTCGGTGCAACTGTAGGTGGAGGAACAGGAGCTGCTGTAGGTGGCGCAATAGGAAGCGTTGCAGGTTTCTTTTCAGGATTGTTTTGTTATTAATCATTAATGTTAAAGTTATTATTTTAGTTTGAAATATTATATTTTATAAAAATACATAGAAGCCCCAAGGGAGACCTTGGGCTTTTTTAATTGAACTATGATGTTCACAAGAATTAGTTTTATGGAGCAGGAATGCTCTTTTTTTATAAATGTGAACACTGCTGGGCTATATTCGTTATGTATGGGGGGGGACAGTAATGCAGGTATTTCTTCGAAATTAGTTAATATCCATGGGAGCAATATCGCGGAGTTATTATTTAATCCTAACTTAACTTAGGGGGAAATAAGTATGTTTGTAGAATATTGGTATTATAGTTGATGTTATGAAGAACAATATTATGTACAATAACAGGAAATCAGAAAAAGGCAATAAATGTGGACAAAATATGAAAAAAAAATATATTGCAATGTATGTAATAGGATTTTCGTTACTATTTAATTCTTTTTTTAGTGGGTGCTTTACTAACCGAATTTTTCATTTTAGCTGAAGTAGTTTGTAAGACATTTATTAGGTTTTCTATCTCCTCACAAAAGTGAATCTGGATTTTGGTAATTTCGATATCTTATTGCTTAACAATTCTATATTACCTTTTCAAGAAAAGGATAAGAATGTGGATTCTTATCAAAAGCCTTAGGATAGACTTATTATTTCTTTCCATAGCATACTTAACATCCACTACATCGGGTTTATTGTTTGACTTTGAGAGGTCATTAATTTCGTCTTCCCGTGGGATTATAGCAAGTGAAGTTCCGAGTTTAACATTAATATTGATGTAAATTAGTACAATTACATATACAAGGCAAACTTCATTGGTGGATTTCATATAGGGTTTGACAGACTGTTTGCTATAGTATTAGATTAGACATTTAAAAGTAAATATAATTGAATCGTTTATAAGGATTGTATTCTCTACATATAAGGAGTAATATTGTATATAAGTAGTGAAATTATACATATTTAGACAAAATAGATTAAAAACTACCAAGGGGTATTCTTATTTAAAAGTATGGGGAGGAAATAAATGGGCGGATGGAAACAATTTGAAATTGAGTTTGAGGAACAAGAAAGATCAGAATACAAAGAATTAAAAGAAATTAATTTAGAAGAAATAATAACAGGTATGGAAGAAGAGATTGAAGAAAAAAAAACATGAAATCAAACATTTACAAGAAGATAACGATGTGGACTTATGTGATATAGATAGCTTAAAAGAAGAAATAAATGAATTAGAAAATAGCTTAGATCAGAAGCATGAGTTATTAGAAAGATACAAAGAATTATCAGAAGTGTACTGTAGTAGAAATGTAGAGTTTGAAGAGCAATAAAATTTATACGTTGATTTACATGAATATAATCAGTTAAATCTTCAACGTATTAGAGCTGTGGATTTTTATGAGTGTTATATAAATAGTATTTAATTTAGGAGGTGATTTTATATCATCAAAAATTTTTGATAAAAAAAATATTATTCTTTTGAAAATTGAAGAAGCTGATCTTAATTCATTTATGGTTGACATGGATATAGATGATTTAGGTAAACCGAGATATATGCTTGAAGAACTATCAAGTGCTATTATAAATACTATTCCAGAGTACGTTTATGCTAGTTATGAAAATCCAGAAATACCTCAAAATAATGCTGTGGAAAAGTTGCGTGATGCAGCAAAATGTATATATAAGATAAAAAATTATGATTTAATGAGAAGGTATTATTTAAATAATGATAAGAGTGTTATAGAAGAAGTGCAAAAAACTAGTGGAGCTAGAAGAGGTGAATTTGGTGAACTATTATTACATCTTCTTTTAAGAGACTTTAAGAAAACTATTCCTTTGGTTTCTAAAGTATATTTTAAGGATGCTGCCGGTGTTCCAGCTCATGGGTTTGATGTTGTTCATATTTCACCTGAAGATAAAATTCTGTGGCTAGGTGAAAGTAAATTTTACACAAATAGTAAGCGTGGGGTAAAGGAATTAACAGAAGACGTATTGGCACATTTTAATAAAGATTACTTAGATGAGCAGTGCATAATAATTAAAAAAAATTTGCAGAATAATTCCATACCACAAAGGGAAGAATGGATAAAAAAATTAACTGATTGTAATAAATTAAAAGATAAAATAAATATTATAAATATTCCATTACTATGTATTTATCCACATGATATTTATAATATATTTACTGATATAAGTTGTGGTGACGCAATATTGTATCATGAAAAGAATGTTAGAGAATTAAAGGATTATTTTGATCAACAAAATAGTCATCCACTTAAGAAACAGTTAAATATCGTACTTATGCTTTTTCCAATAAATAATAAAAAAGAGCTAATTACTAGGCTTCATGAAAGGCTTTGGCATATGCAGAATATGTGAGGTGAATAACTATGGAAGAAATTATATCGAAAATTGATAGATTGGAATATTTCACGTATGAAGAAAGTTTTGAGCTGGTTATAAATTGTTCTAAGTTACTGGTAAGTGGTTCTGAAGCGGACGAATTTGAGGCAAGAAGAATTGTAATTCACATTCTTGATAGTTGGGAGAAGGTTTGTAAAGATACATATCCTATGTGGGCAGATATTATTGAGGCAATCGGATTTTATCCTTATATTCAAAAAAATAGCAACGATTTGGTACTTGAATCTTTTTCGGATTTAATTCGTCAAAAACATTATATGTCAAATAATTTACAAAATACATATTTGCACAAAGAACAAAAAAAGTTGTTAGAATATATTTTACAGGGAAAAAATGTTATTGCTAGTGCACCAACTAGTTTTGGTAAAAGTCTTTTAATTGAAGAATTAGTTGCATCAAATAAATATAAAAATATTGTTATTATACAACCAACACTTGCTTTATTGGATGAAACTAGATTGAAATTGCGTAAGTATAGTAACCAATACAAGATTATTGTTAGAACATCGCAACCTGCATCTATTAAAAAAGGAAATCTTTTTCTTTTGACAGCTGAACGTGTTATGGAGTATGGGTTACTTCCACATATTGATTACCTGATAATAGACGAATTTTATAAGTTGAGTTTAAAAAGATCAGATGATAGGGCTGACACTTTGAATAATGCATTTTTAAAAATAGTAGGTAATTTCAATAGTAAATTTTATTTGCTTGGTCCTAATATTGATGGTATATCTCCAGGATTTGCTGAAAAATATAATGCGATTTTTTACAAGTCAAATTTTTCTTTGGTTGATTGTAATGTAATAGATTTACATAAAAAAATTAATTGGGTTAGTTCGGAAATACAAAATGATAAACAGAAAGTTTCTATATTGTGTACATTATTAGAAACATTACAAAAGGAACAGACACTTATCTATTGTTCTTCTCCTTCCAGAGCAAGAAGATTTGCGAAAGCTTATTTTGATTACTTAGTGGATAAAAAATTAGTTCCAACAACAAGAGTGCCACTAATTGAATGGATTAGTAAAAATATATCCTCTAATTGGAGTCTTGCAAAAGAATTACAATATGGAATAGCTATTCATGATGGTTCACTACAAAAGCATATAGGAAGTTCTATTATACGCTATTTTAATAAGGGGCTATTGAACTGTATTTTCTGTACGTCTACGATAATTGAGGGGGTTAACACAAGTGCAAAGAATGTTGTATTGTTAGATGGGAAAAAAGGTGGCAGAGATATAGATTTTTTTGATTATAGCAATATAAAAGGAAGATCTGGGCGTTTAATGGAGCATTATATAGGGAAAATATATAATTTTTCTATTCCACCATCAAAGGAAGAAATTATAATAGACATTCCTTTTTATGAACAAGATTCGGAAGTTATTACCGATGAAATTTTAATAAATATCCCTTCAGGTGAAATAAAGGACACAACTTTAGAAAGATATAATGAATTGTATAAAATTCAACACGAATTGCTCGATATTATTAAACGTAATGGTGTTTCTATTAAGGGGCAAATGAATATTTTTTATGCATTGGAAAAAGATATTAAAACGCAACAATACCAGAACATTGCATGGACCAAATTACCTAATTGGGATAAGATGTATTACATCCTTGGACTTGCAGAAAATAATTTGTTTGATTTTAATAGTCATCATGGTGTAATGTCACTCAAACAATTAGTATTATATCTTAATAAATATAGAATGAATAAAAATATAATGGATATTGTCAACGATATTTATAAAAATAAAGTAGATAAAGTTAAAGTACTTACACAAGAACGAAAACAAAATTATTATGATAAAGCCGTAGAGGAAGCGTTCCATATATATAGGCATTGGTTTCAATTTACTATTCCGAAAGCATTTCATGTTATTGATAGTATACAACGATTGGTTTGCGAAAAACATGCTAAACGTGCTGGGTCCTATAGTTATTTTGTTCAACAGCTGGAAAATGATTTTATTAGAGAAAATCTATCAATTTTAGTTGAATTTGGAATACCAGCAAGTACCATTCGCTTATTAGAGTCAAAAATTCCTGAAAATTTAATTGAGGATGAAGTTATTGAATTTATAAAATTAAATAAAAATAATCTAGCAAGTAACTTAATTGAGTATGAGCGTGAAAAATTGGATCAGTGTTTATAAATAATTAGAATAGACAGCATTTTGCTTGGTTTGTATGAATGAGTTTTATAAAGAAAATGTAGATGGTATGATGAATATAAATGAAATAGCAATAATTAGGATCGGGACAGGATATTCCCAATGGTGAAACTAATAAGTAAAATATATAATCTTTTAATAATAAATAGGTTGTGTAAGAGAAAAACTACAAAAGAACACGAAAAGCAATAAATGATTAAAAGGAGTGAGTAACATGCTACTGCAAGAAGCATTTCATTATCCACCTGAATTATTATCTTTGTTAATTAGTGCGATACCTATGTTATGTCGTTCAAAAAAAGATGTTATACTCTTTTTCAAGGGAGCAGGCGTTAGTGATAAATTAATGAATGACTATATATTAATTGTAAATAACAATCGTGATAAAATATATAAGCATGAAATTACTAGAGGCATTTTAACACGGTTAAATGAAAAAGGGGACAAGTACCTTAGAGAGCGAAGGGAAATTATCAAGAGAGTAATTGAATATGAGAATTTTTCTGCTTGTTGGGAGACTGACATTTTAAAGGCTAAAGGATTAATTTCAGAAATAAGACAAGTTGTAAACGTAAAGGACTCTTTTACTAGAATGAAAGAAGTTGTTGAATTAGAACGAATTCAAAAACAAAAAGAACATCAAGAAAAAATCAGACAAATACAAATAAAAGAGCAAAATTTACAAAGAATTAAGAATGAACTATATATCTTGTTTGGAGAAAAGAACCCTCAGCTTAGAGGTAAAAAGTTAGAAAAAGTATTAAACGATTTATTTGATCACTTCGGGGTATTAATTAAAGAGGCATTTACTATAAATGGAGATAACAAAGAAGGAATAGTTGAGCAAATAGATGGAGCTATAGAAATAGATGGGCAAATTTATTTAGTTGAAATGAAGTGGCTAAGTTCAAATGTTGATGTTGGAGATGTGTCAAGGCACTTAGTTCGATTACATGGTCGCTCAAATGCAGCTGGGATATTTATTTCTGTTTCTGGTTACACGAAAGCTGCTATTGATGTGTGTGTTGGGGCACTTAATCAAAAGCTTTTAGTATTATGCAAATTGGAAGAGTTTGTTAATGTAATAGAAGCAGAAAGCAATTTAAAAGATTATTTAAAAGCAAGAATAACAAAAGCTATTGTAGAGAAAAATCCTTGTTAGATAAATTTTTATTAGTCAAAGTAAAGTTATTTTTGTGATAACTACTAGTGCTATATAAGATGGCAAGTATGTTAATGCAACTAAGTATAGGTGGGACGAAAACGGGTTGATACCTGAAAGTTGGTGAATATTTCGTTGGGTTTGAGCCGTCAATCCGCTCTATGTTGAGCCACATGTATGCTGAAAAATGAGCCACCTTGTTACAGGATGAGCCAGCAACAAAAAAAATGGTAACAAGGTAGCATGAAATCTAGTAATGAGTGTGATTATTCTTGAATCCCCTTACGTTTACGCATAGAGTCTTCACCATCAATAAATATAGTATAAGAATCATGAACTATTCTATCTAAGATAGCGTCAGCCAAAGTTCCTTCACCAATTTTTCCATGCCATCCGGCAGGCGAAAATTGAGAACTAAAGATAGTGGAGGCTCTTTTAGAGCCTGTAAATAATTTTGTGTAAACAGAATAAAAAGTACTCTTTCTTGGCAA
>CAYXOL010000023.1:0-72387 GCA_964467165.1 uncultured Clostridium sp.
TGCTAGGGACTTTCACCCATAAGATTGCGCCCATGCTGGGCGCACCTAAAAAGAATGGCTATTCACATCCGAATAGCCATTCTTTTTAAGCGATTGATATATCCAAAGTTCAGAAAGAACCGCATCTCGCCTGTTACGTTTTTTCTTTTAAACTATTTATTCACTGTTCTACAATGTTAAACACTTCTAAATTCCCACTAACAACTTTTTTCTTCATAAGGTCCACAATAGCCTTGGCAGTATCTAAAGAAGTGATAATTCCAACATTACTTTCAATCGCCGTCCTCCTAATTCTAAACCCATCCGTTTTAGAGTCATTTCCTTTAGTAGGTGTATTTATAACCAGATCCACCTGTCTGCCCTTTATCACATCAATGATATCAGGAGTCCCTTCTGCGATTTTTTTAACCTCTAATGCATCAATACCATTGTCTTTCAATAGCTTAGCCGTGCCTTTAGTCGCTATAAATTTATAATTCAGTTCACTGAAAGCCTTGGCTATATAAAAAAATTCCTGGTTATCTTGTGGGTTTATTGTGGCCAGAATAAATCCGCTTTCTTTTTTAATATTCATCCCAGATGCAATAAGCCCTTTGTATAATGCCTCTTCAAAATTTTTCCCAATTCCTAGCACTTCTCCCGTGGATCTCATTTCCGGCCCAAGACACACCTCAACCTCAGGAAGTTTTTGAGTTGAAAATACCGGAACCTTAACAGACACCAATTTCGGTTGCTTATAAACTCCGCTACCATATCCTAAGTCCGCTAGCTTTTCTCCTAGCATAACCCTTGTTGCAAGTTCCACTATGGGCACTTTACTAACCTTACTAATATAAGGAACTGTACGACTAGCTCTTGGGTTAACTTCTATTATATATAATTCATTTTCAAATTCGATAAACTGAATATTTATCATACCTATTACTTCTAGTCCCATTGCTATTTTCTTAGTATATTCTAATATTTTTGCTTTTATATCGTGTGATATGTTTTGGCTTGGATATATTGTAATGCTATCCCCAGAGTGAACCCCCGCCCTCTCTAGGTGTTCCATAATACCAGGTATTAATATTTCTTCCCCATCACAAATCGCATCAACTTCTATTTCTGTACCTAGTAAATATCTATCTATTAAAACAGGATTTTTCTTATCCTTTTCAAAAGCATTCAATAAATAATGCTCCAATTCCTTCTCTGAATAAGTAATTTCCATCCCCTGTCCACCCAAGACATACGAGGGTCTAACCAAAACTGGATAACCTATTATTTTAGCCTCATTTAACCCCTCTTGCAAATTCCAAACCGCTTTGCCCTTAGGTCTATTAATATCTAATTTTTCCAGTAGAGCATCAAATTTTTCTCTATCCTCCGCCGCATCTATTTGCTCAGGTTTAGTTCCATATATAGGTATGTTTTTTTCTCTTAGAAATTTAGCGAGATTAATAGCCGTTTGACCTCCAAACTGAAGTATAACTCCATCTGGATGCTCTTTTTCAACAATGTTTAAAACTTCCTCCTCTGTTAATGGTTCAAAATATAGTTTATCCGAAATATTAAAGTCCGTGCTTACAGTTTCCGGATTATTATTTACTATTATAGTCTCTATCCCTAGTTTCCTAAGGGCTATTACACTATGAACAGATGCGTAGTCAAACTCAATTCCCTGACCTATTCGTATTGGTCCTGACCCTATCACCATAACCTTTCTTCTGTTACTTACCTCCACCTCATCATATTCATCATAGGTTGAGTAGTAATACGGGGACAAAGCTTCAAATTCTCCTCCGCAAGTGTCTACCATCTTATAAACTGGTTTTATATTCCATATATTTCTAAGTTCGCAAATCACATTTGGACTAACACCTAATAGATCTGAAATCCCTTTATCAGAGAATCCTTTTTTCTTTAACAATTCCAACCATTCTTTACTCATATCTCCCAGGGTAGAGTTTTTTATTTTTTCTTCTTCGTCTACTATCCACTTAATTTTATTCACAAAGAATTTATCTATTCCCGTAATTTCTGAAACTTTTTCAACCAAATAGCGACGTCTAAGCATTTCAGCTAAATGAAATATCCTCTCGTCATCCGGCGCCATAACCCTTTCTTTCAATTCTTGCAAACTTTTTTCAGCCAAGGCCTCGTATTGTAATGAATACTTTCCAATTTCTAAAGAACGAATTCCTTTTAATAGAGCAGCCTCAAAATTACTTCCGATTGCCATTATTTCACCAGTCGCCATCATCTTTGTGCCTAAAACTCTATTCGCTGCCTGAAACTTATCAAAGGGCCACTTTGGAATTTTTACCACCACATAATCTAGGGATGGCTCAAAACAAGCGTAGGTCTTTTGAGTAACTGCATTTTTTATCTCATCCAGGGCATATCCTAGAGCTATTTTCGCCGCCACTTTCGCAATGGGATAACCAGTAGCCTTAGATGCTAACGCGGAGGATCTACTTACTCTTGGATTGATTTCTATAACTGCATACTCAAAACTTTTAGGATGGAGTGCAAGTTGAACATTACAACCACCTTCTATACCTACACTGTTTATAATGTCTATGGATGCACTTCTAAGCATTTGATATTCCTTATCAGACAGAGTTTTACTAGGAGCGATAACTATACTATCTCCGGTATGTATCCCAACCGGATCTATATTTTCCATATTACATACACAGATACAGTTACCGCAATTATCTCTCATCACTTCATATTCTATTTCTTTCCATCCTTTAATGCTCTTTTCTAAAAGAACCTGCCCGATAGAACTTAATTGTAAACCCAGTTCCAGGATTTCAACTAATTCCTCCTCGTTCTCAGCAATTCCTCCGCCACTTCCACCTAACGTATAGGCAGGTCTCACAATTACAGGATATCCTATTTCCCTTGCGAATTTTAATCCATCTTCAACTTCAGTCACAATGCAGCTTTCCACAACGGGCTGATTAATTTTCTGCATAAGACTCTTAAAAAGTTCTCTATCCTCACCTTTTTTTATAGCTTCTATAGATGTCCCAATTACTCTGACCTCATATTTTTCCAGAATACCATTATCAGACAGTTCCACAGCTAAATTCAAACCTGTTTGACCACCCATACCACAAAGTATGCTATCCGGTCTTTCTTTTTTAATAATCTTTTCCAAAAACTCTATAGTTAGTGGTTCTATATAAACAATATCCGCAACCTCTTTATCCGTCATTATAGTTGCCGGATTACTATTTACAAGCACAACCACTATTCCCTCTTCTTTCAATGCTTGGCAAGCTTGCGTTCCGGAATAATCAAATTCAGCAGCTTGACCTATTATTATAGGACCAGATCCAACTACAAGTACTTTTTTAATGCTTTTATCTAATGGCATATAAATCCTCCTCTATTTTTCATTATTAATCATTTCTGTATATTTTCTCATTCTCATTGCTTTCCGAACATCTACTCTATTTCATTGATAGAAACTCATCAAAAATTTTTTCTATATCCTTAGGTCCCGGGCAAGCTTCTGGATGAAATTGAACAGAAAATATCGACATTCTCTTATGTTTCATTCCTTCTATAGTACCATCATTTACACTTACATGAGTAACTTCCATTTCTTTCGGAAGTACACTTACATAATAACCGTGATTTTGTGACGTAATATAAACCTTATTCTCTTTTATATCTTTAACAGGATGGTTACACCCTCTATGACCAAATTTTAGTTTTTCCGTTCTTCCATCAAGAGCCAATGCTAAAAGTTGGTGCCCAAGACAAATTCCAACTATGGGTTTCTTGCCTATAATTTCTTTTAACATTTTAATTATATCCTTCAAATCCTCTGGATCTCCTGGACCATTGGACAAAAATATTAAATCCGGATCAACCTTTAATATTTCACTCGCCGGTGTATTCGCAGGAAATATTGTTAATTTACAATTTCTCTTCATAAAGCAACGTATTATATTTTCTTTTATCCCAAAGTCTACAATAGCCACATGTTCCCCAGAGCCTTCAATAACATAAGTTTGTTTTGTAGTAACCTTCATCACAGCATCTGTATTGTTAAACTCAGCCAATTTTTGTTGTATTTCTCTTTTGGATAATTCCTTTGTGGTAATAACCCCTTTCATAGTGCCATTATTTCTAAGTATTTTCGTCAACGCTCTTGTATCTATACCCTCAAGTCCTATTATTTTATTTTGTTTGAAATACCCTTCTAAATCCATTTCGCATCTGAAATTATTGGGATAATCACATTTTTCTCTAACAATAAAGCCTTTAACCTTAGGTGACTTAGACTCTACATCCTCCAGATTAATCCCATAATTACCCATAAGAGGATATGTCATAGTTACAATTTGCCCATAATAAGATGGATCCGTTAAAATTTCTTCATATCCAGTCATCCCTGTATTAAAAACCACTTCCCCTACACTTTCTTCTAAATACCCGAATATATTACCCTCAAATATTATTCCATTTTCTAAAATCAACTTACCCTTCATCTTAAATCCTCCCATATGATTTTTTTCAAAAACAGCAGAACGCTTCTATGAATATTTATACGCATTAATGCACTGCATTTATTTTTCTAATATATAATGTTTTAGATCATATTTCAATTTTTTATTGAAATCACTAGATTATTTTTTACTTATTATATGTTACCGATTAAAATTATGCAATATCTTTCTTGAATTTTTATTCATTTTTTTATAATATTTATTCATAGGAAAAATTATATTTGTATTACTAAAAATATTTTCCTAATAAAATAAAGGATAACAAAGAGATTATCAAAATAATCCTTCGTTATCCTTATTAATATATTAATTACATTTACTAACAAACTACAAAATATATATACAGTTTTATTGTTAATATTAATAACTGTGTTATATTTAATAGTATTCAATTCAAATTTGGCAAAGCAAAAAAAACATGGCATAATTATCATACTCCTTCCTAGTCTCACAGGACTAACTTAAAAGTGTACTTCCTTTTTTATAAACAATTTATAATTTCTTCTTAGTTTAATTTAAATTTTGCATCTTGTCAATGCATAAATATAATTTTTAGTTGCAATTTTATTCAGATTTGATAACATAGTAAATGTACATACCATCTTTTTATAATTCACTTTACTATATCTACACCAACAAATAACCAGGAGGCAACATAATGCAAAAAATCGGAATGAGAAATATAAAAACTGCGATTTCAGTTTTTATATGTATAATTATATTAAGGGCTTTTCATAGTACAACTCCCTTTTATGCTTGTATTGCTGCGGTAATAACAATGCAAAGTACTGTTCATAATTCTTTTACAACTGGTAGGAACAGGATAATCGGCACTATTATAGGCGCAATTTGGGGTCTAACCTTTGCCCTTATAAGTCCTAACAATGTACTTCTTAGTAGTATCGGGATAATATTTGTAATCTATTCACTTAATCTTCTCAATAGAAAAAATTCTATTATCATTGCCTGCGTAGTTTTTTTAGCAATAATGACAAATCTTAAGGAAGGCAACCCACTAGTTTATAGCTTCAATAGAGTTATGGAAACTTTTCTGGGTATATTTGTATCCGTACTAATAAACTATGTTATATTCCATCCTAAGTATTTATATAATTTACATGAAGACGGAAAAATTTTAATCAATAATATTTTCACATTATCTAAAGATGTATTTAATTTCAATACTGATATTAATCTTTCCGGCTTAAATCTTCAAATATCCAAATTAGAAAAATCACTAGACTCATACCTAAGTGAAATTCAAAGCGATGACGCCAAAACCCAACATGTTCACAAAATTGATATTGTTATAAGCACATCAAAAACTGCTTATAATCACCTAGTTATACTAAACTCTCTACGATTCACCAATTCACCTTGTAATTGCTATTTTAATGAAAATAATCGCGATAACTTAAACGAATTGTTCCAGGAAAATATACTTAGCGAATCTTACATAAATAACGATATAAACATAGTATTTAACTTCCATGTTCACCATTTACTCCATACATTAACAATTTTGAGAGCAATATACTCAGAAAAATATTGATATATATAATAATGAAAGCCATACTGCAAATTCGCAATACGGCTTTCATTATTATATTATAAATCTGCGTTTGTATAATATACAATACCCAGAGCGCCAGGTCCCACATGAGTTCCTATTACAGGTCCAATTGGAGCTATGTCTATTTTCTTACCTGTACAGTCTTCTACTGTTTTTGCAAAAGCCTGTGCACCCTCCACATCATTTATGTGATGAATCATTACTTCGCCAAGTCCATGCCCGGTTATATCCTCAATAAATTTATCCATCATAGTTTGTATTGCACGCTTTTTAGTCCTTACTTTATTAAACAATTCTGTTTTCCCATCTAATACAGTGAGAATTGGTTTAATTTGAAAAATAGTTCCCAGTAATGCACTTGCACCACCAATTCTACCACCTTTTTTTAGATACTCTAGCGTATCAGGTATAAACAGAAAGCGACTTCTTTTTATATTGTCTTTTACTATACATACTACGTCACTTACTGATTTCCCCTCTTGTGCTGCCCTAGCACCTGTTAATGCTGCAAACCCAAGTTGCATACAATTAGATCTAGAATCTATAATCTCTACTATTGCCTTAGGATAGTTTTCAAGAATCATATTTTTCGCAAGGCATGCATTTGAATATGTACCGCTCATCTCTGAAGAAAGGAAAACACCAATAACTTCATTGTTATCTTTTACATGCTTTTCTAAAACATTATACATATCTTCTAATGATGGCTGTGACGAAGTTGGAAAGCTTGTACTTTTATCAAGTTTGTCATAAAAAGTTTCATTTTTAATATTAATTTCTTTAAATTCCTCATCTTCAAAAAATACACTTAAAGAAGCTATGGATATATCATATTTTATTACTAACTCCTCATTTATGTACGAGGTGCTATCAGTTACTATTTTTACAGTCATACTTCACCCCACTTATTCATTATTAAATTATCCCCTGCGTGGCTATAATTAATATTATACTACAGTCTTGTTCTAAACAATAGCCTAGAAGTTATGAATAAATAATCAATAATTATATTAAATTTATCACCACAATAACTGGAATATATTTCACAAAATATTAAATTACTTTAAACTCTTACAAATAGCACTAAAATGTCTCCTCATATGTTATAATTATAAAGTAAAAAAGTAGGTGATGTAAATAATATATGAACTATATTTTTCAAGCTAAAATTAAAGATTAATATAACAATATAAAATAAAAGGGAGGTGCTGCAAAAATATAGGCCAACTCATAACGCGCCTACCTATATTTGTAAGCAGATAAGTATGGATAAAAATGAACAAACAGAAAAAGACACTAGTGAAAGTATTAATAGTTTGTATTCAACCAACGATATACAAGCCCATAAAATTAAATCTAGTGAGATTACGAAGTTAAAAAATCATGGAGAAAGTCAAAAATACATAAAAGAAATGCATGAAATGGCCGACAAAAATGAACTTAAGAATAATCTAACTGTTTTAGGACTTTTTATAGTTATAGCATCAATTATTGCATTTACTATATTAATGAACACCTCTTTTATGACTCCAAAAACAAACGTAGTTGCAAAAAAAGTTGATACAAAAAGTACCGTAGGTACCTCAGTTGAAAGTATTACATCCCAAGAAAAGATTTATGAATATTTAGATGTAGAAGAAAATAGAACATCTATACTTGAAAAAGCAGTAAAATTAAATAACGGAAATAAAACAGGTGTTACTGTATATCTCTTATCAGAAGTTTTAAGAGCTAATGAAATTACTATTCCCGAAGAAACATCTACCGTTAAAAAACTGGTTACAGATTTGACTTCAATGGGCTTCAAAAAAAATACTGATTTTACCAAATTAGAAAAAGGTGATATATGCTTCACCACAGATGTGCCTAATAAACCCGGCATCCCTTCACATACTTATGTGTTCATGGGTTGGGTAGAAGACGGAAAAACTGAGTATGCAAATGTATGTGATGGTCAAGTCCAGGAATATGATAATATACTTCATAAGCGCAACATATCTATTTCAGTATCAGAAAAAGACAAATTCAGTTTTTTTCTTAGAAAGTAAATTAAACTAAGGATAGCCTAAGGGTTATCCTTTTATTTTATAAAAAAAGCATTATATTACTGGAATTTTTTATAGGATTTTAGTAAAATGTAATTGACTATATTTTAGAACTGTCATGACTTATAAAATGGGGAAATCAAGGGGGAACTAATGAGACATTCTAATATCTTAAAAATTTATTCAGGCTTACCTAGAAGTATTTATGTTATATTTTTTGCAAGGATTATTAACAGTATGGGTAGTTTTGTTCATCCGTTTCTAACACTGTTTCTTACTAAAAGCATCGGTCTTAGAATTGAAACTGTAGGTTTATTTTTAATGATGGCTGCATTTTCTTCTATACCTGGTTCATTAATAGGTGGAAAATTATCAGATTGTGTTGGCAGAAAAAAGATTATTATTATTTTCCAAGGTTTGGCGGCGATATGCCTTATCCCTTGTGCCTTTCTGGGTAAATCCATAATAATACCATATCTTCTAATACTTTCATCCTTTTTTGGAGGAGCAGCGCAGCCTGCAAATAGTGCTATGATGGCAGATTTGACAAATACAGAAAATAGAAAAACTGCCTATTCTCTTTTATATCTAGGGATTAACATAGGCTTTTCTCTTGGGCCATTAATTGCAGGTTTTTTATACAATCATTATTTAAAAATTTTATTTTTGGGAGATGCGGCCACAACCATAGTATCATTAATATTAGTTACTATGTTTGTAGAAGAGACCCTTCCCACAAAAGAAAGCAAGGAAGAACAAGTGGTTACAGATTTTTATAATGAAAATGAAAAGGCTCAGCAAGGTAGTTTAATAAGTGTGCTATTAAAAAGACCCTATCTTATAGCTTTTGCTACAATTTCAATGATTTATTCATTTATGTATTCTCAATTTGGTTTCATTACACCAATGCAAATGGATAAAATTTTTAGTGTTGATGGCCCAAAGCTTTATGGTTCTATAATGGCTATTAATGGAATAGTAGTGGTAACTATGACAACAATTATAACAGCTTTAACGAAAAAACTTAGGCCTATTTTTAATGTCACCCTAGCTGGCTTATTTTTCTCTGCTGGCTTTGGAATGTTATTTTTCGCAAAAACATTTACAGTATTTATTGTTTCTACAATTATATGGACAATTGGCGAAATATTATCTGCCACTAATTCTGGCGTATATATTGCAAACCATACCCCCATGTCCCATAGAGGCAGATTTAATGCAGTTATACCATTAATTACTGGTACAGGTTTTGCCATTGGGCCCTTTATGATGGGTTTCTTTATTAGAAATAGACAAGTGCAGTCTGCATGGCTCCTCGTATTTTTCTTTGGCATCATAGCATCTGCTTGTATGTACTTATTATATTTAAACGAAAAGAAAAGAGAAGCCTAGTTCCACTACTGCTTCTCACCCTATTTATTAATGACCCAAGCTAATGAAGTATTTTTTTATAAATTTATTTCTTTTATAACATTGCCCTCTAAATCTTTTATTTGAAATAAATCATCTTGCAGTAGTCCATAAGAATTAGGATTATTATCCTTAGGTAGCGCTAAGGATCCAGGATTTAATATATATATATTATTATGTTTTTTAGCTACAGGCAAATGTGTATGACCATGTACTAAAATATCATTTTCACCTAAACTTGGCCGATTATCCTCATTATATATGTGACCATGTGTCAAAAATATTTTTCTGTTGTTATACAATATTATAGAATAATCAGCCATCATAGGATACTCTATTAGCATTTGGTCAACTTCACTATCACAGTTTCCTCTAACTGCTATTATCTTGTCTTTGTATTCATTTAGAAGAATTGCTACTTCCTGTGGATTGTAATCCTGCGGTAATGGGTTTCTTGGTCCATGATATAAAGCATCTCCTAGCATTATTATGTAACTGGCTTCCTCTTCAATAAAACGTTTTAATGCCTTTTTCAAGTAAAAAAGAGAGCCATGTATATCGGAAATAAAAAATATTTTCACTCTATTCAACTCCTTACAAAAAATTAATTCTTATGTTTTATAATTCCTATAGCTGTACCTATTATGTATGTATCTTCACTATCTATTACAATGGGCTTATATTTTTCATTTTCTGGCATAAGAAGTACCCTATCTTTGTTTATAGAAAGCCTTTTTAACGTAGCATTACCTCCTATGTCAACTGCTACAATATCCTTATTATTTGCAGCATGTTCCTGCCTTATTATCACATAATCACCATTGTTAATATTAGCCCCAATCATACTGTCCCCTTTAACTTTTAAAATAAAGGCATTTTTCACACCCTTTAACCAATACTTTGGAAGGTAAAATTTCCCTTCCATTTCAGAATTGATAAGTATAGGCTCACCTGCTGCAATATCACTATATACAGATAGTTCCAATAATTCCTCATTTATATACTCACCATTGCCTTTTTCATCCTTTACTAAAATATCAGTTATTCTGCTATAATCCCTCATAAATTCATATGATCTGCTATGCCTTAAATCACAAAATTGAAAATTCTCCAATGATTTAAGTTCTAAATTTTTGCTCTTTTTAGCAGCTTTATTTTTTTGAAGAGTTCGCTGCATTTTATAATTATTTTTAAATAAAAACACTTTTGCCTTTTCCCCTAGAGGTTTAGTATTAACTCTTTTTCCTTTTATCATCCATGAATTACTATTGTGATGCAAATCTATATCAACAATAAACATCATGCTTGAATAAGATTTTTCTTTAAATAATTCATTAATAAAATCTACTTGTACCTTAGTTAAATTATTACTTTTGTCAACTATAATATGACAATACCTTTCAAATGTCATAACTTTCGCCATTTTAAGAGCATATATATTAACATCCTCATTATCAACTAAATTCTCTAATCTAAGCTTTTCATTATAGGCAAGCATAAGCTGAAATATTGCATTTCTAGCTGTGGAATTTTTAAGAATTCTTTGGGGCCCTTGTCCTTTTTCGCATTTTCGTCCAGTTCTATTGCATATTAAATAGGAATCAACTTTTAGGTAATTTATACTTTTCATCCATTTTACTTCTTCAATAAAAAATTCAACATAATTAGCATTTAATATCCTAAGACTTGGATAAATACTCTTAATGTCTAATATACAGTTTCTCATAATGTGACTTTTTTTATCCTTGTCTATCATTTGTTGATTTTGTAATTTATATTTATTTTTATATTCTAAAAAATATCTATGTAAAAGGCTTTCCAATGTAACCACATGAAATTTTCTTTCACTATTAGAAAACAAAGTTAAATAATCTAACCTAGTTTCTTTTTCTACCTTAGTGTATATATCTTCAATATAATTTATATCTACATCCTTAGACGCTAACATTAAGATTTTATCCTCTTCATATAAACAATAGTTATTTTTTAAATAAAGCCCTCTATAAATAGCTGCAGTTGTCTTACCGGAATCTTGATTCCCTCTAATTGTACTAAATCTTGAGGTTTTGCTATGAATCATTCTGTGTTGCTCTAAATTTAATCTCATCTAGTCACCTCCAATGTTTTATACATACTAATATTATACCTTAAATTCTGATACTTTAAATGTATTGTGAATATTTTAATGGAATTTTTTTTATAAATTTCCTTTAATCATTTATTAATTTTTGAATATATGCACACAACTAATGAGCATACTAAGTTGTATAATAATTTAAAGGCAATTCTAAATAGGATGCATTAGGGGTGATTAGTATGAAATCAAAAATATTGAATATTTTTATATATTCTGCGATTACAGTTAGCTGTTTATCAACTACTGCTTATAGCAAACAATTAAAATCTACTTTAATTACAGACTCTAAAAATGGATATATTGAATATCATAACAAAGACATTTCAAAAAGGCCATCTTTAATAAATTTTTTCAAAAATGTCTTTAGTAATAGTAAAACTATCAACGGCCTAAGTACTAAAGAATATAATTGGTATTTTCAGCCTCATAATGATAATACCCCCCCTGAGGGACCTAAAGAAACCACTAGTATAATATCAAATTCCAACTGTTATTATTTGGGTGACGTATCAAAAAAAATATTATACTTAACTTTTGATGAAGGATATGAAGCTGGATATACTGCTCCAATTTTAGATGTTTTAAAAAAACATAATGTAAAAGCAGCCTTTTTCGTTGTAAAGCCCTATATTACTTCAAACCCAGAATTAATTAAAAGGATGGTGGATGAAGGTCACCTAGTTTGCAACCATAGCGCTCGCCATCCTTCTATGGCTTCAATATTAGATGTGGAAGATTTCAACAAGGAATTATCTGATGTTGAAGATGCTTATGAAAATATTACGGGCAAAAAAATATCAAAATACTTTAGACCCCCAATGGGCAAATATAGTGAACTCTCCTTACAATATACTCAAAACTATGGCTATAAAACTATATTTTGGAGTTTTGCTTATATGGATTGGCTTACTGATAAACAACCTTCTAATGAAAGTGCAAAAAAAAAGATTATGCAAAGAACCCACAATGGTGGAATTATGTTACTACATGCAGTATCAAAAACTAATGCTGAAATTTTAGATGATGTACTTACTCAGTGGGAAATCCAAGGCTATAAACTCAAAACACTGGATGAACTACCCGTTAAAGATTAATTATAACTTCACGTTCTTTATAAACAAAACTACTACATAACCTCCTTTATTAACTAAAAAAATCCTAACTAAGTCTAGATAGGATTTTTTTAATTATATTTTGATTTTTATAAGATTTTTGAGCACAATTAGCAAGCGTATTAAGATGAAGCAGCTGCTCCTGATGAAGCTGCCGCGCTACTAGCAGCAGCTATAACTGCTACCGTTTGAGCTGCAATTAGTGCTTCAATGGAAATTCCAATAGCTGTTTGAATAAGATCCTTTTGACCCTTTATGTTCTCAATATATACATCACTAACCAAAGCAGCTGCTGTGTACAAATGAGTTTCTTTAGTTAACCATTTATATTTTTTAGTAGACCTCAGAACTTTTACAACTTCGATAACTTGATCAACAGCCTCATTCCCTTTTTCTCCAAGGATAGCTAAAAACCCTATTACCGCATACCCAGTAGAATACACCTTCATTTTATTCTCTTTTAACTTATCAAATATTTCTTTACATCTTAATACTTTAGCTTTATTATCCTCTTTCCTAAAGCCTAGTATATGTGATAAAAATTGAAGTCCATTATTTTTCCCAAAGCCATTTTCATTCAATAATTGATAACATTCTTCTATATTCTCTATGATACTATTAACTGAATCATCTGAATTAGCCAAAAGTATAGAAAGTGGGTAATCGTCTCCCCCCGTTAACCATGGATGATTGTGTTTCATTTCACTATATATCTCTTTAGCTCTCTTTATTCTTGTATCTATTATTTCTTCACTACAGGTAGCTAAAAGAGCATAATTAGTTATAGGTAAGTACATATTATTCTTAAATCCAGCCGCTTTCAATCTTTTATCATAATCCAGCATCTTATCAAATTCCTGTGTTGGAACATCATATTGGCATGCTAATAAGGCTGATAAAATTATCATAGAAGTCCCTCTATAATTAGAAAATATACCTGTAGTTTTCTTCATATACTTTCTTAAATCTTCAATTTTTTCTTTATTAAAGTCTCTATTATTTAATGTGTATGTCAATGCTGTAAAATGATTCGTTAATGATTGTTCCCATTTATATTCTGCTGATACTTGTTGAAATAACTCTATTAGTCTATCTAGTTTTTGTTTCACTAACTCTTCCATAAATACTAGCCCCCACTTAATTTTTTTGTGCGGTTTTTCTACACGTGGAATAAACTCATGATTTTAATAATATTAAATATTCTCTACATGAAAATTTTTATTAACCCTATTACTAACAAATGTATTGGATAAAAAGCATAAAATAAATATTTTAAATTTTTACCCTTATTACCATTATAGCTAAATATAAAAACTAATGCGAGTAGTGACAATGCTTGATTAAACCAAACTAACTTAATCGAAATACCTGGATAACTTAAAATAGCTAAAAAAATTTGGGATGCATAAAATATTATAAATACCATGGTTTGAGATATTGCTGTTTTAATTTTGTTTTCTCTAAAAATATAAAATGCAACAATCATAGCAACTCCATATATACCATAATCTGTACTAAACCCTTGTGCAGCTAGACCTAACGCTAATATGGCTATCATTTTACTAATTGCAGCTTCTCCTTTATCCCAAACACGTATTACTATTAATCCAACCGCTAAAGTGAAGAAAATATTTTTGCATTGTTTTTTCTCTAAGATTTTTTTAAAATTAACTCTTTTATTTTTTAAGTCCTAATATAAACTTCTTTAAACCACCACTCATATCTAACTCTAAACCCTTAATCCTATCTATTATAACCTCACTATCACTTTTCAATAATTGCCTTCTAAAATTTTTATCTTTAAAGAAATTATTATCATTCTTATCTATGTAATTTTTCACAGCTTCAAAAAAACTAAAACACACTTCTTTTTCCTGTAACTTTGAAAAATCATGAACTGCCCATAGTATATAATCATGAACCTTCTCTAGTCCACCATGGCTGAATAAATAATTAAATAATTGCTGAAAGTTATAATTTATACAAAACCCTTCCATGAAAGCATCTTCTTTTTCAGAAATGTAATCCAATGTATTATGAAAATTACACTCTATGAAACCAACCATAATTTTTCTAAAGGTTTCTCTTGTAATTTCTTTTTCGTAAAAATACTGTATTCTCTCTTTTACTTTTAAAAGTATAGGATATATTTCACAACTTTCTGTCATTGTTTTAAAGCACAATTCACAAATCTTTCTTTCACTAAGACTTATTTCCCTATCAACCTTAGCTTTTAATATCCTCTGAAGATAATATATCACCATATATGTATCACTGTTTTTATACTTTTCTTCCATAATAAAACTTTTTATTTCACTCTTAGATATTTCAGATATATCTATATTGTCTTCTTGAAATTTTTTTAACCCACAATCCAAGGTGTTTTCAAAGTTAGCTGTAAATAGCTGATTATATTCTTCCAAACTAACCCCTTGACTCTGCTGCTTTTCTCTAATGTATTTATCGTTTCTACTAAAAATGTCATTCAATACTTTTGAATTTTCAAGATTAGTCCAAACAAAATCTAAAAACTCATTTTTATTTTTAAGTGTCATTAGATTTAAATGTTTTTCCTCTTGAAAATCAAAAACATATGAGAACGATTTCTCTACCTCAGCTTTCCTTATTCCACCCTTAGCCACAAATTGAAGATTTATGTATTCCTTACTTTTTGAATCTTTTACGTAAGTTGTAAACCCAAATTTTCTTCTAACTGCATATGGAAGCCCTATGTATATATACTCCATTAGCTGTTTTGAGTATTTTGATAACTCTTGTGCAGGTACTTTAAGCAATATATATATTTTCCTGTTATTTAAAACTGAGTCAAAGCAAGCACTTAAAATCTTCTTATAAGTACCCTCTTGTATATTTAATTTCTTAAAAAACTGATCCTTTGTGAAAAATTCATGGCTTTGTTTGTACATTGGTATATCAGTTAACTCATCTAAAAAAGTTTCACTCAGTCCATGATCATCAGTAAGTAGTAAATCATAATTATAACCCGGAATTTTAAATGCTGCATGAAAAATCCTTTCAGGATTTCTTATATAAAATTCCTTTTCCACCCCACTCACTACATAATTATGAGTAAAATATCTATTCCTTTGACCTGTAAAATCTTTTCCAACAAAACTGGAACATCCAATTACCATTTCTTTAGTTGGTATATTAAAACACATAAGTGCTTTTGGATATTCATTTAAATTTTCTTCCTGCATAAGTTCAAATGGTGCTTCATAAAAACAATAGTTATGTAGTATCCCCTTTATTAACCTATCCTCTAATCCCTTACTTTTTGCAATAGTATCATATCCTGGAGTATCACTGTATAATCCTCTTTTGTCCCGTGTATAATAATGTTGCTGAATCATACTATTCCCTTCCTTCTTTAATATAACCCATTTTGTATAAAAGCCATAAAAAAGGCTCCTCAACTCTTAAAGGAGATATAATAAAACCACTATTAATCTTACAATTTTCTGGATTACAACCTAAAGAAGACACTGCAAAAAAACCTGTGTTTTTAAAATATGCATCCATTGCCCCTTTAAAGGATGTGTCTACTTTAGTTAAAAAGCTTCTGATTTCTCCATCAATATTTTCAAATTCGTTTAGATTAAAGAAACCATTATGATTACAATTTTTAAATACATTACTGTTAGCACTTATATATTCTTCATCATTTAAACTAACTAACATATCACTTTTAGTAACAACTACTGCTGTGGGTATATCTGTTATAGTTTTTTCCTGCTTAGATATAAAGTTTTCAAATAAATATACAAGAATTTCTTTAGGTTCTTGATATTTATCTGTAAAATCTCCATTTGCTTTATTTGCTAAATTTATCTTTTTTCTTAATGCTCTCATTTGTAATGGATCAATAAGAAATATAATACCGTCAGAATTTTGAATATGTTCCCCATGCTTATCAATATAGTCTTTATCCGTCATACCCTCACCAGGCACATCATAAAACACAAAAGTTATTGGCCTTTTACTATCATCCTTAAATTTAAAAGTTTCAATCAGTGGCTCTATATGTTGCTTTGGTGTAGGCTCTAACATCTTACTAAATTCAAATATTATCCTCTGTTTTTGCTTTATATCTTCATTATACTCTGAGCTTCCCGGTATAATAGCAGCTTTAAATTCTTCCGCAATATAACGTTCAAGATAATATAAAAGACAAGTCATATAAACGGACTTCCCCGCTTGAGAAGCTCCTACCACTGAAATGATTTTTGTATCCCCTCTACCAGACGTTATAGGAAGCACATTATGACAATATGGACATAATCTCTCATCTGTAACCTTATCATAATTATCTCTCACTTCAATAATCGCATTATCAACCTTTGTCTTGTTTTTTTCTGGCAAATCTACCGCCCTAATAATAGCATTTATGTTTCCTAATGTGGCTTTCCCAATTCTTGTATTATATTCATTTAAAATCTCGTCAATTTGTCTTTCGTACTCTGGGTCTCCATCCTCATCATGACTTACCCTAAAATGAACATCTTCATTATTAAAAGTTTTAAAACAAAATGGACATTTAATATGGTACATATTATGGTTATCTTTAGATTTTTTTAAGTTATAATTTTTATTGGCTCCATTTTTTTTACCTAGTAATAAAATATCGAAAATACCCATATACTACCTGACTTATAAAATTATCAGGTATTCACCTCCCTTTTATAGCTCTAATGAAATCATCCTATTCAATGCCAAAATTTGGCCAACTCCCCTTTATTGTTCTCTCAAATTATATGAACTTCCATACCTATTAACGTCTTTTATGAAAATCTTAACAAATTCATCTCTACCAATTTCTATACTAGGCATTTCATTTACCCCTGAATGAAAATCCCCTATAAAATCAAATTTAATTCCATCCTTCTGGCTTTCGGGATAGTTTCCCTGTTTTTTCACATAACATAGTACATCCTTTTTAAAAGGTGCATCACAAATTATTTTCATCTTTACCTTTTTATTTTTACTAAATAATGACCTACGTTCTATAATCTCATAAAAAATATCTGGCTTTCCTGTACAAACAATGACTTCATTTTCACCATTCTGCTGTTTTACAAGAATAAGTTCATCATTATTTTGCTGTGCTTTAAAAATCATAAACTTATATTGATTAATCTCCCTTATACTCTCAACATAGCCGTTAAACTCTATATATTCTTCTCGCGTAAATATCTTTACATTTCCCTCAGTTATAGCCTCTATACCTATCTCGTTTAAAGCTTTAGACTTAAATATATAAACTATATCACAATCCCGCGTCCACTGCCATTTTATTACAAACCTTTCTTTTTCTATTTCACATTTCACTGATTTTATGCCTTGTTCTAAGCTTTCTAAATCTCTCATATTCATAGCAAAACTCCTAACTATATAAGGTATATTCATTTTCTACAACACATAAAACTATTATAATCCTCTATCCACCAAACGTATTACTGCCTTTTACATTCTTTGAATATGGATCATAATTTACTTTTGAACTCTCCCCTTTAAAAAATCTAGTTTTTTTATCTTTTATGTCTACTAATACTGAAAACAAAGTAAATATAGTTGTTAATGCTACAACTGCAATTAACCTATAAAAAATTCCACCCCAAGGTATAACCATAAACCCTAATTCTAAAGCAAGTCCTGCGATGAGACCACCTACTAGTCCACCTAAAACAAAGCCCTTTAGAAGGTATTTATTGTCGAACATAAAACTTATTCCTGTTGAAATAATAGCACCTATAAGAGTTATAAATATCATTCTCATTACTGCATAAAAATTATTTCTATCAAATATGCTATTTCTTTTATCTACCAATAACCTTTGATCTCTATAATTATAAATTTCGCTGAAAATATCCTTTAAATATTTGCCTTCAGAAACACTATAATAATTTCCATTAGTTTCCTTAGATATTTTCTTTAGCATTTTAAAATTATTATCCTTAGCCATGCCTACAGTATAAACAGAAATTTTATTATCTTGAAAAGGTTTTATAACCCCATCAAAAGTTTCCTCTAAATTATAACTATCCTCTCCATCCGATAACAATAACACAATGGCATGTCTATCAACCTCTGCACTGCTTTGTATTTCCTCTAGAGCACTACCTAAAGCCTCCTTCATATTTGTTTTACCCATAGGATTTTTTAGGGTTTCTAGTTTTTCTAACGCTTGTTCTTTAGCTTTTTCTGTAGCCTTAGTCATTGGAAATATTTCTAAGGCTTTATTATCAAAGGTGTAAATGGAAAATCTTTTTTCCTCATTCATACTTTTAATAAGAGATTTCGTTGCCTCAAATCTATCATTATTTGGATCAGTACTTTTCATACTTTCCGATGTATCAATTAAAAGCAATATATCATTAACCTTTTTATTATCAATATTAACCCCATAAATAAATTGAAATAATGCCCCCACTATAAATAAAAGTACAAAGGTGCAAGGTACCAAAAACTTTAACGAAGTCCTAAAGTAATTATTTTTCCAATTTTGTCCATTAAGTCTTGGCTGGATAGCCTCTGCAATAATACACATAAGACCTGCAAAAAAAGCTATAATTCCAAAATATAACCCCATGAGTATACTTTGAGGAAGAGTATATTTATAAGCACTTAATAACAGTTCACTAAATATAAAGCCAACAACCCCTCCTACCCCACTCATCAAAATCATTAACCCATTAATTCTCTTATCCTTCACAAAAAATCCCCCTTTTTAACTAAGGAACAAGGCACAAAATATACTAGGCTATTCTAACCTAGTATGCTGGCTCGCTAGCAATTAAAGCACCTAAATATCTGGAAGTAATGATGCTCCTATTCTATGAAGCATATACTTATTATCTATGCAAGAATTATAGTATCTTGCAGAATTTTTAATATACATTACATCTCCTAAAGTAAATCCACCCATTAAATTAAGTTTTTCTATACCACTAGCTCTTTTTTCATGAACATAACCTATATTGCAACTTCTACCTTCTTTATCAACACTTACGGCATATTTAATAAAATCGCTACTATAGTCACCAAAAAAATATTTTTCTTCATATTTATTTACATTGTAATTCATAATGTAAGCTTTTACAAAGGAATTTTCCTCTAATATACCATAGAGCCTTTTATACAATTCGTCTTTGGATAATACATTATTATCTATAAATTCTATAGATACATTTGCTCTTTCATTTAACTCATCCTCAAAGGATTTTGAGAATTCAGCTTCGCATAAAACATATTTGTTGCAGATATCACATAATTTTTTAATAAGTTGCTCTTTATCATCACTAGTCTGATTTATATCCCCTAAAAATTTATCTTGGAAATAAAAATCTTCTCCATAGCGCTCTGATAATTTATTCACTATTTTTTTAGTTATAACTGTGTAGTATTCCCTTATATTTTGTGCTATATATTCATTCTGCTGCTTAATATCATTATTTGTATAATCTTCAATACAATTCTTGATACTTTCAATATAATTAATTTTTTCCTGGAGTTCCTCATGAACATTAACAATAATGTCTTCACTTTTTCTAAGTATGCTTTGAGCTATCCTAAGTTTTAGTATGTACAGTTTATTTCCATACACGCCTTTAAATAAATCTTTTTTAATATCATCTAAAATAGCATTTGCTGAAAATAAACTTTTAAAAACTGAAGGTACTTGAACTCTTTTATTATACATTTCATAGATTTCTTGGTTTATAACTTCAATGTTTTTATCTATATCCATGCACTTAAGCCTTATCTCCTGCAACGCTTCTAATGGCTTTGTTAAACTATATGTGCCATATATTCCATATCTTTTATTTCCGATTAAAAGTTTAGCAATGTCTCGTATTTCCTTGTTCAGGCTAATATTCTTAAAATTTTCATTAATAACTTTTTCAAAATTCTCATTGAAGAAATGCTCACAACTATTTGCATAAAGCATTCCCTCAGCTTCTCTTAATGTAAGTTTGCCTAATTTTGAAACTGAAATATTGGAACTTATGGTCATAAGTCCCCTCATATCCTCTACCCCTTTACCTTCTGGCAACATACTACTAGCTTTAAAATCTAAACTTTCATCGTCTAACATAAAAGCTCTCAGCATATTCTCTTTGTTTTTATTTGAATAATGCTGCATTTTATTTATTAACTCGTCATAAAATTGGTTTACAGCCATAAGCGCAACTGTATTGTTAGGCCTTTTGACCTTTGCAAGTCCTGCAGTAACTAGAGTAAAACTTCCAGTGTCTCTTGAAATATTCTTTTTAAACCTAGCATTATCATAATATTGGTTTTCCATATCATAATAAGTATCTATATTTACATTTCTATTTTTTATAAGGTTTATGTAAGAAATAATTTCATAATTGTCCTGTAGGCTTCCACTAGAAATTATGCCTTTTTCATTAGTATCACTAAGCAGATATACTAAATCAAATATGGGTTTGTCTTCACTAATAACTGCTAACTTCCTGTCCCTTCCAAAAACCTCTATATCTTCTTTAAAACAAAAATCACTTTTTTGCATATATGAAAGTTCCCTAAAAAAACTATAGGCTAATGCAGCATCAAAAAATGCATCTTCCTGATTTTTTTCTACGAGTAAACAATAAAAATCTGCTAAAACAATTCTAAAATGCTGCGAAAGCTTACTTTTTATTAACAAACTTATTTCCGCTACTAAAATATTCATAGCATCATCAGCTCTACTTATCACAGAGATATTTACCCTCTCGAAGGAATCGAAAAATTTACCACAGTCTAAAATATTATTTTTCATTTTCATTATTTCTTCATTTAAAGCTATAAGACCATTCTCATTGTTATAAAAATTATCACTTATATCAAATCTAAGGGATTTTTTATCTTCTATGTCTATGTCATCAACTTCCAGCTTAAAATTAAAAACATTTACAGCTTCAAATTTTTCTTTATGGTATACATTAAAAAACATTATGCCCTTGCTGTTACCCCATTTTTTACATACATCCTCATATACAGCCCTTAACCCATTATTACTCTTATCTCCAATAAACACAAAAACCACTGGACTACTGGCAATTTTTTGTTCATCTTCTCTGCACAGGGTATTATCTGTACTTAAACAATACCCCTCTGCATATTTCCTCAAGATATTTTCCATTTTCTAACCTCACCACCTTTTGGAATTAAAAGCTTTACTTAGCTCTTAATTCATAACTACCCCTTATCATTCAGTTATTCCAAATTTGCCCTAATCTCTTTAAGTTTATCATAAGTATTAACATAGAAACTATACATATCCTGCCCATTCTCTATTTCATACCTTCTGTAATCTAACTCTTCAATAGCCTTACTATAAATCTCTATCATGCATTTTATTCTACTGTACAATGTAGTAGTTCCCTCTTCCATAGATAAATTCGCTAATCTTTTATCAGATTTAGCCTCAATAACCTTTCTGTGCTTTTCATCGATTTCACAATACTTATTATAAATGGAGTATTCAGAGTATTGTTTTTGCTTCATTAGGTTAACAAATGGCTCTATTTCTGTCCTTTCATCTGCATCTTTATCATACATATACACAATGCCCTTTTTACAAATAGTTTCTGTATACATAGCTTGAATAAAATTATCTATTAATTTTATTTTTTTGTCGTTACCTTCAATAAAAGTTCCAAGTTTATTTATCTGCTGCACTATAGCTTCATATTTTTCTATTTCAGATTTTAAAAGCTGGATTAATCTTGGACTTCTTATTAAGTTCTCCTTTGCAACTTCTTCATCTCTACTATCAAAAATATAATACTTTTGCAGATCATAGTCTTCGATGTTCTCTAATTTATTCTCCATTAATTTTCTAAGTTCTCCAATACATTTCCTTATTTCAGCCATGTTGGGAGTTTTGTCTTCTCCAAGAGATAAATCGTAGTTTAATAAGACTTTCTCTATATTAAATTCTTTAGTTACAATGACTTTATATTGTGAATTTGTTATCTCAGATACACGCTCTATACATCCATAATTAATAGCACTATCAAAAACCTGTCTTATTTCACCATTATATTTTTTTACTCTTTCATTATGATAACTGGTTCCCCAAGATTTTTCAGGAATAGGCGATGGTAAATATGTCCAGTTTACATCCCTTGTTTGAATAAGATGCCTTCCTACTCCTTCTTTTGTGAAAATAGATTCCTCATATATTTTTTCATATTGTCTTATAGAGGTATAAGCATATAAAGGCACTCCATTTTCTGTATTTAACCAAAATATTTTATTTGATACCTTACTTCTCTTAATATTTACAGAATGACCTAAGGTGCTGCTTTCTTTATATTCCTTTATTCCTTTATATATTCTTGGAGTTTTAGCTGGCACTGAAACCATATTCCAAGATGGAAAAATTAATGAACCCCCTGCATCTTGAAGCTGAAACACTGGTATCGCATCCTCATCCAGTCTTGGCGCAATTTCCGTTTGAATTAATCTTTCAATGGATTTTTCTTCTCCGTACTTCATAACTAAAAAATCTTCCATAGATTTTGTTATTATATCGCCAAACTCTTCTGATACAAAGTTTGATATAGAGCCTACTATATCCATATGCTGCTCATCAATCCATTTTTGAGATTCAGTTAAAAGCTTAAGTGTAAATCTTCTTATTAAGTCAGTTGTATCTTCATCACTAACCATTTTATCTATAGTTTTCACCACATCTGGCACATTAATAAGGTTCCAATAGTAAGTCTTTCCATTGTTAATTTGTACTTCTTCACCTTTAACAAGAATATTTCCATCCTCCTTAAGTACCTTTTTTAATTCATTTAGAATTTCTGTATAAACTTTATATATTTTATTATTTGAATTGCTTATAATTTCAATAGCATGCTGATAAAATTCTATCATCTTCAAAGTTCTTTCTTCTTCTGTCCTTGCATAGTACTCCTCTATTTTAGCTTCAATATAATCATTTTTCTTTGATTCTTTTGTAAATAAAATAGTCTTCTTCGCTGCATCAAATTTATCTTGTGCATCCTCTCTGAGGTTTTTAATGTTATCTGGCAATCTTCTATGCTTTTCTACTAAGGATTCTTTTATAACCTCTAGCGTTTTTACCATACTAAATCCTTCATTTGAAAATAACATCCTTGAAGCGTAGAAGGGTCCCTTGCCTGCATCTTCAAACATTCTATCTATCTGTTCCTTTAATGCTACCGATATTTCACCAGGGTACTGTCTTTTCACCTTCAAATATTCATCACAAATATCCCTTAAGTATTCACCAAGCTCCTCGTCCATATTTACTGCTTCTTTTTTAATAACATTTGCAAAGTCATACTTATCTCTGTTTTTATAGCCTGAAATTGGTTGTCTACCTAAATTTTCACGTTCAAACCTTGCCTCTACAGAATCTTTGTCCAGCTTCACTATTCTAATAAACTGATCCACATCCTGCTCTGTTGGTGATTTTTCAAACATTACATCCATCTTTTCAAAAACTTTATATGCAAGATAAGTAGTTATCTCTTCAATAGGTAAAACTGCTGAGGATGCTCCTATAATGTTATATTTATAATTTGCAGAATAGGGCTTTTCCATATTCTTAATATTTTGCTCAATGTTACTTATATAATCATGAATAGCAAACTCCTGCCCTGCTTGCCTCTCCTCACTAGCCATAAAATTAGTTATATTCTCTGCAGTGACATTCATGCAATAATCATAGGCATTACTTAATAGTTTACCCTCTTTATTTGTAGCAGAAATCAAGTGACATAAATCAAAAGGTGGAGCCTGCGAATCAACTTCTAGTGCACTTTTATATTTTTGTTTAAATCTATCTCCTCTTTCAGATATGTTCATTAAATAATCTAATTCTTTTAATGCAGCATAGCCGTTTTTCATAATATAATTTCTCTCATGCATTCCAAGGCCTTTAGATATATTAACATCGGGAGTGAATAAATAACCTAAAATATTTACTCTATCTATGCCATATCCACCAAATTTCCTTTCCATTATCCCGCGAACTATGTATGCAATATCAAGGAAGCATCCACTTCCAGTTCCCCCAGAAATACCTGTAAGAATAAATACGTATAGCTTTTCTTTACTATCCTTCATAATAGTATTTATTTTTTTTTCTATACTTTCAACAACGTCATTTATCTTTGTGAAAAGTAGCAGCCTTCCTGCCTGCCTAACCCCACAAGCCCCTTTCATTCCATCTGATATATTAAGTTCTGGAGATAACCACTGCGAGATACATTGATCCATAACTTTTCTATCACTTAAAATTGCTCCAATTTCTGCATTAGATAACATAACCAATTCACTCTGAGGGTCTAGACCTATACCCTTGTACTTCTTATTTTTCTCCTGCATATTAGTTTCAAACCCTAAAAATTCTATTTTATCAGGCTTTTCTTTTCTTACCTTTGTTAAGGAATCTTCTGGCAATTTGAATCTTCTATTTATTTGATATTTTAGCCTTAGCATTGCATCTATTCCCGTACCACCAAGACCAATGATAAGCATAGGATTTTCAATGGTATCTACACGTATTTTATCACTAATGATTCCTCCGCCATTCATTACGTTTAGTTCTTGTATATGTTCTCTTATATTAGCATTCATATTAATTTACCTCACTCTCAATTTTAAATTCTTAACTTCAAACATCAATTACTATAAAACTCTACAATTATGCTTTTAGATGACTTATTTAAAATCACTACAATTCTTTCCCCATTATATACCTTTGTCTTACTGTCCTTTGATATAACTCTACCGGATTTTTGAACACTACACTGTGAATTATTTGCTATCTCAATGCTGTCATCATTCTTAAAGTAAAATTTCAAATTCTGTATTTCTGAAAATTCCTCTTTAAGTCCCAGCACATCATAAAGACTAAATTTTCCATTGTAAGTATGTAAACTTCGGTATTGAGGAGATGATACTTCACTAGTGTTTTCATCTCTAATCTGATACATTACTCGGCCAAAGCCCGCTGCTCTATTTTTCTTTTTAAGTACTAGTACTATTACTATCATAATTACAGCAATGATACCTAATATTCCTCCAATAATGACCACTGTACTTTTTTTACCATTGCTTTCCTCTATTTTAGTATTATTAGAAGGTTTTACCTCATTTCCTCCTCCAATTGTCACAGGGGAAGTTTCTCTATAAAAACTTTTTCCATCAACCCTTACCTTAACTTCATACTTCTCATTATCTTTATGTATATATTTTCCATAAAATAAATTATTATTATATTGAAGCTCAAATTCTTTAATATCTCCGGTTCTTAAATTTTTAACTACTAATTTAGCTTTCATATCTTTATAAAGCTCATTATCATCAATAACTTGTCCATTACTCAGGAAATAAGCTTCTACACTCATTACCTCTCCGGATTTTGGTGCCACTGGATTAAATTTAGCCTGGAGCTGAAGATCATAATTAAAGATGTAGCTTATATTTACTTTATCTCCACTAATTCCCTTAACTTTGATTATCCATTCTCCTTGCATTGGCTTTACTACTTTTAACATAGAATATTTATTAGAGGAGGTAAAAATTATATCCTTAGAAGGAACAGCTATCTCCGCACCCTTTGCATTTACCAATTTTACAGAAACAGGCTTATCTGATATCATAGATACATTAGCCTCTAGTACATTTCCATTGGGAATATTTAACTTTACATCTTGAAATGCACCATTGGCGACGATACTTCCACCACTTTGAATATTTATTTTTGAATTATCCGCATAAATATCTGTTAATATCTGTGTAAGTTCTTCAGCTTTATCAGTTATATAAGTTTTACCCTTAGTTTTACTTGATATACCTTCTAATTGAGCCTTATCTACAGTACCATCATAATTTAAACCTATAGTATATATAGGATACCCCTTACTTCTAGCAGTATCGGTAGCTTCCTCTAAATCCTTTAACGACTCATTCATACTTCTCTCCGGATCATTTTTACCATCTGATAAAAGAATAATAATTGGTTTATGATTGCCGTCATGTCCACTATCCATAAGTTTTACAGCTTCTTTTATACCCATCCCTGTATCTGTTTTTTGTCCAAAAGGTATACTAGTTGTCATTCTCTTAACACTATCTTTGTCCGCTGCTGAGTTCATTTCGGCTAAATTATGTAGCCGAATAATATTATCTGAATAAGCCACAAGACCTACTTTATTTCCATAAGTTCCACACATATCTAGAAACATTTTAATGGCTTCTGTTCTTATTTCCTGAGGATCACTGGTTTTCATAGACCCACTAGCATCTAAAACAAAAATTACATCTAAATTTGAAACCCCAGCACTAGGATTAGCAAAGACACTTACAGCCCAAGACATTTGAAGTGCTAACACTATCATAAATGCTATTAATTTATTAACTTTTTTATTATGATTCATTTCGCTCAACTCCTTCTTAATCAAAGTCCACGTAATATTTTATTATCCACCTGGCCTAAAATCCATTGAAATACTTCTGCGTCTTGATAATTGGGTTTATTTTCACTTTGCTTTGTCAAATTAAAATTTTCTAAGATGAAAAATCTATAATCACTAAAATTATTTTCTATTTTACATTTAAAGTTTTCATTAACATAATCGCTACTGTTGTTTCTACTAGTATTATTAGTTATAAATGCCACAGGCTTATTAATTATTTCCCCAGGCTTAAGTCCAAAATTTTTCTGAAGATTTAAAATAAATATATCTAATATATCATTTGAAGTTAAGCTGTTTTCCATCTCTAAAACTGAATTTATAAACTCTTCACCATTAATTATAAACACTATTCCATCATAATAATTAAAGTATCTATACTTTTTTAAAGTATCACTTAGTACTAAATCACTCTCCATAGTATCAAAAATATAAATTTGCCTTGAAGGTTTTTTTTTATTTTTTCCCAAAAAGAAATATTGAGTTTTTGGTATTGATACATAGGCTTTAAAAGGTGGTTTCTGAAATTTCCATTCTATTGTATCAAGCATATTGTATATAAACTCATCTTTTATGTATGAGTTTGTTCCAATAATGGGTATACATATTTTTTTAACCTTATTAATTTTGACTTCATTTTTGCAATTTCTACAAAGTGTTTTTAATTTATTTTTCCCATTTAGTGCAGTTAGTGGCAACTTATTGCCGCAGCTACACTTAAAATAGAAAATATGCTTAAAGGTAGGCATAAGCGCAGCATACCTGTTATTACAGCTTGGACAAACATAATAGGGCATTGTTACTTTTTCATAGCACTCTTCACATATATCTGACATATTCCTATTTACTAATTTTTTTTCTATAAAACATACACTTTCAAACAAAATAAACTTAATAGGGTATACTATTACTTTGTAAATAAAACTCACAATATCATTTAAACCATCCACTCCCATCCCTCCTTATTATCCCCATTTTTCCTATTTACGAATTAACTTATTTATTCCTCTTTGAACTATGGAGATTCCTCTATTATTATGAACTTCCTTGCATATAATATTCCATGGTCTAGCTATCATTGATTTATTTCTCACTACACTAATAATATCGCTCATATACTTTTCATATTTCTTCATTTCTCGCGCAGATCTATTACATAAAATATTAATTGTTTTACTGGTAATATACTCAATTTCATTATTTGGAAGATCATCTATATTTCTAAAAACATAAATTAGAAAATTAAAAAACACTTCATGCCCTTCTATTTTTTTTTCTTTTAATAAGTTTTTATAAATTTTCTCTTCATTTAATACATCCTCTAAGGTTTTTAATAGTGCTTCATAATATATTTCTTCATACACTTCTACACAAATAGAATAAGTTATCCTTTCATAATCCACTTTTAAATCTTCATTTATGCCATTTATGTATATATTAGACAAGTACCAACATAAATATTTTCTGTATGTATATCTATCCATACAATTAAAGTTTAATATAACTTTTCCACATACTGTTTTTATTACATTTGTGCCCTGTTCAAGGTTCATACCAAAACAAACAAGTCCCGTAACATCTGGCTCTGTTATAATCCCCCTTGCTATTTTTAGGTCTTGTATAGTTGAAATAATTTTTGTGATTTCTTCTTCTGGATATGCTGCTTGTAATTGTTTTTCAAAATTGTTAATTAAATTATATAATAAAGATTCATCTATAGTAGTTTTTAAGCAATGATTTAATATAAATTTAAGAATTTCAAAGGATTCATTTGAAATATCCACACTATTTTCTAAATTATTTAAGAATTCCATAGCAGCTTTCGAAAAATATTTCCGTTTATATCTAGGTGTTTTATTAAAAATCGAATAGCAATAATCCCAAAAAAATTCTCTCTTATCCTGTGCATAATTAAGTTCATACACAAAATATCTAAATAATAACGCTTCGCCTCCATCTAGTTCATTTAAACTATTTCTAATTTTCAAAAACCAAGCTTCATCATTCTCTTGCTTTGCTTCCTTTAAAAGTTGCAGTACTATTCTTTCTTTTTCACTACTTACATTGATTACAGCATTTTTATAACACATATTAATAAAATTTGAAAAGTAATCCTCATTCTTGTAAATAGAGCTAGTTATATATTTCATTTCATCTTTGTTAAAACTTAAAATATCAATGCATCTATCAATAAATTTTACTAATGCAGTATTCTTAATTATACTTTCCCAACTTCTAATAATCCCTACCCTATAGCTGTAAAAAAACAAATTTCCAAATAGTGTATATAAATAAAACTGAGCATGCCTAGACTTTGCACCCTCCATATACGTGTACAAATCATTCATTCTATAAAGATCGAATGAATAACTTATAAACTCATCTATCTTATTGCTATTTAAAGCTCTTATCTTGTCGTGTAATTCTATAATTTCTTCTAATTGAATATTTTCTCTATCTACCACCATAAAATAAAGAGCATCAAAAAAGAACTCAAAGGCATTCTTTATATAAATTTCATTTTTTGTTTTTATTGATATATTAAATAAAAATTTCGAAATAACTTCAGCACTATGTATATCTACTTCCCCACTTATTTTTTTAAGCATTGGTTCTATTTGTATAAAAAGCTGCTTATATGTATCTATTGAACCATAGTTATTAACAAAGTCTATCCCCTTTATTATGCTATCTGTATCTATTTTTTCTATGCCTTTTTTTGTCATATTGTAAAGATACAGGCAATTGTCTATTTCATCATCTAACACATCATAATCAAACTGGTCTATAAAATCTATAAATGGTAAAAGACTATCTTTTGATATTGAAAGCCCTACCTGCGCTAATTTTGAAAATTTGAAGTCAATATTAAAATTACTACTATCTCCATTTATAAAATCAAATGCATAGTATTTATAAATACTATTACAATCCTTAAAATTAATTTTAGTTCCTTCTCCTGATGTACCACTAATAATATAATTTGTATTTTCACAATCAAAGCTATATGTAGTAAAAGTTATCAACTTAGAAAGTTTTAAAGGAAGACACATTTGAGCGGCAGCTATCCAGTAAACATTATTTTCATTAGTATCACAAAAAATAATTTTCTTGTGCTCTTTTTTATACTCAATAACTGAATTCATCATATTTTTAAAGCTCTTAGTCCTTTTTGCAACCCCAACTCCTTTTAGAAATTCGGAAACACTCTCTAATGTGATAAAATTCCCTAAAGGCAGTTGATGTAATACTTGTAAAGAGTCTATTTGCTGTGCATTTTCTTCACCCTGTGTTAACTGCTCTTTAAAAACCTCTGAGCCATATATCTGTACAGGATGAAATGTCATCTCTCCCTTTTCAAACAATAGTACATGACAAAAATAGTTTCCAAAGCGTCCGCTGTAGTCTTTTCCTGTATATTTAGCTTGACATACTGCTTGTTTCCCATTTTCAAGAATAAAATAAGAAAAAGCTGTTGGAAATAATTTTTCTATTTCATCTTTAGTAGGTTGACTAGGAAGATTACTGGGCGGAACATACATGCAGTAACTTTCTATTTCTTTCCTTTCAGCCTCAGTAATCCCATCAGATACGGAGTAGGTTTGGAAACCCATTGCTGAGGAATGGCCTTTTCTACATGAGGTATAATACAATTGTTGTATTTTCATAAAATCTTATCCTCACTTTCTCTTTTCTGATTTTATAAGCTTATGTTTCCAAAGCAACCATAAAAATGGGTCTTCAACTCTATTAGGTCTTAAATTTTTAATGCAATTACTGTCCGGGCTGCATCCTAAGGCAGTTATTCCAAAATAAGCAAAATCTTTAAAATTTGAACTAAGTTGATTAGCAAAATTTTCTCCACCCCAACTTCTTACAATGGATTCCATTGAACCATTTACATCCTCAAAATCTGCAATATGAAATTTTCCTACACCAATATGTTTACTTGGGTAATTAATACAACTAGATGAATCTAGTAAGGATTCCACGGCATCCATTTTTGAAAATGCCACTGCCACTGGTATATCTATAAGTTGATCCATTTTCTTGTTTTTTGCACGTCTTATAAGATTGGCTGTTCTTGAAAGCAAATCCTCAATTTCAGTATTCTGTTCTGGCAAATGAGTTCCCTCTGGAAGAGAATCTCGTACATTAGTAAGTTGAAGTGGATCTAGTAGAAATATAATACCAGAAGAATTGTATATATACTTATTTACCGACTTCATAGTGTCCTCTTCATTCAAATCCTCTCCTGCAGTATCAAAAAAAGCTATTGTCACCACATTACTGATTCTCTTGCTTTTTAAAAGACCACCAAAGATGCTTGTCTCTCTAAAAGCTAAAGTATATATAAGTGGCTGACTTACTGTTGCATCAGTTTTCGCCGAATGTGTAACTCTGATTATTTCTTTATTTCTGAATATTGGATAATAAAAATCATTACGGTATCTTGTTATTGTAGCATCATTAATAGCTTGCAGACTGCAATTAAATGCAGCACCAACTTCGTTCATTATTTTATCTATAAGTATTGCAATATAATGGCTCTTTCCTGCTTCCTTAGCACCAATTACTGCAAAAATTAAATCTTTATATTCACCTATAGTATAGGGAAGTTCTGCATTGCATGTAGGACAAACCTTCACATTTGTGTTTTCTCCGCAAGAATCACAGAATATATCCCTTGGCATAATATTCTTTCCATCATTAGAAGTTGGAACCATTACAATTTCTTTTTTCGCATTTTCGCATTTATTTGGTTCATTTTTACATATGAAATTCACTTCGCTTAATTTATGTTCTGTAAAACAAAATGGACATATATAAGTAGATTTTTTTAATAAGCTCATATTTCATGCCTCCTAGTAGTTCCACCTAGTAGATAACAATTATTTAAAATAAAGTTTTTCTCTAGCTGGAGATATTATCCTATACCTTCTACTCTCTTTATCATTCATCACAAATAGTTTTATGTACATATTGTTTTGTATAGCCTCTACTGGAAATTCAAAACCACATGGTCTATTTTTATTTATTACCACCTCATTAAAAGTACATATATCATCGCCATCTGATTTTTGAATTGGCATATTGCCCCTTTTACCTATTACCGTAATGGCCGGTAATTTAATTTCCTCATTCCCTTCCATACTAAACATAATTTCTGCTGATTTAAGTTTACCGAGTATACTTCTTTTTATCTTCAAATTATAATATATTTCAATAGGCTTTTTATTAACCATAAGCCGTCTCTTACCCTCTGAATAAAAAACCTTACCATGCATTTCTGCCATAACATAAATAGTGAAATAATAGTTCCCTTCTGGTATCCTGTCAATTACAAATCTTCCTGTACTTTCATCTTTTTCTCTTTTTATTACACTAGCTACGGCTGATGAATCCTCAGCGCTTTTAGCAAAGCTATCACCCCTATAAACTACCCTAATCTTATTTACTTTTTCGGGCCACTGCCATTGCAAACACAATTGATTATGCTTAACCTCACCCACTATGGCTGTGATATCTGTTAACATGGCATTTAAGTCCTCTACAGTTTCTATTTGTCTTTCATTTTCCGGTTCACTCTCTTGAATTTCATTTATTATAATTTGCTCAACCTTTTCTTCTTTTATTTCACTTTGTTTATTTATTGCTTCAAACTCAGTTATCTCTGGTTTTTCAAAACTCTCATTTTGTATATTTTTTTGTTTTTCATCAAACTGCTCTTCTATCTTTACTTCCTCTATTAAATATTCATTATTACCAGTTATTCCAGCAATTTGTCCCCTTATTTCTTTTTCTGTTAATGAAGGAAAGGAGTCTACAAAGTTACTTATTTCTTCATTTGATAATTCATCTTTAATAGAAAGAATTATCTCTATCTCCTCTTTTAAATCATTAATTTCTTTATGCTTAACTTCCATGGTTATTTGATTCAACTCCTTTATATGCTTTTACTAAAACATATCCTTTAGATATATTCTACAGCAGATTACAATTTACACTCTGCTTTCATCTGTTTTTTTACAAGTAACCATAAATTAGCGATTATTATACTATTTACTAAACCTCTTATTAATTATGATTTGTAAATTGATTTATTACAACCACTTTTGACTTATATTTTGTGAATTTAATGATAACTTTTATGTTTTAACAAAATTTCAGACCAACCGGTGATAATTTAATTCTTTATTAAAGATACCTTATACAATTCCAACTATATTTTGCTGTTAAGCAAAAAAAATTCCTGAACTCTTTGAATTCAGGAATTTTTTTTACTTTTTAGGCCCTTTGTTTTTCTGTTCTTTCTTCTCACCTTTTTTACCAGTACCCTTAGTTGTAGTACCCTTGCTTTTTCCCTTATCTGGCATAATATATACCCCCTTGTTTTGATATCCTTTTTGTTTTAGGTAACATAACAATTATTAATAGGTATTCTCTTTGCTCTACTTTTAAGTAACTAAGTTCTATATAAATATTATAATTAATATTTATGTTAATGTCAATATTTTATGAAATTTTGGTAATATAATCCTTGGATATATCTTTTAAAAAAGCTCCATTTGATCAATGGCTACTTCTTCTTCCAATTTAAATCTTGAAGCAACTATAGTTTCTATATATTCTTCCCCTTTTATATGCTCTGATTTTAAATATTTTAACCCACTTTTAAGCTTTGATGGTACTAAATCCAGCACATATATATTGTCAAATCTATTTAATACAGATTCCCCGCCGAGTCCAGACAAACAAATAAGCTGTGTGTTACTTTTCTTAGCTATATCCATAAGAGGTTTTAATAAGTGCTCTGCATTAGTCTGAGCAAAGGGATTATCCATTATGATAACCTTTCCGTCTTCATTGCTTGCAAATATATCTGTTTCATCGCGTCTCATGTAAGATAACAGGCTTGATAATATTACAAAGGCTGAAAGGAAGCCTTCTCCCCCTGAGTTTAGTGCAATTTCATTCCAACCTAATAGAATTTGTCTATCCTCTTCTATTTTATACAGCTTAACCTCTATATTGCTTATAGATACAACTTCATTGTAAAGATCACGGGTATTAATGCTCTTAGATATAAGATCTTCTATATTTTCATTGCTTTGAAGTCTAACAAGCGCTTTTATAGTAAGAGTTTCTAAAAAATCATTAACTCTTAATCTATAAAGCTCAATATTAGGTTCCCACTCTGGAAGCTTTATACTTAGCATCTTTACGTATTTATCTCTTATTTTTATTGAGGAGTTATTATCAATTTTCCCAATATTTGCATGTACCTCTAGCACATATTCGTAAATACTTTGAGCTACATTATCTTTTTCTCTAATTATTAAATCAATATCTGCTTGAAGTTTTTCCATTAGCGCCTGGTGGGCATCTAGTGTTATGTTTAAGTTTTCTATTACAATATCTGGCTTATCTATACTTCTTTCAATAGTTTCTAAAGACTTTTTAAAGAAATCATCATTTAAAAATAATGGTTTTCTTGATACCCTATTTATTTCATTACTGAGCGCAAGACTTTTCTTTGCTTCTTTCTCTAATGAATTTCTATAGTCACGCCTAATCTCTCCAGTATATTTGGTAAGGCCCTGAATTTCAACATCTATTATAAGCTCCTGGGTTATAACAAAATCCTTAAACTCTTCTAAATTAGATAAATTGCTCTCAAGTTTTTCTAAAGTTTTTACTAATAATAAATTTTCCTTTTTAACTTCTTCTAGCTCTCGACTTTTATCAAAGGTTCTTTTATTAAAATCTCTATCCAATATTTCTTCTCTTGGTTTTGGACTTTCTTTATTAAAATCATCTTTTATTCTTTTATACAGATTTTTTATATTTGTATCAACTTTTGCAAAATCTATTTTCAATTCATTTATATTATTATTGATTTTGTCTATAGCTTCTTTAAGCGTCTTTAAATCGCCTTTTATTTCTTCTTCCTTAAATCTATCATAGCTTACTTTTCTGTATTCAATTTCATTTAAAGAATATTCTTTTCCTTTAGCTATTAAATCATCTTCTTTTACTCTAAATCTTTCATTTGCATCTCGAAGGCTTTCTTCTAAAAGTTGAATATCTGTGGAAATTTCCTTAGTTAAGCTATCATATCTAGCTTCTAAGTCTTCTATATCCTTTTGCAAAATTTCGCCTTGATTATATTGGTTGTACTTATTGACGTTATCCTGAATTTTTTTAAGCTTATCTTTTAACTCTCTAAACCCGTCTTGAATATTGTATAATGAATTTTCTAAGCTGATTTTATTATTTTCTTTAGTGTTTTTATTATTAATAAGCTGAATTATATTTTCAGAAAGATTCTCTAATTTTTTCTTATCAAAGGTATATTTTTCGTAGCTTTTTAGAAGTAACTTAAAATCTTCTATTTCCCTTTTTAGACTGTGTAATTCATTTTCTTCTGTTCTTATTATTTTGTTTGTTTTTTCTATAGTTTTATTTATATCCATTATGGCATCGCGAATACTATTAAACCTGTTTTCCTTTGATATCAATTCTTGTTCTTTTAAATCTAAGTGCTTTTCTAAAGTTTCGTAAGTTTCTTTGTCTAAGATAGAAAACTGAACTTCACTTCTATTTCTTTCATAAAACTGAGTATCACTTATTTTCCGTGCTAAAGCTTCCTTTATTGAAGTTATTTCACCTTGTTTTTCACACAATAATTTTTTTAACTGTTCCTCATTTATAAGCCCATTGTTAAAGGATACATAAAATGTTATATCATCCAAGTTGCATAAACTATTAATTTTTCCAATAGACTTACTCATTAAGCTCTCCCTTTTCACTATGGGGATAGGATAGGAGGTAAATATTCCTAACTCCTCCTTTTGAAGTTTTATTAAATCTTCCGGCTCCATAATTAGAGAATATGGCAGAAATGGATTATCCTCTATGAACTTTATATTTTCATTTTCACTATAGTTATTCTTCTTGAGCCAATCCATACCATATATTATATTTATATCTCTTTGGCGAAGCTTTTCTTCCATGTCCCTGGGAACTTCCAGAGTTCTTCCTGTTTGAAGCTTTTTCTCCTCTTGTTGCAGTTTATTTAACTTAATAATAAACTTATTTTCTTCTTCTTTTAAAATTCTAATTTTACTATTAAACTCATTTATTATATACTCTTTATCAAAGAGTCTACTCTCATCTACATCTATGTATCTTATAATATTCTTTCTATTTTCGATTTCTTTAAGCAACTTATTTTTCTCATTTTTCATATTGGATATTTCATTACTTATATCGCTTATTCCTTTTGAAACATCATCTTTTTCTCTTTCCCTAGCCTTAACTTCAATAGATTTCTCTTCATATAATTTTTTGCTTCTAGTAATGCTTTCTTCTTTTCTCGCTGAACTTTCACTATATGATAATGTTTCCTTATTTATAAAATCTTTATTATAGTAGCCCATTAAGTTTCTTATAAAAGCTTTTTTATATCTATTGTTAAAATTTTCTTCCTCCACGTAAAATGAGTTTATGTTGCTTTCAAGTCTACCCTTTTCTATGCTCTTTTGTTGAATCTGCTTATTAATTTCATCTATTTCCTTTTTAATTTCATATATATTTGTTTTTGTAGTCTTTATATTCTCTTCATTTTCTCGTAAAAACTTTGAGGTTTCCTTTTCTTTTGCTTCATAATGTTTCTTCAACGTAAATCCTGTATTCTCTCTTTCTGGTTGTAAGTCCTTGTTCTTTTCCTTTAGAATTTCTATTTGATTTTCATGTTTTTGAACATCTCTTGAGGCTTTAACATATTCCTCATATATCTTTGAGCACTCTAATATCTGCTGCATTTTTTCAAGATCATTGATTTTTTCATTAATATTTGAGGATTCTTCTATAGCTATTTCTTTATCTGCATTTATTTCTTTGGCAATAACTTCAAATGCGTAAACCTCTGATGATATCTTTTCATATTTAATGTTCTTAATATAGGATTCTATTTCTAATATTTTAAACTCTAGCACCTCTTTTTTATCTTCCTCTAAGGACAAACTCCCTTTTAAATATTTTATAAGATTAGCTATCTTATTTTTTAAACTTTCACTATGCTCTCTATGTTCCATAAAAATTTCTGCTACAGCTAATATTTCCTTAGCACAGCTTCTAAACTCTTCTATAGCCTGTTTTTTTTCTATTTTAGACTGATTATATCTATACTGGTATATGTATTTTTTAACTATTTCACTGAAATTTTTTATTTTGTCCTCATCTTTATTAATCTTATCTTCTACAGCTTTAATAAACCATTTCTCCACAAGGCCAGATACATTTTTAGCTTCGCGGAAAAGCTCTGACAGCCCTGATTCATTCATGTTAATCTTTTTTATTATGCTTTCCCATTCCTTATTATTTATCTTATACTGCCTTAAATTATCAAAATAATTCTTAGTTTGCGCAGGAGTAGTCATATCAAAATAATTAAAATTTATGTTCTTATCTTTTTTCAGCTCCTCTAATAACCCTTTGGTATTAGTAAAACTTTTAATTTTCTTAATATTTTTTTCAACCTCAACTGCTGGAAAATTATAAATATCGTATTTGCTATTTCCTCTATACTCATGTATAAAAGTTACTATATCTAAATCCTCACCTGAATCATCATCTGAAGATATTAACCTTTTTCTAACCATCATACCTATAAGCACATACCCTACGCCACCATCCAAAACCCATTCTGTTAAAATGTAACTTGGTGATGTAGAATTAAAATAACTTTTAAAGGTTCTATCTTTTAAATCCCTGTACCTCTTATTCACAAAAGGAGCCATCATGAGTTGAACCATTACTGACTTACCCCCACCATTTCTAAGGCTTAAAAGGGTACTCTCTCCACCTAATTCAAATGTTTCATCATCTATTTTCATTGAATTGTTATTATAACTAAAGTTTACAATTCTAAGAGCATTGATTTTACTCATTAATTTCACCTCCAAAAGCTTTAACCACTCTCATGTAGTTGTTTTTATTTAATATGTTCCAATCCATAAAATTATCTAACTTTGAGGTAGTAATTATCATATCATCTGCCTGCACATAATTTATAAGTCCTTGATTTTCTAAAAAGTTAAGTATAGTGTATATAAACCCTTCCTTAGTAGTTCTAGAAGTAGTTTGTTTATCCGAACTTTTAAGGGCTTCAAAACGTTCTAAAATATTAGTATAGGCAATACCAGTTTTTACTTGTTCCTCTTCTAAGTTTTCTTTTTCCACGCTCTCTTTTAATCTATTACTTATTATGTTTAAAAGCTCTCCACCCTTTAAGAAATCTCTAGATTTACTTGTTCTACCTTGTGAACCATAAAACTCAACCAGCATAGTAAGTATTACAAACTGCGATAGATAATAATCCTTATCATTACAATTAGACTTGCAAAGTTCTTTTTTAAGTACACCTTTAGAATATCCTAAAAAATCATTGTCCTCACTGGGTATAAGGTATATAACCCCGCTATACTTTTCCACTTTGCAGGCACAGTTTTCTCCTTGTATTTTTACTAAATTCATCACCTGCTCACTTTCAGAATACATTCTAAAGAGATCTTTTTCCTTTTCCTCTGAAAGTTCTCCATTTTGAATCAGGTAATAAAAAATTTTGTTACCAGTATTTATATCTTCTATATTATACATACCTTGTTCTCACTACCTTTCCACTTTAAAGCATACATCTGAACATATAACAGCTTTAACTATACCTTTATCACTTGGAAGCCCGTAAAACTTAATCTTTTCTTCACTATCCAATATTTTAGAAATATAAATATTTTTAATATCACTAAGTTTAATGTGCTCCTCTACTAAGTTTAGTATAGTTTCATTTAACTCAAATTCAAATTTTTCTTTTTCTGATATGGTTTCTTCTTTTTCTTTCTTAAGTTCTGCTATATCAATATGTTTATACTTTAAAAGTTCAATTATTATTTCTCTAAATATCTCAACAGTTGGTATTAATACTTCTTTACCGTTACTGCCTATTTTAATTTTTTCTGATATTTCTTTAAGTGATATTTCTCCTTTTTCGCAGGCAAATTCTAAAATCATTTTTAAGGAGCTTTTGTATTTCTCCAGCTTTTGTCTTGCTTTTTCTCTTTTTTCTTCCACCCAATGACCTTCCTCAAAGGATACCACCTCATCTTCTTCAAGTTCTTTTGCTTTTATGTTTTTTTGATACTGCAAGCACTTATTAAGGTTATATATTTTAGTAATAGGTGCTCTATATAAAGACCTTAAAATATAATCTACAGTATCCAGCTTTGAACTGTCCTCCATAATCTTATCATATATATCTGTACCTATATTAAATCTCTTTATAAGCGACATTGAAGCCATTTCCTCTAATTCTTTTGAGTAAACACTTTTAAAATCGAAATGAGTGTTTAATATCTTTTGCTGCTCTTCAATTGCGCGACCAAGATACTGCTCAATTATTCCTAAGAATTTTAAATTCTCAAGTTCCTTGCCACTAAGCTTTTTAACGTTAATATCCTGCTCTCTAATCTCTTGTATTTTAAGGTTAACCATATTTCTATACTCATTAAATTTCTTTCTTGTTGTATTTAATGAATCCATATTACCTTCTAATAATTGTCTATATTCTTCCACCGAATAGTTAAGAGCATTTTGCCTAATTCTCCGTATAGCATCATGCATCTTTTGAAGCTGTATTCTAAGAAGATTAAATATATTCTTAACATCATCTACAGCCTTATCATAACTAGCTTTTTCAAGATGAAGCTTAAATATCATTTCATGTATGGTAAGTTTCATATTGCTTTCAATTTCTAAAGTAGATAAAAGCAGTGAATAACCATCATCAGTTAAATAATAAGATGTTCTTTTTACCACATCATCAACATAAACTATCTTATTAGAAACAAAACTTATATATATATCCCTGTATTCCCCTTCTTTAAAATCAAAGCCCTTAAAATACATTGCCTTACCTTCATCACACAGCACTACATTTACTATGAAGTCCCCTAGCTCTGTGCATTCTTCATAACTTAGGGATTTTTTAAAATACTTCATATTAACATCATCAATAAAGCTACCTATACTATCCATAGTGCAGTATTCATCCTTTAGTGACTCCTCCATTATGTAAAGCATAACTGCAAAAATTAAATTTATGTATTCATGAGTTTCCTCGAAGCCATAATTCTTCCATGTATTTTTAAACATACTATTTTTACAAAGGAGAACATAGGCTCCAACCTTCTTCATTCTTATATCAAAGTCTTTAAGAAAATCTGCTCGCATTTTTTTAATTCCCCCTATTCAGCCTTCTAAAAGTCCCCAATATTCAATATTTCCTGAGGTATATATTTATTTGAGCTAAGTATATTCATTATAACATCTCTATACTCCCCAGTAAATTCTCTTAAAAATACTTCGCCTATATTTCTATTTTGGCCTTCTTTGGTATCTGGTAAACTTATATTCTCTAACATAAATTTATCTAACATGACTTCATATCCTCTAACAAAAGGTTTTATATTAAAACTGTCTTTAAATATTTCATATAACCACTCATAAATTATTATGCCTTCATAATCCAAATCTCCAAGATATAAAATTTCATTATCCTTATGTAGTAGATAGGGCTCAGCGCAAAGCTCAAAATCTTTAAATGTTTTATATATATTTTTTCCTTCACCGTATATTAATGTAAAGATTTCCGCACTAAATATTTTATTATTTTCTTTTATAAGGTGTTTTCTCATGCTATAAAATGTATCTTTGTTTTCAATTATTAAAATTTTTTGTGGTGAGTTTTTACTATAAGAATAATAGGAAAGAGGCTGGGTAGTGTCGTAAATATTTAAAAATTCTTCAGGTAAGTTAAGATTCTTTAGTATCCTTTTTCCGCCCTCTTTATTTAGAAACTTTTCTCTTTCCCAAATTTGAAAACTTCTTTCATTAGCTGCTACCTCCGTATTTAGCAATTCTATTCTTTCATCAAGAAATTTACTCAAAGAAAGAATAAATTTCCTGTCTTGTTTATATTTATCAATGTTTTTCATATAATAAGTTTTGTCCAGCTTAATATTAATACCATATGATAATTCCTGTGTAAACTTAGTATTATCTTCCTTCGCGTCCACAACAGTATATCTATTATATAAAGCTGGTTTCTTACCATTTAGCTTGCTGCTTTTTATAGGTATTATTACTTCCTCATTAATTAAGTTTGATACTACACTTACCAGTTCCATATAATCACTTATATTAAGATATTGTTGCAACTCATCAATATCTATTCTTTTTTTGTTGAGATTTTTTAAATTCTTCATTGATATCCCCCTGATCATATATAAGTTCAAAAACTTTTTAACTTGTATATTTATAAGATTAGCTTATTTATAAGATTAGCTTTCTTATAATTATAATGCTATTTTTATCTCATTGTAAATTATTTTATAAAAAAACCTTTCATCCTACTATAGGACAAAAGGTTTAACAATATTTCAGTACCATAGTTTTGACTTAACTACCGTGTACCCCAATTTATTTTTGGTTTACTAATATTATAAAAGGTACATGCTTTTCTTCTTCATTATTCTTGAACCATAATATACCTTCATAAATTCCATTTGGAGTTGTTTCAGCTATTTTCACATTCATTGAAACTTTTTCCAAAGAACCTGATTTAGCGTTAACAGTTGAAGGTATATTTATATCTATTCCTTTGAATTCGCTAAACTTTTCTACAGATATATTATATTCCTTAGTTTCATTTAATAAATTTTTTAATTTTATCTCATCAAACCCCCAATTACTGTGCGCTTGCTTTATAAGTGCTATGGTGCCTGTTATATAAGGCGCTGCCATGCTTGTACCTGTGTTGTATATATAACCAATATCATTTATTGAATATGGCGTAGTACTTAATATTTTTGTGCCTGGTGCTGAAATATCTGGTTTGAATAGCATATTATTTTTACTAGCTCCTCTTGAACTTTGAACAAATATTTCCTGATATAATTTATTAGTTAATTCAGGATTTTTCGAATGTATTATGTTATTAAAATTTTCTACATCTTTTGACTTTACAAAGGCTATAGGTAATCCTTCATATAAAAAAGACCACCCATTATCATCACTATCTATTCCATTTATAATTAGACCACCGGCTCCAGAAGCTTTAAGTTTTGTTACTAGTTCCACCATTTCCATATTTTTCTCATTTAAATATTCCTTAGTGGTATTCATTATCACTATCTTCTTTTTCAAATCAGTTTTTTCTATATTTTCTTTAGATATTTCCCCTAAATAAGTGACTTTACCTTGCTCTGGAAATTTCTCCACGTAATTATTTTTACCCTTTTCCGGAAAAATTAACGTACCATTTCCAATCTTTAATAAAACTTCTTGACTTCCACCTTTAAATATAGGTTGTTTAGATGGTAGCGTAGCATTACCTACAGATATAACATCTGGTGAGCATGCTAAATCAGATGTTGTCCAAAGTTTAGGCCCAGTATTTCCATTAGATTTTACAGCAATAATGCCTTTTTCCTTTGCTTTTTTAATCTCAATATCTAACGCATCACCAGAAGTATAGCTATCTACCCTAGATGAAATATTTATTACTTGTGCTCCATCATTTACTGCTTTTTTAATAGCTTCTACTAGATTTTTGTAAAGCTGACCTTCATCTTTTGTAACTACACGATAAATTAGTAATGAAGCTTCTGAGGCTATACCCTTCATTTCACCGTTCGCTGCTGCGATTCCAGCTACATGGGTACCATGTCCTCTTCGATCATCACCATCCATATATATAGGTTTATTTTCTACAAAATCATACCCGCCTATTATTTTACCTTTTAGATCAGCATGATTTATATCTATACCTGAATCTAGTATGGCTATTTTAACTCCCTTTCCTGTATATTTTGTAGTATTTGCTGTGTTAAGTGGAAGTTCTAAGTTTTTCTCCGCTAATGTAATTGCTGGTGTTGATTCTTGTGCCCTAACTACATTAACTTTGTTATAACTAAATAGAGATATTGCTATGAAAATAACTGTTGCTATTAAGTATTTCTTTTTCATTGGTAGATTTCTCCTTTGCGATACACTATTTAGTGTGTATTTCCTAACCGCTTTACATATTATTTTAAATCATCATCTTCCATGCTGTAACACTAACGATTACAGAAAAAATACTCCCACTTGTAAATGTGAGAGTATTTTCTTCTATAATGTTGTTAACATTTAAATTTAAAAATAATCTTTTTCAGATATTATATACTTAAGGATTTACAACGTCAACATTAACAAGTTTAACTCCAGCCTTTTGTATATCCCAAATCCCTTTAACGTATCCAAGAGTTTCGGCATTACTTTTTCCAATTACTCTTTGAGAACTTATTAGTTGGTATTTACCATCAACCGCTTTAATCTCAACATCGCTTAATGGATTTCTCATACCAAAAGTGTTTTGCATAAGTTTGCCGTCCTTATTATATAAATTAAATTCTGTATATATATCTTTCATACTACCTATGTCTAACGAATAGGTTTTATTGGTTTCTTTAACATTAACATCCACTTTGAACCCATCTTTAAATTGAACATCATATTCTAAGCCATAGTTAAATTTCTCTTGATCAAGTAAATTAGTAATCTTATTTTCTTTTAATGACAGTAGGCTAAATGACTTCATACCACCACTTCCGCCACTTGGAATAGTAATAAATAATTCTTCAGCTTTATCATTGTTTAAATCTCCTACAAACAATGTTGGAGTATATCCAGAATTGTTTTTACTAACAGCAATTTCCTTAACCTTGTTAGTTTTAGAATCATAAACATCAAGACATATATTATCTACATAAAGACCTGATAAATTAAGATCAGAGATGCCTGTTAGGCTAATAAACTCTTTTATTCCATCACCATTAACATCCGCCTCAGTTTGATCAAAAATATGTTTTAAACTTACTTTATCAGCATCCAACTTTATATTTTTGCCATCCCATTTCCACTGTGATTGTAAATATCCAAGCGTATCTGCATTACAAGTTCCCACTACGCGTTGAGAGGCAATTAGTTCATAGGTTCCATTTTTATCTATGTCTACTGGAGTTAGTTCACTAACTCCACCCACCCATGGTTCAATATTTTCTTTCAATTTTCCGTCTTTATCATATATATTTGATTCTATATATTGCTCTTTATTAGGCGATAAATCAATTTGAATTGTTTTATTTAATCTTTTGCTACTTAGACTTGCCATAAAGTTATCTTCAAACTTACCTGTTAAATCTATTTCACTACCATTTTTTTTGCTATCCCAAAGCACACCTGAATTATCCCCTTTAAGATTAATAATGGAATAGTCGATAAATCCACCACTTCCACCAGTTGGCATTTTTACAAATATATCAGGCATTTTATCTCCATTAAAATCGCCTAAAAATATTGTTGGCTTATATCCACCGCTATCTTTTCCTAAAGATGATTTTATGAATTTTTTAGTCTTTCCATTTTGAACTATTATGTTTAAATTTTCAAAATATATATCATTCTTATTTGCTTTTGTTCCTATTAAAATTACATTATCTTTTACTTTATCGCCTGTTATATCAACATATTTATAATCTGAAACATAAGTATTTTTACTTAGTTTTAATTCTGGTATTGATATAATCGAACCTATTTTATAGTTTGGTTGTTTCTGCGATGTGATACCTTGAGCGCTTATTGTAGATCCTGCAATAATGAGTGAACTTAAAAGTATGGTTGATAGGGTTAATTTTTTATTTTTCATGATTATTCCTCCATTGAGACCAATTAGTTTATAAATTAATTATATCTCATGTTCTTTTATGAATGTTTACAAATCAGGTATAATTCAGTTACAAAATAGCAACAGCTTTTATCATATATACTGTAATTGTAATAATATTAACTTTGTTGAGCCATCCCCTTACTCACCAAAAGCATTAAGAATAGCATTAGCTGTTAGTGAGTTTATCTTAGCCTATCCTGAGATTGTATCTATTTTTAAATTGTTTTTATAACTTTGTGGAATTTATATATCTAACTTTGCTTCTAAATATGGTGCTGTTTTTTTTGAATTTGTACTACCATAAAAATTAATTTTTATTTTGTTTTCTTTATAGTGATAATATTCACATCTGTGCTTACTGTTTCCAAAAGCTGTTGCATACAATCCCATAAGTATTCCAACAATAGCTATAAAGGGTCCTAATAATATTATATTAAAAAGTCCTAAGCCAACTGCTGCAATAACAGCTCTCCCAATATTTATTGAAGATTTTGTGCTTTGTGCTTTCTCAATCATATAGTTTGCTCTTAACTGTTTTGCAATAGTTTTAGGTTCTCCAAGGGATAATGCTACATTTTCTTCACTTCTCCCTTGTTCTATGCCTATGGTAAAATATTCATCGTAATCTGTTGAAATATCTTGTTTTTCCTCTTCTGAAACATTACTTAAATTCCTTGAAAGTTCTTTCATAAATTCATTTTTATTCATATCCATCACTTTTTAATCGCCTAAGCAAAGGGTATATGGTTCCTTCTGATATATCTATATCTTGTGAAATTTCATTTACAAGCTCATATCCGTAGCAATCTCTACCTTCAAGTACGGATAATACACATAATTCAAGAACGCCCTTTTTAAATTGTACATTCATTAATTCACCTTCTTTTGAATTATATTCCCTTTTATTTTTATTATGTCTATGTCACTTAACACTGAATTTCATATAATATAATTAGTATAGATTTTTAGGGGGTCTTTATTATATTAAAAACAATAAATTTAAGTCACCCCAGAAAAGCCGTAGTAAATATTATTAATAATTCTATCTTTAAATCAAAACTAAAAGATATTAAATTTAGCAAAACCCCAACCATAATAGCTTGTATAGTGGGTGGCATATTACTAAACCATAATTATGTATATGCTAAGGGTGTTACACATGAAGGTACAGAAGTTATTAATTTTTTATCTATATTGGGACCACCAACGTTACTTACATTAGCAGAAATCTACAAGGTAAGGTCTTCTATAAAAATCTACATGGAGAATTTAAAATTAATTACAATAAAAAACGACAAGTAATGAAACTTGTCGTTTTTTATTTCTCTATATTTACTATTTTATTGTACTATTTTATTTCAATAAGAGAAATCAATCCATATGCCAAGGTTTCTCCCCTGGATAAATAATCATGAGCACTATTAAAGCATTGTTCAGTATTAAACACATAATACTTTTTTCACTTATTACTTTTCTTTGTCAGAGCTCTTTTTTCCATAAAGTTTATGTAGTATAGAATCATATTGCCCTAACTTATCAGCTAACATATGCCAATTCTTATGTTCAGCATTTGACACATTCACTTGATTAGTTTCAATGTTTTTAACCCTCAAACTAATATCTTTAATATCCTTTTGCATTTGTATTAGTATCTCTTTAATTTCATTATCCATAATGATCTCCTTCTCAGTCTCTATATTATATTTAAATCTATTATACATTGTTTTTATACTTATTACATAATTTAAGAACAGCATTTAAAGTCTTTATACTTATCTTTAAACCTTTCTGTTACTTAAACTAGCTTCCTTAATGTGTTTATTGTATTCTCCCTTGCAACAATTGCTACGAGCCAGGCTAAGGTAAAAACTCTACTGGTGGCTCCTGTAAAAAACCAAAATAGTGTGCAAGTGCATTAACTATGCGTTCTGAAGCCTTACCATCTCCAAATGGGTTCTTTGCATTTGCTCTTCTAGCATATTCATCATCATCTATCAACAATTTATTTGTCTCCTCATATATAGCCTCCTCAGTGGTTCCACATAATATAGTAACACCTGAATCTACACCTTCAGGTCTCTCGGTTGTGTCACGCATTAGTACTAATGGTTTATGAAATACAGGACATTCCTCTTGAAGCCCACCTGAGTCACTCATAACTAGATACGCTCTTGATATTAAATTAATCATTTCACGATAATCTATTGGATCTATTAATATTATCCTCTCATGATTGGAGAGGATAGATTTAGCTGTTTCTTGCACTATTGGGCTTAAATGCACAGGATAAATCATAGTAATATCTGGATGATCATTAACTATGCGACGCATTGCTCTAAACATCTGTTTCATTGGCTCACCATAATTTTCACGACGATGTGCTGTTACCAGTACTATTCTCTTTGAATAATCAATAATACTCAGTCTTGGCTCTTGAAAACAATAGTCTGATTCATACATTGCCATTGCTGAGTCAATTTGTGTTTGACCAGTAACATATATATAATCTGAATTTATTCCTTCTCTTAACAAATTTTCTCGATTTACTGAGGTAGGTGCTAAAAAAACACTTGATATAACATCTATAACACACCGGTTAATTTCTTCTGGCCAAGGTGAAGTTTTATTAAATGATCGTAGTCCTGCCTCAACATGAGCTACTGGAATTTTACTATAGGTAGCTGCAAGTGCAGCACTTACAGTAGTTTGAGTATCTCCATGAACTAAAACTAAATCCGGCTTTTCCTTAGCAAATATTTCATCTAGACCTGTTATAACTGTAGATGTGACATAAGAAAGTGTTTGCTGTACTTTCATAATATCAAGGTCTATATCTGGCTCTAAATTAAAAGCATTTAGTGCTTTTAGCAACTGCTCTTTGTGCTGACCAGTTGAAATAACTATTGTTTCAAACCAGTGTGGATATTTTTTAAGTTCTCGAATTACTGTTCCCATCTTTGTTGCCTCTGGTCTAGTACCAAAAACAACCATTATTTTCTTTTTTGTTTCTTCCTTCATAAATATACCTCTAACCTTTCTTTCAATTAAGTAATTTCTACAATAATTCAATTATACTTACATAAATCCCTAATATCAACCTAATTATCCAAGTTTCGGATTTAACTATAGATATTCTTAATTGTATATCATTTAAAACAAAAAGAACATTCTCTAATTAGTCAGACTAATTAGGGAATGTTCTCATAGACCAGGTTTAACAACATTTTGGAAGCTTCAAGTCTGACATCTTCTATAAATGGCAGTTGCCTAGCCTAAGAAGAATGCTTTGCTGGAAGTCTAATGCTGCTTCCAAAGTTGTTAATATTGCAGCATCGCAGATGATGATTTATCTTATTTTTTGTAGAATTTCTTAATAGTTTCGCAAACAAACTCTACTTCTTCCACAGTTATCTCTGGATATATAGGAAGAGCAATGATTTTATCTGCGGTTCTTTCAGCTACTGGGAAATCACCTTTTTTGTATCCTAAATATTCAAAGCATTTTTGAAGATGAAGTGGTATTGGATAATAAATGCTAGTTCCAATTTGATTTGCTTTTAAGTATTCTGAAAGCTCATTTCTTTTCTCCGCCAATACATTAAACACATAATAAACTGGTTTTTGATTTGCACTTATTTTAGGAATTTTAATATACTCACAATCTTGTAATCTGTCTATATATAGTTTTGCAATCTGATCTCTCTTTTTAATTGATTCATTTATATATTTCATTTTTACTTGTAGTATAGCAGCTTGCATTGAATCCAGTCTTGAATTATAACCAATAAAATCATAATGATACTTCTTTGACGCTCCGTGAACCCTATACATCTTAGTAGTACGTGCTAAGTCTTCATCATTAGTCACTATCATACCTGCATCGCCATAAGCTCCTAGCGTCTTTGTAGGGAAGAATGAAAATACTCCAAGGTCACCTATAGTACCTGCATGCTTGTATTCTGATCCATTACCTTTAAATCTCATACCAAATGATTCTGCAGAATCTTCTAAAACTCTTAGATTATTTCTATTAGATATATCCATAATCTTATCCATATCACCCATTTGTGAAAATAAATGAATTGGAATAATTCCAGCAGTATTTGTTGTTATTTTTTCTTCTATTTTATTGGCATCTATGCTAAAAGTTTCCTCATCAATATCTACAAATACAGGTTTAGCTCTATGCTTTGCAATGCAAGATGTAGAAGCGAGAAAAGTAAATGGTGAAGTTATTACTTCTTTACCATCTTTAAACCCTAGTATATCAGCAGCCATTACTAGACCATCTGTACCCGATGCAACACCTATAGCATATTTAGCTCCAGTAAATTCTTTAACTGCACTTTCAAAGGCAGTTACTTCGCTTCCAAGAATGAATGTTCCTCTTTCCATTACTCCTAAAACAGCATTGTCAAATTCTGATTTTTTCTCATTATATTCTCTTGTAGATGTATAAAATTTAACTTCCATTATTTAACCTCCGATTTAATATAAAAATATTTGCTATTTAGCTATTATTTCTTCTGCACATCTTATTACCTCATTAATTACATACTGCGCATCTTCCAATTTAAGCGTTGAGTATACTGGAAGGGTTATTTCATTTGCATATTGATTGTATGCATTTGGATAATCCTCTATTGAAAATCCAAGGTTTTTATAAAGTGTAAACATTGGTAGTGGGGTAAAATGAACATTAGTGGCTATACCCAAATCTGCAACCTTTTGTATTAACTCATCCCTTTGCATCTCAGTAAATCCTTTTAATCTTAATGGATATAAATGATAAGAAGTCTCGTTATTTGCATCTTTTGTAAAAGGAATTATTGCCCACGGTTTAGTGCCAAGTGCTGTAGTATATATATCAAAAATAGCTCTTCGTTTTGTAAGCATTCCTTCATATCTTCTAATTTGTGCAAGACCTATAGCTGCATTAATATCTGTCATATTACATTTAAATCCATCTGTAATAATATCATATTTCCAAGCTCCTGCTTTCATCTTAGACAATGCATCCTTTGACTGTCCATGAAGAGAGGTAATTTTGAGCTCTTTCTTTAAATCTTCCTTACCCTTAAAATTATTATCATTAAAAGTAATTGCTCCACCTTCTGCTGTTATTAAATTCTTAACTGCATGAAAGGAGTAAACGTGAAAGTCTGCCTGAGTTCCAACTTTTTCCCCTTTATATGTTGCTCCAAAGGAATGAGCAGAATCTGATATAAATATAATATCTTCTCTGTTTTTTTCCTTAAGCACTGCTTTTATAGCATCATAATCTACAGGAACCCCTGCAAAATCTACAGTGATTATTGCTTTTGTTTTAGGTGTAATTGCCATAGCAATCTTTTGCTCATCTATTAAAAAGCTACCTTCTTTAACATCTACAAAAGTTGGTTTAATTCCTCTATGAATTATAACACTTGCAGTAGCTGTATATGTGTAAGGTGTTGTAATAACTTCATCACCCTCTGCTATATTATAAACCTTTAATATAAGTTCTAACCCCGAAGTTGCGCTTGACAGTGCTACTGCATTATTCACATTACAATATTTAGCAATTTCATCTTCAAACTCCATGGTTTTAGGCCCAGTTGTAATCCAACCTGAATCTAGAACTTCCATTACAAGCTTCTTTTCTTCCTCTGTAATGTCTGGTGGTGAAAAAGGAATATTCTTAATTTTCATATATATCCAACCTTTCAATTTAGATTTTATTTTTAACTTAAACTATTTTTTATTTAAATTTTATAATTAATCCACAACACCTAAAAAAATACACACAGATAAAATTTACAGTTATATACTCTTTTGCGCCTTGAAAAAGCCTGTATCCTTAGTTATGTAAATTCCATCTTCTGCTACAATTTTATCTTTTAAAAATTTGTTCAGCTCTTGAAGTCTTTCACTATTAAAACTTTCACCTACATTCCCTGGCATTGAAAACATATAATCAATAATAGGTACGGCTTCTGTTACAATTAAATTGTCCTCATATCTTTTCATTTCAATATTATCAAACCATTTTTCCAACTTTTCAATACCGTTTTCTAGTTTAAATCTTGAAGTAATTTCCGAACTTTTAATATCCATGGTTTCTGATTTAAACATAGACATGATGTCCCTAATTTCCATCATATGATTTTGTCCAACAGTAGAAGCATAAAAATATCCACCGGGTTTTAATACTCTATGTATTTCTGACAGTGCCTTTTCGATGTTGCCCACATGATAAAGCATATGGTTTGCAATTACAACATCAAAACTACCCTGATCATAAGGTATGTCCTCAGCGTCTATAATTTGAAACTTGAAATTTTCTGATTTTTTACCTAAGTTTATCTTAGCATCACTTAGCATGCCTTTTGAAAAATCACTTAATGTAATATCTAAGTCCTTAGGGATTCTATCTTTGTTTTTCTCCCACAAATTTGCATCTCCACATCCAAGTTCAAGAATGGTTGACTTTTTAGGTAGATTTAATCCATCAAAATACCATCTCATCCATCCATACTTATTTACACTAAAGATCTCATGAATGTTTATCCGGGCTCTTAAATTTGATGCATTTTCATACTGCTCAATTAACCTTTTATCAGAGTTAATTACATTTATAATGTTGGTAAACTTATCCCAACTTACATTTTGTTTATTTTCCATGTCGATGGCTTCATCAATAGCTTTTATTACCTTAAAAGTATGCGCGGCCCTTTGTTTCATAATTTTCTTTTGTATTTCTAAGGATTTTACGAAATTTTCATCAGTGACATCATTTTCAGTTATTTTCTTAATTTCAAGGAGAGAAAATCCAATAAATTTCAATGTTAAAATTTGTTGAAGCCTTGCAAAATCTTGATTACTATACAACCTATGCCCTACCTCGCTGTAAGAACTCGGCTTCATTAAACTAATTTTATCATAATATCTAAGCGTTCTTAAGGTAACACCTGCTTTTTCTGCAAATTCACCAATTGTGAAAAAATGTGGTTCATTATTTTTCAATGTCATCACCCCTTATAGAACTTAGACCATAAATATGTTATGATTTATCCCTCTATAGGTATATTAACACATTACGTTACGTCATGTGCAATAGTTTTTCCCAAAAAAAATCAAAGAATTATTTTAATTCCTTTTACCACCCCTGATACTCCCACCGTAATGCTCACTGGGGGATAATCCAAACCTCTTCTTAAATGCTCTAAAAAAACTAGAATAATCTCCAAATCCACATTCAGCGCATACCTGGGTTATTGACTTACCTTTCTTTATCAGTGAATCAGACATGATTAGTCTTTTTTGAATTATATAGTTATGAATTGTATATCCTGTTTGTCTTTTAAATTCATGCATTAGATAATATTTACTCATATAAAAGCTAATAGCTAGATTATCAATAGATAATTCATCACTAATATTCTCATTTATATAATCTAAGATAGCGGCAATGTTCTCATCATATTCAATATCATTTATATCTTTGCTGTTTTCTATTGCCATATAGAATCTATTTAAAAAAACTAGAAGTTGTAATATTAATGAATTTTTCAATATATTACTTCCAAAATCACTACTTTTACATTCATCCTCAAGGCCAGCTAATATATGTTTTATTTTATCCAGTGATCCACCGCTTAGTCTAAGCATATTAAATTTTAATTTTACAGCTAATTCAAAACTGAAAAGTAAATTACACTCATTAGTATTATGTTTCTCTAAAAATCTAGAATTTACCCAAATAACTATACGTTCATAGGGTTTAGAATAATCAATTACAGGTTTATGTACCTCACTACTACTTATAAGAAGTATATCCCAAGGCTTCAATTTATAAGCCTTACCTTCAATTAAATAGGTAACATTTCCTGATATAAAAATTATTATTTTATTAAACTCATGGTGATGAAATTCAAATTCCATATTTCTCTGATCTTTTAAATGGAATAATTGAAAATCACTATTTAAATAACCTCTTTTATTATTAAGCATATCCTTTTCGATTTTCATTATACCTCCTGCTACTTCTCTTTTTATGTAATAATTTAATACTATAGCATTTTTTGCAATGTTTCAAGCATTTTTAGCAATTAACATTGCAAAAATTATGAATATAATAAGTATATAGACATAGTTTTATAAAACGGAGGACTAATTATGAAAATGAAAGATCTTTTAAAAGGATTTCCCTATGAAGTTATTCAAGGCACGGATGAAATTAATATCCCTAATATTTCATGGGATTCAAGAAGTATAAAGCCTGATTCATTGTTCATTTGTGTAAAAAACAAAAATGTTGATAGGCATAATTATGCACATGATGCAATTGCAAGTGGTGCTACTTCATTATTAATAGAACATAAAATAGATAATATACCAAATGGTATTACCGTAATAAAAGTTGAAAACACAAAACTAACTATGGCTACTATTGCAAGTTACTTTTATGATGAGCCTTCAAAAAAACTTAATCTTATTGGAATTACTGGAACTAACGGAAAAACAACTGTAACTTTCTTTATAACAAAAATATTAGAATGCATTGGACGCAGGGTTGGAATTATTAGTACTATTGAAAACCGCATTGGAAATACCCCTTTAAAAACATCAAAATTAAATCCCACAACTCCTGACGCCATTGAACTTCAAGCCTCCTTTGCTGAAATGTTAGAGCATAATGTTACAGATGCTGTTATGGAAGTAACTTCTATAGCTCTAGAACAGCTTAGAACTTATACCTGTGATTTCGATATTGGTATCTTTACTAATTTAACGCAAGATCATTTAGATGATCATGGCACAATGGAGAATTATAAAAAAGCAAAAATGAAATTATTTAAAATGTGTAGATTTGGAATTATTAATGCTGATGACACAGTATCTGAAGATATAATCCAAAATTCCACCTGTGAAATTATCACCTATGGTATTGATACCACTGCTGATTTTATGGCAAAAGATATTCAGTATTCACAAGAAGGGGTATCTTTCACTTTGAAATTTTGTGATAATTATAAAAAAGTTTACCTTAACGTCCCTGGTAAATTCAATGTTTATAATGCCTTGAGTGCTATTGCTTGTTGTTATTTTTCAGGTTTCCCATTACACATAATTATTGCTGCACTAACCAATATTAAATTATGAAGGTTCAGCATCCTGCATTCCGAACCTTCATTCAATATTTAAAATTTATTGTACACTTATCTCTTGCTTATCAACATTAGAGTTGTATAACAATCCCAGAAGAATTAATAACCCACCAATAATTTTACCTTTTGAAATAAAACCCACTGTGAAATAATCAATGAGTATCCCAGTAAATAGTTGCCCAATAAATATAAGCAAAGTGGTATATATTGTAGGAATTTTAGGAAGTACAATATTAGAAGTCGCAACCACCATTACTCCTAACAGTCCGCCTAAAAGAGCCCACCATGGTATTTTTACAAAACTACTATATGGCAGCTCAAAAGAACTTTTCAATATAACCATAAATACTATTGTAGTGCTTAATCCCACTATATAGTTTATAAGGGTTCCTTGAAGCGTGCCTATTTTTTTAGCCAAATGTGAATTTATAATCATGGATATTATAGTAATACAGCCACAAAACACTGCTAAAAATATATATATCATATTTTCCCTCCCAAATTTAATATCTTATCATTATTATTAGTCCAGATAATATTACAATAAATCCAATAATTTTTTTATTGTTAAACTTATAAATATTCAGTCCAAATAGACCATAATGATCTATAAAAGATGCTAATACTAATTGTCCGAAAATTCCAAGGGAAAGTGTTAGCGACGCCCCAAGAGAATTAAAACATAAATTATTAAAGAAAACCACAAAAACTCCTATTAGTCCACCAGTAAATAAGTAAATAGGAATGTCTTTTCTAATCCTTAGCTTTTCCCTTTTTAATAATAAAAGAATAATTAAAACAATTAGTCCAACTGCATGGATTATTAATATTGATTTATATTGATCTGTATAATTTGCTAAAACCCCATTAAAAGTAACCATTATAGCAATTAATATTCCTATTAATACAGCAGATACTTTATACATTTAAGTTCCCCCATTCTTTAGTCGTTAATATACTTACAAATTAAGACTACCATACTAAATTGTGATGCTCTATGACACATGTCATATTTTCAAGAAATGTATTATACAAAACTAAAATAAACAATTATAATAAGACTTAGGATTATTATAATTAACCTTTATCTCTAAAGGTAACTAAAAGGAAGTGAATTATATAAAACGTATATATGATCAAACTAAATTAGATAATTACATAGAAAAATACAATATTAGAGATTTCTTCGGTATAGATATGAAAGAGTATATGGAGTTACATAGTTTCCATAGTGGAAGTCATCTTGTAAAAACTAATGAACCCATAGATTATTTTTATTTTTTTGTGGAAGGAAAAGTAAAGGTATATACTATTCTAAAAAATGGAAAGTCTCTACTTTTCAGATTATATAAACCCCTAAATATAATTGGAGATGTGGAGTTTATTGATTGTGACATAGCAAATTCAAACATTGAAGCAATAAACGAGTGTATATGCATTGGAATATCTATGAAAAACCTAAGAAAATTTGCAATTAATGACCCAACTTTCCTAAAGTGTATGTGCACAAGCCTTGGCAAAAAATTTATTAGCTCCTCCATCGCAAGTTCAATAAATATCCTTTATCCCCTAGAAAATAGATTATCAAGTTATCTTCTTGCCATTGCACCTGAAAATAATCAACATTCAAATTTAGATGGTGGAATTATAACAGATAAATTTACAGAAATGGCGGACTTGCTTGGAACAAGCTATAGACATCTAATTAGGACCATAAATAAATTATGCAAGGAAAATATAATAAGAAAAGAAAAAAATTCTATTGTCATCCTAAATATAGGTGCATTAGAAAATCTTGCAGGAGAATTATACGAATAAAGAGTATGGACTCTCATAAGCTCATCCACTTATAAGAGTCAATACCCTTTTTTTATTATTCCAAAATAGCAATGCTATTTCATACCATTCATTTTACCCTTTAGCGCCTTAACTCTCCCATTTACATAATTAAGGAGTTCAATTTTGTTATCCTTTATCTCAGTTGGGGCACTCGTTACCATACTAATAATATCTAATTTATTACCTTTTATTTCTTTGGCAACTTCATATGCTAAGTACTTATTTTTCATTTTCCAATAGGTAACGTTAAATTGATCTGCTTGGCGTTTATTATAATGCCCTTTTTCAATACCAAATTGAAATAAATCTGCAGCTGATTCTAATTCCTCTAAATCTTGAACCTCTAATGTCTCATTAACTAACTCCTGAAATGTTTTCATTTTAGCTCTCCTTTTTAACAGGTAATATTATGGTTGACAATATCAACCTTAATATAATTAATATCACCTAGTTGTTTGTTTTAAGAAAGTCACACTTTACTAAATCTTTCCCACGACTTTTATATTCTACCACATATTAAAGAATATTTAAATTATGTTTACAAACTAATTAGGATTCCTTGATTAATAAAACATATCTTAGTTATCCGCATTTCACATGTACAATGATTTTCTTTTCATTAGGTTATATGGATTTTATATGGTAAAATGAACTTGTTAATATACTATTTATTTAAATTTTTAATTTTTCAATAACATCTTAAATAATTTTCTACAGAGAATACAATGAATAATAATTTACTATTTTAAAGGGGGATCATATGCAATTTGAAAATGTATCTATAAAAACAAACTCTGAACTTAAACGTTCTGCAAGGGAACAACTTAAGGGTAACTGGGGTACCGCTATTTTATTATGCGTAATATTCTCTATAATATGTGGCTTACCTGGTGTTATATTTCCTAATAAGCTTCAATACCTCGGATCAATTTTAGGTATAATAATAGGTGGTCCACTAGCATTAGGTCTTAACTCATGTTTTTTAAAGCTTATTAGACATGAATCTTTTATGTTTGAAAATTTATTTGACGGTTTCAAAAACTTTTCATCTTCTGTTATTGCGCAATTATTAATAACAATTTTTGTTTTACTTTGGTCATTACTTCTTTTAATACCAGGAATAATAGCAGCCTATAGATATTCCATGGTATTTTATATACTAAGTGACAATCCACAAATAGGTGCAATGGAAGCTTTGAACAAAAGTAAAGAAATGATGATAGGTTTTAAATGGAAGCTATTTTGCCTACATTTATCTTTTATCGGTTGGGGATTACTAGGAATACTAACACTTGGAATAGGTTATTTGTGGTTAACACCATATATTTACTGCACTACTGCAAACTTCTATGAAAATTTGAAAACTACAGAGCAAAAGGTAATGTATTAACAATTTAACTTACACAATAATAAAAAAGACTTAATGCAGATAAATATTTTGTACTAATCTGCATTAAATCTTTTTTTGTATATTAACTCTAAAAGTTTTATAATCCATTAATAAAAGCATCCCACTCATTTGAATTTACTTGGGTTTCAAATTTCTTATTAAAATATTTTTTTAATTGTTCTTTCAAATAACTACAATCTTCCATGCTATTTTTACGTGCAGCATAATCCCTTAGAATTGCATATTCTTCCGTGGACATTAGATACCTATAATTTTCATTGATTACATCTAGCCCCTCTAATGTAATTGGACGATCTTTATTCTCTTCTGCAACTACAATAGTCGATGCAACAAAGTCTCCTACTCTCTTATGCTGTTTTGTAAAAAATATTAATACCACACCTACACCAAAAATATCCAGAAACACTCTAAAGATATTTCTAAGTGCAGAATGCTTAAGCGTTATAGGTTGTCCATTGTTTCTTATTGTTCTTATTTTAAAAACTTTTTTACCCAGTGTCATTCCATTCATGCTTAGCTCCATTGCTATAAAATATCCATAGCTTATTAGTGCAAATACTAGTAGTGTTCCACCAATAATCCAGCCGTAATATTCTTTCCAAAAATTCGGTGAAAAGTAGCCTATAAGTAGTAGTGCAATTCCCAGTATCAAAAGCATTAAGCCCTGAACAACCATATCTATAAGTGCAGCCGCTGTTCGTGAACCTAGTCCCGCTAGTGTATATTCAACTTCTATGTTTTCTGGAGTTGTGATTTTAATTATTTCCATAGTACCCTCCGATCTTTTCTACTAAAATATCTTTTTCAAAATGTTATCTACACTATTTACAATATATGATAAAATAAATATGAGGTGAAAATATTGAAAGAAGAACAATTTATAAAATTAAATTCCGATACTTGGAGAGAACTTGAAACACTCTCCACAATAATAAATAAAAAAGGTCTTAAAATTCTGCCCTCTAAAGATGTAAAAAAATTTCTTAGAATTTTTAGGCAAAGCAGTTATCATTTAGCCTATGCCAGAACTCATTACCCAAGTAGCAGTGTAGTGTCATATTTAAATTCACTAATTAATAAATGCCACAGCCATGTTTATGCAGTAAAAAAAATATCCCCTGTTATTCTATTCAAATACATTGCACAAGATTTTCCAAGGCTCTTAAAGGAGTATAGATGGTTTATAATTTGTTCATTTTCTTTCTTTGCTGTTGGTGTTCTACTTAGTATGCTATTAGTTCTAGTAAATGTTGATAATGCTAGTATATTTCTTCCTGAAAATCTAATTACCACAATAAAAAGCGGCAAATCTGGGGGTGGACAGTGGAACTATCCTTTAATGTCAAGTTATATTATGGTAAATAATATTTCAGTTTCCTTAAAAGCTTTTGTTATGGGTATAACTCTTGGAATAGGCACAGTATATGTTCTGTTTTTTAATGGTGCATTACTTGGAGCACTAACCGCCTTAGTTTATACTTATGGTACACCTATGAACTACTGGCCTCTTATTCTACCTCACGGAATAATTGAGCTCACAGCTATCTTTATTTCAGGTGCTGCAGGACTTATTATTGCTAAAAGTATATTACTTCCTGGGGAATATTCTAGGATACATTCCCTTATAAAAGGTGCAAAAGAATCTATTTCTCTGATAGTTGGTGTAATCTTTATGCTTATAGTTGCAGGAATTATAGAAGGTTTCTTTACACCTTTGAATATTTCTGTAATATCAAAACTAATTTTTGCAGCTATAACAGGTGTAATATTAATACTATATTTTTCTATCCCCTACTTAGCAAAAAATAACATCTAGAAAAGTTTATCCTATGGACAAACTTTTCTATTTTTTTATAAATAAGTACGGTTTTTAACTCCAATATATTTATTTACCACAGTGTATTCTAGTTTTTCTGGTGCACATTCAATGCAAAGAATTCCTTTTTTATTTAAAAGGTTTATTATCTTACGTCTTTCTTCAATAATTTCTAGCGCAACACCTTTATTAAATAAATCCTCTTTGTTTTTTATTTTTAATGAGCTTATTAATTCTATGCTTTCATTTTTTATAAGTATTATAACCACTAGATTATTCTTTGAAATAGCTGGTAGCACCTTAAGTATACTTTCCGTTTCTTCCACTGTATTAAAATCTGTAAAAAAGAATACAATGCTTCTATGACGCTCCTTCTTTTTTAAATAGTAAAAAGCGACCTCATAGTTAGAAGTTTGATTAGTATTATCAATGTGGTAAAGAGTCTCCATGATTTTGCCTCTATGTCCCGGTCCTTTTCCAGGCAATATCATATTGTCTACTTTGGTATTAAATACCATGAGTCCTGACTTATCACCATTTTGATTAACTATATCTGAAAGTATTAGTGCTGTATTAACAACTAAATCAAGCTTTCTAAACCCTCTAACACTATAACTCATAGCTCGCCCAGTATCTATTAAAATATGAACGTGCTGATCTTTTTCAGGTTCGTATTGATTTAAAATTGGTTTATCCCCTCTAGCAGTAGCCTTCCAGTTAATTTTCCTATACTCATCGCCTGCTACATATTCTCGAAGACTCTCAAAGGATGTACCTTTACCAATGGTTTTTAATGTCTTTTGACCCTGCTTAAAGGATCTATTATTACACATATTAAGCCTATATTTGTGAAGATTTTCCATGTCGGGGTAAACCTTATAATCACGAGGGAGTGCTACCTTGAATATCTTTGTGCAAAGCTTTAATCTTCCCTCACATTTAACATGGACATTTTCAAATGCAAAGGCCCCTCGCTTAGTAGGATATACAATGTATTTAAAATCAGTCTTTTCCCTAGGCATAGCGATGCCCTTCATTGTATTAGTTTCAGTTCGAAAATGAAAACCTGGAATTTCATCCTTAATTTCCAAATAAAGCACATAATTACTCTTATTAAAAAACTGAATACCTATAACCCCACTTTCATATATTGACAACTTATCATCACCAATACGCTTAAGAGTTATATCCTTTTCATCTATGGAAATAAAATAATCAACTATTAGTAGTGCAACACATATTAGATTATAAATTATAAGCATAGTAAAAGAATTATTTAAAAACAATGCTAATATCAGAAACACAATACCACCACATAACAAAAATACAAATCGTTTAGTAACACCCAATGCTATCCCCCACTCTCTATCTAGGTACTCTGTGCCAAGGCTCTCTACCTAGGTACTTTTACTTTAGAAAGTATATCTATAAGTACCTCTTTTGGCATAACGCCCTCAAGCTCTAATTCTGGCTTTAACGTTATACGATGCCTTAGTGTTGGTATTGCCATTTTTTTTATATCCTCAGGAATTACAAAATCACGACCACAAATAGCAGCACAAGCTTTAGAACACTGAAGTAGTGCAATACTTCCTCTAGGAGAACTCCCAATTTCAATAATAGGGTTATTTCTAGTTTCATAGACAATATTCACTATGTATTCCATAAGAGCCTCATCTACTTTAACCTTTTGAATTTGTTCTCTGCATTTTAAGATATCTTCTGCAGTGCAAACCCTTTGCAGATCACACTTATCTAAATCTATACTTGAAAATCCTTCATTGTGCCTCTTTAAAATTTCTTTTTCTGCAACAGTTGATGGATAATCGATTATGATTTTCATCATAAACCTATCTACAAGCGCTTCTGGAAGTGAATAAGTGCCTTCATACTCTAGTGGATTTTGCGTTGCAAATATCATAAAAGGTGCATTTAGGGTAAACATCTCTCCATCAATTGAAACAGTACTCTCAGACATAGCTTCAAGTAATCCTGCCTGTGTTTTAGGAGGTGTACGATTGATTTCATCGGCTAAAATAAAGTTTGTAAAAATGGGGCCTTTTTTAAGTTCAAATTCCCTTGTTTGCATGTTAAATACCTTTGTACCCGTTACGTCAGATGGCATTAAATCTGGTGTAAACTGAATCCTTTTGAAATCCACAGACAAGGTCTTAGATAGCGCTCTAACCATCAAAGTCTTCGCAACACCTGGAAATCCTTCTAGCAGTACATGCCCTCCAGAAAATAAGCTTATTAATGAGTATTCTATAAGTTCATCCTGTTCTACTATAACTTTCTTTAATTCTAAATTTATTTTTTCAACAAGTTTTCTTGTAGTGTCTTTTTCAAGGTTTTCCAATGTTTATCGCTCCTTTTATCCAAAATATCATTAAGATTCTCTATCATGGTTACAATTTTAATGTATTCTTTTGGTCTTATTTTTGTTTTTTTACGTTTCATAAATTCATATACACTTCTAGCTTGATTCAAAGATGACAATTTCTCTTTTTCCCAATACTCTAACCATTCTTCCCTATTACCTACAAACCCTTTTAAAAAGCTTCTATAATAGTTATCCACCATTAAATCATAACACTTAGCCTGCCTGTATACAGAAGAGGCTGAATACAAGTACTCATTCTCACTTCTCTCTACTTCCTCATATAGGGGTAGTTTTTTTCCAAAACCTTTACCCTTAAAATAAAAGAATGCTGCTAAAGCTATAATCATTTGATAAATTATATATTTTATTTCTACTGGTGTAATGTCCCAGAGTGATTTTGTACTAGACGATGAAAATAAGTAAAATTCGTTAAAGTATATTTTTCCATAGGGTGAATTATTAATATTTTTAAGTAGTTCGTAGGCGTAAGTGGTATCTTTAATAAGTTTCTTATTTGTCATAAAATCCGCATCAGTGTTTATTATTCTACCCTTACTATATATATACAGTTTTATATTATTTTTTATCTCCACCGGTAATCCGTATTCTATGTTTTGATTACTCTCAGGGGTAAGATAAATCAATGTTCCACCATTTTCTACCCATTGTTTTACCTTCAGGTTATTTATATTAAATCCCCCTCCAGGTGGAATTATTTGCACACTATTATTTGGGTACTCATTCACAGGCTTTAACACTTTTTCTACTGGATAATTAAGTTGTTTCAATGCTTCATAAAACACACTGTATCCCATCTTTGATTTATTTACTACTGAATATGCAGGCTGCCTTTCTTCCATTCTACTTGAGATATAAAAGGCTAAAAAAAGAAATATAGGTACAACTAAAACAAATAATAGTAGGTCTTTATTTGTTCTTTTCTTCATACGCTATCACCTCATTCCAAATCAGATTAATGCTTTTCAAAGCCTTGTCATAGGTTTCCCTATTGTACATCTGATGCCCATACCAGGATGAATTAAAGTCATTTATTATATTTATAAATATTGAAATCATAATGAATTTATTCTTAATTAAATACTGGACAATCTCCTCATTAGTTTTAGTTTCATCAAGATAGATAATGTTCTTTTCATGCATAAGTAGCAAAATAGCAATAAAATCATATCTTATAGCCGCTCTAAAATCTTCCTTTTCTCCAAAAGCCTTTGCTGTACTTCTTAAACTGCTTGGAGTTGTCTTGTTACTGATTTTCTCTCCTAAGATCTCTTTAATTCTTGATTTTCTTTCAAAGGTATTGCACACTTTTACAATTATTATCACTACTATTGTAAATATCAGTAATAATCCTATAACTATTAATATATTAGCTAAATTATTTGATACAGAATCTGGAGATGGTATGTTTGAAATAGTTTTTTTTATTATTTTTACTATCCATTGACTTACACTCTCCTTAATTTTTGCAATGAAATCAAATAAACCATTTTTTAAATGTTTATATTCAGTTCCCTGAAGTATCTTGTTAATGGTACTTTCGAACTCTTTGCTAGATGGAGTTATTATACTGAGTACTTTCACACAATTGCTCCTTTTCTTCACGTTTTTGTATTTTATTAAGCCTTAGTGTAATATCATAGCCTTCTTTTTTAAATCTTTGGTTATAATACAAATAGGTTAACATTATTGTACCTATAGGAGATATAACTAGCCATGATAAAACACTAATAGGCCAAGAGGAATAATTATATGCCATAGTAGCAAAAGATATAAAATCTTGCTGAATATTTAAGAACTTCAAAATCATAAAAACCATGCTAGCTAGTATTCCAAAAAAACTTTGAAGAGAATATACAATTGCGTATATAGTTAAGTTAAACAATATTATGCATCCTAGTATTTTAAAGTAATCTTGTTTTACAAGATTATAGCTACGTTTTAAAGCAGCAATTACTCCTTTATTTTCTAAAGCAACTGCATGAAATGAAAATGAGAATATAGTAATATAAGCTAAAACTGATATACTTAGTAATAATACGAATATGATAAATAAAATTATTGTACCTATTCCAAAGTTACCATACGTTCCAACCCATAGCAGTGGCTGCATAAGACTATTATAAAATACATAGCCTACTGCAACAAAAACTCCAAAAACGGGAAGAAATAATACCATTTCCATCAATACAACTCCTAAAATCACAAAAACTTTTTTAAATGAGGCACCTACAGCCTGGCTTGCATAAATTCTGTCCTCCAAAAATTCTTGACTGGATATTTTAATTAATCCTATCTTAAATGTCATTATAAAAGCAACAATACAAATACCAAGCAAAAAGGAAAATATCCCCAGTATCACTGGACTTAAATTAAGTCCTAGTGCTATTGCAAATAAAATACCTCCTACAATAAGGGCCGCAATGATACCAATAAAACACAGCGCCCCGTAGGCAAGATTAAAAGTCACTATTGTTTTTATGTATTTTTTTAAAGTTTCTATAGATTTGTCCATTATTTCTGTAAGATTCATTGTTCCCATTCCACGTATCCTCTCATAATTACTCACTACAAATTTGATAAATTAGAAATATTAGCCTATAATTTCTAAAATAAAAACCAAGTTGCCCTTTCAGCATGTGCAACTTGATTTAACCAACTATTTATTAAGCAGTTTCATCTACTAATTTATTCACCGCAATAGTAACTTCTTTTGATGCTGCTATTTGGATATCAGATTGTTTATCAATATTGTTAATCTCATCATTTATATTTGATATTTCCTTGGCTAATTTTGTCACTATAAGGTTTATTTCTTTAGCAAATTCTCCACTATTGTTTGCTAGCTTTTGAACTTCCATAGCAACCACAGAGAAACCTTTGCCATGTTCTCCAGCTCTTGCTGATTCAATAGACGCGTTTATACCCAGAATTTTTGTTTGCTTGGATATATCATTAAAATACTTAATAATATTATCACTTTCAGCTATATGTTGTTTAGATAAATTTATTGAGTTCATTAAATTTTCACTAACATCGTGAATATTATTTATAGATGAAGAAATGTTATTTAATTCACTTTGAATTGTTTCTGAAGTTCCTTTAATAATGCCTATATCTTTATTTATTTTTTCAGCTCTCTGTGCATCTTTTTTTACCAGCATACTTAATAAAAGCGCTGATTTCGAATCAATTATAGTACATTTATTATCAAACTTTTCCTTTAGAATACTTCTTAAATTCTCATTACCTGTAACTTCAATAATAATATCTGTTTTATTTGCATTAATATCTTCTACATTTTGGGAATATGCAATTTTTTGTTTTTTAGCCAATTCCATGCCTGGAGCATTTAAATTTTTATCAATAATCATTTCAATTTTTATATCTTTTAAATGAATTAGAGAACTTAATATTTCACACCCACCTGTGCCAGCGCCAACGATAACAATATTCAAATGAACCCCTCTTTTCTCAATTAGTTTTTACAAAGTAACATAATATTTTTATAAAATTTTAGTAAAATCTTTTATTATTGTATCATGTAACCATTTTATTCTCAATATAAACCATATTAATTTGTTTTAATAATCATTAGTTATTTTTCCTTAATGGATAGTAAAAGATGAGGCAGATAATTAATCTGCCCCATCTTTTATTATATGTATCCACTAAAAATACATAGTAATTACTATTTGTTTGCCTTTTCTACCCTAATAGCTTTGCCCTTTATTGTTCCATTTTTAAGGGTTTCTAATACTAACTTGCCCTTTCCGCCCATAATATCTACATGTGAGAAATTATCTTGAATATCTATAATGCCTATATCCTCAGAACTAACCCCTTCAATATTGCAAATAGTTCCTACAATATCTACAGTCCTTATTTTTTTCTTCTTACCTGCACTGAGATACAATTTCATTATGTCACTACTAAAATTAGATGCTTTAGTCTTTTTAAGAATAGGCTTAGCATCATGTTTTTCATAAAATGCTTGCCTGAAGGGCTCTGATTCTTCTTTTGTTGGAACTTCCGCTTTAGGTATCTCCATACCAATATACTGTTCTATGGCTTGTAAAAATTTGCCTTCATAGTGAGTTGCAAAGGTTATAGCTTTTCCTTTTTTTCCTGCTCGTGCTGTTCTGCCTATTCTATGTACGTAATTACCTTTTTCTAGTGGTAAATCATAATTTATAATATGAGTTATACCTTCCACATCAATTCCTCTAGCAGCAACGTCTGTAGCCACTAAAAATCTAAATTCCCCTTTTTTAAATCTTTCCATGGCATCCAATCTATCATTTTGAAGCATGCCCCCATGTATCTTAATACATGAATAATAACGATTTTTCATTTGAGCAGTTATTGAATCAACGTTTTCTTTTGTTCTGCAAAATACTATACAAGAATCTGGACTTTCAATATAAAGTATTCTCTTAAGAGCGCTGAATTTCTTATCTTCCTCTACTTCATAGCAAACTTGATCAATCTTATCAACGGTTAAATTCTCAGGGTTTATTTCTATTTTAACAGGATTTACCATATATTTAACACAAATTGCTTCAATTGATTCTGGAATCGTAGCTGAAAATAACATAGTAACTCTATTTTTAGGAACAGACTTAATTACCTCTTCTACTTGTTCTATAAATCCCATGCTAAGCATTTCATCTGCTTCATCTAATATTAAATATTTCACCTTTGCTAGATTGATTGTACCTCTTTCAATATGGTCTAATGTTCTTCCAGGCGTACCAACAACTACATGTACCCTTTGCTTTAACTGTTTTACTTGCATTGCTATAGGTTGTTTTCCAAAAACGGCTATGGCTCTAATCTTTTTGTACCTTCCGATTTGTGTTATATCTTGGCTTACTTGAAGTGCAAGCTCTCTAGTAGGCGTTAATATTAGTGCTTGAGGCTCTGTTTCCTCTATATCTGCACTTTCACAAAGTGGTATAGCAAAAGCAGCTGTTTTCCCACTGCCGGTCTGTGATTTTACAATTATGTCCTTACCTTTTAAAGCGATAGGTATGACTTCCGCTTGCACCTCTGAAGGGTTAATGTACCCTAAATTAGTAATTGCTTTTAATATTTCTTCACTAATACTAAATTCCTGAAATTTCATGTTACTCATTTTAACTTCCTCTCTTGTTTCATATATAATTTTTAAGCATAACTTAAATATATTTTTTGTTCATAAGTTTACATTATAGCACGATTAGATGCATAATTCCTATTGCAAATTTTAACAATATTCAAATTTAATTATTTTCATATATTATATCCAAATAAAAAGGAGATAATGAATTTCTTCACTACCCCTTTATATTTGTATCTAGCTAGGTGTTTCACATGGATATATATAATTTGCTACGCAACGAACATCTAATGCTTCTGGGTCTTCAATATTATCTGGAAGTACAAATACTAGTTTACGTTTAATAATACCACATTCATTATTACAGCATACGTCTTCTTTACAAATTATTGTAGTGAAGCCTTTAAAAGCAAGTATTCTATGGCAATTATCGTATATAATGCATGCAACACACAATGCTTTTCCAACGCATACGTTATTTACTTGTATTCTTACGGTCAATAATTTAGCACCATGTTTTTCCATATCTATTGGATCAACATCGATAGATGAACATAAATCACAATCACATTTGTTACATTGGTTTGTTAAGTTATTTGCTCTTTCATCATTACTCATTTAATAAAACTCCTTCTTTGTATAGATTTAAAATGTAATAATTCACGCTAAAATAGATTTGCAATTTTTATGGATACATATATCTCTTCATTATACTGTGAGCATAAGTTTTGTACGGTGATATATGTACTAATAAATCAGATTCATAGTTGAAATTGTGGTTATTACATATTTAAATTTAGTTTTATTAATGTGCTAAGACAATAACTACTTTATATTATATTATATTCATAGATAATTAATTGGTTAATAATAATTATTAATTTTAATATTTTTTTTAACAATCAATGTACAAATATTCAAATAAAACCGTATAATAAAGTTAATAACATTTGAAAGAGGTGTAGCAAATTGAATAGATGCGATTGGTGTGGAAATGATCCACTTTATATGAAATATCATGATGAGGAATGGGGGGTACCCGTTCATGAAGATAGAATACACTTTGAATTTCTTGTTCTTGAATCTGCTCAAGCAGGTCTTAGCTGGATTACCGTACTTAGAAAAAGAGAAAACTATAGAAAAGCTTATGACGATTTTGACTTTAATAAAGTAGCACAATACGATAGTGAAAAAGTAATTGAGCTTTTACAAAATCCAGGAATTATTAGGAATAAACTTAAAATAGCTGCTTCTATAAATAACGCTATAAGGTTTATTGAAATTCAAGAGGAATTTGGTAGCTTTGATGCTTACATATGGGCTTTCGTGAATAACAATCCTATAGTTAACCATTGGGACAGTATTTCAAACGTGCCAGCAACCTCTGAATTATCGGACACAGTTAGCAAGGATTTAAAAAAGCGTGGTTTTAAATTCTTAGGTTCAACCATAACTTATGCTCATCTGCAAGCTACAGGAATAATAAATGACCATATTAAAAGTTGCTTTAGATGCAGTGAAAATCTGACCTTTGTGGGTTGTAAAGCAAGATAATTTTAACAATATTTTCACAAGTTGTTTCAATATTTTCGTCGGCTCTTTTTAGTTCTAACAATAAAAAAAGTTCTAATCTAATTTTAATGTTCTACTAATAATTCTTTAATCCTCCCATTATATAATAAAAACATAGAAAACAAATAATTCTTAAACAACCCAAATAAAAATTAGGAGGAATTTAAATGTCAATAAATTTAGAACAAATTGATGAGTTAAGAAAAAGAGCTAATGTAAGTTATGAGGATGCTAAAAATGCCTTAGAGCAAAATTCAGGAGACCTTATCGCTGCACTAGTATACCTTGAAAAGCAGAACAAGATTAAACCAGAGGAAATACCTTCAAGAGAGAGTAAATTCTTTAAGACAGTAAAAAAGCTTATTAAAAAAGGAAATGAAACAAAAATAATAGTTAAAAAAGATGATAATGTTGTATTAAATATCTCTGTAACACTGGGTATTATAATATCTATAGCAGTTACCCCGTTAACAATTGTGGCAATAATCCTTGCTTTAGTAACTAACCATAAAATTAGAATTCAAAAGAAAAATAGTGAGGATTTAGAAGTAAATAAAGTTTTTGATAAGATGTCCCTTGCTATAAACAAAGTGACCACAAAAATCACAGAAGAAATGAAAACTGAATAATACCCTAGTAACCTACATTTTATTTATGTAGGTTGTTTTTTTATAACAGTAAAATTTAAATGGATTGTCTGCAATTATATATAAAATAATATATAATAAAACTATGTGTAATAATTGATGTTTAATATAATATATTTGGGGGTTAATGTACATATGAGCGGACAAAAAATTTTAATAATTGAGGATGAAATAAAAATAGCACGATTTCTTGAGTTAGAACTAACCTATGAGGGGTATATCATTTATCAATGCCATGATGGACGTGAGGGTTTAGATAAAGCCCTTAACGAAATTTTTGATATTATAATTCTTGATATTATGCTACCTTCACTTAACGGCCTAGAAGTATTAAGAAGACTAAGACAAGTATCTCAAGTTCCCGTTATAATGCTTACTGCAAAAGATGAGATAATGGATAAGGTTATGGGTCTTGATATAGGCGCTGATGACTATATGACTAAGCCTTTTGCAATTGAGGAATTACTAGCAAGAATAAGAACCGCCTTAAAAAAATCACCAGTAGTTAAAGAAATCGCTAACATATTATCTATTGGGGAATTGTCTATAGACTTAGATGCACATATGGTTACCTTCAACAAAAACTCTATAGAACTAACTAAAACAGAATTTGATTTACTTAAATACCTAATTGAAAATAAAAATATTGTCCTTACAAGAAATAAAATTATAGATATAGTCTGGGGTTATGAATATATGGGTGATACTAATGTGGTGGATGTGTACATTAGATATTTAAGAAGCAAAATAGATGATAGGTTTAACAGGAAATTTATTTATACAATTAGAGGGGTGGGATATCTTTTAAAATATGAATAATTTGAAATTTATCTCTAAGTTTATGATACGATATTTTAGATTTCTTTCGCAATGCTTGGGATTTCTCTTCAGGGCAATTAAAATATTACTGATTTTTATACCAAAGCTATTAAAAAAGCTAACTGACTCAATTTATAAAAGGTTAAGATTTTCCATTAGCTTTAAAATCACCGCAGTATATACTCTCATTTTTTCTATTATACTGTTTCTTTTAAGTGTGAGTTTAATTATAGGCTTTAGGTTCTTTCAGCTAAATGAAGTTCAAGATGAACTTACAAAATATAGCTCAGTAGCTATTAATTATACGAAATTAGACAAAGATATTCAGAATTTTAATGTAAGTATTTTTTCTAATATAGAATATTTAACCTTTAGTATTTTTGATGAAAGTGAAAATCTTCTTTATTCTACCCATAAGGATAAAGCTGAGGTATCTTTTAATAAAGATACCTCAACTTACCCTGTTATTAGTGAAATAAACCAACAACTTCTTTTTGTTACTAGAAAATTGACTCAAAATAATAAAACCTTTTTATTTCAATTTTCTAAAAATCTAAAAAAAGAAAATGAATATTGGGGTGTTTTTTCTTTAATTATTTTCCTCTTAAATATTTTTTCCTTAATGGTCACATTAGGCATTGGTTCTAAAGCCAGCAAAAAAATGCTGCTACCTATAAAAGATATGACAAAAACCACAAAAGCTATTTCAATTAATGCTTTGGAGACTAGATTGAATGTTAGTGTTTCCCATGATGAACTTAAAGAGTTAGCCCAAACTATTAATAAAATGCTAGACGGCATTCAAACTTCCTATGACCAGCAAAACCAATTTGTATCAGATGCTTCTCATGAGCTTCGAACCCCCATAGCTGTTATTCAAGGTTATGCAAATATGCTATACCGTTGGGGCAGAGATGATAAAGACGTCTTAGCTGAATCTATAACTGCAATCAAAAGTGAAGCATACGATATGCAACAGTTAGTAGAAAAGCTTTTATTTCTTGCAAGGAGTGATAAGAACACCCAAAAGATTGAAAAAGAAAATTTTTATATTAATAATCTAATAGATGAAATTATAAAAGAAACAAAACTAATTGATGGATTCCATGAAATTAAATCCGAAGTAAATGAACACTTTTCTATTTATGCAGATAAAAAATTACTTAAGCAAGCCTTAAGAGTTTTCGTGGATAATAGCATAAAGTATACCCCAAGCGGTGGAAGTATCATTATAAATAGTTATATTAAAAAGAAGAATCTAATGCTTGAAATTATAGATACGGGAATTGGTATTTCTAACGAAGATCTTCCCTATATTTTCAATAGATTTTATAGATGTGATAAATCTAGAACAAAAGAAAGTGGAGGTACAGGACTTGGCTTATCTATAGCAAAATGGATTATAGGAAATCATAATGGCTCCATTATAGTTGAAAGCAGACCTAAAATGGGAACCACCATAAAAATTGGAATTCCTATAATATACAAATAATAGCATTTAAGAATTAATTAATAATTCAAAAGTAGCAGTGCATTTTTATATGCACTGCTACTTTTGTATATAAGTTGAACAAACTTCTAAAGAATGACTTTCAACGTTTATCAAATAATAAATTATTTTTCGAAGACATTTATATATATTTGCTTAAGCTCACTGATTAATGGGTATCTTGGATTCGCTCCTGTACATTGGTCATCAAATGCTTGCTCACTCATATGGTCCAATGTAGCATAAAACTTCACTTTAGATACTCCTGCTTCACTTATTGTCATAGGAATATTAACCTCAGCTTTTAATTCATCAATAGCGTTAATTAATAATTCTATCTTTTCATCTGCTGTATTTCCACCTAATTGTAAATAGTCAGCAATTCTTGTATATCTCCATTTAGCATTTGGATATTTATATTGTGGGAAGGCTGCTTGTTTTGTTGGATTATCTACGGCATTAAATCTTATAACCTCATTAATTAATATTGCGTTAGCCACACCGTGTGGTACATGATGCTCTGCCCCTAATTTGTGAGCCATGGAATGACAAACTCCAAGGAAAGAATTTGAAAATGCCATACCGGCCATTGTGGAAGCATGAGCCATTTTCTCTCTTGCTTTTATATTAGTTGTACCCTCATTGTAAGCTTGTGGTAGATATTTAAATATTAATCTCATTGCCTCTAGAGCCATGCCATTAGTAAATTCTGATGCTAATACTGAAACATAAGATTCTATAGCATGAGTTAAAGCATCAATACCTGAGGCTGCTGTTAAGCTCTTTGGCATATCCATCATAAGCTCTGCATCTACTATAGCCATATCTGGGGTCAACTCATAATCAGCTAGTGGGTATTTAACTCCTGTTTTTTCATCAGTTATTACTGCAAAAGGAGTAACCTCTGAACCTGTACCTGCAGATGTTGGAACGGAAACCATCATAGCTTTTTCACCCATTTTAGGGAATGGATAAACTCTTTTTCTAATATCCATAAATCTCATAGCTAAATCTTCAAATCTTACTTCTGGATGCT
>CAYXOL010000024.1:0-71651 GCA_964467165.1 uncultured Clostridium sp.
AGCAGGTTTTCACACCCGCTTTTTCTTCTATACACCCAAAGTTCAGAAAGAACCGTAATCTTTACTTTAGTCCTTTTTTAAGTTTAAAAAATATGATAACTTTTCAAAATCACTTATTACGAGGTCTGCATCATTTGGGGATTTAAGATAGTCGTCAAGAGAAGTTCTGTTATTTAGAGTTAGGATAAGTGTGCAACCCATCCTTTGAAATTGCATATAATCATCTCTAAGAATATCTGTAAAAACTATAGTGTGTTTAGGAGAAATATTTAATTGCTTGAATAAAAGGGCAGAAGCATATATGGGGGGCTGGTCAGGTACAACTAATCTGCTTTTGTAATTAACAACTAATTCCCGTATGCCACATTTTCTATAGCAATTATCACAATTTAATGACCGATTATAAGCACATAGATTAGAGGACATAACTATAGGAACTTTATGGGATTTTATAAATTCTGAATTTTCATTAGTTATGTTTGTGGTTGATATCAAAATTGTGCTAGGATTTTTGTGCTTAATAGGGATATTTAAAGAAAAAAAATCATTGAAATCTAAGGAAAAAGTAATGGGATATATTGAAAAGTCTTTGTATAGATTTTTGCAATACTGGAGCAACAAATAAGTAGGAGTAAATATATTGTTGAAATTTGAAGTAACACCATGATAGGATAATAAGTCGAAAATTTCTTTTCTGCTAATAGAAGAGTTAGTAGAAAAATAATAACAAATGTTAGGCGGATAATTATTTATAAAGGTTATTAAATTTTCATTAATTGTGTTATTTATTAAAACTGTCTCTTCTAGGTAAAAGATAAAAAAAGGTGAATCAGTAAACAATTATATCACTCCATATTTTATATTTTAAAAGAATTTATTATCAGTCTAATCATATAGTAATAATGATTTAATATTATTATACATAAAACTTGTATTCTACACAATACGACAATAAAATATTATTTATAATTAACTCTGTAATTACCAAATCATATAAGTTGAATATCAATGTATTAAGTGGTATAATTTAGATTGTATATTTGGGGATTATTAATAGGAATTATTAAAATGAATAGTGAGGATGAAAATTATGAAGTTTTTTAATAAGTTGTTTGGTAGTTATAGTGATAGAGAAATAAAAAGAATACTTTCTACTGTTGATAAGATAGAGGAATTAGATGCGGAAATGACTAGTTTAAGTGATGAAGAGCTTAAAGCTAAAACGGAAGAATTTAAAACTAGGTTAAATAATGGAGAGACTTTGGATGATATATTACCTGAAGCCTTTGCAACAGTTAGAGAGGCTTCGTGGAGAGTTCTTAAAATGAAGCATTTTAGAGTGCAATTAATTGGTGGCATAATACTGCATCAAGGAAGAATAACTGAGATGAAGACCGGCGAAGGAAAAACATTAGTAGCTACACTTCCATCATATTTGAATGCATTAACAGGTGAAGGCGTTCATATAGTTACAGTTAATGACTATCTTGCCAAAAGAGATAAAGAAGAGATGGGTCAAATACACCAATTCTTAGGTCTTACGGTGGGAGTAATTATTCATGATATAGAACAAACTCAAAGACAAGAAGCCTATAATTCAGATATAACCTATGGAACAAACAATGAATTTGGATTTGATTATTTAAGAGATAATATGGTTGTTTATAAGGAAGAAAAGGTTCAAAGAAAGTTAAACTTTGTAGTAGTGGATGAGGTTGACTCAATATTGATAGATGAAGCTAGGACACCTCTCATAATATCTGGAGAAGGAGAAAAATCTACAGATTTCTATAAAGTGGCAGATTATTTTGTTAAGGGGCTTGTGAAAGAAGAAGATTATACTATAGATGAAAAAGCTAGTGCGGTTATAATGTCTGATGCAGGTATTGATAAAGCGGAGCAATATTTCCATCTAGAAAATTATGCTGATGCAGAAAATATGACTGTACAGCACCATGTGGTTCAAGCGTTAAAAGCAAACTATATTATGAGAAAAGATAAAGATTACATGGATAAAGATGGGGAAGTTATAATTGTAGATGAGTTTACTGGTAGACTTATGGAAGGTAGACGGTATAGTGATGGACTTCATCAAGCTATTGAAGCAAAAGAAGGCGTAAAAATTGAAAAAGAGTCTAAAACTCTCGCTACAATTACCTTCCAGAATTATTTTAGGATGTATAATAAGTTATCAGGGATGACTGGTACGGCACTTACAGAAGAAAGTGAATTTAGAGAAATATATGGATTGGATGTATTAGTAATTCCTACTAATAAGCCACTAGCACGACTTGATAATGCAGATTTAGTTTATAAAACTGTTAAGGGGAAATATAGGGCTATAGTAGAAGAAATAGTTGAAACCTATAAAAATAAGCAACCTGTTCTTGTGGGTACTGTTAGTATAGAGAAATCAGAATTATTATCTGAAATGCTTAAAAGACGTGGAATTCCTCATCAAGTACTGAATGCTAAATATCATGAAAAAGAAGCTGATATAATATCTCACGCAGGTGCACTTGGCATGGTTACTATAGCAACTAATATGGCAGGTCGTGGTACGGACATTAAGCTTGAGGATGGTGTTGTTGAAGCTGGAGGACTTAAAATAATTGGAACTGAAAGACATGAATCTAGACGTATTGACAATCAACTTAGAGGACGTTCTGGTCGTCAAGGTGATGTAGGAAGTTCAAGATTTTATATATCTTTGGAAGATGATTTAATGAGAATATTTGGTTCTGAAAGACTTCAAGGCGTAGTAGAAAAATTAGGATTAACTGATGAGGATGCTATTGAGAGTAAAATGGTAAGTGGAGCTATAGAAAGTGCCCAAAAGAAAGTTGAAGGAAATAACTTTGATATAAGAAAAAATGTTGTTCAATATGATGATGTAATGAATCAACAAAGAGAAATTATTTATAGACAAAGATCAGAGGTTCTTCAAGGAGAAAATATAAAAGATCAAGTTATAGAAATGATAAAAGATGTTATTTTTTCTGCTGTTCAATCTCATATTAGTGGAATCGAGGAAAGTTTTGATGAGGAATTAGTAAAACTTATTAATTTCCTTGAAACGATATATCTTCCTAAGGGTATTGTTTCAATAGAGGAACTTGCTAAAACATCTAATGAAGAAATTAAGACTACTCTTTTAGAAATAGCTGAGAAAATCTATGCTCAGAAAGAAGAACATTTCGGTGAAGAACAAATGAGAGAAGTTGAAAGAGTTATTCTTTTAAGAGTTGTAGATAGCAAATGGATGGACCATATTGATGATATGGAACACTTAAAACAAGGTATTGGACTAAGAGCATATAAGCAACAAGATCCATCACAAGCCTACCAAATGGAAGGTAGTGATATGTTTGCTGAAATGATTGACAACATAAAGACAGAAACAGTTCAATACTTATTCCATGTGCAAATAGAAAAAGCACCTGAAAGAGAAAGGGTCGCTAAAATTACATCAACAAATCATGATGATTCCGTTAAAAAAGAGCCAAGTAAAAAAGAAGTTAAACCAGGGAGAAATGATGACTGTTCATGTGGGTCAGGGAAAAAATACAAAAACTGCTGTGGCAGGGGATAACAATTAATAATTGTTATCTCCCCCAGAGAACTACCCAGGGGTCAACACTTAATAAGTGTTATCTGCTTCAGAGAATAGCAAAGGGGTCAACACTTAATAATTGACAGATGACAGTGACAGTTAATAAATTTTTCCCAGTGGAAAGATGAAAACTAAACTGCTTACTGTCAATTTTTAATTTTAAATTAAAAAGGGGTGCAACAATTGATAATACAAATGGAAGAATTGATAAATGAACTAAATGTAGTAAAAGTTAATGTAGAAGAAATAAGGGTGTCTCTTTGACATAGCATCATTAGAAAAAGAACTAAAAGAGTTTGAATTTAAAATGCAGGAAACTAGTTTTTGGGAGGATATTTCTTTAGCGCAGGAAATTGCTCAGAAAGCTAAGTCTATTAAAGATAAAATTGATAGATTTAGTCTGCTAATTAGGACCATAGATGATTTAGAAGTGCTTATTGAAATAAGCCAGGAGGAGGAAGATGACTCCTCCATGGCCGAAATAAAAATGGAGTTAAGAGGCTTAGCTAAGGATAGTGATAGATTTAGGATAGAAATATTATTATCTGATAAATATGATGTAAATAATGCTATTTTAACCCTCCACACTGGTGCTGGCGGAAGTGACGCTCAAGATTGGACAGAAATGCTTTACAGAATGTACTCAAGGTGGTGCGAGAAGAGGGGCTATAAGGTTGAAGTTTTAGATTATCAGCCCTCTGATGAGGCAGGTATTAAAGCTGTTACATTAAAAATAACTGGAGAATTTGCATATGGATATTTAAAGGCTGAAAAGGGAGTCCACAGACTAGTAAGAATTTCACCTTTTAACGCAAATGGCAAAAGACAAACATCCTTTGCCTCTTGTGAAGTTCTTCCAGAGCTAACTGAAAGTCAAGATATAGATATAAGGCCTGATGACCTTAGAATAGACACTTATAGATCAGGAGGTGCTGGAGGTCAACATGTAAATAAAACTGAGTCAGCCATAAGGATTACACATATACCTACGGGGATAGTAGTTCAGTGTCAAAATGAAAGAAGTCAACATAGTAATAAACAAACAGCAATGAAAATGCTTATGGCAAAACTTTTAGATTTAAAAGAAAGAGCTCATAAGGATAAAATTGAAGACTTAACTGGGGATTTAAAAGACAATGGGTGGGGAAGCCAAATTAGATCTTATGTATTTCATCCATATAATTTGGTTAAGGATCATAGAACTAATACTGAAATGGGCAATGTTGATGCAGTTATGAACGGAGATATTGATATTTTTATCGAAGAGTATCTTAGAATGAATAAGTAAAAATATAGTTATTATTAAGAAATCCAGTCGAATATTTTGTTATTTGACTGGATTTCTTATTTTGGGTTTATACGATTATTAAAACAATAATATTTACATCTGTTTGGTGATAACTTGCACAACGATACTGACGATTGCTACTGTAAACCATACTATAAGACCTAGGAAGAGAGGCTTAACGCCATTTTTCATCATTTTTTTAAAATCAGAACACAGTCCAATAGCTGCGAGAGCCATTACTATCATAAATTTTCCTAGGATATTTATGTAAGTTATACTGTTTCCCCTAAATAGTCCTAAGGTATTTAATAAAGAAGCTACCAAAAACCATAATATAAACCAAGGGAATATTTTACTCATGCTAAAGTTAACCGTATTATCAATTTTTGATTCTTTCTTCTTTTTTATTGCCACTACAATACTAAATATAATAGAAATGGGTATGATTAATGTAGCTCTTGTAAGTTTAACTATCGTAGCATAACTTCCTGCAACATTACTATAAGCATAACCCGCAGCCACAACGGAAGAAGTGTCATTAATAGCAGTTCCGGCCCACAACCCAAAGGCTTTATCAGAAAAATGAAGTAGATGCCCAAGAGGTGGAAAAATAAGAACGGCAATAATATTAAATAAAAATATAGTAGAAATTGAGTAAGCTATTTCCATTTCATCAGCTTCTATTATAGGAGCAATTGCAGCAATTGCTGATCCGCCACATATGGCAGTGCCTACGCCAATTAAGGTTTTTAACTTTGAGGGAATTCCAAGTAATTTTCCGAAGGCATAAGCTGATATAAAGGCTGCTAATAATGTGAAAATCGTAACAGATAATGAATCCACACCTGTTTGTAATACCTTAGTAAAACTTAATCCTGCACCCAAAACAATTATAGCCCATTGGAGTACTTTTTTAGAAGTAAATCCTATTCCTTTTAAAGTGTTTTTGGGTTTTCCAAACACATTATTTATAATAATTCCTATAATAATACCAAATACAGGGCCACCGACTATTGGCAAAATACCGCCTAGCCAGGTGGCAATAAGTGCTATAACAAATGCAAATAGTATTCCTTGAATATTTTGTTTAAACCAATTCATAATGGCATCTCCTCGTTTTTTATCATTGTCACTTACTAATAATAATACCAGTTTAAGTTAAAATCAAATTATTAATACTTATACAAGTATAAGCTATGCTTATATGGTATTATAATATATAAATATTCATTATGATTGGAGGGGTGAATTTGCTGGATACTAGGCTTATTACATTCATAACACTTGCCGCCACTAAAAGCTTTACAAAGACTGCAGAAGTATTAAAAATAACTCAACCAGCGGTATCACAACATATAAAATTTTTAGAGCAGCGGTACGAGGTTTGCCTTATTTCAAAACAAGGCAAAGGATTTTATTTAACGGAGGAGGGTTTAATTTTACTTAAATATGCTGAGGAAATAAATACTTTATATAGAATGTTAGAAATGAATTTAAAGAATAAATCAGCAATAGCAAAAACCTATAATATAGGAGCTAGTATGACTATTGGGGGCTATGTTTTACCATTCCTACTTGGAAAACACAAGAAGCTGCATGAAAACATAGATATTTTGCTGCAAGTAAATAATACAGAAGAAATACTAAAAAAACTAATAAGTGGGAAGATTGATTTTGCGTTAATTGAGGGATTATTCGACAAAAACAAATTCAAATATAAAAAATTTAAAGAGGATGAATTAGTTTTGGCTGTTTCAAAAGACCATGATTTTGCAAAAGAAAGAGTAGTTGATATAGGGGATGTAATTAACGGTAACCTTATATTAAGGGAAAAGGGATCGGGAACTAGAGACATATTAGAAAATACTCTTATTGAATTTGGTTATGAACTAAATGATTTAAAAAGTTATATGGAGATAGGAAGCATTAGTGCTATTAAATCTTTAGTTGAACTAAATCTTGGCTATACTATTATATCAAGAGAAAGTATAAGGAAAGAACTTAAAATTGGAACTATAAAAGAAGTTGCCATTAAAGGATTTAGTATAAACAGAGAATTTAATTTTGTTTATACATATGAAGAAAAATTTATTCAGGAGTTTATAGATTTTTGTATAAGTAGTATGTATATCTAAGATAAAATTGTATTTAAAATAGGTGAGTTATTATTGTAAATATAATGAAATTAAAGAGGGATTTTATAATATTATGTAGAATAAGGAATATAGTTATCTTTTATAATGAATTCATAATTATTTTAAAAAAGATAATGAAAAAATATATTATGGGGGGAGTAATAATGAAAAGAAAAACAGTAGGGTTTAGCTTAATATTTTTTTTGATTGCTGCATTAGGTTTTAATGCGTTATTTTTAAATTTGGCAGCCAGATCCTTTAAAGGAGTGCTTTCTCAGGCTAATATTCCGGATAAGGAATTAGAAATTGCTTTATTAGGTATAGACAATATTTATGCAAAATATAATATTGGGTTTATTTTGATTTTTAGTATTGTGGTATTATGCATTATATTGATATTTATTAGAACTATGAATCAATCCATGAAAAATATAAATAATCAAACAAAAAAATTAGCAGAAGGGCAATTTACTGTTAGAGTAAAAGCTGATGGAGTGGGTGATGTCATTGCTGCAAATATTAATGAAATAGTGAAAAATATACGAAGGGTGCTCTGTGAAATTATGGAGGTCTCACAGATAAATAGAGACCTAGCGGACACGCTTAGCCATAGTTCAGAAAAAACAGAGACAACGGCCAATGAAATATCCAATGCAATTGCGGAAGTAGCGTTGGGTGCCACCACTCAATCGGAAGCATCTATTACCACAAAAGAAAATACTCAGCAGATGTGGGAAAATGCAGATAAAATTGCTAAGTTTGCAGAAAATGCAAAAGATATCGCGAAAAATATGGTTTCAGCAATTCAGAGCAATACCGAAGTGTTCGCCCAATTTACTAGTAAAATGGAAGAAACAGCAGAATCCAATTCCAAACTAGCCAGTACGATTCAGTCATTGCAAGATGAGATACATAAAATCAATACTATTATTCAAGTGGTTACAGAAATTAGTGAAAGAACTAACTTACTTGCATTAAATGCTGCAATAGAAGCAGCCAGAGCGGGTGAACAAGGTAGGGGGTTTGCGGTGGTGGCCGATGAAGTTCGAAAACTTGCTGAGCAATCCTCGAGTTCGGTTGGGGACATTGGAAAAATCACCACAACCATTATCCATAAAATTTCTGTAATAAGCAAAGAAGCTAAAGAGGAAGTAATAAAAATTGCAGAGAATGTTGGGTTTGTAGAGCAGGCCAAGGAGTCTCTTAATAAAGTAATAGATTCAACTAAATTAACTTATGATGCTGTGGATGAAATTTCTATACTGGCAGTAGAAACTGCTAAGGAGGCAGAAAATGTAAATGGACTTATGGACAAGATAAGCTCCGTAACACAGCAATCATTGGCTATTACTGAGGAGGTTTCCGCTGCTGCACAAGAGCAAACAGAAACAATGCATAATATGGCAATTATAGTTGACAAAATGAATAAGACTGCGGATGAAATTGATGGCCAATTAAAGAATTTTACAAGTAAAATTACTTTAGGGGAAAAAGAAAATAATATTATAAAAGAAGGGATAGAAGTATTAAAGTTAATCGCAATAGAGTTAGGTTCAAAAGGATATTCAATAGAGCATACATCTGAATTATTAAAAAATAAAAAGAATGAACATATGCAATTTGAATATATTGGAGTTATAGATTTAGACGGAGATATGAAATTTGCAACAGAAGCTATAATTAAAGGCGACAATAATTACTCCTTTAGGCCTTATTTTAGAGGAGCTATAAAGGGGGAAGAATTTAGTAGTGAGCCATATATATCTAATATTTCTTATAATTACTGTATTGCTATTTCGGTTCCTTATAAGGATAGTAGTGGTAAAATAAATGGAGTAGTTATGGCTGATATTTGTATTGGAAATTAAAAAAAGTAGTGGGTATAAGGTAATGTAAACAAAAATCGTCTCACTTTTTAAAGAGTGAGACGATTTTTGTTTAAAAGTTAATTTGAGCACTGATTCTAAGAGTTTTTTAGCTTTTATAAATTTTAATAAGCCCTTCCCCAAGTAACCATAGCTTTAGCTGGTTTGCCACAACATAAGCAAAGGCCTTTTTCTGATGGTTGATCTAGTGGCATGCATCTTGAAGACGCACCGGCTACTTCTTTTACTTTTTCTTCGCAAACTAAATCGCCACACCATGGAGCATCAACGAATCCCAATGTTTTATCGAGAAGCTCTTTTAACCCCTCTACGGTGTTTACACTAAAGGTTCTTTTGTTTTGTATACTTCTAGCTTTTTCAAGTAGTGATTTTTGAATATCTTCTAATATTTCTGGTATTTTTATTTCTAGTTCAGACATTGGAACGATTATTTTTTCTCGAGTATCTCGTCTAACTAATACCACTTGATTCTTTTCTATATCTTTTGGTCCAATTTCTAGTCTTAGTGGAACGCCTTTCATTTCGTATTGGCTAAATTTCCAACCAGCCATTTTGTCGCTTACATCCATTTTTACTCTAGCTATCTTTGACAGCTTATTTTTAAGCTCCGTAGCTTTTTCAATTACGCCTTCTTTGTGCTGTGCAACTGGAATTATAATAAGTTGAATAGGAGCTACTGCTGGTGGCAGTACTAAACCGCTATCATCACCATGAACCATGATTATTGCACCTATAAGTCTTGTAGACATTCCCCAAGAAGTTTGGTGAACGTATTCAAGTTTACCTGTTTTATCTGTATACTGGATGTTAAAGGCTCTGGCAAATCCATCCCCGAAGTTATGAGAAGTACCACATTGAAGTGCCTTGCCATCATGCATTAAACTTTCAATTGTATAAGTGTCCTTTGCTCCTGCGAATTTCTCTTTTTCTGTTTTTTGGCCCTTTATAACTGGAATGGCAAGGGTTTCTTCGCAAAAAGTTGCATATACATCAAGCATTTTAAGGGTTTCTTCTTGTGAGCCTTCTGCAGTCGCATGAGCAGTATGGCCTTCTTGCCATAGGAATTCTGAGCTTCTAAGGAAAGGTCTTGTGGTTTTTTCCCATCTTACTACGGAGCACCATTGATTATATAATTTTGGAAGATCGTTGTAAGATTGAATTATTTTTGCATAGTGATCACAAAATAATGTCTCCGAAGTAGGTCTTACACAAAGCCTCTCTTCTAATTTTTCGTTACCGCCATGTGTTACCCAAGCAACCTCTGGCGCGAAGCCTTTAACGTGGTCGGCTTCCTTTTGAAGTAGACTTTCAGGAATGAACATTGGCATATATACGTTTTCGTGATCTGTATCTTTAAACATTTTATCTAGGATTCTTTGAATATTTTCCCAAATTGCATAACCATAAGGACGAATTACCATACAACCTCTTACACTTGCATAATCAGCAAGTTCGGCTTTTTTTACAATATCAGTATACCACTGTGCAAAATCCTCATCCATAGCTGTGATAGATTCTACTAATTTCTTATTTTTTTCCATAATTAATCTCCTCTCATTTCGTAAAATATATAAAAATGAATACAAAAAAAACTCCATCCCAAAAGGGACCGAGAATATCGGTGGTACCACCCTAGTTGATATATAAAATATCCACTCAGTTTCTAGATAACGGTAGAAATCCGCTGTAACTTACTGCAATAAAACATTTCGCACAGAACTCCAAGGTGGGTTCAAAATGATCTTTTAAAAATCTTACACCAATGATTTTCTCGCTGTGAAAAGATTTCATTTTTACTAATCCTTTTCTTTGTATTGGGTATATTCACTTTTAATAACAGTTTGCTTTATACTTTAAAATTAATAATAGAATATAAATAATAATATGTCAAGACTATTTTATTTAGAATTACGGGTTTGGGAATATATTATCAAATTATTTGAAATATATTCTAATATGTGTATGAAAAACTAAAATTAGAACAAATTATTTAAAAAAAGTAAAAACAAAGATATTTTATATATAATTTAAGGGTTTACTTTGTTATTTTAAACAAAGCAAGTATAATTAAATTAATAGGGAAATAATAAAGAGGGTGATAAATTGGTAATTGCAGAATTGTTTTATACTGTTAAGGAAATAATGAATAAAAAATTCATAAAAGTCAACGCAAATGAAAGTATAAAAGAAGCTTTAAACAAAATGATTGAGGCCAATAAAGACGAAGTTATAGTTGTGGACCAAGGAGATATGCTTATTGGGGTTTTTACAAGAAAAGATGTAGCAAAAATAAAACAAAATAATGATATATCATTGGAAGAGGAAGTTATAAAATATACCAACAAAGAGATTATCACCATAGATATGAATGCTTCTGCTAGAGTTGCAAGAAATTTGATGATAGAAAATGGAATAGGAAGATTGCCAGTAATGAAAAATAAAGTTATCAAAGGGGTAATTACTAGCAATAATATAAGAGATACCTTTTATCTGAAGATTGATGAAATGTTTGACCTTCAAAACAATATTATTGATAATTTACATGAAGCAGTATGTATTTGTAGTGATAGTGGAATAGTAAACTACTGGAATAAAAGTTCCGAACAATTATATGGTGTAAAGGCTGAAAATATAGTTGGGCTACATATTGGGTCTTTTTTTCCTAATGCTATGATTTTAAAAACATTAAAAGATGGTACCCGAATAGATAATATGGAGCATGAACCTACTAAAGGGAAATTTGTTATTTTAAGTACAGTGCCTATCTACAATGGTAGTGGAAAATTAGTGGCAGTAGTGTCTACAGATCGAGATGTGACGGAAGTAACAAGACTCGCAAATCAATTAGAAACAGAAAAAAACAAAGTTAAATTATTGGAGATTGCCTATAAGAAGGAAGTTGCAGCAAACTATAACTTTTCTTCAATTTTAGGAAAAAACAAAAAGATAATTGAAGCTATTGCAATGTCACAAAAGGTAGCACAAAGTTCTGCCAGTATATTAATTACGGGAGAAAGTGGCACTGGGAAAGAGGTGTTTGCAAGATCAATTCATGAAGCCAGTGGTAGAGTTGGAAATTTTGTGGCGGTGAATTGTAGCGCCGTTCCGGCTCAATTAATTGAAAGCGAAGTCTTTGGTTATGTAGAGGGTGCATTTACTGGTGCCATCCGAAAGGGCAAAATAGGAAAATTTGAATTAGCCAATAACGGGACTTTATTTTTAGATGAAATCGGGGATATGCCTATGGAAATGCAAGTGAAGTTTTTAAGGGTGCTGCAAGATGGCATAGTGTATCGATTGGGGAGCGAAAAGGGAGTTACTACAGATACAAGGATTATAGCTGCTACAAATAGGAATTTAGCTGATTTAATGAAGGAAAAAAAATTTAGAGATGATTTATTTTATAGGTTCGCGGTTGTTCAAATTGAATTACCACCACTTAGAGAGCGAAAAGAAGATATAAAGGAATTGGTAGATCTATTTATGAATCAAATAGCTAACAAAGAAAATATAGACATAAAGAATATAGATGAAAGAATATACCCACTGCTTTTTAATTGTAAATGGGAAGGTAATATTCGCGAGTTAAAAAATGTAATACAAAGGATGATTGTACTATCTACTGAAGGGGAAATAACATTGGATAGCCTCCCGGAATACATTTTACACAATGAAGAAGATGAAAAAGAGGTTCCATTATATAATAATGATAGTGAAGTTTTAGAGCAGGAGCAAAACAAATATGATTTGGTAAAAGCTGTGGAGACTGTAGAAAAAAATATAATAAAAGAAGTATTGCTACTGGTGGGGGGGAATAAGCAGAAAGCTGCAAAAATATTAAATTTAAAGAGAAGTACCTTATATTACAAATTAAATCAATACGGGCTTTTAGAAAAATAAAACTAAAAGTGTCAGAAAATAGACATATGCGTCGGTTTTCTGACAAAGCTAAAAATGCCTATAAACTCAACAGAAATAGTGATTTATAGAGTTATATAAACAAAAAAGTGTGTCTAAAAACTGACGTTTTAGCTATTTGCATACCCGATAGCATGTATTGGAAATGCTGATAGGATAGTGTAATCAGTATTTGTAATATCAATAAGTAAGCAATAAAATAAATTAAAAAGTTGGCACGGTAATTGCTATATAGTTAAGAGAAAGAATATGGAGGTGGTTTTATGTCAATGACCTATAGATTTCCTCTTAAAATGCATGTAGGTGCACCTTCTATTGCGATTGTAAAAGAAGGGCAAAATGTTAAAAGAGGCGAGTGTATTGCAAACCCAGAGGGATGCGGTGCTAAAATTCATTCAAGTATCACTGGAGAAGTAACTAAAATAACAGAAAATGAAATCTTTATTTTAGCGGAAGACAATCAAAGTGCGGATTACATAAAAATTAAAAAATGCGAGAAAATAGAAGATACTGCATATGAAGCAGGTATTGTTGGCGCCGGTGGAGCTGGATTTCCAACTCACATTAAATTGAAAACACAAGTGCCGGATGGATATGTAATTGCAAATTGTGTTGAATGCGAGCCAGCATTACATCATAATATAGCAGTTTTGGAGAAGAACCCACAGAGTGTTATCAAGGGACTAAGATATGCAATGAGTGCAACAGGAGCTCCAAAGGGATACATAGCAGTAAAAGCAAAAAATAAAAATGCTATTGCGTCACTTAAAAAAGCACTTTCAGGAGCGGTGGATATAGAAGTAAAAGAATTAAGAGACATGTACCCAATGGGTGAGGAAAGAGCGATGATCCACGAAATATTAGGGATATGGCTTAACCCCGACCAATTGCCTTTTGAAGCGAAATGTGTGGTTTTGAATGGAGAAACTTTAGAAAACCTAACAAATGCCATAGAAGAAGGTAAACCAGTCATAGATAAGGATGTTACAATAGTTGGGAAGTTAAAAGGTGGAAATGAGAGCCATGTATTCTTACAGATACCTGTAGGAACTCCAGTAAAACATCTTATTGAAAAAGCTGGTGGCATAGATGGAGAATATGGTGAAATTATTATCGGTGGACCTTATACTGGGAAAGCTGAAGATATAGAAAGTGCAGTTGTAACAAAAACCTCAGGTGGTGCAATTGTTACCATACCACTTCCTATGTATAAGGGACCAATAGGCCTTCTTGTATGTGCTTGTGCTGCAGATGAAGCAAGACTACGAAATGTTGCAGAAAAAATGCATTCAGAGGTAGTTGGAGTAGCAACTTGCAAAAATGTGGTTAAAGTAAGAGGCTTAAACAAATGTTTAACCCCAGGGCATTGTCCAGGTCAAGCAGAGGCCATACTTTATCTTAAAAAACAAGGCGCAAAAAAAGTATTAATAGCAAATTGTAGTGACTGCTCAAATACAGTAATGTGTATTGCTCCTAAAATGGGCATTCCGGTATATCACCACACAGATCATGTATTTAGAACAATAGATTATCCGCTTACAAGAAGATTACCAATGGAAGAAAGATAAAAAAATAAGGACGAAAACAATTAATAATTGTTTTATGCTCCAGATAAATACGAGGAGGTTATGTTCATGTCAATGAGTGATGAGCACGCAGCAGAATTTAAAAACGAAGTGGCAGTTGTATGTTGTAGAACAGAAGAGGGAACAATTCTTACTGCAGCCAATTTAGAAGATCCATCAATATTCCCAGATTTAGTGGATTCAGGACTTCTAACAATACCAGGAAACTGTTTAAAAGTAGGTCAGGTTATAGGAGCAAAACTTACTAAAACAATTGACTCTTTAACACCACTAACACCAGAAATAGTGGAGGGTTTTATTGCTGCAGTTAAGGAAGAGAAAGTAGCAGAATTAACTGAGGGTAATGAAAAGGCAGTATTAAAAGATAATAAAAATGCAGGAGATGTTATTACAGCTGCAGATTTAGAAAATCCAATGCATTTTGATAAACTACAAGATTCTCTACTTGTAAAATTAGATGAGAGTGTTTTAAGTAGAAGTGAAGTAATTGGGGCAACTTTAAAGGTGGACGCTGTTGCATTAACTCCTATAACAGCAAATATGCTAGAAGGATTTAAGGAGGAAGTATTATTGAAAGATGAAACGCCAGTAATGTCATCTGTTATAAATGGTGGAATATTAAAGATTAAAATTGCAGAAGGCAAGGGCATTGATATAGAAATTCCACTTAATTCATTTAGTCAAAACACAGTTCAAGCAGTACAAACAGCAAAAACAGCAACTGCTGGAATGACTGTAGCAAAAGAAGTTGTACCTGAAAGTAAGGCTCCAGAAGTAAAGTGTGAAGACAAAATTGTAAGAACACTTGTTAAAAAGCATTTTAAAATAGAGGAAGTTAAATTTGGACCTGTTACTAAAATTGATGGAACAACACTTTATATTAGAGAAAATGTCTGCTCAGATGCTGTAAAAATCAGCGACCTTGTTACAGATATTAAAATTGATATAATTACACCAGAAAAGTACAACACATATAGTGAAACAATTATGGATGTACAGCCAATTGCTACAAAAGAGGGAGATCATAAATTAGGTCAAGGGGTAACAAGAGTACTTGACGGCGTTATCGTTATGGTTACTGGAACAGATGAAAATGGAGTTCAAATTGGAGAATTTGGTTCTTCAGAAGGAATACTTGAAGAAAATATTATGTGGGGAAGACCAGGCGCGCCAGATAAAGGCGAAATTTTTATTAAGACTCAAGTTACAATACTTGCAGGAACAAATATGGAAAGACCGGGTCCATTTGCTGCACATAAAGCATCAGATGTGATAACTCAAGAAATTAGAGAAGTACTTAAAACATTAGATGAAAGTTTAGTAGTGAATAGTGAAGAATTTGTTCAATATAGAAGAACTGGAAGAAAGAAAATAGTAGTAGTAAAAGAAATCATGGGTCAAGGCGCAATGCATGATAACTTAATTCTCCCTGTAGAGCCAGTTGGAATACTTGGTGGAAAACCAAACGTTGATCTTGGAAATTTACCAATTGTACTTTCACCACTAGAAGTATTAGATGGTGGAATTCATGCATTAACTTGCATAGGACCAGCATCTAAGGAGTGTTCAAGACATTACTGGAGAGAACCACTTGTTATAGAAGCAATGAATGACCCAGAAGTTGATCTTTGTGGAGTTGTATTTGTAGGAAGTCCGCAAATTAATAGTGAAAAGTTTTATGTATCTGAAAGACTTGGAATGACTGTTGAGACAATGGATGTTGCAGGTGCAATTGTTACAACAGAAGGATTCGGAAATAATCATATAGACTTTGCGAGTCATATTGAACAAATAGGTATGCGCGGAATTGGTGTTGTAGGAATGTCATTCTGTGGAGTGCAAGGTGCTCTAGTTGTTGGAAATAAGTACACTAAGTACATGGTTGACAATAATAAATCAGAAGCTGGAATTGAAAATGAAGTTTTAGGTTGTAATACTCTTTGCAAAGAAGATGCAATAAGAGCACTTGCAATGCTTAAAGCTGCAATTGCAGGAGAAGAAGTAGTGGCAGCAGAAAGAAAATGGAATCCAAATGTAAAAGAAAGCAATCTTGAAGCAGTTGAGAAATCATATACGGTTTCTATTGAAAGAGTTGAAAATGAAACTTCAATTCCGGAAAGCAAAAAAAGATTAGAAAAATATTCAACCAAATAAGGAGATACAATGAAATACGGCGATAAGATTATAGAAATGTACGGAGTTATAGTAGAAGCGCATGAAGGTATGGTTTGTATTGATTTAAAAGGAAGATTAGGTTATATGAAGATACCCATGAGGATGCTAATTACAGATTATCCTGTGCAGGTAGGTCAAGAAGTCGGTTTTAGAATGAGTTTTATTGAGGTTCTTGCTGAAGAGCCCAATGAAAAATATGTTAGTAATATAGAAACTAGAAACAGAAAGGAAGGGAAAGTATAATGAGTTTAACAACCGTAAAAGGGTTACAATCAGAAATATTTGTACCAATTACACCACCACCAGTTTGGACACCGGTAACAAAACCGTTAAATGAAATGAGAATTGCTTTTGCAACTGCTGCAGGAGTTCACTTAAAAACAGATAAGAGATTTAATTTAGCAGGAGACTTTACATTTAGAGCAGTTCCAGGAGATGTAAATTCTAATGATTTAATGGTATCACATGGTGGATATGATAATGGAGACGTAAATAAAGATATAAATTGTATGTTTCCTATTGATAGATTAAGAGAACTTGCAGCTGAGGGATTTATAAAAGAAGTTGCCCCAATGCATTATGGATTTATGGGCGGCGGCGGAAACCAAGATAAGTTTAAAAATGAAACTGGCCCTGCTATTGCGCAGTTACTAAAAGCTGAAGGCGTAGACGCAGTAGTCTTAACCGCTGGCTGAGGAACTTGTCACCGTTCTGCTGTACTTGTACAGAGAGCGATAGAGGAATCAGGGATTCCTACCATAGTTATTGCAGCATTACCACCAGTAGTTAGACAATCAGGAACACCAAGAGCGGTTGCACCACTTGTTCCAATGGGAGCAAATGCTGGAGCGCCAAATGATAAAGAAATGCAAACAGGGATTTTAAAAGCTACTTTGGAACAGCTTATAGCCATACCATCAGCTGGAAAAATTGTTACATTACCTTTTGAGTACGCAGCAAAAGTTTAGTGGAGTTTATCAGTTTTGAAGCATAGCTTATAAAAATTTAATAAATAATTAGGAATGTCTCTAAAGTAAAATTTTGGGGCATTCCTATATAAAAAAATGAATTGTGGTGAGATGTATGGAAAATGAAATTGAAATGAGAAAATTATTGATTAAAACATTCCATATTCAAAGAGTAGAATTTGCCCAAAAGACTTTTATTCAAGATAAAGTATTGTATTTAAGAGAAAACTTAAAGACGGATTTAATACAAGAATCTGAAGAAATTATAAAAGGGATTGATGTAACAATAGTAAATCCAAAACAACATGATTTTCTTGTGAATAGTATTATGGATTTTTCGCCAATAGCCACAAAAGTATTAGGAAAACTTGGTGATGGAATAACACATACTCTTACTGGAGTCTATGTTATGCTCACAGGAGTAGATGAAAAGGGAATTCAAGTTGCTGAATTCGGATCTTCAGAAGGTATTTTATCAGAGCAGGTAGTATTTGGTCGTCCAGGTACTCCAAATGAAGCGGATTTTATAATTCATGTGGATGTAATACTTAAGGATACCATGGGTACAGTTAGAGTGGGGCCCACAGCAGCACATAGGGCTTGCGATAGATTGGTTCAAGAAATAAGAGAATGTTTAAAAAAAATGAATGGCAAATTTTATGATGAAAAGTTTGAATATTTTGACAAAATTAGACTTGGTAAAAAGAAGGTAGTTGTTATAAAACAGGTAGCGGGTCAAGGCGCAATGTATGATACTCAACTACTGGGGAAAGAACCAGGCGGATTTGAAGGTGGTAGGTCTATTATAGATTTAGGCAATGTACCAATAATACTAAGTCCCAATGAGTATAGAGACGGTGCGTTGCGGGCTATGCATTAATTATCATTATCACCTAAGGTGTGGTTAAATTATGTAATTCAGACCGGGAGGGATATTATGGGAGTTGGTCCATCTACAAAAGAAACAACATTACATCATTTTAGAGATCCACTACTAGATGTTATATCTAAGGATTTAGATATTGACTTGTTAGGTATAATTATTGTTGGAACACCTCAATCTAATGAGGATAAAGTCTTTGTTGGACAAAGGGCTGCAGCATGGACAGAAGCCATGAGAGCTGATGGGGTTATTATATCTGTGGACGGATGGGGAAATAGCCATGTAGACTACGCTAATACTATAGAAGAAATTGGAAAGAGAAATATACCTCTTGTAGGTCTTAGCTTTGTGGGAACACAAGCGCAGTTTGTAGTTACCAATAAGTATATGGATACAATTGTTGATTTTAATAAATCTATAGAAGGTATTGAAACTGAGGTAGTAGGAGAAAATACAGTTTGTGAATTAGATGCAAAAAAAGCAGTAGCACTTTTAAAACTTAAAATGAATAAAAAGATGAGGGGATAAATTATGAAAGCAATGAGAATGATTAATGCGGTAGATTCACACACCATGGGAGAACCAACAAGAATTGTAACTGGTGGCGTACCTGTAATTCCAGGAAAGACTATGCCTGAAAAGAAAGAATACTTGGAAAAACATTTAGATTATCTAAGAACAGCAATTATGCACGAACCAAGAGGTCATAATGACATGTTTGGATCAATTATTACTGCACCAACAATGCCAGAAGCCGACTTAGGAATTATTTTTATGGATGGTGGTGGATATTTAAATATGTGTGGTCATGGTTCTATTGGGGCTGCAACGGTAGTTGTGGAAACAGGAATCATTCCTATGGTAGAGCCATACACATACCTGACTTTAGAAGCACCAGCAGGACTTGTTAAAGCAAAAGTAAAAGTAGAAAATAAAAAAGTTAAAGAAGTTTCTATTCAGAATGTTCCTTCTTTCCTTTATAAAGAAAATGTACAGGTAGATGTTGCGGGTCTTGGAAAAATAACTTTTGATATTTCCTTTGGAGGAAGTTTCTTCGCGCTTGTTAAAGCAACTGAATTAGATATTGATATTTGTCCTGAAAATGCACAAGATTTATGTAAAGTAGGCATGAAAATTTTACATGCAATTAATGCTTCTATTCCTGTACAGCATCCATTGCTACCACATATAAACACAGTAGATTTGGTGGAAATATATGGGCCAGCTAAAAACCCAAAAGCTACACTTCAAAATGTAGTTATATTTGGAGACGGCCAAGTAGATAGATCTCCTTGTGGTACTGGAACAAGTGCTAAACTTGCATATTTATATGCCAAGGGTCATTTGAAAAAAGATGAAGAGTTTGTATATGAAAGTATTGTTGGAACTATGTTTAAAGGCAAAGTACTTTCAGAAGTGCAAGTAGGTGAGTTTAAAGGCGTCATTCCAGAAATAACAGGTAGTGCTTATATCACTGGATTTAACCAATTTGTTATTGATGAAGAAGATCCTTTAAAATATGGATTTCAGCTGTAAATAAAATAGTTATATAGTATGAAGTATAAAACATTAATGGAATAAATTGAATAGTCTAATAAATGAATAATTTATAGACATTTCAAGTATAATGTAGTAAAATTAAAATCTAAACGTTACAAACTTATGTGATTATTTTAACTAAGTTATCTAAAAATTAACTAAGTAGCCAAACATCGACTAGTAAAGTAAAATTGACATGTACCATATAGAACTAATTTTATATGGTACATGCTAATAATATAATAATTAAGGGGGACTCAAAATGTTAACAATCGTATTATCAGTATTAGGTCTTTTAACTCTTTATTTTGCAATAGCTTTTGTTAAGGACTATATGTTGGCTTCAAAGGAAAATAGACTTGAAAAGCCAAGTTTTTTAGCTACAGGAGCGGTGGGGTTTGCTACTAATTTCTTTGATACGCTAGGAATTGGAAGTTTTGCACCTACAACTGCACTATTAAAACAATTTAAGCTTACTAATGACAGAACATTACCAGGAACTTTAAATGTATCTTGCACAGTTCCAGTAGTATTAGAAGCATTTATATTTATAACAGTTATAAAAGTTGATACATTGACTCTTGTTACAATGCTTGCAGCGGCAACCGTAGGAGCAGTTCTTGGAGCGGGATTTGTTGCTAAACTTGATGTTAAAAAAATTCAATTAGCAATGGGAGCTGCATTAATAGTTGTAGCAGTTATTATGATATTACAACAATTGAAAATATTTCCAGCTGGTGGAGACGCAATTGGTCTTACTGGTGGAAAACTAATATTTGCTATTATAGCTAACTTTGTACTTGGTGCATTAATGACACTTGGAATAGGCCTTTATGCTCCATGTATGGCACTTGTATTTTCACTTGGATTAAGCCCAGCAATTGCATTTCCAATTATGATGGGTTCTTGTGCATTCTTAATGCCAGCAGCTTCAGTTAAATTTGTTAAAGAAGGCGCTTATGATAGAAAAGCTTCTATGGCAATAACAGTTTTTGGAGTAGTAGGTGTACTTATTGCAGCATATATTGTTAAATCCTTACCACTTGATGTATTGAAATGGCTTGTTATTGTAGTTATTATCTATACATCTGCTATGATGTTCAAATCTTATTCTAAACCAGTTGAAGCAAAAGCATAAAAATATTTGAATTTAAATTATAAAAGATGATTTCTGAATTAAACAGGAATCATCTTTTTTTATATTCCGTTTATATTTATTAAAATAAATTAAACATTGTCTATATTTATTTTCCTTTGGAATGTAATAATTTTTTAAAAAGCACAGAAAATATTAAAATTCCAATTATGGAAATAACAGCACATTCTTTATAATATATAATAAGAAAACTGCCCTTGAAAGCATTTCTAACAATGGCCTTCCCAGCCACGTCGTAGCATCTTTCTATAGAATCTATACTTATATAATCAATGGTATCTTTAGGGGTGTGTATCCGCGTCACATCATTGTCGCAAAAGGTTATAGCATCAATGTTTTCTTTCCTAAAGCCTTCATGGTCACTTGCATCTTCAAAAAGATAATTGAAAAATATTTTTTCTGTTTTGCAAGTATTTGAGACTGACTTTATGAAGGTTGTTTTATCAGTATCTTTTTTTCCGCCCATAATACAGAGAGGAACAGCATTGTTACTTCCTATCATATCAAAATTAAATACACGGCTACCCTGTATATCATCTTTGTATTTTGTAATAAAAGCGCTTGAGCCTAGGCATCCGAATTCTTCTGCGTTAAAGCCTAAGAAAAGAATGCTCCTATCTGGTTTGCCAATTGAAGTTAAATATTTGCTCATTTCTAGCATAAAGGAAAGACCTGATGCATTATCCAGGGCGCCATTATATATAGTGCCATTTAAATCCGTTCCTACATGGTCAAAATGTGAAGATACAATAATTGGTGGCTTGGAGGAATCCTTGCCTTCTAAATATCCCATAACATTATTTACATTTGTTTGTGAGACCACGTAGGGGATAAAACAATCCACTTTAAAACCACTACTTAATAATTTTTTAATTGGTGCAAGGGCTTCTTTTGTAATCATAATAGACATGTTATAATTAGAATCATGTATAAAGGAGCTCCTAAAAGATAAGTCGTCAGCTCTGGGGACGAAAAATATGAAGTTTTTATCTGAGATATTGATTACAAGATAATCGTCTTTTATTTTACTTATATTACTTTTGTCAAAGGTTAAGGTATTGCTTTTGAAGTTCAGCATATCTTCTTTAAAATCTACGCTATAAACAAAATTTTTTATTACTTTACCCTGCCTATCTATTACTTTTAAATAGGGGCTACTATCAATTTTCTTAGGGTATAGCACTTTGAAACTTTGAAATTCTTTTCCTTTAAAAGGTTTTAATCCCATATTTTTAAATTCGGAGTTAATATAGGTAGCGATTTCTGCGTTTTCTAAAGTGCCTGGAAGTCTACCTTTAAAATGATCTGAAGAGATATATTTTATATTTTTATACACATTTGTAGCATTGAATCTATATAGGGTATAATATATATGGGAACTATAAAAAAATAATAAAAGACAAGAGGTTAAAAAAAAACAGCATATTAACTTTTTCATATATTTCTCCTAAAAAATTTTATCTTTATATAGATATGAAGATAGAACTTTGGGTATGATTAAATATGTTAATTTTGGTCTATTAGATTTAAAATATAAATTACGAGAGGAGGACTGGCTATTTAGGAACATTTAAATAAATTTTGTATGGAATTGTTATTTAATTAAATGGTACATAGTGAATAGCTGGGAAAATATGGTAAATATTGAAAGTAGATTAATTAGTGAATTTGGAATAACAAAGGAGCAATCCGAGAATGTAATCCAATTACTAGATGAAGGGAACACGGTGCCTTTTATAGCTAGATATAGAAAAGAGAGGACTGGGGGACTGGATGATATAGTCCTAAGAAATTTCACTGAGAGGCTTATATATCTTAGAAATTTGGAAGAAAGAAAAGCAGATGTATTGCGCATTATTTCCGAACAAGAAAATCTAACAGAAGAAATTGAAAAGTCAATAGTTAAATGTGAGACTTTAACAGAAATAGAGGATATTTATAGACCATTCAAGCCTAAGAAAAGAACAAGAGCCACCATTGCAGTAGAAAAGGGATTAAAGCCTCTTGCAGAAATTATTTTCATTGGCGAGTTTAAAGGGGACATAAGTGAATATGCACAGAAATTTATAAGTGAAGAAAAAGCAGTTAGTACATCTACAGAAGCACTTCAAGGTGCTGGAGATATAATTAGCGAGATGATTTCAGATGAAGCGAGCTTCCGAAAATGGATTAGAACACTGGTTCATAATCAAGGCATGGTAGAAACTAAAGGTGGATCTGATGATACTACACCATTCGAAATGTATTATGAGTATAAAGAAGGGGTTAAATCTATTCCGCCACATAGGATTCTAGCTATAAATAGAGGCGAAAATAGCAAGATACTTTCTGTGAAAATTAAAGCAGATAATGATAAAATAGTTGAGTATTTAAGAAGCAAATGCTTGAAGGGAAATAATGAAACAGATAAGTATATAGAACTAAGTATAGTTGATTCTGTAAAAAGACTTATATTTCCTTCAATTGAAAGAGAAATAAGGTCAGAGCTTACGGAAAAAGGTGAAATAGGTGCTATTGAAATTTTTAAAGCTAATCTGAAGGCTCTCTTAATGCAGTCACCTATAAAAGGAAAGGTAGTGCTTGGATTTGACCCTGGATTTAGAACTGGGTGCAAAATAGCGGTGCTTGATGAGACGGGGAAGGTATTAGATATAGCTACGGTATATGCTACTGCGGGTAGTAAGGATGGTGTTCAAAAATCCATAGGTATTATTAAAGCATTAGTAAATAAGCATAATGTAGAAGTGATATCCTTAGGGAATGGAACAGCTAGTCGTGAGTCTGAAGAAATTTTAGCTCAGATAATTCAAGAACTTAAAGAAGAATGCTCAAAGGATTTATACTATGTTATAGTTTCAGAAGCAGGAGCATCAGTGTATTCAGCTTCCGAGCTGGCATCAAAAGAATATCCAGATATAGACGTATCTATTAGAGGAGCTATTTCTATAGGGAGAAGACTTCAAGACCCCTTAGTAGAACTTGTGAAAATTGATCCTAAAGCTATTGGCGTTGGACAATACCAACATGATGTAGCACCTAAAAAGCTTGATGAATCCTTAAAAGGAGTAGTTGAAGACTGCGTTAATGCGGTTGGAGTAGATCTCAATATTGCAACTCCTTCACTATTATCTTATATATCAGGGATAAATGCTGCTATAGCTCAAAACATAGTAGCTTATAGGGAAGAAAATGGTAAGTTTATAGCTAGAAAAGAATTGTTAAAAGTTAAAAGATTAGGTGCAAAGGCATATGAGCAATGTGCAGGGTTTTTAAGAGTCATGGAGAGTAAAGAGTTTTTAGATAATACTTCAGTTCATCCTGAGTCATATAATGCAACAAAACAGTTATTGGGATTGCTAGAATACTCAAAACAAGATCTTAAAGCACTAAATTTTAAAGATTTAGATGAGCGGATTAAAACTACTAATCTAAATGAATTAGCTGAAAAATTAGAAATAGGTATTCCCACACTTAGGGATATTATTAAAGAAATTAAAAAACCAGGTAGAGACCCAAGAGAGGAATTACCAAAACCACTATTAAAAACAGGTGTAGTTCAAATGTCACATCTTAAACCAGGGATGAAACTCATGGGCACGGTTAGAAATGTATCGGACTTTGGAGCTTTTGTGGATATTGGAGTTCATCAGGATGGGTTAGTACATATAAGTCAGCTATCTGATAAATTTGTAAAGCATCCCCTGGATGTAGTTACGGTTGGAGATATAGTAGAGGTTAGTGTACTAGAAGTTGACGAGAAGCGAAAAAGAATATCACTATCTATGAAAAACAATTAATAATATATTGCTTATTCTACTGTGTACGTATATAATTGAGTTATAAAATAAAATTTGATAATCTTCAGGGCGGGGCGAATTTCCCCACCGGCGGTAAAGCCCGCGAGCCGAAAGGCAGATTCGGTTTAACTCCGAAGCCGACAGTAAAGTCTGGATAAAAGAAGATGAGATATATGAGAATTCGCCCTGACATAGTTATATGTCAGGGTTTTTATTATATCCATCCCTAGGAGACGTATTCAATTAGGGGGTATAAAAATGAGAGACGAAAAACTTGTTAAACTTATTAAAATTTCACTTTTATCTGTTATGGCTTTTCTTTTAATGTACATTGAATTACCAATACCTATATTTCCAGAATTTTTAAAATTTGATATCAGTGATCTGCCAGCGCTTCTAGGTGCTTTTGCTTTAGGACCAATAGCGGGTGTTGTTATTGAACTCTTTAAAAATATATTACATGGAATGCTTGCAGGGAAAACTGCTTTCGTTGGAGAACTAGCAAACTTTCTTGTAGGCTCAAGTTTAGTATTAGTAGCTGGCTATGTGTATAAGGTTCGTAAAAGCAAAGGCGGAGCTATTGTTGCATTACTTATTGGGGTGGTTTGTATGTCGATTTTTGCAGGAATATTGAATTATTTCGTTGTTTTACCATTATATGAAAGTGTATTAGGATTCCCAATATCCGCTGTTGTTGAGATGGGAACAAAAGTAAACAATAAGGTTGTAGACTTAAATTCTTTTATTATTTGGTCGATTATTCCTTTCAATTTTATTAAAGGGATACTAGTATCATCAATAACTCTAGCATTATATAAAAGCGTTTCACCTATACTCCATAAAGAAAATGTGGAGAGGGAGTTTAAAAACAAAAACAGACAAGGAAACTATTAGTTAAAAGTATAAAGAACATAAAGGGGTGCCTAGGCCATAGGTACCCCTTTATGTTCTTTATATTATTTTTATGCTATAGGTTGCGATTCCACATAATTACAGCGTCCTCGCCGTTATCTTCATAATAATGAGGTCTGATGCTTACTTTTTCAAAGCCATGTTTTTCATATAAGTTTATAGCCTGAAAATTTGAACTTCTAACTTCTAAGGTTATTGCTACTATTTTTTGTTTTCTGCAAATTCTAAATAAGGCTTCTACTATTAGATCACCGCCTCCATGGCCACGAGCTTCTGGGTGGATCGCCACATTAGTAATATGGGCTTCATCAACAATTAACCACATGCCACCATAACCGACTATAGAATCTCCCTTTTTTAATACCACATATTTAGCGAATTTATTATCTAGTTCACTTTCCAGGGACTCTAAACTCCAGGAAATAGGGAAACTTAATTCGCTAATATTTAGTATGGATTTAATAGATGAACTGTCCATGGGAAAAATTTTAAAATTGCTATTCATTTTTAATTTCCCTCATTTTTTCTTCGTACTCCCGTTCTGCTTGGGGTTTTCTTAGGTAGATAGGTACTGAGGTATATAAATCATCGGATATACCCTTAGATAAGAGTTTAAGACCTAACTCGCCTAGTGATGATGCCTTTGCTAAATTTAAATGCGCTGGCGCAAAGCTAGCCATAGGGAAATATGATATAAGTTTATCTTTGAATTTCGGAACACCATCGCCTACGAAAGTAATGTTACAATTTTTCGCTTTAAGCATATTTATTAATTCATCTATAGAAATGTTTACATAGTCACTTGTGCGGTTAAGCTCACAATTATCAAAAGTATATAGGGCTGTATAAACATTATCCCTTAGGGCATCTAGTATGGGGCATATAATACCATCTGTAAAAGCTAAATTATATGCTAAGGAATCTAAGGTGGATACAGTTACAAAAGGCTTTCCAGTACCCTGGCTAAGCCCTTTAATGGTAGATAGACCTATTCTGAGGCCTGTAAAAGAACCTGGCCCCTTGGAGGCTACAAAGCCATCTATATCACTTATGCTCATTCCTGTATTATTAAATAATTCATCGATTATAGGCATAAGTATTACAGAGTGTTGCTTTTTATAGTTAAAAGTTATCTCGGAAAGCACATTGTCATCTTGAAGGATGGCACAAGTTGCAGCTGTGGTTGCAGAATCTATACTTAAAATTTTCATATTGTTATCTCCTTAACATAATCATATCTTTTATCTGAATATTGCATATATATTTTTCTGTAATTATCTCCAAAGTCGGGATGTTTTTCTATGGTAATGGTTAAATTATTCTGTGGGATCAATTCCTTAATATAATTTGCCCATTCAATAATACTAACAGCATCACTAAATATATATTCATCAAAGCCTATGGCTTCTATTTCATCTGGGTCATTTACTCTGTATACATCAAAATGATATAGCTTTAAGCGACCGGTATATTCATTTACAATTGTAAAAGTTGGGCTTGTTACATGGTCAACAATGCCTAACCCTTTTGCAATTCCTTTTGTTAGATGAGTTTTTCCAGTGCCTAAGTCACCAATTAAGCAAATTATATCACCAGCATTTACAAGTTCACCTAATTGCTCACCTATTTTATAAGTTTCTTTTACTGTAGTTACTACAAATTCCATAAGTTTCACCTCACTAAATATTTTATCCTAAAAAATAAAAAAAGAAAAGCTAATATAGGTATATTGAGCCTAATATATAGGTTTATTTTTAATTATATAGAATTATATTTTAAATATAAAAACAATTGTTTATACATAAATTATAAAATACTGTATAATAACGTATATATCGTATTAAGGAGGGGAAAATAATGTTTGTTAATAACTTGATGCTATTAAAAGAAAAATTAGTTATGGTAACACCAAAGATTACAATAGGTAGAGCCTTAGAAATTATGGATGAAAATAATTTTTTATCAATTCCTGTTGCTGAGGGTAATAAGTTCATTGGATCAATTTCAAAAGAAAGAATATATACTTATTACTATGAAAATTGCCTTGATAAGAAATGTTTGCTATCAGATTTTATTGTTGAAAATGTAATGAGAACTGACGTTCCTATTATAAATCCAATGCAACAAGCAGAAGAAGCAGCTCATTTTTTAGGGACTAGAAGTATTTCCTTTGTTGCTGTAGTGGATAACAATGGTGAGTTTAAAGGTATAGTAACACATCAGGCTATATTTAATCAATTTACTGAGTTGTTCGGACTTAATAAAGGAAAACGATTATCTGTTATAGCTTATGACATACAAGGTCAGATATCTAAACTTTCAAAAATAATAACAGAAAATAAAGGTGATATAATTAGCTTTGTAGTTATTGATCCGAAAAGTCTTACTGAGGTTAAGGAAATTATTGTTAGACTTGATACAGAAAATTTTGATGCCATCGTTGCAAAGGTAAAGGCTGCAGGGTTTAAGGTAGACTAATTTGTAAATAGTAAAATAAGAAGCGCAGAGCATGCATCATTTATTTAATCTGTGCTTCTTAATAAGTAAAATCAATAAAACACTTGCATTTATTAAAAATACATGTTATGATTTGAATGTATTTTAGGGGTATAGCTCAGTTGGTAGAGTAGTGGTCTCCAAAACCATTGGTTGTAGGTTCGAGCCCTACTACCCCTGCCATTTTTAAAATTTAATACGCAATAAAGGGGTATGGCTCAATTGGTAGAGTAGTGGTCTCCAAAACCATTGGTTGTAGGTTCGAGTCCTACTACCCCTGCCAAATAAAACCTGTGAAATTATTTTCACAGGTTTTTGCGTTTACTTATATTGAATTATAAAATTTTAACAAATAGACTAGTATATGAACTAGTTATTTTTTAAGATGTTTTAAAATAGGAGGGTATATAATGCAGCAATATGATGTAGTAGTAATTGGAGGAGGCCCAGCAGGTCTTGCAGCTGCTATTTCAGCTAAAGAAAACTATGAAGGTGAAATTCTGATTTTAGAAAGAGAAAATCAATTGGGAGGTACAATGAATCAGTGTATCCACAATGGATTTGGTGTTAAAACTTTTAATGAAGACTTGACTGGACCAGAATTTGTACAGAAATTTGTAGACAAAGTTAACAAGCTGGGTATTTCATATAAATTAGACACTACGGTTTTAAATTTAACTAAGGGTAAAGAAAATGATACAAAAGAAATTAGTGCAGTTAATTCTTATGACGGAATTTTTAAAATAAGAGCTAAAGCTATAATAATTGCTACTGGATGTAGAGAGAGACCAAGAGGTTTTTCTAATCTAGCTGGCAGTACCTGTGCGGGGATATACACAGTTGGAACTGTTCAAAAATTTGTAAATATTGAAGGTTACATTCCAGGGAAACAAGTAATAATATTAGGGACAGGAGATATTGCATTAATAATGGCAACTAGACTTTCTATTGAGGGTGCTAATGTTAAGGCTGTAGTTGAAAGTCAAGATTTTATTGATGCGGTTGATAAAAATCTAATTAATTCCCTTAATGATTTTAGTATACCATTAAAAATAAAACATAAGATATCAGCTATTGAAGGTGAAAATAGAATTCAGGGGGTTACTTTAGTAAAGCTAGATAATAATAATGAAGTTATTGTTGGTAGCGAGGAATATATATCTTGTGATGCATTACTTTTATCTGTAAAATTATATCCAGACAATGAACTGGCAAAGCAAGCAAAAATTGAAATTGATTCATCAACGGGACAGATTCGATTAAATAAAGATTTGCAAACAAATATAGCTGGTGTTTTTGCCTGCGGAAATGTGGCTCTGGGGTATAGTTTTTCAGAAAGTGTGATAATGCAAAGCCAAAGTATGGGCATAGTTACCACCCAATACTTAAATAAGTTTAAGGTTTAGCAAATTAACTGTTAGTTTATTCTAACAGTTTTTTTATTTCCAGTGAATCTTCTAGGTACAATTCTTAGAAAATAATTTGTTGAAAAATAAAATAGTGTTGACACATTTGAATGTAAAGAATATAATATAATAAAGAAAAGCAATCCATACTAAAGTACTAGGAAATACTGTGAAAAAGGAAAGTAATATAAGAGGAATATACAGAGAGAGAGTCTAAAGCTGAGAAGACTTTTATAGGAAGCTTATACGAAGTGCCCTTTGGAGTTGTGCACCGAATTATCGATATGAAAATAATAGTAAGTACAATGAACTATTATTATTATTATTTTCTTTTGACTCTGGTAGGCTGCATCGGGATTCCCCCGTTATAGGGATAGAGCATAGCGCTGTGCTTGAAAAAGTGGCTTTATAATCATTATATTGATTATAACTTAGAGTGGGACCACGAAGAAAAACTTCGTCTCTATATTTAGAGGGAGTTTTTTTTGTATTTAAAAACTTCGATACACTGATAAAAAAATAAATTTTATTTTTTATTATAAAAATTTCTATGAACTAGTGAGTATAAATAGCTTTTAAAAAAAATTATTATAATTTGGAGGGATATTATTATGATATACAATAATGTTTTAGATATGATAGGATCAACACCTGTTTTAAAATTAAGTAAATTGGTGACGGATGAAATGGCTGATGTTTATGTGAAACTTGAGAAATTTAATCCGGCTGGAAGCATAAAAGACAGAGCGGCTCTTGGAATGATAGAAAAAGCTGAAAAATTAGGGCTATTAAAAGAAGGATTTACCATAGTTGAGCCATCTAGTGGAAATATGGGAATTGCATTATCCATGATTGGAAAAATTAAAGGATATGAGGTAATTATTGTTATGCCAGATACCATGAGCGTAGAAAGACGGAATTTAATTAAGGCATATGGAGCAGAGCTTGTGCTTACTGATGGAAGTAAAGGCATGAAAGGGGCTATAAACAAGGCCAAGGAATTAGCAGAGGGTAAACCTAATTTCTTTGTGCCACAACAGTTTACTAATTTAGCGAATCCAGAAAAACATTACGCTACAACCGCAGAAGAAATAATAAATGATGTGGTGGACTTAGATGTTTTTGTAGCAGGAGTAGGCACAGGTGGAACAATTACTGGAGTGGGAAGAAGGTTAAAAGAAATTAAACAAGGCATAAAAGTAGTTGCAGTTGAACCAGAAAAATCTCCTGTACTATCCGGAGGGGAGCCTGGACCACATAAAATACAAGGAATTGGAGCAGGTTTCACACCAGATATTTATGATGCTAGTGTTGTGGATGAAATAATTAAAATATCTGATGAAGAAGCTTTTGAGATGACAAAACGAATGGCCAGTGAAGAAGGAATGTTAGTTGGAATTTCAACAGGGGCTAATATTGCAGCTGCTCTAAAAATCGCCAGCAAAATAGGCAAGGGTAAAAAGATTTTTACTGTTGCACCTGATGGAGGAGAAAAGTATATTTCAATGGGTATTTATGACTAGCTTTAAAATTGATTTCAATAGAGGTGAAGTATTATATGTTTAAAATGCTAAAATATGAAATTAATAATATATTAGATAAGGATCCGGCAGCTAAGAATTGGGTGGAGGTAATATTTTTATATCCATGTATTCATGCCATAATGTTATATAGAGTAGCTCATGCCCTATATAATCACAAAATATATTTTATATCCAGAGCAATATCTCAGACAGCTAGGCTCTTTACAGGAATAGAAATTCATCCAGGGGCCCAGATAGGCAAAGGGTTGTTTATAGATCATGGAATGGGCGTAGTGATAGGTGAAACTGCAGAAATAGGAGACAATGTAACCTTATATCAAGGGGTTACATTAGGTGGAACAGGCAAGGATACAGGCAAAAGGCATCCTACTTTAGAGAATGATGTTGTGGTAGGCGCTGGTGCAAAGATTTTAGGGCCGATTAAAATAGGGGCTGGTAGTAAGATTGGTGCTAATGCGGTAGTTTTAAAAGACGTATTAGCAAGGTCGACGGCTGTGGGCATTCCTGCTAGAGTTATTTTTGGTAAAACTATTCCTATAATAGAGATTAAGGATTATGTAGGTAAAACTAAAAAAATATATAATGATATGATAATATAAAAGGATTGAGAATATGAGTAATAAAGAAGAAATAATAGAGTTTTGCATAAAAATTGGATTAGACACAATAGGATTTAGCGAATGTAGGATTTTTCATGAGCTAAATCCTTATTTTGAAACAAGAAAAAAGTTGCACCTAGAAAATGAGTTTGAGGAGCAAAGCATAGATAAGAGGATAAATCCATTTTTATATATGCCACAAGGAAAAACAATAATTACTATTGCTTTTCCTTACATATATAATTTGGACTTTAGTGAAGACGCGCAATTTTCCAAATATGTTATTGGGAAAGATTACCATGTTGTAATTGGGGATTATATGGATAAAATTTGTGGATTTATACAGAGTTTGGGTGGAGAAGCTATGGCTTTTGTTGATAGTAATGCGTTGCCTGAGAGGTATATCGCGGCCAGTAGTGGAGTAGGTTTTGTAGGGAAAAATAATATGCTGATAACAGAAAAATATGGGTCATATGTTTTTTTAGGAGAGATTATTACTGATTTGATAATTTTAAAAGATGAACCACTTAAGGAAAGATGTGGAGATTGCAAACTGTGTTTAGATGCATGTCCTACAAAGTCTATATTGAAAGGGCCCTCAGGCATAAATAATAATGCAAATATATGTCTTTCCTATATAACTCAGAAGAAAAATATAGCAGATTCTTGGTTTGAAAAATTAAATGGAAGATTATTCGGTTGTGACACCTGTCAAAGGGCATGTCCATACAATAGGGGAGTGCAGTTGAGTAATATTAGTGAGTTTAAACCTTATGAACATATGAAAAACGCGGATGTGCAAGTTTTAATGAATATGGATAACCACTTATTTAAAGATAATTATAAAATCACGTCTTGTGGCTGGAGAGGTAAAAATATACTCAAAAGAAATGCAATTATTAATGCCATGTTCATTGAAAGGACTAGAATTCATTCTGTAGAGAAAGACACATCTCCATATATAAGGGATTATTATTATAGACTTTTAAAGTTTTTCAATTTATAATAATTTTATAAATACTTTTTTATGAAAGGTGGAAACTTGATGATTTCTCCAATAGTGCTAAGAATAATAGATTTTTTGCCGGATAAAGTTGTGTCCTTTATAGCAAATAAATTGCTGGATTCATATATCAATAAGTATGCAAATATAAAAACTTTCGGAATGGAGAAAATTGCGGAAGTAAAGTCCCCAATAATTTTCATATGTAATCATTTAAGTAATGCGGATGGTATAATTATGAATAGGTTACTAAAGGATAATAATGTAACTTTTGTTGCGGGTATAAAGCTAACAGATAATAAACTTACTAAACTAGGTTTTCATGTGGCGAAAACTATAAATATAAAACCCAATTCTGCAGATAAGGAAGCTATTTCAAAAATAATTAGTACCCTAAAACAGGGGAATAATATTATGATTTTTCCAGAAGGAACCAGAAGCAGAAATGGAAAAATGGCAGAAGCTAAGAAAGGTCTCTTATTAATGGCTAAATTATCAAAGGCAACAATTATTCCCATGGGCATATGGGGAACAGAAAAATTATTACCTATTAATGAGACAAATATGGCCTCAGAAAAATTTAATTATGCAGATGTGAATATCAGTATTGGTGATCCAATTATAATTCCTAGTAAAAATTCAGATGAAGATAAAAGTGAATATCATGATAGGGCCATGCATGAAATAATGAGAGGAATAGCATCACTACTTCCAGAGCAATATAGGGGAGTATATTCTAGCTCTAAATAGATAATAATAAAGAAAAAGTAATGTGGACTAAGGGAAGGCAAAGATTTTTATGATAGTAAAAAGTCATAAAATAAAATATGTAAAAGAAATATTGCGTTTGTGCTAAAAAAACTATAATTTGATTTGGCATTTAGAGATAAAAGATATATAATGGAATTATAATTAAATACGAAAATCTTATATATTTCTATAGGAATGTACAAAATAAAAGTTTGGAGGCATGTTGAAATGGGAAGTAAAGTATTAGGAACATTTTTAAAAGATAATTTAGATGATTTAAAAAGTAAAGGATTGTATAATGTAATAAATGTACTAAAGAGTACAAATGGTCCTGTTATAACTGTTGGGGATAAAGAGCTGATAAACTTATCTTCAAATAACTACTTAGGTCTTGCCACAAATCCTAGAATGATTCAGGCCACTATTGAAGCAACTAAAAAATACGGAGCAGGTGCAGGTGCTGTTAGAACAATAAATGGTACTTTAGAAATTCATACAGAACTCGAGCAAAAACTTGCAAAATTTAAACATACTGAGGCAGCTATTGCATTCCAGTCTGGATTTAACTGCAATATGGGAGCAATATCAGCAGTTATGAATAAAAAAGATGCTATTCTTTCAGATTCATTAAATCATGCATCAATAATAGATGGGTGTAGATTATCTGGAGCCAAAATCATAAGAGTAGAACATTCAGATATGGTAGATTTGAGAAACAAAGCAAAAGAAGCAGTAGAGTCCGGCTTATATGAAAAAATTATGGTTATTACTGATGGTGTATTCTCAATGGATGGCGACATTGCTAAACTACCGGAAATTGTAAAAATAGCTGAGGAGTTTGATTTAATTACATATGTAGATGATGCTCATGGTTCGGGAGTATTAGGAAAAGGTATAGGAACAGTCCATCACTTTGGTTTGTCCGATAAGATAGACTTTCAAATAGGAACACTATCAAAGGCGATTGGAGCAGTAGGTGGATATGTTGCAGGAACAAGAGATTTAATTGATTGGCTTATGGTTCGTGCCAGACCATTCCTATTTTCAACATCATTAACACCAGGAGCAGCAGGTGCTGCTATTGAAGCTATTAATATTCTTACAGAAAGTACTGAGCTAAATGATAAACTATGGGAGAATGCTAATTACTTAAAGAAGGGTTTAAAAGAACTTGGATTTGATATTGGAAATAGTGAAACCCCTATTACTCCATGTATAATAGGAGATGAACTTAAAACACAAGAATTCAGTAAGAAACTTTTTGAAGAGGGTGTTTACGCAAAATCAATAGTTTTCCCAACTGTTAGAAAGGGAACTGGAAGAGTAAGAAATATGCCTACAGCAGCTCATACAAAGGAAATGCTAGATAGTGCATTGGCTATTTATGCAAAGGTCGGTAGGGAAATGAAGTTAATAAAATAAATAACAATTAAGTATAACGTCTAATATTTAGGCGTTATACTTATGAATTTAAACGATTACAATATTATACTTGACTTAGCTAAATATGGAGGGAAGATTATGAAGAAAATATTAGTAACAGGAGCATTAGGACAAATAGGTTCAGAACTTGTAATGAAAATGAGAGAGATTTATGGTAGTGAGAATGTAATAGCTACAGATTTAAGAAAGCTAGAGGGTAGCCCTGTAGTTACCACTGGTCCTTTTGAACTATTGGATGTAACGGATCATAGTGCTATGCTTAACCTTGCTAAAAAATATGAAATAGATACATTAATTCATTTAGCAGCGTTATTATCAGCAACAGCAGAAGCAAAACCACTACTAGCTTGGAATATAAATATGGGTGGACTTGTAAATGCATTAGAAGTTGCAAGAGAAGTTAAATGCAAGTTCTTTACACCAAGTTCCATTGGTGCCTTTGGTCCAACTACACCTAAAGATAATACTCCTCAGGATACAATTCAAAGACCAACTACTATGTATGGCGTGAATAAAGTTGCAGGAGAATTACTATGTGATTATTACTATAAGAAATTTGGAGTTGATACAAGAGGAGTTCGTTTCCCAGGACTAATTTCTTATGAAGTTCTTCCAGGAGGAGGAACAACTGACTATGCTGTTGATATATATTATGAGGCATTAAAGTCAGGTAAATACACTTCATTCATTGAAAAGGGAACAAAGATGGATATGATGTATATGCCAGATGCAATAAATGCAATAATTAATTTATTAGAAGCGGATGGTTCTAAATTAATACATAGAAATGCATTTAATATTGCAGCCATGAGTTTTGAACCTGAAGAAATAGCTGCTGAAATCAAAAAACATATGCCGGGTTTCATTATGGATTACGATGTAGATCCAATAAGACAAGGTATAGCTGATTCATGGCCAAATTCCATGGATTCAACTTGTGCTAAAAATGAGTGGGGATTTACTGCTGAGTATGACTTAGCAAAAATGACTACTGATATGCTCCAAAAATTAAAAGCCAAGGGAATTGGCCCAAAGTAATAGTTATAACTTATACGTTGGTTACCTCATTTATGAGGCGGTCAGCGTATTTTTATTGATTTTAGCAAAAATAAATTGTAATACAATCAAATTATTTCTTATATAGTGTGATAAAATAATCCTAAAGAAATATATCAGCACTATATGTGATGATTTGACTAGTAAAAAGTGGGTGATTTATGTGAATAAAAAAACAATTAAAGAAGTGCTTGAAATTCTTGCCAAGGTCTATTCAGGGGCAAAATGTGGTCTTGATTTTACCAATCACTATGAACTTTTAGTTTCAACTATACTATCGGCACAATGTACAGATACAAGGGTAAACACTGTTACAAAAGAATTGTATAAAGAATATAATACTCCAGAGGCTATGATTACACTATCTCAAGAGGAACTAGGTGAAAAGATTAAAAGCTGTGGATTTTATAATAATAAGAGTAAGAATATATTAGGGGCTACAAAACTGATATTAGAAAAACATAAGGGGCAAGTACCAAACACAATGGAAGAATTATTAGAGCTGAGTGGTGTAGGTAGAAAAACAGCTAATGTGGTATTATCTAATGCTTTCGGTATTCCTGCCATTGCAGTTGATACACACGTCTTTAGAGTTTCAAAAAGAATAGGGCTTGCCTCAGGAAAAAACGTTGTAGATGTAGAACAGCAGCTTATGAAAAATATTCCTAAAAAAATGTGGAGTGATGCACACCATTATTTAATATGGCATGGTAGAAAAATTTGTAAAGCGAGAAAGCCTAATTGTAATATGTGTCCAATATCACCTTATTGTGAATTTTTAAATGGAAAATAGCAAAAAACAATTTTTATCAGAAAAGGGAGGCAAACATATGACAATACAAGAGGAATCATTAAAAATGCATAAGGAAAATAGAGGGGTACTTCAAATAACAGGAAAAATTAAACTTGAAAATAAACATGACCTATCTATAGCTTATACACCAGGGGTAGCAGAGCCTTGTTTAGAGATTGCAAAGGATAAAAATAAAGTTTATGATTATACTATAAAAGGAAATACTGTAGCCATAGTAACTAACGGTACAGCAGTTCTAGGACTAGGGAATATTGGACCTGAGGCAGGTCTGCCTGTAATGGAGGGTAAAGCATTATTGTTTAAAAAATTTGGAGGAATAGATGCCTTTCCCATATGTTTAGACACTGAAGATCCAGATGAAATAATAAGAACCATTAAGTTAATTTCACCTGTATTTGGCGGTATAAACCTTGAGGATATAAAAGCGCCTGAATGTTTTTACATAGAAGAAAGATTGAAAGAAGAATTAGACATACCGGTATTTCATGATGATCAACATGGTACTGCCATAGTGGTTTTAGCTGGGCTTTATAATGCTTTGAAATTTGTTGGTAAGAAAATAGAAAGTGTTAATATAGTAATTAATGGAGCAGGATCTGCAGGAATTGCAGTCAGCACGCTATTACTGAGAGCAGGAGCTCAAAATATATTACTCTGCGATAAACATGGTGCGTTGGTTGCGGGTGATGCTATTTTAAATCCAGCTCAAGCTGAAATCGCTAAAAGTACAAATAAAAATTTACAAAGAGGAACGCTAAAACAAGTACTTGTAGGCAAGGATGTTTTTATAGGAGTATCTGCACCGGGAGTATTGACTAGTGAAATGGTTTCAACAATGAATAAGGGTAGTATAGTTTTTGCTATGGCCAATCCCACCCCAGAAATTATGCCGGATCTTGCTAAAGAAGCTGGTGCTACTGTGGTGGCAACGGGAAGGTCAGACTTTTCTAATCAAATAAATAATGTGCTAGTTTTTCCAGGAATATTCAAAGGTGCATTAGCAGTTAGAGCCAAGGAAATTAATGATGAAATGAAATTGGGAGCAGCTAGGGGAATTGCTAATTTAATCAGTGATGATGAGTTAACTGCAGATTATATAATTCCAGACGCTTTTGACCTTAGAGTTTGCGAATCAGTAGCAAACGAAGTTATGAGGGTGGCAAAAGAAATGGGGATAAATAGAATTTAAATTTTAAATCCTCTTAATATTTTCAAATCTTAAGAGGATTTAAGTTTTATATGACTTATAAAATTATATCTAATAGCTCTTGTTCAATAATATCATTATATTTTCCAGACCTATAATCATTAACTAGATTTTTCTTTTCTTCAATTTTTAATGGAATCATTTTTTCTATCAGTTGTTTTGGAAACTCAACATAAGCGCCCTTTGGGGTCAGGTTACTATCAAAAGTTATAATAGTTGGAATCCGAGTATCCCCTGTGTATTCTTGTAAAAAGTTTTCATAACCGGTTTTGGGAAAGCAATATAAGTGTATATTTTCATTTTCATCGGCCATTCTCTTAACGAAGGGCAAGGTAATGATGCAATCAGGACAGTAGCCTTCAGAAAAAACTACCACATTAACAATGGAAGAGATATTCTTCACAGAAGCTATAGTGTCCGAAGATAAATTAGTAGAATTATAAGTTATAAGTTGTATATCACCGTATTCTTGTTTAGATTTTTCCATATAGGATTCAAAAGTTAAGCCTTCAGATAAGTTTATCATTATTAATATACCTACTTTCAGTAAAATTATTGGTTTTTACTCTGCAATTTAATAATAATGCACATGAAAATAAATAACAAGTCAAATATCACTTTATTGGTTATTTATATGCGTTTTTAGCGGAATATATATAAAGTTAATTAATGTACATTATGTACTTAAACATAAGTATATAAAGACAAAGACTTCCCAGCATTATAAAAATATGAAATATCTCATGAAATCCAAAAAGTTTAAGATTGATTTTGGGCCATTTAGTTGCGTATATAATACCACCAATAGTATAAAAAAGTCCGCCAATCAGTAGCCACATAAATCCACCTAAGGATATGGCTTTTATAATAGGCACAATAGCAATAATGGAGATCCAACCCATTAGAATATAAAACCCAGTTGATAACCATCTAGGTGCGTCAAACCAAACAATTTTAAGTACAATTCCTATAATTGCTAGTATCCAAATGGCTAAGAAAAGCACTGTTCCAAGGGTTCCTTTCAAAGCAATTAAACATATAGGAGTATAGGTTCCTGCAATTAGAACATATATCATGGAATGATCTATTCTTCTAAGTACTTTTATAACCTTTTTTGAAGAGGTTGATTTATGATAGATTGAACTTGCGCAGTAAAGTAATATTGAGCTTATTCCAAACACTGAAAGGATAATAGTGTTATATGGGTTTGTGGTGTTTATAGAATATTTAATTAGTAGTATTAATCCTATTGCTGATAAAAAGGCACCAACTAGATGTGTAAGGCTGCTGACGGGTTCTCTAAATTTTGATAACAAGGTGATCACTCCTTCTGATTATAATTTTTTTATTTATAGGTAATAATATAAGGTGTAAAGGAAAACTAATTTCCATATGTACTTACTAAATATAGGATATCCAATTGTACGTGCCCTATACATAGTTTAGATAACTATGTATACTATATATAAATACTGCACCATAAGGTTTAAAAAATCAAGAATTATATTATCAATATTAATTTATAGATATGCATTGCATATAATTACAAATTATTAGTAATTGTGGATTACCAGTAATGAATGCTATATAATGAAGAAGAGGTGAAATAAATGGAATACAACAATGAGAGTTTAGAAAAATTAGTACAAGAGATTATAGGGACGAAGGATATTACTTTAATGGAAATACCTTGCGTAGATTTATATATGGATCAAGTTACAACCTTCTTTAATGAAAAGCTGGGAAGTCTTAAAAGAAATGAAGATGATAAAATTCTTACAAAAACTATGATTAACAACTATACTAAAGGTAAAGTCTTAATGCCGGCTAAAAATAAAAAATATACTAATGAGCATATGATACTCTTGATGCTTATTTACAATTTAAAACAGACTATATCAATTAATGATATTAATACAATATTTGATTCTATTATTGATATAAAAGATCCAAAGGGCACAAGTACTTCATTAGAAAATTTATACAACAATTTTTTAGATATCAAAGAAGTAGAAAATCAAAATTTTATAAGTGATATAGCTAAAGATACTGAATTTATAAAAGGTAGAATTAAAGAAATGGGAAAAGCGGATGGGGAATTGATAGAATTAATATTAATGGTATTGCTACTTATTAATAAAGCTAATATGCAAAAAAGAATGGCAGAAAAATTAATTGATAACTTTCTGAAAAAAAATTAGTAAACCTTGTGCTATTTTAATAATAAAATATTGAGATGTTTTATTATGAATGTTTAAGATTTTTAATTAATGTAGTATAATAGTAAGATGTAATGGTATACAACAAAGGAGATTATTCACGTGTATGAAAATTAAGGAGATGAGCCTATGTCAAAAGTTGTAGAAAAATTTTTAAAGTATGTAAGCTATGATACTAAATCTGATGAAGAATCAACTACTGTTCCAAGTACAAAAGGTCAAATGATACTTGGAAAGGAATTAGTTAAAGAATTAAAAGAAATGGGTATACAAGATGCAAGTATAGATGATAATGGATACATAATGGCCACAATTCCTTCAAATGTAGAAAAAGATATACCAACAATAGGATTTATAGCCCATATGGATACTGCTCCAGATATATCAGGAAAAGACGTTAATCCTAAATTTGTGGAAAACTATGATGGAGAAGACATAGTATTAAACCAAGAAAATAACATAGTACTGTCTCCAAAAGATTTCCCAGAGCTTAAGAATTACATAGGGAAAACTCTTATAACTACAGATGGAACTACACTACTTGGAGCAGATGATAAAGCAGGAGTATCTGAAATAATGGCTGCTGTAGAGTATATAATACAAAACCCTAAGTTTAAGCACGGGAAAATCCGTATTGGATTTACACCAGATGAAGAAGTGGGCCGTGGAGCAGATATTTTTGATGTGAAAAAATTTGACGCAGATTTTGCATATACTATAGATGGAGGAACTATTGGAGAATTAGAATATGAAAATTTTAATGCTGCATCAGCAAAAATTTCTATTCACGGAAGAAATGTTCATCCGGGTTCAGCAAAAGGAAAAATGATTCACTCAACACTTATAGGGAACGAATTTATAAATTCTCTACCATCAAATGAGACACCAGGTACTACCGAAGGATATGAAGGTTTTTACCATCTAATCAATGTTAATGGAGAGGTTGAAGAAACAAAACTTCAATATATTATAAGAGATTTTGATAGTGAAAGTTATGAAAATAGGAAAGCATTTATAAAAAATGTAGTAAAGACACTAAATGATAAATATGGTGATGGCACTGTTGAAATAGAAATAAAGGACCAATACTTTAATATGAAAGAAAAAATAGAGCCAGTTAAACATATTGTGGATACAGCATTTTTAGCTATGAAGGAAGTAGGGGTAAACCCTATAATGGTACCTATTAGAGGCGGTACAGATGGCGCAAGACTTTCCTTTATGGGACTGCCTACACCTAATATATTTGCAGGAGGACATAATTTTCATGGTAAATACGAATTCATACCTACCTTTGCTATGGAGAAGGCTGTGGAAGTAATACTTAAAATAGTCGAGTTATATGCTGGAAAATAACAAAATATATAGGAACCAATAAAAATCAAGTGGTTAATGGTCCTTGCTAGATAGTTAAATAGTGAAATGATTATATTTTTATATAATCATTTCACTGTTTTTTTTTATATATATACATAATTGGCTATACTAAGTAAAGTATAAATAATAAAGGTTTGTTTTAAAAATATACTTCATTTATTAAAGATTTGTTAACAAAGTTGACATTAAACTGTAACATAGAAGCCTTAATATATAGTTAAAGGTAGAACATAAGTTAAAAAACCCATAAATATTATATTCAATATAATTTCAGGATAAAAAAATGATAATAAATATTATATACATATACAAATCAAAGTTAATATGGAGGGGAATAATATGAACGAAAATAACAATAATAACAATAATAATGATAAGAATGAAATGAACGAAGTCAATGAAATAAGCGTAACTAATGAAAATGTAAATAATGATGTAATAAGTGAGAGTATATATGGCTCACAGGAAAATACAAATGGGAATCCTTATGAGGATGGAAATGCAAATCAACCTCTTAATGAACTTAGCGAAAAGCAAAGTGAAACTTTGCCGCTGCAATTAGAAAATATTAATTACGAAGAGATAAATGATAATAAGGTTAAAAAAAATAAAGGTGGTATGAGAAAAAGATTAGCATCCTATATAATAGTAGGGGCATTATGCTCTACCCTTGGAGGGGTAAGTGCTGCTGTTGTTACAATGAATATGATGAATAATACAAGTAGTAGTAATACAAGTGTACCTAAAATAAGTACTACAAGTGGTACGAGTGATGCAAAAGCAAAGCTTATAACTTCTAATAGTACAGAAAATTTAACTGTACCTGAAATTGTAAAAAAAGTAAGCCCAGCAGTAGTTGCAATTTCTACTAGTAGCTCAACAGCAGATAGCTCATTTAGAGGTCAGGCGGGTCAAGAAGAAGGTGTAGGTACTGGGATAATATTTAATAAAGATGGGTATATACTAACAAACTACCATGTTATAAGTGGAGCACAAACAATTAAAGTTTTACTTAGTGATGGAAAAGAAGTTTCTGCAAAGGTAGTAAATTATGATTCTACATCTGATGTGGCCGTAATTAAATTAGCAGATAATACAAATATTCCAGGTGTGGCTGAATTTGGAGATTCGGATATGCTACAAGTAGGAGAATCAGTAGTGGCAATTGGAAACCCACTTGGGAAGGAATTTCTTGCATCGGTTACAACAGGAGTAGTAAGTGCAATTAATAGACAAGTAAGTATTGAGAGTAAAGACCTTAAATTTATTCAAACAGATGCAGCTATTAATCCAGGAAATAGCGGTGGGCCACTTGTGAATACTAAGGGTCAAGTTATAGGAATAAACACTGCGAAAATTAGTGTAACAGGTGTAGAAGGATTGGGTTTTGCAATACCGATTAATACGGTAAATCCTAAGATGGATGCTTTAATTAAACCAATTCTTAGTATAGGAATTTCTTGCAGAGAAATTACTGAAGATATTTCTAAGCAATACAATATGCCTATAGGGGTATATGTTTCACAGATTAAAGAGTTTAGTTCTGCAGAAAAGGCAGGCATAGTACCTGGGGATATTATTACACAATTTGATGGTCAAAAGGTCAAAACCGTGGAAGAACTAAATAAAATTAAAGGCACCCATAAGGCGGGTGACGTAGTTAAAATAAAATTAGTTAGAAATAGCAAGACAATAAATATAAATTTAACACTTTCTGAATAAATTAAAACCACTTGTGGCTTAGGCCACAAGTGGTTTTATTGCATTTTATAAAAAGTTATTTATAAGGTTACCTTCTGTTCTTTAATAAGACCTTTTCTATATGCTGTAAGAAGTAGTTCTAAATCTTCAATTTGATCCTTAATTTCTAGCCCCACATCCGTATCGGTTACACGAATACGATTTGTAGATTTTTCTAAAACTATAGTAGAAGAAAGGATATCTTTGCCTTCATCGATAGCCTTTTGAGTAGATTCAAAAGGTGCATGGGAGGCCAGTAGTAGTCCGTAGGAATTATAAATAAGAGTATATCCAGCTATGCCTGTTTCTGGTTGATAAGCTTTGGAAAAACCACCATCGATAACTAAAAGTTTACCATTAGCTTTTATAGGACTCTCACCTTGTTTAGTCTTTACTGGAACATGACCATTTATAATGTGTGAATCATATGGGTTTAACTCAAACTCAGTTAATATATTATTGCATATTGTTTCATCATCTCTGTAGTTATAATATGGATTCTTAATTTCTGTATGAGTACTTTTATCATTTATAAAATACCTTTCAAAGGTAGTCATTTTGTCCTTACCAAATAGTGGAGAATTAGAACCACACCATAAATACCATATGGAATCCAAAGCATAGAGCTTAGATTCTGAATTGGCTTTTCCAAAGTAGGCTTCTCTTGCTACCCGTTCAGTTCTATCTATATAGGACTTTCCACTATAAGTAACATTATCTATTTTCATTTCCTTAAAACTACCATCTTGGTTTAGTGCAATACATCCATGATAAAGCAAATTAGAGTTGTACTTTAAATACATACTACCTTTAGAATACAAAAACCGTATATGTTTTTGTAGCTTTTCACTATTTGAGAAAGATGATTTAAGTTTATCTATAAGTTCTCTTTCGTCTTGGTTTAATTTATAGGGATCACTAGGATCTATAGTTGGAAAATTGGTGTCGTTAAGGGTATATTCTTTTTCATCAATGATTATAGTACCTTTTTCATAGTCTATTTTATTAAGAAGTAATCTATTTTGCATTTCATAATTAGGGCACCTTTTAATTATGGCACCTTCAAGTTTAAATTGAATTATAGAAATGGCTTTATGCATTTGGGACATTAAATTAAGGTCATTTTCTCTGTAATTATTTTCAGGTAAAACTTTAGGCTTAAAGGATTTGCAAGGATCATCTTTATAAAAATCTAAAGCAAAGGTTGCTAGAGGTAATAAGTTTATACCATAACCTTCCTCCACAGTATCTAAATTTGCATACCTGGTTGAAATACGAAGAACATTGGCAATGCAACTTTCTGAGCCAGCGGCCGCACCCATCCAAAGTATATCGTGGTTACCCCACTGTATATCAATAGAATGGTAATGCATAAGAGTATCTAAGATTATGTGGGCCCCAGGTCCTCTATCATAAATATCACCTAAAATATGAAGCCTATCTATAGTAAGTCTTTGAATTAGGTTTGAAATAGCAACTATAAATTCTTTAGCTCTACCAATTTTAATTATGGTTTGAATAATTCCATTGTAATACTCTTGTTTATTAAAGGTGTTTTGTTGTTCGTGAAGTAATTCCTCAATAATATATGAAAAATCTGCAGGGAGTGCTTTTCTAACTTTTGATCTAGTATATTTAGATGAAATAGTTCTACATATTTTAATAAGCTTATGAAGAGTGATTTTATACCAATCATCTATATCAGATTCTTCTCTAAGTGCTATGTCTAACTTTTGTTCAGGGTAATATATAATTGTTGCTAGTTCTTTTTTTTCAATTTCTCTAAGTGAATTACCAAAAATATCGTTAATCTTTCGTTTGATTACTCCAGAGGCATTTCTAAGGACATGATTAAAGGATTCATATTCTCCGTGAATATCCGTAAGGAAATGCTCAGTGCCTTTAGGTAGATTTAAAATAGCTTGTAAATTTATAATTTCTGTACAAGCATCTGGAATGGTAGGATACTTGCTGGCCAATAATGTAAGATATCTCAAATCTTCTTCTATAGTATTAATTGGTGTATCACTAGAAAATATCATTTTTGACTCTCCTTTATAATTTTATAAATTTTTAGTAGAAAACTACTAGCGATTTATGTTAGTTGGAAATTAATTTGTGTAGCTTATTTAATATAAAGGCTACACATAATATTATAATACATTATCACTGGAAATTGTAAGATTTAAACAAAAAAATATTCATAAGTTAATTGGCAAAAGAACTATCTTTCAGATAATTTAAATTATGTGGATTAAAGTTAAAAAGTACAATGGCCTAGGCCATTGTACTTTTTAACTTTTGGAGAGAAGTTTAGACTTTTAATAATGCATTAGGCTTTTCTAAGAGTACATTAGCTCTTTCAATAGCTTCATCAATATTACTGCAGATATTTTCTACTCCTAAATCATCTATAAATCCGTATTTAGCAAGAACTGTAGTAGGTTGGGATTGAAGATTTAATATTATTAGGGTAGTGTGATGTTTTGTGCAAATATCGTAAAGCATTTCTAATGCGTGAAATCCTGTAGCGTCCATGGCCGGTACATTTGACATTTTTACAATTAGAATTTTCGTAGGAATACCTATTTCTCTAATTGCATGGACAAATTTATCCGCTGCACCGAAAAAGAAGGGACCATTAATTTCATATAAAGAAACATTTTCTGGAGTTTTTATACTATCAATAAGTTCTATTTGGTCTTCATCTTCGTGCTCATCAAGAATATATCGCACATCTGAAACATCCGCCATCCTCTTCATAAATAGTAAAGAGGCCAGCATTAGTCCTATTCCTATAGCAATTACTAAATCAAAGAAAATTGTTAGTGAAAAAGTAACCAGTAACACTAAGGCATCACTTTTAGGAGCTTTAAATATTCTTTCAAAGGCTTCCCATTCCCCCATATTATAAGATACTACAATTAATATTGCGGCCAGTGAGGACATAGGTATAAGTTTTACATAAGGCATACATAATAGAAGTATTATTAATAGAGACAGTGAATGAACTATACCGGCAATAGGAGTTCTACCACCATTTTTCACATTAGCTGCAGTTCTTGCTATGGCACCAGTTACAGGAATGCCTCCTACAAGACCGGAACAAATGTTAGCTATGCCTTGAGCCACAAGTTCCATGTTAGAACGGTGTGAACCACCAATCATACCATCAGCGACAACGGCAGACAATAAGGACTCTATTGAACCTAAAATTGCAATGGTTATAGCTGGAAGCATTAGCTCTTTTATCATAGCAAAGGAAGTATGAGGGATAGAAATACTAGGCAATGCACTTGAAATGCTACCGAAACGACTTCCTATGGTCTCAATATTTAAATTAAATATAAGTGTTATTACAGTAGTTAATATTATTGCAATAAGTGTACCAGGTATTTTTTTATTTATTTTCGGCCAAAATATAATTATTATAAGAGAAAGAGCACCAATAAGCACGCTTTGGAAATTTAAAGTACCAAAACTACTAAAATAAGCTAGCCATTTGGGAATAAATTCCGAAGGGACAGTTTTCATGGTTAGCCCGAAAAAGTCTTTGATTTGAGTGGAAAAAATAGTAATGGCGATACCACTTGTAAATCCAGTAGTGATTGGGTATGGGATAAATTTTAACATTCCACCAAATTTTAAAAAGCCCATTATTATAAGAAAAACCCCTGCCATTATTGTAGATATAATTAAACCGTCAATTCCAAATTTTTCAATTATACCAAATACAATAACTACAAATGCTCCGGTGGGGCCTCCAATCTGAACCTTACTTCCACCAAGTAAGGATACAATAAATCCACCAACGATGGCAGTATAAATTCCTTTTTCTGGAGAAACACCAGATGCTATGGCAAGTGCTATAGCTAAGGGCAGGGCAATGATGGCAACGATTATTCCAGCAACAAGATCCTTAAAAAATTGCTCTTTTGAATAGGTTTTTAAACAGGTAACTAGTTTTGGTACAAACATACTTTCACTTCTCCTCTATTTAATTAGCATTCGAATATTAAAAATAAATTATATTCAAGCATAATTTTGCTCGAAGTTAGTTACTTTTAATATTATTTTATTAAAAGTGTACTGAGTTTTAAGATTAAAATTTTGGTTGTATATAATATTAAATACTACATAACGAATATAATAATATCATATTTTGAAAAAAAAAACAATTTATAATGCACACTTTTTAATATGACAAAATCCTTCTGTTGATTTGATCTATTATCTTTGGTACAATCTATTAATTGATAACAGGACACATGGGAGTAATAATTGAAAGAAATTAGTTATAGCTAAGGTCACAAGGTAAGGGGATAATTCATGGAGTCAGAGGAGTATTTATTTAATATACATTCACTATATAATTTATCAAGATATGCTTTTTTAAAAATTGAATCTAATTATGCAAGGATGGTTGAAACCACCGGCATAACGCTACCACAGCTAAGAGTTCTTTGGATTATTAAAGTGTATCCGGGAACATCACTTAGAAATATCGCAAGGATTGGATGTTGGACTTCACCTACGGTTAGTAATATGATTAAAATTTTAATGGATAAAAAGCTAATATTTAAAGAAGAAGCTATTAATAAAAAGGTATATAAATTTCAGATTTCACAAGCTGGCAAGGGCATTATTGACATAAATAAGCAAGATAAGGAGAAGAAATTTTATCTTTTTGATTTAATAGGCATATTTTCACATAGGGAATTAGATTTTATTATAGACATTTTCAGTGGAATTATTATTAGAGAAAAGAAAGGATTTATTTTTGACTATATTGAAAAAATTAATGAAATGAATTTAAAAATTGATTTTAAGGGTTTTGATATAGATACAATTAATATAATAAAGAAAACAATTAATCTATATAATCTTTTAAGAACATTTATTTTGACCGTCAAAGACAATCATAGACAACCTCTTAAGGAATTTAATGTTACTTATCCTCAACTGAGAGCGCTATGGATAATAGCAGCTTTTCCTGGAATCACTTCAAGTGAACTAAGCGAGATTAGTTTCTGGTCACCATCTACAGTTCACGTAATAGTAAAAAATCTAAATACTAAGGGATTTATTCATAAAGAAAAATCACTAATAAAAAATGCTCATTACTTAGATATATCGAAACTTGGTGAAAATTTAATAATAGGAGACTACACAAAAAATCAAAGGACCTTATTGATTTTTGAGGAATTGAAATATATAACACCTAAGGACATGGTAAATTTGAATTCTATCTTAAGCAGAATGAATAGTACATTAGGAAATAATAAAACGGAAGAGTATGTAAAAAAAACCTTTGATATTATTAAAGATAGAGTACTATTAGCTTAAAATTATAAAAAGTGACTATAGATTTTTATAGCCACTTTTACTATTTTTTGTTATTTATTAATTATAAGAAAATAAATGGAATGACCGGTTCATTTGAAAAATATGTTTTTTTTAATAATACATAATTTATTAGAATAAATAGCAAATTAGTATAGAATCAGTATAGAATTCATAACTTATCATATAAGGAAAAGTTACTTTAATAATACATGATAATTATCAATTATTATGTACTATCTAAAATAGAAGGGTGGTATAGAAATGAATAAAACTTTAAGAACAATAGCAATCGTTATAGCAATAATTCTAGTAATAGCCATGCCTATTACTGGAAGCTATAATAAAATGGTGAGTTTAGAACAAAAGGTAAAGGTGTCAGAAGGAAACATAGATACCCAACTTCAAAGAAGGTCAGATTTAATTCCTAATTTAGTTGAAACAGTTAAAGGTTATGCCTCTCAAGAAAAAGATATTTTTATAAAGATAGCTGAGGCTAGGGCTAAGCTTTCAGGTGCTCAAAGCGTTGGGGATAAAGCGAAAGCGGATAGTGAACTAGGAACTGCCTTATCAAGACTCCTAGTAGTGGTAGAAAGATATCCAGATTTAAAATCTAGTGCTAACTTTAGGGATTTAACCGTAGCCCTAGAAGGTACAGAAAATAGAATAGGTATATCAAGGCAGGATTATAACAAAAGTGTTGACAATTATAACACTACAATTAAAAAATTCCCCAATACCGTTATTGCTGGGCTTTTTAGATTTGAAGAAAAGCAATATTATAAAGCTAGTGAATCCGCTAAAGAAGTACCGAAAGTTAACTTTAGTAAATAGGAGCTAAAATATGAAGAAAATAATTAGAAAAATCTGTGATAACAATTTTAATATAAGAACAAAACATAAGATTAAACTTAAAAATATTTATTTTATTATGATAGGTTTATTTTTTCTAAGTAATATAATGGCTATTAATGTAACAAATGCAGAGACTAAATTTCCAAGACCTACAGCATTAAAATATGTTAATGATTATGTTAAAGTAATAGATAATGACTCCCTACAATATATATTGTCAGTAGGTAAGGAGTTAGAGGATAAAACTGGTGCACAGGCTACTGTTGTGCTTATAGATTCACTACAGGGAGAAACTATAGAAGCTTATGCTAATGGTATTTTTAGAAACTGGGGTATAGGGCAAAAGGATAAGAATAACGGACTATTGATAATACTTGCAGTAAAAGATAAAAAGTGGAGAGTAGAAGTAGGAACAGCTCTCGAAGGAGCTATTACAGATGTATACTCCTCAAGAGTAATGAATGAGTTTGCAGTACCAAAATTTGTAGAGAATCAGTATGGTCAGGGACTTAGAGCAGCATATTCAGTTTTAGCAGATAGTATAGCTAAAGAATATGGAGTAAAACTAGATAAGAATATTAATGTCCCTAAATATATTGAAAATGTAAAAAATTCAAATGCATCTAAAAAAGGAAGTGGCATTGTAGTAATAGGAGTTATTATATTAGTATTCCTTGACTTTATTATTAATAGAGGTAGAATAACTAGATTTATTATTACATTGCTATTTTGGAGTTCCATAGGTAGGAAGGGTGGAAAAAATGGTGGTGGCTTTGGAGGCAGTTCGGGAGGTTTTGGAGGAGGATCATCAAGTGGTGGAGGTTCTTCTGGAGGATGGTAATATTAAGTTGGTAGAATATAATAAAAATTAGTTGAAAAATTGGATTATATTACAGTTTTAATTTTACAAAATTAAAAGTATAATATTAAATAGGAACATTAAAATAGAATAGTATTATTAGCTATTTATTTAGATGTACCCTCTAGGACCCCTACTAGGAGAATCGAATATTTAAAAGCAGAAAAACAAATTATTTTCTGCTTTTAAATATTCGTAGAATTATATTGAGCAAACTATAAAAAAATAAGCTGGTGTTTTGACTAGCTATTTTTTTTGATGAAAATTATTAATTAACCATGAGAGGATAAGTGAAAATTATGCGTATAGGGATTGATTTAGGTGGAACAAATATAGTTGTAGGTATAGTTACAGATGATGGAGATATAGTGGTTAAAAAAAGTACACCCACCTTAGCTTCTAGAAAAGCTTCGGAAATAATAGAGGATATGGTCAATTTAATATACAAAACTTTGGAAATATCTCATATTTCTATGGAAGACATTGAACTTATAGGTGTGGGAGTTCCAGGACTAGTTGACTGTAACAGCGGAATAATAAAACAATGTGTAAATATAGGATGGGAAAATGTAGATATATGTCAAATTCTTAAGGAGAAAATTGGTAAGAATATTTTTGTAGAAAATGATGCTAATGCTGCAGCTGGTGGTGAGTATCTATATGGAATAATGAAAAATAATTCAAATTCAATTTTTTTAACACTTGGAACGGGTATAGGTGGAGGAATAATTTTAGATGGTAAATTACATAGAGGCAAAAATGGTTGCGGAGCAGAAATAGGACATATGATAATAGGGGAAAATTTCTATAATTGTGCCTGTGGAAATAATGGTTGCTTTGAAACCTTTGCATCTGCGACTGCAATAATTAAGTATGCTAAAAAACTGATAAATGAAGATAGTCAAGATACATTAATACTTCAAAAGGTAGAAGATTTTGAGGATATTGATGCTAAAATAATATTTGATTGCGCAAAACAAGGGGATAAATTAGCTAATCTAGTTGTAGAAAAATTTGTTAAATATCTTGCTATAGGAATTTGTAATATTGTAAATGTATTGGATATTGAAATGATAGCTATCGGTGGTGGAGTTTCTGCGGCTGGGGAATTTTTTATGGATTTACTACTAAGCCAAGTTGAAAAATATAAATTATTTAAGGAAATGCCTATTTGTAGCATAAAAATTGCAACTCTAGGTAATGATGCAGGTATCATTGGAGCAGCAATGTTAGATAAATTATAAACATAGGGTAATTCAAATAAATAGCATATTAGTTGCTTTTTATTTGAAAATTACGGTTACAGTTTCAAAACCCATATCGCTTAAAATGCCTTGTAAAAGTAATTTAGCATCAGCATTTGCGCCATCTAAAAAGCCTGTTTTAATTACATCAGCTTCAGTCTTGTTTTTATGTTTACTGATCTCAGTCATCATATCCTGAATACTGAGTTTATTAAATAATGAGGATTTTTCATCATAAACAAAAAAGTCCTCAGTGTTTATTACATGATCAAGAATTTTAGACTTCTTTAAAGTTATAGTAGCACTATTTTGATTCACCACAATATCTAAATCTTTCAAATCTACGCCTGCCTTAATGTAGCCACTGTATTTAACTAAAAATGACTTTTTAGTAAAGGGAATATTGAAATCTTTAAATTTTTTAACATCTGTTATTGCCATTATATTAGAATAATTATATTTTACTGTGGATAGTTCTGAAATTTTAGACAACCTTTCTGCAATAACGGTATTGCTTATAACTTTATCATTATTAAAATTGTTTATAGTGAAGTAAAACATTATACCCCAGATAGTTATGCATAATAGTATAATTAAAAAAATTAGCTTATTTTTGCGTTTTATAGGTTTTAAGTTTGTATTTAAATTCATGCTAAAGCAACTCCTTATAATATTGGAATGAGTATATAGTATGGATATTATACCATATTATACGTAAGTTGACAGGATTTAAGAATAAATGTAATATAATTCTATAAATTAAATAGAGAATTATATTTTTCAGTGCAAACGGTTGCATAAAAGTAGAATATTATGTATAATAATTATAGAAGATAAACTGAAAATTTATAAGGTGAATAGAATAATACTTGTATATTATTAAAAAAATAGGAGGTAAAATAAATGGATATTAATAATCTTCCAGGAGTTGCTTATTTTTGTATGGAGTATGGGCTACATACAGATTTTAAAGCTTATGCAGGAGGTCTCGGAATACTTGCAGGTGACTATTTAAAAGGAGCGAAAGATTTAAATCTACCACTTGTTGGAATAGGCCTAAAGTGGAAGCAAGGATATACTGAGCAACTTATAGATAAAAATGGAAAAGCCTATGATGCATACCATAATTATGAATATGATTTCATGGAAGATACAGGTATAAAAGTAACTGTTAAGATAAGGAATTTAGATGTAGTGTGTAAGGTTTGGAGATTAGAAGAATTTGGGAATAATCCTCTGTATCTTTTAGATACCGATATACCAGAAAACGGTGATACATGGATAACTGGACAGTTGTATGGCTGGTTTGGAGAAGAAAGAATTGCTCAAGAAATAGTACTAGGTATTGGTGGAGTAAAGGCTCTAAGAGCTTTGGATATTCCTATAGATGTGTATCATTTTAATGAAGGGCATGCAGCACTTGCCGCCACAGAACTTATAAAAGAAAAAATGCAATCAGGATTTAGTTTTGAGGAGGCTTGGAACAAAACTCGGGGCGAAGTAGTGTTTACAACTCATACGCCAATAGTTGAAGGCAATGAATCTCATGATATTTCCAAATTAGAGTATATGGGAGCATTTAATGGATTAACTAGGGAGCAAATGATTAGATTTGGTGGAGAACCATTTAATATGACTGTAGCTGGGCTTAGATTTTCAAGGATATCAAATGCTGTAGCGCAACTTCATATGGTAACTGCAAATAAAATGTGGAGAACTGTTTCTGGAAGATCTGAAATTATTGGTATAACTAATGGAATACATAAGCCGACATGGGTAGATGATAGAATTACGGAGGCATACAAAAATAATGGAGACTTATGGAAAGCTCATTTAACTGTTAAAAAGGAATTAATAGGATTTATTAAAGAAAGAACAGGGGTAGAACTTGCTTCCGATAAGCTACTTATTGGATTTTCAAGAAGAGCTGCACCTTATAAAAGAAGTGACTTAATATTTACTGAGGAAGAAATTATATCGCCATTACTTAAAAGTGGAAAGGTTCAAATTGTATTCTCAGGAAAAGCTCATCCTCTTGATGATACAGGTAAAAAAATAGTAGAGAAATTAGTAAGAATGATGAAGAAGTATCCAAATAGTGTAGTATTCTTGGAAAATTATGATATGACTATAGGAAGGATGTTAACTAGAGGCTCAGATATTTGGTTAAATAATCCAAGAAGACCACTAGAAGCTAGTGGAACTTCAGGAATGAAAGCTGCAATGAATGGAGTACTTAACTGTTCTATTCTAGATGGTTGGTGGCCAGAGGCTTGTAATGATGGGCTAAATGGATGGCAGTTTGGAGATGGCGTAGGTCTTGATGAACTGCCACCAGAAGAATTAGATAAACATGATACCCAGGCTCTTTATGATACATTAATAAATAGAGTTATGCCAACCTATTATGAGAATAGAGAAAAATGGATAGAAATGATGAAAGAAAGTATTAGAGCTACAAGCTACGAATTCTCAGTAGAGAGGATGCTTGATGAGTATTATAACAAGATGTATATAAAATAACAAAAAAAGTCATGAGAAATCATGGCTTTTTTTGTTTATTATGAAAAATACTAGGATTTATATTTAAGGTGCGTTATTATAGAATTAGGTATAAATATAAAATAAAGAATTATAGCAACAAGGGGGAGCAACTTGGAGGGGAAAGAAATAATTACTGATACAAAGCAGGTACGTAAAAAGATTTATTCCATGATTTTACCTATAACTATTGAAAATATTCTGCAGATGACAGCAGGATTTGTTTCCATGGCGATGATAGGGCGTATTAACGCTATCGCAATAGTATCTCTAGGACTAAGTGCAAGAATCACGCAAATTATATGGGCGTTATTTAAGGGGGTAACAACAGGTGGGGTTGTATTTGTAGCACAAGCTTATGGGTCTGGGAATTCGAAAAAAGTTAAGCATGTTATTCAACAAACACTATTATCTTCAATAATATTAGTTTTTATGTTCCAACAATTTGTATATTGGAAGGCACCATTATTACTGAAAATTTTTAATCCCAAACCAAACTTATTGGCTAATGCAGTAATATATTTAAAGATAGTATCCTGGGGTCTGCCTTTTATGGCCATAATGCTTGTGGTGGCAGGAGTGCTTCAAGCTACGGGGAATGCTAAAACACCAATGAAGATAGCATTAATAATGAATTTAACTAATATCGTTTTTAGTTTTATACTTATATTTGGAAAGCTTGGCATGCCTGCCTTGGGAATTAGAGGTGCTGCCATTGCAACAATAATAGCACAATTTACTGGCGCCATGCTTGGCATCTATGTGTTATTTAACAAATATGGAATATTATGCTCTATGCTTAATAGAAAATTCTTTATGCTAGACTTAATACAAATTAGTAAGGTATATAAAGTAGGAATGCCGACAGCTTTAGAATCAATATTTTGGCAATTGTCCGCTATAATTTTAACAAGAGTAATACTATCTTATGGCGAAGTGGCTATGGCATCTTACCAACTCGGACTTCAGGCTGAATCAATTTCTTTTATGCCAGCAATGGGATTTGGTGTTGCAGCCACGGCATTTATTGGTCAGGCGGTTGGAGCTAAAAATTCTATACTCGGGAAAAAGTATATGAAAGAACTGCTTAAAGGGTCAGCTATGCTTACTAGCGTAAGCGCTTTTATATTAATATTTTTTCCAACATCAGTTATGAGACTTCTTACTAATGATACGAAAATCATAGAAATGGGAGTTATATACTTAATAGTAATGGGACTTGTACAACTTCCTCAAAATATTGCAGGAGTTTTTAATGGAGCTTTAAGAGGGGCTGGATATACAAAGGTACCTATGATTGTAGCCGGTGTTGGAATTTGGGTAATAAGAATTCCTTTATCATTACTTTTAACATATAAATTTAATATGAGTATAAATGCTATATGGATAGTTATGGGCCTGGACTTAGTGGTGAGATTTATTTTGAGCATAAGTTTATATAAAACAAGAGATATTTATAATAATGAATTGGTTTTTGAAGATGCATAAAAGGAGATGGGTTTTATGAGATTATTTGGTCCTACTCATGAAGATATATGGAGAATTCTAAGCAAGGATATAGAAGCTGAATTTGTTGTAAATGACTCGGTTTTTAAGAAGTATGAAGTTATAAAAAAATATGAGGATTGGATTATCATTTTAGATACTTGCAGTTCTAATGATAGAAATAAGTCAGTATTTACTAGAGTTCATTGCGTGTTTTCAAATAAACATGGTTTTAAATTTAAGTTGTTTGGAGAGTATTTCAACAACTATTTCCCTAATTTTTTTGATATGCAGGATATAAAGGTAAATTATGGTGATTTAAGTGAAAAGTTTGTGGTTAGAAGTAACAGTGAGGTAGCTATAAAAAAAATTTTAGAAAATAAGACTATTAGAGAATTAATAAATACTAAACCAGATATATTATTCGAAATAATAAATGAGCAATTAAGCGAATATACCACTAACACTGAAAGTACACTTAGTATTAAAATTCCTGGAATAATTAAAGATAATGAGATTCTAAAAGAGTTATTTGAATTAGTTGGAGATAGCCTTTTAGAGATTGAAAAAATAAGTAATGAGTTTGAAAATTTACAATTCAATAATTTTACTCATTTTGATGTAATAAAAAATAGTGTTAAAAATAGCTTGCTTGAAAGTGTTCCATATAAAAATTTTAAGAAAGAGGTAATTAGTAATGTAAATAAAATTATAGATAAAACAAATCGTCACCACTCACATACAAAAGATGGAGTTAGTAATTCTAAATTAGAAAAGGCAAATGAAATTAATGAAATAACTTATACAGAAAATGGATGTAAAGAAATAGATAGTAAAATATTAGGTGATTCTAGGGAGGATAAGTTCTTCAGTTCATCAAATGTCAGTACTAGTATAACTGCACAAACTGACAGTGTTGATACAAATAATCAAAAGGTAGACCTAAACAGTTTGAGTATTGATAACAGTAATTTATGGATTGATAACAGTAACTTAAATATTGATACTAGTAATTTGAAGGTTGACGATAGTTATTTAAAGATTGACGACAGTTATTTAAAAAAAGACAGTAGTTATTTAAAAACCAAAGAATGAAATTAAAAAAACACAACTTCAAATTTGAAGTTGTGTTTTAAAACTATTTTAGTATGGACTTATTTTACTTCCACAATCCATCCTTCTGGAGATTCTACGTCTCCAAATTGGATACCATAAAGAGTATCATAAAGTTTTTTAGTAACGGGGCCTACTTCTGTTTCACTGTGGAAAACATGAAGATTGCCTTTATACTCGATACCACCAATAGGTGTTATTACAGCAGCAGTTCCGCAGGCGCCTACTTCTGTAAATTCATCAAGATTATTTATTAGAACATCTCTTTCTTCTACTTCCATTTTCAAATATTCTTTTGCAACTTGCAACAGAGAGTATTTAGTTATGCTAGGAAGTATTGAAGGTGAGTCTGGAGTTACAAATACATTATCTTTGGTAATTCCAAAGAAGTTTGCAGCACCGACTTCTTCAATTTTAGTATGAGTTTCAGGATCAAGGTAAATGCAGTCTGCAAATCCTTTTTCTACAGCCTGCGTATGAGCAAGAAGACTTGCAGCATAGTTACCGCCAACCTTTGCAGCACCTGTTCCATGAGGGGCAGCTCTGTCAAATTCTTCTGAAATTATAAAGTTTACTGGCGCCATTCCACCTTTAAAATAAGGACCTACTGGGCAACAGAATATGCTAAATAAAAATTCAGGAGCGGATCTTACTCCAAGATTATCTCCAATACCTATAACATAAGGTCTAAGATAAAGGGTGGCACCTGTTCCATAAGGCGGAACAAAGGCTTCATTGGCTTTTACAACTTGAATACATGCATCAATAAATTTCTCAATAGGTATTTCAGGCATAAGAATACGTTTACAACTATTGCTAATTCGCTTAGCATTTTCATCAGGTCTGAACAGTTGAATTTTGCCACTCTTTGTACGATAAGCTTTTAATCCTTCAAAACACTGCTGTCCATAGTGAAGAGATGTTGATGCTTCGCTGATAGTGACTGTGTTATCTTCAACTAGTTTTCCGTCGTCCCAGTTTCCATCTTTCCATATTGAAACATAACGTAAGTCTGTCCTCATGTAAGTGAAACCTAATTTACTCCAATCGATGTTAACATTTGTGCTCATATGAACCCCCTATTATGTAATTATTTATAATAATAATATATGTTATAATACTATTATATTTTATATTATTATAACATATATTATTAGTATGTAATATTATTATCAGTATTTTAATAATTAAAATTCAGAATATTTTTAAAATGAACAAAAAGTTGCATTAATAAAATTTTTATTTATTAATGTAACTTTTAAATTTTTGATTAAATAATTAAATACATAACTTAACTATATGAGCATGAGTCTCTAGCTTAATTCTTCGGGTCTATTTTTTTTAACTTGCAATTTATTATTATCCATATCATTTAAAGATTTAAAACTGGCAGTGTCCTCCATGTTACTTATAGCTTCATTAACTTTTTTGTTTTTAGTTTTTTTATTTCTATTCATGAATTCTATCTCCCTTCATATTTTGAGCTATTATATTAATAGCATAGCCATTTTTATTTGTATTATGTATATATAAAGAGGGACAGTTTATTCCATTTTGCAATTTTTATAATAGACGGAGTTACAATTAAAATAATTTTTTGAAGCAGGTTTTGCACAGAACAGTTTTGCCTTTGTTGGCAGAAATGCAGTTGTCCTTTAATACAGGTTTTTCACATACTTCACATACGAATTTTGAAGAGCAACTTTTAACTACCACAGGATTTGATTTATTCATTTTAGAACCTATTGTGTTTTTCTTATTTGAAGGTGGATCATAATCAATAGCTGGTTGAGATTCTTTTTTTTTGACTATTGCATAATTCATTGCATATGTACTTTCCCCGAAAAGTTCTAACTCGAATCTAGGATTTTCACTATCGTAAAATTCTTCAATAATAAGTCTTGTAACTTGAGCATCATTTACTATAAGACCGCTTTTTTCTATGCCATCAAAGATGCTTTTTGTTATATTGTTTGTATCCGGATGTCTTTTTATGCTTTTATAATATACCTTTAAAACTGCAATAAGAGATTCTGTTAAAAAAATATTGGGATTTTGAATTCTACATTGATAGGCGATTTCTTCTTCATATAAAGCATATCTATCATGGTACTTGCCTGAATTATAGGGCAAAATAGCTCTTCCATTCATGTTGAATAATTTAAAATTAGATTTTGAAATAGGTGAGCCTTTTATAATGACTTTTGCGTAGGTACTTTTCATATTTCCCCCCTAGGATCTACTTCCAATAGATGATAATTATTAGTATAAACTTAATTTTCTATGTTATAATCACATACATAATTATAACATAAAGTATGCTCAGTTATATCATAGAAAAAGGCATATAAAAGTTTGAAATGCAAAAGGTAATAAAGTATAATTAATTAGTGCTATTAAATTAAAGGTGGGTAAAACAATGGAAAAGCAAATTAAAATACTTGCAATAGAATCGAGTTGTGATGAGACAGCAGCGGCAGTGGTAGTTAATGGACGCGAAATTTTATCAAGTATTATTGCATCACAAATAGATATACATGAAAAATTTGGAGGCGTTGTTCCAGAAGTAGCCTCTAGAAAACATATAGAGGTAATAAGTGCTGTGGTTCAAGAGGCATTGGACGCGGCTAAAGTTACATTAGATGATATAGACGCCATAGGAGTAACTTATGGGCCGGGACTTGTAGGGGCATTATTGGTAGGGGTGCAATACGCTAAGGGGCTTGCATATGCAACTAGTAAACCCTTAGTTGGTGTTAATCATATAGAGGGTCACATAAGTGCTAATTTTATTCAATATAAGGAGCTAGAACCACCCTTCATATGTTTGGTAGCTTCAGGCGGACACACCTTTATAGTTTATATGAAGGACCATGGTGAATTTGAGGTTATGGGGCAAACTAGAGATGATGCAGCAGGAGAAGCCTTTGATAAGGTGGCTCGTGCTATTGGACTTGGTTACCCAGGCGGGCCTAAAATAGATAAGATAGCAAAACAAGGAAATGCAGATGCTATAAAATTTCCAAGAGCTAATTTTCATGATAATAGTTTAGATTTTTCCTTTAGTGGAGTAAAATCCTCAGTGCTAAATTATCTAAATAAAATGAATATGAAAAATGAGGAGATTAATGTGCCAGATGTGGCAGCATCTTTTCAAAAGGCAGTGGTTAATGTTTTGGTGGATAATGCCTTAGAAGCTTGTGAGATAAAGGGTGTAGATAAGATAACAATAGCTGGTGGTGTAGCATCAAATTCTTGCCTTAGAGAAACTATGATAAAGAAAGGGCAAAAGAAAAATATAAAAGTTCTGTTTCCCGAAATGGTACTTTGCACTGACAATGCAGCTATGATAGGAAGCGCAGCTTACTTTGAATTGATTAAAGGAAGAGTTTCGGACTTAAAACTTAATGCCATACCAAACTTAAAACTTGGAGAGAGATAGGATATTATAAGCTAATATCCTTTTCTTTTAGTCTCCTATCAATGAATCTTTCAGCTAGTAGTATAACTATGGCCATGGTGGGTACTGCAAGGAACATACCAAGGATGCCAAAGGTTCCCCCACCTATTAGTATTGAAAGAATAATAAGCAGTGGACTTAAGCCAACAGATTTTCCAAGGATTTTTGGTCCTAAATATAATCCATCAAATTGTTGAAGAATAATAATAAACAAAAGTACCCAAAAGGCTTTTACAGGACTATCAAGTAGGGTAATGAAAAAAGCGGGAATCATTCCAATTAATGGTCCAAAATAAGGTATCATATTTGTGACTCCTATTATTAAGCTTATAAGGACAACGTAAGGCATTTTTAAAATGCTAAGTCCCACAAAACATATGAACCCAATAATAACTGAGTCAATAAATTTGCCTATAACAAAGCCTGAAAAAATAAAATTTGCTTCTCTACTAAATTTTAGAAAACTATCAGCGTTTTCTTTTTTTAAGGTTGCGTAAATAAATCTTTTTATATTTAGAATCAAAGTTTCTTTATCCTTTAAAAGATAAAGTGAAACAACAAATCCTAGCAGAAACTTCATAAAAGAGGAAGTGAAGCCTACAGCTGTTAAAAAAGCGAAATTAATACCAGTATTTAAATACCTACTTAAGTTAGACATAAATGTTGAGGTAGACTGTTCTACATATTTTGTTATACCATACTTGTCAAGCAATTGGACTTTATCTATGTTTTGGGTAATCCAAAGTTGCGTACTAGATATATAGCTAGGGGCTGAATCTGTTAATTCTTTAATGCTTGCGCCTATATTAGGAGTTATTATGGTGATACTAAAAAATGATATACCTAAAACACATACATAAATAATAAGCAGGGTTAAAGCACGCTTAGTATGAAATTTTTTTTCAATGCTAACCATTATAGGGTTTAATAAGTAGGCAATTCCCAAGGCCCATATAAAAGAACTTATATAGGAAATAAAAACACTAAGAGTAGTTGTAAGTGCTTCTATATCGTTTACAACTCTTAATAAAATAAATGATAATAGAATAATAGGTATAAATTTTAAATACGGAATTTTTTTATCGCTAAACAAGTTTATTCACTTCCTTAATCTATGATTATTTTTATGATATTATATTAAATGATTATATCATAAATTATATATATAAGAGATAATTATAATAATTTTAAAGCTATTATAAGATTATGATGGTTATTTTTTTAGGGGCATTAGTAATTATTAAATATATAAAAAATAAGTGGAGAAATTGACATAAAATGGTAGGGTTGCAAGGTGCTATTGATGTGAAAGATGAACTGATACAAATAAAATTGCAGTAATTCGTATTTTTATATCAAAAGAAATTGTAAAGTTTTAAATACAATGGTACACTTTTCTTAAAGCTAATAACTATTAAGTAAGTATTAAAAGAGTGGCAAATATTTTGGATAGGAGAAAGAATATGCAAAGAGTGCTCTTAGTTAATGACTGTAAATTTGAAAATTTTATTATGAGGGACATGCTTATAAATTTAGGTTATGAGGTTATAATAAGTAACGAATCTAATGCAGTTAGTGATGCGGGAAAGTTAAAATGTAGCCTTGTTATAGCAAATTTTATTATTAAAGAAAAAACAGGTGATGAGATATTAAAGCAGATAAAACACATTCATCCTGAAACAAAGTGTATTTTATCCTCCAGTAATGATATTAAATTAGTGGATTTTAATAATGCCATAGATGGAGTTATAAACACTCCAATAACTAAAGAAAAATTAGAAAGAATCATAAAAGGAGTTGGACAAGCATTAGTTAATCACAATAAGCAAATAAGATCTTCATTTTGTATATATTGTGGTGGAAAAATAGATGTTAATGAGTCACTTGCAAAATTTTGTAAATTTTGTGGGGGAAAGATATAGATTTTAATTAATGAGTATATGAATAATTAAAAGGGATAACAGTTATTAATTGTTAGCATTTTTAATAATCATATACTCATTATTTATTTGTACTAATGTAGCATAATCAAGTGCTAACGTGTAAACAATATTTAATGCCCATTTATCATTAAAAATTGAAGGGATATATATATAAGTGCAGAATATATTTAATATGCAGAAAATAAAAACAATAGTAATATTTATAGTAGCTAAATAACAGAATATTGATAAAAAAGAGGAGGGTACATATATGATTAATAATTTAGAAATTGAACAGGCTATGAGTATAAAAATAGATGGTGAATTACCAAGTATGCCTGAATTTGTATCGGGAATAAGAAGAGCTCCGGATAGAGGATTTACACTTTCTAAAGAGCAAACAGAGCTTGCTCTTAAAAATGCACTTAGGTATATTCCAGAAAAATATCATGAAGTGTTGGCACCGGAGTTTATGGAGGAATTAACTACAAAAGGAAGAATATATGGATACCGTTTTAGGCCACAAGGAAGAATTTATGGAAAATCTATAAATGAATATAGTGGTAATTGTTTAGAAGGCAAAGCTTTTCAAGTAATGATCGATAATAATTTAGATTCAGACATAGCATTATATCCTTATGAATTAGTAACCTATGGTGAAACGGGACAAGTGTGCCAAAATTGGATGCAGTACTTACTTATAAAAAAATATTTAGAAAATTTAACTGAGAATCAAACACTTGTACTAGAGTCAGGACATCCACTGGGACTTTTTAAATCATCACCTGGAGCGCCACGAGTTATTATAACTAATGGACTTATGATAGGAATGTTTGATAATACAAAGGATTGGCATGTAGCAACTCAGCTTGGAGTTGCAAACTATGGACAAATGACTGCAGGGGGATGGATGTACATAGGACCTCAAGGCATAGTACATGGCACATTTAACACCTTACTTAATGCAGGAAGATTAAAACTTGGAATACCAGATGACGGAGATTTAAGAGGTAGAACATTTATAACTTCTGGACTTGGTGGAATGAGTGGAGCTCAACCTAAAGCTATAGAAATTGCAAATGGCATTGGAATTATAGCAGAAGTTGATTATTCAAGAATTAAAACAAGGCTTGATCAAGGCTGGGTAAATATTGCCTCAGATAATCTCCAAGATATATTTAAAATAGTAGAAGAAAAAATAGAGAAAAAAGAGTCTATATCTATTGCTTATCACGGAAATATAGTGGATCTACTTCAATATGTAGTAGATAAAAATATAAAGATAGATTTATTATCAGACCAAACCTCATGTCATGCACCTTATGAGGGGGGATACGCACCACAAGGGGTTACATTTGAAGAACGAACTAGGTTATTAAAAGAAGATAGAGTTAAATTTACACAGTTAGTTGATAAAACCTTGATTAAACATTTTGAATTAATTAAGCTAATGGTAGATAAAGGGACATATTTCTTTGATTATGGTAATTCCTTTATGAAAGCTGTTTATGATGCAGGTGCTACAGAGATATCTAAAAATGGTGTGGATGAGAAGGATGGATTTATATTTCCATCTTATGTAGAAGATATAATGGGACCAATGCTTTTTGACTATGGATATGGACCTTTTAGATGGGTTTGTTTAAGTGGTGAGCATAAAGATTTAGTGAAAACTGATAAGGCAGCTATGGGATGTATTGATCCAAATAGACGTGGTCAGGACAGAGATAACTATATTTGGATACGAGATGCAGAAAAGAATAAATTAGTAGTTGGAACCCAGGCTAGAATACTTTATCAAGATGCACAAGGCCGAATTGATATTGCCTTGAAGTTTAATGATATGGTTAGAACCGGTGAAGTTGGACCTATAATGCTTGGTCGCGATCATCATGATGTAAGTGGAACTGATTCTCCATTTAGAGAAACTTCTAATATAAAAGATGGTAGTAATGTAATGGCAGATATGGCAGTTCAATGTTTTGCAGGAAATGCTGCTAGAGGTATGAGTTTAATTGCTCTTCATAATGGTGGAGGGGTAGGCATAGGGAAATCTATTAATGGTGGCTTTGGGCTTGTACTTGATGGCAGTGATAGAATAGATAGTATAATAAGGTCCTCAATAGCTTGGGATGTTATGGGTGGAGTGGCTAGGCGTGCTTGGGCTAGAAATCCACACTCAATTGAAACCAGTATAGATTACAACAAGAAAAATGCTAACGTGGATCATATCACATTGCCATACCTTACTGATGATGCAATTATTTCAAAAGTAATTGATGGGGTTTTTAATAAATAGTAAAAAAATATAGAAAAGGTGTTAGTTAATTTAAACTAATACCTTTTTTTATATCGTTAATTAATAGTTTTTTAATTTTATGAAAATTGCAAAAAATAAGTTGTGAAAAATATTATTTAAATGAAAATTTTAACATATAGAAAATGTGTTAAATAAAACACATTCTAGTTGATACACTAATATAAGTGGGGTATAATAGTCTGTGTTTCGATGATTTAAAAAAGTAATTATTCTTATGAATGGAAGAGGAGTTAAATTATGACTATACATAATAAAAAAATAAAAAGAATCTTCAATCTATTCATTATTGCTTTATGTTTATGTTTAAGCATAATAGCTCTACGGGCAGGTTCAATTAAAATATATAAGCTAATTAAAAACACAAGCGAAGATAAAAAGATTACACCAGATAAGAATAATGAAGTAGATAGTGAAAATCAAACTATAACCAATAGAAAAATAACAAAGATAATATTTCAAAAGAATGATAATATTTATCTTTATGATGATATAAATCAACAAATTAAATCTATAGGGGATAATTCGAAATTAAAGGATTTGCTCAGACTTTCTCCAGATAAAACAAAAATAGCATTTAGGTATTATAATCAAGGTAAAGCAATATATCCTCCACATATAATTATTTATGATATTAAAACCCAGGTAATTACAGATGTTGTCATAGGTGACAAAGATGTGCAACAGGTTATTGATTTGAAATGGATAGATGATGTGAATATTTTGGTTACGGGACACATTAATCCATCATCGTCAGGCTATGGAGTGTATAATATAGAAAGTAAGCTCCAGTTAATATCTTGTGTGGGGACCATAAGAGATATTACTATAAACAATAAAAATATTCTTTATAGCAATACACCACATATATTTCCAACACCAAGAGCTAATCTATACCTTAACGGTAATAAGATTTTTGAGTCTAGTAAAGATAAAGAAAAAATATATGATGCTGTAATATCTAAGGATGGTAAAATGATTGCATTTAGAAGTTCAGTGGAAAATCAATTGAATTCAGAGGAGGGGGTAAGTGCTTATCTTAATATAGCTGAAATTAATAGTGATAATAAATCAATAAGCAATTTAAAGAATATAATCATAAGTAGTGACACAACTGGAGACATGAAGTTTGATGATAAAAATAACATAAGTATTGTAGGTAGTGAATTTATATACAAGTTAAAAAATGATAAACTCATAAAGATGGAGAATTCTAATCCGAAGAAAGAGGAGATATCCCCGCAGCAACTTAAAAAGTTCAAAGAAGTTTTGGCTAAACAATTTCCAGAAGAAGTTATTTTAGACGGGACATTACTGGAGGATATTGATTTGTATGATATGGAAGCTTTTTAAATTGTAAGAATTAGATCTAGAGTAAACAGTACAGTTTGTTTTTATGTGGTATATATAAAAATATTGTTAACAAATATTTAAAAATTTGGTATAATAACCTCAAGAGTTTTGGAAAAAATTATGGAAGAAGGTTTATTATGAAAAAGAATAATAATTATAAATCTCAAAACACAAAAGCTCATGTAAAGGCTAAGCCAAAATCTATACCAAAATCTATTGGTAGCAAATTAGCCATGTTAATGGGTGTTATCGTACCAATAGCTGCTTTGATAGGCTACTCAATGAATATGAACTTTTTTTCTATTGCAAGAATTCTGTCAGCTTTTGTTTTGATTATAAGTATAGCTGCTTATTTAAAGAATGAAGTTATTTATCCCAACCCTAAAGCAATGCAACATGACAATAGCTTAACTACTAAAAAAATTGCAGTAGGAAAAAAAAATATAAAAAATTCTTATTTTTCCCTAAATAAAGGAACGGTTCAAGTGGTATTATCTATTATAATAATTATATTATGCACTTATTTAGGACAAGCTATTTATACAACAGTTAGATAATTAAAAACACACATACAGATTTTTTATTTAGGCATCTCAATGAATAGGCTAGCACAATACTAGTTATATTTTTGAGATGCCTAATATACTTTCTAGGGAATGAATAATTGAAATTTGTTTTTTTTGAAAACCATTTGTTTTATTATGTGTTTTATGACAATTTAAAGAGGATACACTAATTATTAAAAAAATTAATGTGATTATAAAAAAGGTGATATAATGATTATATGATAACATTTACTAGTATGGAAAAAAATGAAAAATTAATACGAATTCATAGGAGGGCAACTATGCTTGATGAACCATATGCAATTACTGAAATAGAAAAAGAAAATATTCTTAAAAATTATATTGTAAATGATAAAATAATTAAGATTCCAAGAGCTGAAAAGAAAAAGATGGTTATTCTTAAGTATTTGTCACAAAAGTTTCAGAAAAACAAGAGATATACAGAAAAAGAAGTAAATGAAATTATAAAATCTATCCATGAAGATTATGCAGCCCTTCGTAGATACTTAATTCAATATGGATTTATGGATAGAGAAGATAACGGTAGTGCTTATTGGATAATTGACTAAAAGGGGATGAATTAATGGAGATTAAACAATTTAGCATACTGTCGTCTTCTCAAAAAAAAGAGCTCTTTAAGTTCATAAAAAGTAAGGATTCAACTTATAATAAAACATATATAGAGATGAGTAAAATATATGAAAGTGATGTTTTTAATGATGGGAATACTGTTTTTATACTATTTAGTAAAGGACAAATAAAAGGTAGTATAGCTTTAATAACAAAGGAAATTAGAATTAAAGGAGAGGCGTTTATTACTGATGTGTATGTTGAAATAGAAAACAGGGAAATAATTTTAAAGTTCTTCATGGAAAGAATAGTTGAATATTGTAATATATGTAGAGCTAGAAGTATAAAAATTGGTGTTTGTAAAAATGAAAAGCATCTTATTCCTTATATTAAAAAAATGGAATTTAATCATATTTATAATGCGGTAATTATGAGATATACAGTAGAAAAAGATAGAATTGTCAAATTAAACAAGAACATTGAACTTCAGTCACTTTGTATTTTAAATTCACGTAAATACATGGATATTCACAACGAAGCCTTTAAAAACAGTCCCAATGGATCAACTATAGATGAGGTAGAAGTGAAAGATTATATAGTTCAATATGCCGGCTATGAAGATTTCATTGGGATATGTTTTTTTGAAAAGAAATCTTGTGGTATATATGAACTTTCTAGTGATGGAAATATTGGATGGATTAATTCAATAGCTATTTCTCCTATTTATCAGAATAGAGGTCTAGGTAAGTCTTTAATAGTGAAATGCATTAATAAGCTATATGAGAAAAATTTAGATGAAATTAAACTTTTAGTAATTACGTCTAATAAAGTTGCCATAAATATGTATAAGGATAATGGATTTGAGCAGGAAAGTGTATTTTCTTATTGGTTTGAGAAAAAGAATTAGGAATAATGGAGTTAGATGTAAATGTTTTTTTAATAAAGTGCTTTTATCATTGTAAAATGATGAAGATAATGTGTATAATTGTAATTAGGCTGTTTGTGCTAAAAATGTAACTATATTAAAACTCGAAGGGAGGGTTATCATGTTACAGTGGTGGAATGGTATTGGGAGTTTTGAAAAAATATTTTGGGTTATTGCATTTCCATCCACAGCAGTATTTATTTTGCAGATAATCATGACTCTTATTGGGCTAGGAGATCATGGAGATATGATTAGTGATATCCAAGACTCCATGCACGAAATACCGGGGGATTCAATAGATTTAGATGTGAATGACAGTGTTGGGGAATTTTTAGATGTTAAGTACAAGTTTAAGTTAGTTACTATAAGAAGTGTAGTAGTATTTTTTACTATATTTTCTTGGTCAGGAATTGTGGCCACCACATCAGGGATAGGAAAGATAGCCGCGGTTATAATAGCCCTCGTTTCAGGGCTTGTCATGATGTATATAATAGCATATATATATTATTTCTTAAGCAAATTTGTAGAGGATGGAACTATGAATGTAATGAATGCTATTAATAAAGAAGGCACAGTTTATTTATCCATTCCAAAAACAAGAGAAGACATTGGTAAAGTAGAAGTGGTAGTTCAAGGTGCATTAAGATTACTTGATGCGGTAACTGATGGAGATGTCATACCTACAGGAAGTAAGGTAGTAATTATTAATATCGTTGAAGATCAGCTTTTGCTGGTGGAAAAAATAAATTAAAATTTAAGGGGGAAAATTTATGGAAGCAATCATTTTACCGAGTATTATTGTTGTAGCAATTTTTATAACTGTAATTGCAGTGTTCGCTAGGTACAAGAAATGTCCGTCAGACAAAATTCTTGTTGTATATGGTATGACAGGAAAAGGAAAAGATGGAGAGTCAAGATCAGCTAAATGTATACATGGTGGAGCAGCATTCATATGGCCTGTAATACAAAGTTATAAATTTTTAGATTTAACACCAATATCTATAGAGGTTAATTTAACAAATGCACTCAGTAAACAAAACATTAGAGTAGATGTGCCTTCTAGATTTACAGTAGGTATTTCTACAGAGTCATCAATTATGCCTAATGCAGCTGAGAGACTACTAGGACTACCTCAGAAGGAAATTCAAGAATTGGCTAAAGATATAATATTTGGTCAATTAAGACTTGTTGTTGCTACTATGGATATTGAAGAAATAAATTCAGATAGAGATAAATTCTTATTGAACGTTGCTTCTAATGTAGAAGCTGAACTTAAGAAAATAGGTTTAAAACTAATAAATGTTAATGTTACTGATATTAGAGATGAATCTGGATATATTGAAGCTCTTGGTAAAGAAGCAGCAGCTAAAGCTATTAATGATGCTAAGAAAACTGTTGCTGAAAAGAATCGCGATGGTGCTATAGGTGAGGCTAATGCCAAGCAAGATGAAAGAGTTAGGGTATCAGAAGCTAATGCTAAGGCAATAGAAGGTGAAAACATAGCTAAGATAACCGTTGCTAATTCTGATGCTGAAAAAATGGAAAGACAAGCCGAAGCTAATAGAAGATCAAATGCATCACAAAAGGTTCAAGCGGCTAAAGCTCTGGAAGAGGCATATGTTGCAGAGCAATTAGCAGAAAAAGCCCGTGCAGATAGAGAAAGAGCTACAAAGGAAGCGGATGTTATAGTTCACGCTGAAATTGAAAAGAGAAAAGTTGAAATCGATGCAGAAGCAAAAGCGGAGACGATAAGAAGAATTGCAAAAGGGGAAGCAGATGCAACGCTATCTAAAATGCAATCAGAAGCTAAAGGTAATATGGAAATATTAACAAAACAAGCAGAGGGCTTTCAAAAAATCGTTGAAGCGGCTGGTAGTGCAGAAAATGCAGTAATGCTTATGATGACTGAAAAAATTGAGCAGCTTGTTAAATTGCAAGTTGAAGCTATTAAAAACATTAAAATTGATAAAATTACTGTTTGGGATACAATGGGTGGAAGTGGCAATGGAACACCAACCACAGCTAATTTTCTATCAGGCATGTTAAAATCAGTTCCACCACTTGAAGATGTGTTCAAAACAGCTGGGATGGAACTTCCAAAGTATCTTAAAGGGAATTTTAATAGAGAAAATGATAACGAAAATAAAAGTGAAAATGATTCAGAGGTGGAAATAATAGAAAAATAAAATATTAAAAATAATTTTCTGAAAAGGTATTGTATTTGGATTATTTTCAGATTATAATATATTTTATAGTCATTAAAAATAAAATTTAATAATTTAACATAAATAGAGGTGCAGATAAAGAGGTAATTTTTGAGTGCTAAGGATATGAACATCCAATATCAAAGATGAAGTATTTATTTGCCGAAAGAGTATATTGGTTCGTCGATATATTCTTGGGGATAGGGAGTAATATTTCTACCACTGCCATAAGAGTTTTTATGGAGAGCTATTTATGTAATGGAAAAGTGATTTTTTCATTGCATTAATAGCGTATGTATTTTTGTTTATTAAGGCACTGATAATTCGGTGTCTTTTTTTCTGCGAAAAATAAACCCGCATTAGAAGAAACATAAAAAAATACATTTGCAATAATGAGGGGTTACTTTTAATAAATACATAAGTATTACAAGCTGTATAACTACAAAAAATGAGGAGGAATTTAAAATGAAATCTTTAATCAGATTAAGAATGAGTGCCCACGATGCACATTATGGTGGTAACTTAGTGGACGGAGCAAGAATGCTTCAATTATTTGGGGATGTGGCTACAGAACTTTTAATTATTAATGATGGCGATGAGGGATTATTTAAGGCATATGATGCAGTAGAATTCTTAGCACCAGTTTATGCAGGGGATTTTATAGAGGCTGTTGGGGAAATAGTCAGTGTAGGAAATTCTTCAAGAAAAATGATTTTTGAAGCAAGAAAAGTTATAGTTCCAAGACCAGAGATTAATGATTCAGCTTGTGACGTTTTAGATGAGCCAATTGTGGTTTGTAGGGCAAGTGGTACTTGCGTAGTGCTAAAAGATAGACAAAGGAAATAATTTTCAATGTATGATGTAAACTTTTTCATTTAGCGAATTGATGATTTAAAGGAGAGATATCTTATGGAAAAATTAATAATTACTGCAGCTATATGCGGAGCAGAAGTTACAAAAGAGCATAATCCAAACGTTCCCTACACTGTTTTGGAGATAGCAAATGAAGCAGAGAAAGCATATAGGGCAGGAGCTAGTATTATTCATTTACACGTAAGGAAAGATGATGGCACACCTACTCAAGACAAGGAAAGATTTAGTGCTTGTATGGAAGCTATTAAGGAAAGATGTCCGGATGTTATTGTTCAACCATCAACAGGCGGAGCGGTGGGGATGAGCAATGCAGAAAGATTGCAACCTGTTGATTTAAGGCCGGAAATGGCAACTTTAGATGCGGGTACTTGTAATTTCGGTGGAGATGATGTATTCGTAAACACTGAGAATACAATTAAAGAATTTGGTGAAAAGATGATTGAACTCTCAGTAAAACCAGAAATTGAAGTTTTTGACAAAGGTATGATAGATATGGCCATAAGACTTCAAA
>CAYXOL010000025.1:0-71531 GCA_964467165.1 uncultured Clostridium sp.
ACAGAATGAAAAACTATGAAAAATCAATTTGTCATAGTTTTAGAAATCAGGTTATAAAGTGGATAATAATCAACTAAAAGATATTATAAATTTTGCAATTAAGCAAGAAATTAAATCTAGTGAATTTTATAATAAGGTTTCAAAGAAGATAACAACAGATTTAAATCTTAAAAAAACATTTGAAGAGTATGCTATAGAAGAATTAAAGCATAAAAAATTCCTGGAAGATTTTTTAGAAGGTGATATTCATGATTTTAGTATCCCTAATGTGACTGATTACCATGTGTCCGAAACTGCTGAAAAGCCAAAGATATCAACAGAAATGAAATTCGTTGATGTTGTTACACTCGCAATGAAGAATGAAGAAGAAGCAATGAATATGTACCTCAATCTAGCTAAAACTTGTTCAAATATTCAGCAAAAGGAACTTTTTGCTGAACTAGCTAAAATGGAAGAAATGCATAAGGTAAAATTAGAAGAAATTTATACTAATGCCGCCTATGCAGAGGTTTGGTAGTAAAATCATTTCTTATGTTTAGAAAAATAATGAGATAATATTGAAGGTTGTGAGGACTTAAACTTATGAAAATTAGTGTAGGAGTTTTAGCAGGGGGTAAAAGCTCTCGTATGGGGAAAAACAAAGCGTTTCTGTCTTATAACGAAAGCTCTTTTATTGAAGTGATTGCCAGAGAGTGCGAAGATTTTTCGGAAATTCTTATATCAGCAAATCAGGTAGAAGTATTTAAACATTTAGGGCTTAAGGTACTTAAGGATGAGAAAAAAGAATTCGGGCCACTAGAAGGTATTTATCAAATTATCAAAGAAATAGACACAGAATATGTCTTGATTTTAGCAACAGATATGCCATATATAAAGAGAGCGTTTTTACAAAGGTTTATAAACATCTTAGAAAGTTTAAAAGATTCTCAGAATGAAGTAAATGAAATGCCTGCTTGCTTAGTACTGCGTGCCGAAGGCAGGATACAGCCATTATGTAGTATTTACTCAAAAGAGGCCTTATCTGAAATTGAAAAGATGCGAGAGAAGGAAGAACATAAATTAAGAATACTATTCGGCAGGGTAGTGACGAGATATGTTGATATTGAAGATTTGGGATTCACCGTAGATATGGTAGCGAATATCAATACTCAGAATGATTATAAAGAGTTGATAAATGATAGTGGTAAACAGGATATGAATTGAGGTGAAGATATGGTTGTTTCAAGCTATGCTGATTTAATAGATTTTTTTCGAGTTATGGAAAGGGCAAGAAAAGATCAGCCTACATTAGTATGTTATCTAGATGGATTAGGATATAAACTTTATCAGTATGCCACGAAAAAAGGAATGATACCATTCCTCGCTAACTATTTTTGGATGTGTGAAATGAAAACTGTAAAACCATCCCTAACTAATCCGGCTATGGCTACTATGATTACAGGGGTATTACCTGAAAAACATGGGATTTTATCTAGAAAAGATCATATTCCCGCTGTTGCTACAATATTTGCAGATGAGATTTATAGAGAAGTGTCTGCCATTATTGAAGGAGATAGTGTCATTGTAAACACAGAAATATTCCCAAGGCTAAACAGTACTGTGGATGGTGAGGACATTGACAAACTTATTTTTGAAGGAACAAAAGAGGCAATAAAAGAGCATAAAAGATTTATTTTTGCTCATTTTCATGGGATTGATGATATAGAACACGACTACGGACCATATGCAGAAGAAGTATTGTGGAAATTAAAAGAAATGGATGGATACCTACAGACATTGTCAGATAGGTGGCAGGGTAATTTTTTAATCATTAGTGATCATGGTATGCATACAGAAGGAAATGGTGGAAATCATGGAAGTGATTTGGAAGAAGATACAATAGTGGCCTTTGGCATTCGTATGAAAAAAAAGAAATATGAAATTGAAAAAAAATCTAATGGAAAAGAAATTGATATAAAAAGGTATGAAGGATATGATGTAAAGGAAATTCTGAAATATGGCATGGAGTTTGATAAGAAATGTAAGCAGGTCATATTTTATTGCGAGGATGGATTTGCAGTAGCATGTTCTTATAATGAAGTGGAAATGGGAGAAAACGTGTTACTAATTTCTATGAACTATGAATGCGATTCAGATAAATGTAAAAGCAGAAAACAGGGTAAATATCGGTTGGTAATTGTTACTGATAAAACTAGTAGGCGATGGTGTAAGAATATCATAAGAATAGAATTAAAATAAGTGTTATGAGAGGAAAGTAAAGTGAAGATATTTAGTGTGGTAGGTATCCGGGGTTCAGGTAAGACTACAACAATAACAAAATTAATTGAAGAATTAAAAAGAAGGGATTATAGGGTTGGCACAATAAAAACAATTTTTTGTCCTACTTTTTCCATTGATGACGGGAAAAGTAATACATCTAGGCACTTAAAGGCAGGTGCCAATTTTGTTTGTGCCAAGTCTCGCAGCGAAGTCAGTTTTATTTATCCTTATGGTTTAGATCAAAACGAAATTATGTTACGGCTCAAAGAAGAAGCACTAGATTACCTAATTTTAGAAGGAGATTACGAAGCTGATGTACCACGTATTGTATGCGCGCATAAAGAGCAGGAGGTTGTGGAACGGCTTAATGAAAAAACCTTTGTTATAGCTGGAAGAATTTCAGATAAGGAAACAACGGTAGGTGGAATACAAGCAATTAGTGCAGTTAATAATTTAACAGTTTTGGCAGATAAAGTTATTGAGTGCGTGTTAGAAACAGAGGTTCCAATTCATATGCTAGATACACCCTTGGCAGCTAGTGGTTTTTGTCAGTGCGGCTGCCATAAGACTTGTAATAGTTTGGAAGCTCATATTCATCCTTCCGGCAGAAAACATATATTTTTGACAGGGGAAAAACAAATTGGAAAATCAACTATTTTATCCTCTGTAATAGAAACATATAAAGACATAATTGTTGGCTTTCAGACACTGCCATTTATAATTAATGGTATGAAGAAAGGTTATTACATTCACAATATGAGTGGACTTAAAGAAACAAATAATGATGTTCCCATTTGTATCTGTGTAGGAGAAGAAAACACTGTTCCAGTGACGGAAAGTTTTGATAAGATAGGGACTTTAATTCTTAAAACGACCCGAGGTAAGAATGGTATTATGATTATGGATGAGTTGGGTAAAATGGAAAGGGAAGCTCACGTATTCCAAAGAGAAGTATGTAAATGTCTGGACACGGAGCAGATTGTTGTAGGTGTTCTGCAAAAGACAAGCCAGAAATTTATACAAGACATTAGAAGTAGACGGGATGTTATTGTATATGAAGTTACCAATGAAAACAGAGATAGCTTAAAAAATGAAATTCTTCAGCGGATAGAAATTGAAAGAAGTAAATTTATAGGTAAAACTACCATATGATTACTAGATAGCAAGAAGAAACTGTTTCCAGTTTCTTCTTTTAATTGTATAAATTGTTCATGAGATATAATAGGAGATTTTACTTTTGAAAAGATATAATTGACAACTAGTCTAATTAGACTATAATGATAAGTGTTAGTAGTCTAATTAGACTATGTCTGTAATGGCTAAAAAATCAAATAAATAACCACATAACATTTATTGAGAACTGAATCATATCTTCATAAATGTTAAACAAAAGGGAAGGATGAGAAAAATGGTTAAATCGTTTTTAATGTTAGGACAGTCGAATATGGCTGGACGAGGGTTTATTCATGAAGTAACCCCGATCTATAATGAAAGAATACAAATGTCGCGTAATGGTAGATGGCAAATGATGACGGAACCTATCAATTACGACCGTCCTGTTTCAGGAATAAGTTTGTCCGGTTCATTTGCAGATGCATGGTGTCGTAAAAATCAAGAAGATACTATTGGATTAATTCCTTGTGCTGAAGGTGGAAGCACTCTGGATGAATGGGCTGTAGATCAAGTACTTTTTAGACATGCAATAACAGAAGCTAAATTTGCTATGCAAAGTAGTGAGCTTTCAGGAATTCTATGGCATCAAGGAGAAAGTGATAGTATGAATGGTAACTATAAAGTCTATTATAAAAAATTGCTTTTAATTATTGAAGCTCTTAGAAAGGAGTTAAATGCTCCAGATATTCCTCTGATTATTGGTGGGTTAGGAGATTTTTTAGGCAAAAGAGGATTTGGAAAAGGCTGCACGGAATATAAATTTATTAATGGAGAGTTACAGAAATTTACTGTTGAACAAGAAAATTGCTATTTTGTAACAGCATCAGGTTTAACATCTAATCCCGATGGTATTCATATTGATGCAATTTCTCAAAGAAAATTTGGTTTGCGATATTTTGAAGCCTTTTCTAATAAACAACATGTGTTGAAGCCATTGATTAATGAAAATGAGTTGATAAATATTAATAATGCTAGAACACATACAAAAGCAGAAAAGATATATATAAAAAGTATGGATTTTGCGTTAGGGAAAATATCCTATGATGAATTTGAATCTCAATTCATACAAATCAACAATGGTTAAATCAGCACCCGCGGTGCTGGAATATTAACGACTTCAGAAGGATACGTTCCTTCTGAAATGTGGTTAAACGTTGAAACTAGGTCATAACTATCAGCACAATTTTGATGAAGAATATAAAGAAGGTGTTTATTTGATACCATTACTAATTTTAGGTTTATTAAAACAAAGCCCAGGTTCCTACGGATACGAATTATTAGCCTTAATGGAAGAAAGGCACTATAAATATATAGTAAATTTTACTAAAGGGTCATTCTATTATAATCTTCAACAATTAGAAGAAAAACAATATATTAAAAAAATTGACCAATTAGACAATACTAGAGAGACACATAATTATATTATCACTGAACTAGGGGATAAAGAATTTGAAAAATTAATGTATAACTATGGCTCTAAGACAGATTATATAAACTTATCTTTTTATTCAGCAATGCTATTTGCTAATGAATATAAAAGCGAGGAGTTAACAAAACTAATAGAAATACAAATCGAACAAACCAAAAAGAAAATTTTTTTATTAGACCAATCTCTTGAAAATTACGAAACTATACCTACTAATTTTAAAAAAATGTTGGAAAATTCACTTTCTCATCATTTAGTAAATGTCCAATGGTTTGAAGGACTGTTAGAAGATATAAGAAATAAAAATTAATTTAAGGCAGTTTCTGTTATTTAGAAATGCGTAAGGAAGAGTTGCAGTGACAGAAATCCTAACTAAAAGTGACTTTACAATAGGGGAAAAACATTGTGAGAGAAGATTTTTTCATTATTCATTATAAAAAAAAGGAGGGATTCAGTTATGTCTAAAATAAAAAAAGAATGGATAAATGCTATATTTCTACTGGTTACTCTACTTATTAATACCTTAGGTGCTTTAGGTTTGATCAATGGACTTTCGCAAAAGCAAATTTCTGAAATGTATGTTACCTTGATAACACCAAGTCCATCTACCTTCAGCATATGGAGCGTTATTTACTTATTACTTATGATTTCTGTGATTACGATGATTGTAAAGAAAGACGACTCGTATTACCAAAGTGCAATAGAAGAGATAACAGTACTTTTCAGAATTTCATGCATCTTAAATGTAGTTTGGATTGTTACATTCTCGTTGTTGCAGATTGAGTTGTCTGTGATATTCATTTTGGGCTTTGTAATTGTATTGTCTCTGATTTGTCTTAAATTAAAAAAGATTCAAGTTGGGAGACACTTCCTATTACCTTTGACATTTGGACTCTATACAGGCTGGTTATTCATTGCTACTGTGGTCAATATAGCCGCAGCATTGGTAAAATTAAAATGGGGAGGTTTTGGAATTAATGATGAAATATGGGCAATAACTATCCTTATAATTGCAGTCATTCTGGCTTTTGTAGTGCTTCAGAAAAATCGTAATGCTGCATTTCCACTGCCTCTTGCCTGGGCATATTTTGGAATATATAAGTTTTTGGAAGCTCCGGAGGGTTTTAACAAGCAATTCTTCTTTCTTGAGATTATAGCTCTTGTAGGAATGGTTGTTCTGATAGGAATGGCCGCTATTCAACTGTATCTAAACCATTTTGCATTGCTTCCGGAAACGTCTGATTAATGACAAATTTACAAGCACGACAATGCGCCCACACTAATTAGAAGAAATTATCAACTTGATAAAACTAGCAAGGCACTATTAATGGCGGCTAGTAAAACTATTCTATCTCTTTTGTTTTATTTTTATTAATCATACTTATGAGTTGTTTAACATCTAAATTTGTAACCATTAACCCGATTATTATAACAGAAACACCTAGCCATTGTAATTTAGAGAGCTTTTCTAATAAAACAATTCTAGCTGTAAATAGTCCAGTTATTGGAACTAATAATGATAATGGTGAAATCTTATTAATTGGATATTTAGATATTAAAATACTCCAAAATCCATATCCAAATAGTGTTGACCCAAAAGCTAAATAAAGGGCTGCAAATATGGATATCATATTTAAATTAGACATTGAATTAATAAGAGTTTGTGGAGAGTCAATTAATAATGCTAGGATTAAAGTGGGAATAGGGGGTACAAGACTTCCCCATACAACTAAACTTAACATATCAAGCTTTTCACCTTTTTCCATTGATTTTTTTGATGCAGTTTTAGCTACAATATTTGAAATAGACCAGAATATAGGAGCACATATTGTAAGTAAAATAGCACCAATAGGTATCGATGTTATTCCATTGTTACTTGAAGCAACTCCTATCACAAGTAGTCCTAAAGCTCCAATAAAAAAACCTACTAATTGTTTAGTTTTGAATTTTTCTTTTAATAATAAATACCCTAAAAGTGGAGATATAAATGCTTGCAATTGAACTATTATAGATGCGAGCCCAGCTGGCATTCCAATATGCATGGCATAAAACAAACAACCAAATTGACCTACTCCAACTGTAAATCCATATAGGAGTATATCTTTTAGTGCCATTTTAGGTGGTTTGATAAAAAATACAGCTGGAAATGCAACTAAAGTATACCTTAAAGTAACAAGTAGCATTGGAGGTACACCGCCTAGCCCCAGTTTAATTACTGTAAAATTTGCACCCCAAACTATTACGACTAATACTGCAAGAATAAAATCTTTTCTTTTCATAAATGTCCCCCCCAAGGCTAACTCAATATATATTTACAATATCATATTCAATTTTAAAACACAATAATAGATAGAAGAAAATAAATTTCATAAATTTAAGTGGAAATACAAGGAAAAGATATATTTTTATTGGCAAGTTAAAAACAAGCTATTGAAAAACTAAGTATAGACTAGTTCATTTAATATTGTTGAAAGAGAAACAAAAGTGTAATATAATATTGTTAATACATCAATGGGTGGGAGGAGAAGCCATGAACAAAGAAGAACGGCTCTTAATGGGTTTCAGGGACTTATACAACAAGAAGCTTTTGCTTAATAAGCCTAAGATGAAAGACCGTTTTAAGGGTTATAAATCCTTTGAAGTACATTGTATAGAATACATTGAAAGAAATGTAGATTCCAACGTGACAAAACTTTCGGATTCTTTTTATGTGACTAGGGGTGCCATAAGCAAGCTAACTAAGAAGCTCATAAAAAAAGGCGTTATCGAAAGCTATCAGAAGCCGGATAACAAAAAAGAAATCTATTTTCGATTGACTTCGGAAGGAAAAGTAATTAACAAAATCCATGAGGAATTGCACAAAGAGTTTCAAGAGCGGGATAAAGCCATATTTGAGCAGGTAACCGAGGAAGAATTTGATGTGATGCTTAGCTTCGTGGAAAAGTATAATAGGCATTTGGATGCGGAAATAGAGAAGCAAGGCCAAGATATAACAAATGGAAATGATTTTGAATAATGGGGTCGTAATTAAGAAGTAGCCTAATGGGGCTGTATCAAAGCGCTGGAACATCAGTGTTTTGATACAGTCCTATTTTATTGTTGACAGAGAAACAATAAGGTGATAGTATATTTATGTTGCCGAGGAAACATAAATATATTTCTTCGATAGTTGAGGATTTTAAATGCGTAAAAATAAACAATCAAAAAAGTGGTGTGAAAAAAATCACACTACCGAGAATTGAAGGGGGAACATTATATGGAAAAAAAAATGAGTAAAAAATTTTTGTGGATCATTGTGGGGATTGTGCTTATGAATGGAATCGGGATGACGGTGGTGTTTCCGCTATTGCCATTTTTACTTGGTAACTACTTGCCCGCTTCGCAAATAGTTGTAGGAATGAGTGCCCTGGCATCAGTTTTTGCAGCTTGCACTTTTTTTGCAGCACCAATATTTGGGGCACTAAGCGATCGCTACGGTAGAAAAAAGATTTTAATCATTAGTTTACTCGGATCTGTTATAGGATATATTCTGTTTGGCATCGGTGGGGCGTTGTGGGTGCTCTTTCTGGGCCGCATAATTGATGGGTTAACAGCAGGTAATATCAGTACGTTGTTTGCTTATATTGCTGATAGTACAGAGCCACAGGAGCGTACGAAATGGTTTAGTTATATAGGTGCTGCTATGGGAATAGGATGCATGATAGGGCCAGCACTGGGGGGGCCGCTTGGAGCTATTTCAATTACGTTGCCGTTTTTCGTTACTGCAGGTATAATGTCCCTCTCCGTTATTTGTACCTATTTCTTTCTGCCGGAATCACTGTCTCCTGAAAAACGATCAACCCACTTTTCGATAAAAAGTTTCAATATCTTCGGTCAGTTCAAAGATATTTTCACTATGAAAGAGGCCAGGGCGCTTATAATCGTGGGAGGATTTTTCTATGTGGGTCTGGGAATCTATCAATTTAATTTCAGCATCTTCTTAAAAGATATTTTCTCCTGGGGGCCAGCGCTTATCGGTGGTATATTTACTATTATTGGAGCTTGTGATATTATTTCACGAGCTGTGTTATTACCGCTTCTTCTTAAAAAGTTCAGTGAGCGAAATATTGGTATTGTTGGTCTTTTCGGACTAGCACTGGGACTTACGCTAATAATTATTAGTGTTCATATCACGTCTCCAGTACTTATTATTGTTGCGGTTATGAGTATCACACTAGGAGAAGGCTTGTTCGACCCGTCCTACAACGGACGACTCTCAAAGTCTGTAGATGAAAATAGCCAAGGAAAATTACAAGGTGTAAATCAAAGTTTGCAGTCGGCTTACAGAGTGCTTGTTCCTCTTGCAGCTGCAGCTATATATTCATTCAGTCCAGGCATTCTATATGGAGTAGCAACTTGTGTTATGATTGTATCGCTCATTTTATTTTCGAAATTACAACCGCAATAAGCAACAGCTATTTGATTTGGTATGGGCAGCATCATTACATGATATTGGTGCTTTATCAGTTAAAGACAAAGAGCAACTTTTTGAAATAGACGTTGAAAATCCCGAACCGCATGAGATTAAGGGTGAACAAATGCTCATGAGTTTTAAACCATTTTCTAGAATTAGTAAAATAATTCGATACCACCATGTTAAATACAATGAAATTATAAGTGGTATTGTTGATGAAAGAAATATTCCTATAAAAGAGCTAGAAGATATATTGGATTTGGCTGCAAATCATCATGAAAAACACGACCAATCTGGCTATCCTTTAAAAATGAATGTTGAAAAATTTACGATTCAAATGGACGTGCTGGCATTTGATGACATATTCTCAGCCTTATCCGAAGATAGACCATATAGAAAGCGTATGAACCCAGAAATGATGAAGTTGACACTCGCTACATTTACAGCAGAAAAATTAAGTGAAGATGTTTGCAATATGATTATATCTAATTTTGACGAATTATTAGATTTAACAAATACAGAATTACATTAAAAAGGAAGCCATTTTCGCGATGGCACTGAAAAAATGGTTATTTTTTCAGATAGGTTCTTAGTTGGAACAGGAAAGGCATGATATATCCATATGTTGGATATACCATGTTTTTTATTTTTATAATTAGGTAAATATCATATTGTAAATATTGAGTTGACTGTAAAAATGATTTGTGGCTATAATTGTATTAATAAAGTTATTACTTTTAGAGCAATGCAAAAACTAAGAAGATGCTTGGTCATATAGATCTAAATTAATGAAATGAAGAAAATAATACATCTCGATCAATATATTACGATAAAATAAATGATTGCATAGATGATAACGATAATAAGGGGATGTATTTAATTGGCTAAAGATAAAAAAATTTATATTTGTAAAGATTGTGGGGCGAGGTCTCCTAAATGGATGGGGAAATGCAACGATTGTGGTGCATGGAACACATATGAAGAAAAAATAGTTAAGGCAAGCGACATTAAATCTAAGTCAAGTGGGATGGTAATAACAACTAACCCAACAAAACTAAAGGCAATTACACAATCTAACAGCGATAGGATAGTTACGGGAGTTTCAGAATTTGATAGGGTTATGGGTGGTGGAATAGTTCGGGACAGTATAAGCATAATTTCAGCACCTCCTGGAATGGGCAAGTCAACTCTTTTACTGCAGCTTGCAAATTCTCTGTCTTTAAAGGGATATAAGATTCTATATGCATCTGGTGAAGAGAGCAATAGTCAAATTAAAAATAGAGCTGACCGTATAGTAAAAGAAATAGCTGATAATTTCTGGATAGTTTCTGACACTAAATTAGATCAAATATTGCAACACATAGAAACCGTTGATGCAGATTTAATAATACTTGACAGTATTCAGACATTTACTTTAGATGAATATTCAAGTTCGAGAGCTGGATCTCCTACTCAAGTAATTGAATGTGCTACAGCTTTAAAGGATAAAGCAAAAAATCCAGATAGACCAAGAGCTGTATTCCTAGTTGGGCAAATGACAAAGGCTGATGAGATGGCTGGCCCTCGCATACTAGAGCATTTAGTGGACACGGTACTGTATATAGAGGGGGAAGATGGAGAAGAACTGAAACATTTAATTAGCAAAAAAAATAGATACGGGGATACGTCTGAAAGTGGTTTGTTCCGCATGACAGAAATAGGGATGGAAGAAATAACTGACCCATCGGAGTTTTTTATGACCAAAAGGGAGGAACTAGTTCCAGGGAGTGCCTTAGCCGTTATAAAGGACGGCACAAGACCAATTGTTGTAGAGGTGGAAAGTCTTGTATCTAAATCCTTTACCCCTTATCCAAGCAGACTAAGTGAGTGTTTTGCAAGAAAGGAACAATTGGGAACGCTTATCTCAATTCTTGAGGAAAGAGGAGGGATAGGACTTTATGATAAAAATGTCATTATAAAAGCAACAGGTGGTCTTAAGTTAACGGAAACCTCAGTAAATCTTGCTGTAGTAATGAGTATTGCATCCTCCGCATTAAACCATGGAATATCTACTGATACAGTGTTTATAGGAGAGCTTGGTCTTACTGGTGAATTAAAAAAGGTACCATCACTGGAACAAAGGCTAAAAGAAGTAGATAGAATGGGTTTTAAAAAGGCATATATACCAACAAACTCTTTAAAATCAGGGGTTAAATTTAAGAATATAAAGGTGATTCCTTGTAAGAAATTAGTTGATGTCATTGAAAAGGAAATCAAAAAAGTATTTTAAGTTAGAACTACACATAAGCTAAATATTTCTATGGACAGTGATATAGTTAGCAGCAGTTCGCCTCCACCATAAAACTCAGGACAGTACAGAAAAGTATTGTCCTGGTTTTTTATATTTCAAGAACAAAAATCTAAAACACCAATTATATTTGTATCTTCAAGAGATAGTAATATGGATATAAAAATGAAGAAGCAAGAGTACTAAAATGTGATGATGATATATATATTAATGCGTTAGGTACATTATTTGAGGATAATGGTAAAAATTAGTATTAACTCTCAAGAGGTGTTATGGGATTTGCAATTAAAAAGTCCATAAATGACTTTGATGCATTGGATAGATAACGATCTTTTTTCCAAACAAGAGCAATTTTTATGGGAATAGCAGTACTTAACGGAATTTTTGCTATTTTTTCATTGCCTTCAACAATTTCTTTTAGTAAAAAAGAAATGCCAACCCCATTGCTAATAAGACCCTTAATAGTATCTAGGTGGTTAGATGATAAAATAATGTTAGGCTTAATACTGCATTCATTAAAAGATTCTAATATCTTTTGCCTTATATAGAATCCTTCTTTTAGTAAGATAATAGGTTCGTTCTTAATATCTTTAAATGTAATGGCTGATTGTTTGCTTAGAGGGTGTTCTTTTTTTAAGCAAACGAAAAGCTCACTAGTTAGAATGGGAAAGGAAGCTAATAACTTATTGGAACAATCAATTATAATGAGACCTAAATCAATGTTTCCATCTTCTATCATTTGCTTTGTAGTAATAGACCCATATTCTGTAATATTGAGTTTGATATTTGGATATAATTTTTTAAAATCAATAAATACTTTTGAAAATATAATAGTGCCGATCATTGGAGGGATACCTATTGTCAGTATGTCATTTTTAAGATTTTGATAATCCTTCATTTCTGAAGTGGCATTGTCTACTTGTCTTAAAATTTCATCCACCCTTTTTAAAAAGATTTTTCCAGCAGTTGTGGGGGAAAGCTGTTTTTTAGAACGGTCAAGGAGCACAGTGGACAGTTCTTTTTCTAAATTTTTAATGGAATTGGTAATAGAAGGCTGAGTCACATAAAGTTTTTTGGCGGCTTCTGTAATATTATTTAATTGACAAACCATTTGAAAATACTGTAATTGTCTTAATTCCATAACATATCCCCCTAATTATAAGTTTTAACTATTATATCATAATTAATTGATATTTTTATTTATAACAAAATATGTTACATTTTTAACAAGGACTTGAATAAAATTACATTATACTTTACAAATCACAAATGTTTTTTAGAATACAAACGTTAAAATATTAACAAAACAAAAGGATCAAAAGCTTGTAATTGTCTTATTTTCATAAAATATTCCCTTGGCTATAGGTTTAAACTATTATATCATAGTTAAATGGTATTAACAATTTGGAATAACATGTGTTATAGTTTTGTCAAGGAATCAAATAGAAAACCACTGTTTATTTTTAACATAAACATTAAAACACAGGAATATAAATTTTTTTAGTGATAGTTGTTAAAAAATTAACAAATTGAAGGAGGTGCAAATCTAGACTTGATTAGTTGAAGTCTAGATGAATAAATATGAAGTATAGTTATTATCCAGGTTGTACATTAAAGACGAAAGCTAAGGAATTAGAAAAGTTTGCGCTTGATTCCGCAAAAGTATTGGGGTTTGAGTTAGAAGAGCAAAAGGAGTGGCAATGTTGTGGTGCTGTATATCCTATGGCATCTGATGAAATAGCTACTAGATTATCTGCGGTAAGAAGTCTCCTAGGAGCAAGGGATAAAAGTGAAAAACTAGTTACTTTGTGTTCAGCATGCCACCATGTGATTAAAAGGGTAAATGATGATATGAAAAATAAAGATAACATAAGAACAAAGGTTAACAATTATTTGGAGTTAGAAAAAGATTATGTTGGAGAGACAGAGGTTCTTCACTATCTTGAAGTGCTAAGGGATGAAATAGGCTTTGATGAACTAGCAAAAAAAGTAACGAATCCTCTTACAGGTAGAAAGATTGGAGCTTATTATGGTTGTCTGCTTCTTCGTCCTAGTACCACAATGAACTTTGATGACCCAGAAAATCCTTCTATTATAGAAGATTTTATAACAGCCATCGGAGCTATCCCTATAAAATATCCTTATAGAACAGAGTGTTGTGGAGGGTATCTTTGTATAAATCAAAAAGATGTTGTAAATAATATGACAAATAATATTCTTCAATCAGCGGTAAGTCATAATGCAGAAGAAATCGTTACCGCGTGTCCACTTTGTAAATATAATTTAGAACACAGTGAAAGTGGATCAAAAGAAAAACTATCTATTAGTTATTTCACAGAACTTTTAGCAGAAGCTTTGGGTGTCAAATAAGATAGGAGGGGGTGGTGCAATGAAAAAGGTAAAAGTATTTTCAAAAGATAGAGAAAAAGAACTAAGTCAAATTTTACAAATGAGTGGGCAAAGAATACAGGACTGTATCCAATGCGGTAAATGTTCAGCAGGATGCCCTGCTAGTGAAAGTATGGATATACTGCCTCATAAAGTTGTAAGATTACTTCAGACCGGTCAATTTGATAAGATTGTGGAAAGCAAAACTATTTGGTCTTGTGCTTCATGTTTTACATGTGCACAGAGGTGTCCTAGGGATATAGATATTGCAAAGTTACTGGAAGCAGTTAGGCTTATTATTCTTAGACGTACAGGAGAAACTAGATTAAGCGCTGATGATATTCCAGACATAATAGATGATAAAATGCCTCAGCAGGCAATTGTAAGTGCACTTCGAAAGTATAATAAATAATTTTATAAAAAGATAATGATACTTTTATCTTTAAAGGAGGGATTGTGTTGCAAAGAATTGGAGTTTTTGTTTGTTGGTGTGGGAGTAATATAGCAGCTACTGTAGACATCGATGAAGTCATTAAAGAAGCTAGAAAAATGCCTGGAGTTGTACATGCCAAAGATTATCAATATATGTGTTCAGAAGTAGGACAAAATCTAATTAAGGATGCCATAAAAGAGCAAAAGCTAGATCGAGTTGTGGTGGCGTCATGCTCTCCTAGAATGCATGAGTCCACATTTCGTAATGCAGCAAATCTAGCGGGTATGAATCCATATTTATTAGAGATTGCTAATATTCGTGAGCATTGTTCGTGGATACATAAGACTAAGGCTGAAGGAACACCAAAGGCTATTGCCCTTGTTAAAGCTGCAGTGGCTAAAGTTGCCTTAAATACTGGACTTATATCTGGTGAAATAGGTGTAACTCATAGGACATTGGTTATTGGTGGAGGGATTGCAGGACTCCAATCGGCTATCGATATAGCTGATGCAGGTTATGAAGTAGACATTATTGAAAAATCACCAAGTATTGGTGGCAAAATGGCACAAATAGATAAAACATTTCCTACATTAGACTGTGCGGCTTGTATTTTAACACCAAAAATGGTAGAAGCTGCTTCACATCCAAACATTACATTATACTCTTATAGTGAAATAGAGTCTGTTAGTGGATATGTGGGTAATTTTGAAGCGGTTATTAAACAAAAGGCACGGAGCGTTGATCTAGAAAAGTGTACGGGCTGTGGTATTTGTACTGAAAAATGTCCTTCAAAAAAAGCTAAAAGTGAATTTAACCAAGGTCTAATAAATAGAGGGGCTATCTATATACCTTTCGCACAATCAGTGCCTAATGTACCTGTTATAGATCGAGATGAATGTATCAAGTTTCAAACAGGTAAGTGTGGAATATGTGAAAAAATATGTCCATCTGCTGCTATAGATTTCACTCAGAAGGATACTTACATAACAAAAAAATATGGAGCAATTGTAGTAGCTACAGGCTACGATATTATAAGTTTAGATAAATTTGGAGAATATCAATATGGAAATCATCCTGATGTAATCACGTCTCTGGAATTTGAGAGGTTAACAAATGCAGCAGGACCTACAGCAGGTAAGCTTTTGTGTCCTTCAGATCATAGAGTACCTAAAAAAGTAGTGTTTATACAATGTGTTGGTTCTAGAGATAAAAGTTCTAGAGGTAAAACCTATTGTTCTAAAATTTGTTGTATGTATACGGCAAAACACGCTATGTTACTAAAAGATCATTACCCTGATATGGAAGCCTATGTTTTTTATATAGACATTCGTACTGCGGGAAAAAACTTTGAAGAATTTCAGCGAAGAGCTGTTGAGGAATATGGTGTTCAATATATAAAAGGGATGGTCGGTAAGATTTTCCCGGATGGTGAAAAACTTCAAGTTCATGGTGTAGATACAATGACTGGAGATATCATTGTAATTGATGCAGATATAGTAGTACTGGCAGCGGCAACTAAGGCGCAAGAGGATACAAGTATAATTAAAAGAACATTAGGAATAAGTACGGATACAAACAATTTCTTTACGGAAGCCCATGCAAAGCTTCGTCCCGTAGAAACACATTCTGCTGGTATATATCTAGCAGGAGCCTGTCAAGGACCAAAAGACATTCCGGAAACAGTTGCTCAGGCTAGTGCGGCGGCAGCAAAAGTAATAGGTATAATGAGTAAGACGAAATTAGTTAGCAGTCCTTGTGTTTCAATGGTAGATGAATCAATTTGCAGTGGATGTCTTGCTTGTACAAAAATATGTCCTTATGATGCAATTTCTGCAAAAACAATTGAGGTTAAAGAGAATGGTAAAACAATTACCAAAATAGTTGCAAATGTAAATGAAGCTCTTTGTCAAGGTTGTGGTGGATGTACTGTCGCTTGCCGTCCTGGTGCTATAGATCTTAAAGGATTTACAAACAGGCAGATTTTAGCGGAGGTGGATGCATTATGTCAATAGAAGCAAAGGAAATAGAGAGCATAGATAAAACTAAATTTGAACCTTTGATTGTAGCCTTTTGTTGTAATTGGTGTAGTTATGCTGGAGCGGATTTAGCTGGCACAAGTAGACTGGCCTATCCTTCTAACGTTAAAATCATACGAGTTCCTTGCTCATGCAGGGTAAGTGAAAACTTTGTACTTCGTGCATTTCAACGGGGAGCTGATGCAGTAGTAATTGCAGGTTGTCACCCGGGAGATTGTCATTATTCAACTGGAAATTACCACACAAGAAGACGTTTTTCAGTTTTGATAGATTTTCTTGAATTTATGGGGATAGAAAAAGAACGTTTTAGAGTGGATTGGATATCAGCAGCGGAGGGAAATAAATTTGCAGAAGTTATGAATGAAGTATTAGATAAAGTTTATAAACTTGGTCCAAATAGAAAGTTGAGGGATGCAAGATGGAAAAGATAAGTGAAAAAATACGAAATACTGCAAAATTAGCCCTTGAAAATGGGGAAGTAGAAAAAATTATAGCTTGGACAAAAGGCGATACATATGATGATTCTTATCCCGTATTTATTACGGAGGCAGATAAAGGAGATTCCTTAGTATGGGACTGTTTCTGTGTTAATAACCTAAGTAAATATTTGATTCAGCAATTGAAAGAGTATAAAAAAGTAGGTGTATTTTTAAAAGGCTGTGACTCTCTTGGATTTAACCAACTGATAAATGATAATAGAATAGACCGTGATAAGGTTGTAATCTATGGAGTAAGTTGCCCTGGTATGATAGACCCAGAGAAAATAAAAAAAGAAGGATTAAATAAAGGGCTTATAAGTGTTAAAAGGTCTGGGGATGAACTTATCTTTATAAAAAGTCATGGGGAAACTAAGCTTTCAGCAGAAAAATTTGAATATGACAAGTGTCTTAGATGTAGATATCCTAATCCTGTAGTTTATGACGAGCTTATGACAGAACTGGTAACTAGAGAAGTAGATTTACTAGAACGATTTAAAGAAGTGGAAAAGCTTGAAGCACTATCTAATGAAGAGCGGTCTGTTTATTGGACTAATGAATTTTCAAAATGCATAGGATGTAATGCTTGTCGTAATATATGTCCTGCATGTAGTTGTGAAAAATGTATTTTTGATAACCCTACGGCAGATATATCGGGTAAAGCAAAAGTAGATAGTGAACAGCAATTTTATCATATTATTAGAGCTTATCACGTTGCGGGTCGTTGTGTGGACTGTGGAGAATGCAGTAGAGTATGCCCAGCAAATATACCACTTCACTTATTAAATAGTAAAATTATGAAAGATATAAATCAGCTTTACGGTGAATATGATGCAGGGTTAGATTCGTCTAAAGAGGCCCCTATTGGTTCATATAAAATGGATGATAGTGATTCCTTTTCAGCACATGGAGGTGGGAAAAAATGATGAAGAAAATATTAAAGAATCAATTGTCACAGCTTTTTAATATGATCCATAAATCCTATGAACTATTTTTGCCTATTGAAGTGGATGGAAAAGTAAACTTTGACCTATGGAAAGAAGGGGACAAGGTGAATATAGAAAAACTAAAAACTAGTACTTCACCTAAAAGTGTTATTTTTCCCCAAAGTGAAACTTACTTAAAGTTTAAAAGAGATGGAAAAAAACTAGAACTGGAAAATGTAGGAGGAAAGAAAGAGGACTATGTACTCTTTGGAGTGAAACATTGTGATGCAAAGAGTTTTCAGTTACTTGATAATGTATTCCTAGAAGAGCCCGTAGATGCTTTATATGAGGAAAGACGTAACAAAGGAACAATTGTTTCAATGGCCTGTTTTAACCCAGAGGAAACCTGCTTTTGTAGTTCATTTGGCATAGAACCACAAATTGCTCCTAAAGAAGTTGATGTGAGCACATGGGATATGGGTGATAGTATACTTTGGAATTCACAAACCCCAAAAGGTGAAATTTTAACAGAAAAATTAAAGGATATTTTACAAGATGTAACAGATCAAGATATAAGTAATCTAAATGATTTACAGGAGGCTACAAAGAAGAAAGTCAAAGAGCTTCCTTTAGCAAATATAGATCCTAAAATGATAAAGGGAGACCTTAATGATTTGTTTGAGTCTAAAATTTGGTCAGAACTTAGTGAACGTTGTTTAGGTTGTGGTTCATGCACTTATGTATGCCCTACCTGTCATTGTTATGATATTTCCGACTTCAAAGGAGATAAATCTGGAGAAAGATTTCGTTGTTGGGATTCATGTATGTTCTCAGATTTTACTCTTATGGCTCATGGAAACATTAGAAAGACTCAAAAAGAAAGATTCAGACAACGGTTTATGCATAAACTTGTTTATTATCCGAATAATCATGATGGTGTATATGCTTGTGTTGGATGTGGAAGGTGCATAGAAAAATGTCCTGTTCACTTAGATATTGTTAAAGTAATTAAAAAATTAGGTGGTGAACAAAATGACTTGTAATTGTAATGACCATGTAAATCCACTAATCCCTGAAATCGTAGTGATAAAAGAGATGATTGTAGATACAGAGGATGTAACTACTTTTAGAGTTACAAAACCTGGTGGTGGAAAACCATTTGAGCATATGCCCGGTCAATGTGCAATGATTTCTGTTCCACCACTTGGAGAAGCCATTTTCTCAATCACTTCTTCTCCTACGCAAAAGGAATTCATGGAGTTCAGTGTAAAAAGATGCGGCATTGTCACTGAATATTTACATAGCCTTGAAGTAGGATGTGAAATAGGACTGAGAGGGCCTTATGGGAATAAGTTCCCTGTGGAAGATGTATTAAAAGGGAAGGATCTTCTTTTCATAGGTGGTGGTATAGGCCTAGCACCTATTCGTTCTGTTATAAATTATGTAATGGATAATAGAGAAGATTATGGAAAAGTAGATATCTTATATGGATCAAGGACACCAGGGGATCTTGTTTTTCAAAATGATATATTTGAAAACTGGCCCTCAAAGCCTAATACAAAAGTTCATTTAACAGTTGATAGGGAAGTTGAGGGTTGGAAAGGACATGTAGGATTTGTTCCTTCGTATGTTAAAGAAATTGGATTTGATACAAATAAAATTGCTTTGCTCTGTGGTCCACCTATTATGATTAAATATACTCTTCAAACACTTATTGAAATAGGATTTAGGAAGGAGCAAGTATACACCACTTTGGAATTAAAAATGAAATGTGGTGTAGGAAAATGTGGACGTTGTAACATCGGAGATAAATATGTATGCAAAGATGGTCCAGTATTTAGATGTGATGAAATAGATGAGCTTCCTGATGAATATTAATGTAAACATTAAAATACTTTAAGAAGATTTCAGCTTTATAGAAGATGATTTAAATCATCTTAGTAGATATGGGAGATAAAGGAGGCATATAAAATGTTAAGCAAAGAAATGGTAGAAATATATATATTAAATAAAAAATACACTGTACCATCAACCCTTACAATCATGGATTCCATGGAATATGCGGGGTATCAATTAGTTAGGGGATGCGGATGCAGAGGTGGCTTTTGCGGTGCCTGTGCCACAATATATAGAATAAAAGGCAAGAAAGAATTAAAGGTATGTTTAGCATGCCAAACCAAGGTTGAAGATGGTATGTATCTAACCCAATTGCCATTCTTTCCTGGAGACAAAAAATCATATGATATGAATGAACTTGCGCCAACGGCTGATACAATGATGAAGTTTTATCCTGAAATATATAGCTGCATTGGATGCAATTCCTGCACAAAGGGGTGCCCACAGGACCTTAATGTTATGCAGTATATTGCCTATGCTCAAAGGGGAGACATTGAAAAATGTGCTCATGAATCCTTTGACTGTGTTATGTGTGGAATTTGTGCTTCTAGGTGTCCTGCAAATATAACTCATTACCAAGTGGGGATGCTTGCTCGAAGACTTACAGGCAAATACATTGCCCATGAAACAGAAGATTTGACAAAAAGGGTACAAGAAATTCAAGAAGGCATGTATGATGATTCCATAAAAGAATTAATGATTAAAAGTATTGATGAATTAAAGCAGTTATATAATACAAGGGATATTACGAAGTGAAAATTACCTTAAAATATAGTGTTACCAGGGAGGTATTTAAATGTATACAGCAGAAATGAGGGAGCTAATAAAGAAGGTAGAGGAAACTCGTCCTCAAAGATTAGGAGTTCAGTTTCCAAGGATGAGTGCTAAGGAAAAAGAAGATATATTAAAAGAAAATTATCCGGATTATAGAGATGATCAATTCAAAAACCTAAGTGTTGGACCAAACAAGGGATCAAAGGTGCCCTTAGAACTAGCAGAACTTATTGAAGCCAAGAGTAGAATTAAAAATTTAGATATGGATTTAACTAAATTAAACTATGACGTGGATGTTTTGATAATAGGTGGAGGAGGAGCTGGAGCATCAGCGGCCTTAGAAGCTCACAAAAAAGGTGCAAATGTATTGATTACCACAAAATTACGTTTTGGGGACGCTAATACAATGATGGCGGAAGGTGGAATTCAGGCTGCAGATAAGCCAGATGATTCTCCTGCAAAACATTATATAGATGTAATGGGGGGCGGACATTTTACCAATAAAAAGGAGCTTGTTAATGCTCTTGTAATGGATGCTCCAGGGTCAATCAAATGGTTAAATGAACTTGGGGTAATGTTTGATAAAGAAAAAGATGGTACCATGGTTACTACTCACGGAGGTGGAACTTCAAGAAAGAGAATGCATGCCGCTGCCGACTATTCGGGAGCTGAGATCATGCGTGTGCTTAGGGATGAAGTTCTTAGCAAAGGTATTGAAGTGGTGGAATTCTCTCCTGCTGTGGAGATAATACTAGACAAGGATGGTAAAGCTGCTGGTGCCGTATTATTCAATCTTGAAACAGAGGAATATTTAATTGCAAGGGCTAAAACCGTTATTATAGCCACTGGCGGCGCTGGAAGACTTCACTATCAGGGCTTTCCAACATCAAATCATTATGGCGCAACTGCGGATGGACTAGTACTAGGATACAGAGCCGGAGCAGAACTTATCTTCGCAGATGCTGTGCAATATCACCCTACTGGGGCGGCGTTCCCATCTCAGATATTTGGAGCACTTGTTACAGAAAAAGTTCGTAGTTTAGGTGCAACACCTCTAAATATAGATGGTGAACAATTTACTTATCATCTTGAAACTAGAGACGTTGAAACATCTGCACTAATCAGAGAATGTCATGTAAGAAATAAAGGTATTGGCACAGCGGCAGGGGAAAAAGGTGTATGGCTTGACACTCCTTTAATTGATATTATCAATGGAGAAGGAACTCTTGAAAAGAGACTCCCTGCCATGCTGAGGATGTATCAAAAATTTGGTATTGATATGAGAGTAGATCCAATTATCGTATACCCAACTCTTCATTATCAAAACGGAGGACTTTTAATAGATGAAAATGCTCAAACCAAGATTGAAAACCTTTATGTGGCAGGAGAAGCTTCAGGAGGTATCCACGGTAGAAATAGACTCATGGGTAATTCACTATTAGATATTATTGTTTTTGGACGTAGGGCAGGATCTCATGCAGGTGAAAAAATCAAAGGGGTTAAAGTGAAAGAACTAAGCCTTGATCATGTTAAAAAATACCATAAAACCCTGGAAGAAAACGGTGTAATCACAGACAAAATTTCACCTATGTTACTACCTCATTATACCCATGGAAGTGAAAATGATAAATAAACACATCCAATATTCATATCATCACTTTTAGTAAGAGTTTAAAAGTGATGATATGAGTAATAAATACTAATCAATATGTTAAATTTTTCACAAAATATGTATTAACTTATCTCATAAAACACGCTAAGACGTTTATGGGCATAATTAAAATAAAATAAAAGGGGATTGAGAATTATGGATATTAAAGAACAAGCAATGCAAGCTCATAGAGAATGGAGAGGTAAAATTGAAGTGATTTCTACAGTAGCTGTAAAGGATAGTAAGGATCTGTCTATAGCGTATACACCAGGAGTTGCAGAACCTTGTCTTCAAATTCAGAAAAATATAGATTTATCTTATGATCTTACAAGAAGATGGAATCTTGTAGCCGTTGTAACAGATGGTACTGCTGTTTTAGGACTTGGGGATATTGGACCAGAGGCAGGGATGCCAGTAATGGAAGGAAAATGTGTATTATTTAAAACTTTTGGTGATGTTGATGCTTTCCCTCTTTGTATACGTTCTAAAAATGTGGATGAAATTGTAAGAACTGTTGAATTACTTCAAGGTAGCTTTGGTGGAATTAATTTAGAGGATATAAGTGGACCTAGATGTTTTGAAATCGAAAGAAGACTAAAAGAAGTATGTGATATCCCAATTTTCCACGATGATCAACATGGAACAGCTGTTGTAGTTCTTGCCGGCATAATCAATTCTTTAAAAATAGTAAAGAAGGAACTTAAGAATATTAAGGTTGTAGTAAATGGTGCAGGTGCGGCTGGAGTTGCTGTAACAAAATTACTAATGAGTATGGGCGTAGCTGAAGTTATCATGTGTGATAGAAAGGGTTCCATCTATGAAGGAAGAGAAAATCTAGGCGGAGAAAAAGATTTAATGGCAAAAAATACAAATCATGCAAAACTAAAGGGCGAGTTAAAGGATATTATTGTAGGAGCAGACGTATTCTTAGGAGTATCAGATGCTAACTTACTAAGCCAAGATATGGTAAGAAGTATGGCAAAAGATGCAATTATATTTGCTATGGCAAATCCAAATCCAGAGATTTTACCTGCTTTAGCAAAAGAAGCTGGTGCAAGAGTTGTTGGTACTGGAAGATCAGATTATCCAAACCAAATTAACAATGTATTAGCATTCCCAGGAATATTTAGAGGAACATTGGATGTTAGAGCAAGCGACATAAATGATGAGATGAAGATTGCAGCAGCAGTAGCTTTAGCGTCATTGGTTAGTGATGAAGACTTAAATGAAGAGTTTATTATTCCATTTGCATTTGATCCAAGAGTAGGCACAACTGTGGCTGAAGCAGTTAAAGATGCAGCTAGAAAATCTGGAGTAGCTAGAATATAAGAATTTAAAAATATTGGAAGGAGTTGTGGGTTATGCGTAAAGTAGATGTAAAAGAAATTGAAATTGCTATAAAAGATATGAGTATAAAGACAAATTTTTATGTGGGAGAAGATGTATTAGATGCATTTAATAAATCCCTAAAAACAGAAACATCTCCTGTAGGAAAAGATATTATAGCTAATTTGTTGAAAAATGCTGAAATTGCAAAAAATGATCAAGTACCAATTTGCCAGGATACAGGTATGGCAGTAGTATTTGTAGAGGTGGGTCAAGAAGTACAGTTAATGGGGGGGAATATTACAGAAGCCATTAACGAAGGTGTACGACGTGGATATAAAGAGGGGTTTTTAAGAAAATCCGTTGTAGAAGACCCAATACATCGAAAAAATACAGGAGACAATACTCCTGCTGTAATCTATTATGATATTGTACCTGGAGATAAAGTTAAAGTAACATTAGCTCCAAAAGGTTTTGGAAGTGAAAATATGAGTAGATTGAAAATGCTTAAACCATCAGATGGTTTAGACGGTGTACTCGATTTTGTTGTAGAAGCTGTTTCACTTGCAGGTCCAAATCCATGCCCACCTATTGTTGTAGGGGTTGGCATCGGAGGTACATCCGATAAAGCAATGTATCTTGCAAAGAAAGCATTAACAAGAGATATTGGTAGCCATAATGAAACAGAGCATTTAAAGGAAATTGAATTAACTTTATTAGAAAAAATTAATGCACTAGGAATAGGACCTCAAGGACTAGGAGGAAATACTACAGCTCTGGCTGTTAATGTGGAAGCTTTTGCAACACATATTGCTGGATTACCTGTAGCAGTAAATATTAACTGTCATGTAGCAAGACATGCAGTAACAATTATATAGGGAGGTAAAAACATGGAAATCAAACATATATCTACGCCTTTAACACAGGAAAAGTTGAAGGATTTGAAATCGGGAGATAGTGTATTAATATCAGGAACAATTTATACAGGTAGAGATGCAGCCCATCAGAGACTAGTAGATGCAATTAATAATGGTGACAAGTTACCCTTTGATCCCAAAGATGCCATTATATACTATGTAGGGCCTGCCCCAACTAAACCTGGGAAGGTAATAGGATCTGCTGGTCCTACTACTAGTTATAGGATGGATGATTTGACTGTGCCACTATTAGAACTAGGACTTACTGGAATGATTGGAAAAGGGCTTAGAAATCAAACTGTGGTAGAATCAATGAAAAAAAATGGTGCTATATATTTTGCTGCAATTGGAGGAGCTGGAGCTCTTATTGCTAATACAATAAAAGAATGCGAAATTATTGCTTTTGAAGATTTGGGACCAGAAGCCGTTCGAAAACTTACGGTAGTAGATTTTCCAGCTGTGGTTGTAATAGATTCAGAAGGAAACAATCTTTATGAAACAGAGAGAAAAAAATATCAAAAATAGGGGTTAATATCCTCTGCCTCCACCAGTAAAACCCACAACTAATTAAATAGTTGTGGGTTTGCTTATACCTTGGTGCTTGGGAATTGGATTTGAAAGTCCTAACTGCTGTTTATTGTTAAACCTTAAATTTTTCTATAAGTAGGTCCAAAGTCTGTGCTAAATTATAAAGCTCATTTGCTTGTGTTTTTACGTTTTGTATGTCATTTAATTGGTTAGATACACTAGCATTAACTTCTTGGGCGGCTGCTGCTGACTGCTCAGATACAGCGGAAATATTGAATATATTAGAAGTAAGTATATCACTGTTTGCTGACATTGCTTCTAGGCTTTCATTCATTGACATGATTTTTTCAATTATACTTTCAATAGATACATTTAACTTGACAAAACTTTGCTCTGTAAGAGAAACTGCTGAACTTTGATTTTCTACATTTAATTTAATACTATCCATATTTACTGCTGCGGTTTTAGTAGTATCTATAACTCTAGTAACTATATTTCTTATATTTTCAGCAGATGAACCAGACTGTTCAGCAAGTTTTCTAACTTCTTCAGCAACTACAGCAAAGCCCTTTCCAGATTCTCCTGCTCTGGCAGCTTCTATAGCAGCATTTAAAGCTAATAGGTTAGTTTGAGTGGAAATGTTTAATATTGTACTTAGTATTTGACCAATATCTTCTGTCTCTTTTACTAATACTCCAATACTTTCAGCAATCTGTGAAACACCATTTATAGTGTTTTCATTTTTTGTTTTAAGCTCTTTAAATGCAATCATTGTCTTTTCGCTACTAGTTTCCATCTCTTGGCTTTCTATATTTATATGGCTATTATATTCTTTGATTTTGGATAAGCTATTACTAAATTCAGTTGCGACTTCAGAGGCTCTGTCTGTTTCTGAAGCTTGATCCTGAATACCTCTTGAAATTTCATCGATGACTCTTGCTATTTCTTCAGAAGAAGAAGTAACCTCATCAGCTTGCATTGTAAGGTTTTCAGAAAAACTTAACACATTAACAGAGGAGTCTTTAATTGATACAACTAGAGTTTTAAAGCTAGAAATCATATTAGAAAATCTTTTTCCTAATTCTCCAAGTTCATCAGAAGTATTTATATTTGTAAATGTAGTCAAATCACCAGATTCACCTTTTTTCATAGCTTCCTTTAGTTGATTAATTGGACTTGTTATATTTTTAGAAACACGTAAACCTACAAATAAAGCAGATATAATAAATATAATGAATAGGGCGGACAGTATCAGAATCAAAGAAAGAATTTTAGAATTTATCTCATTGGTATCCATCATTCCAATTAGCTTCCATCCAGATTTTTCGTTGCTTAGGGAATAAATAAACTTATTTGTACCAAGAAACTTTGCTTGTACAGAATTAGTTTTTTCATTCATTATTGGTTTCATCCAGGATACTTCAGTTTTATCTATAAAAGCATTTGCTATCTTCTCATCTTTTGTATCAGCGTTAGTATTTACTCTATCAGGATTTAGGTTTTTTTCTAATAAATCTTTATTCTTAGTGGCTAATACTATACCTGTTCTATCTATAAGTACTATTTCACCAGTTTTTTCAATCTTGGTATTGCTAAAAAGTTGAGCAATATTAGTTATGTCAATATCTATACCAGCAACCCCTATTGGTTTTCCGGAGTCATCTAATATAGTTTTTGTAGCTGTTACCACCATCTTTCCAGTTGCTATATCCTTATAGGCATCCTGCCAAAGTACTTTATCATTGGAAATTGTATCTTTATACCAGGATTTCATTGTTGGATTATAACCTTCTGGAAGACTTGTTTTAGGAAATATATACATGCTTTTGTTATTAGTTGCAACATAAACATTTAATATTTTGGGATTACTTTTAATTATTCCGTTAAGTTCCTTTTCTACTAAAGTACCATTTGGATTTGAAAGGGCAGCCTTTGCTATGGAGTTTTCTGTTAGTTGAGATAAGGCCACTTCATAGGCATTATAATTTTCATCTATAACATTATTTACACCTGTTACAGATTTCTCCATAGAGCTAATATAAGAGTCTTTAAGGTTATTATAAAGTATTACATTTGAAATAATACCCGTAATACACATAGGAACTACGATTATTAATAAAAAGGTTGTTACAAGTTTTTTATGAATAGTTTTAAATTTCATTTATTTTCCTCCTAAATACAATTTCATTACTATCATCGTAGTGAATTGTAAAGACTAAAGGGGGAAAATGAAAATAAAGTCGAAAATACATACGTTTTAGCAGAATTAAAATCAGAGTTATTAGACATAAGTAGAATAAAAGCAAAAACTGTAGGATACAGTTCTTGCTTTTTGATTTTAGAAATAATATTATATATTAATAAGGATTAGTGATAATTACATAATCAATATATGTAAATGCCATATTAATATATGAATAATTTGAAAATTAATTGTATACGTATTTACACTAGATATAGATGAAAGGTTGTAAGAAAATGAACTCAACATTTGAATTTTCAGAATTAGTTTTTAGTATAACTGAGACCATAGACCTAGTAAGCCCAATTGTCTCTAACCACCATAAATTAGTAGCATATATTTCATATTCTCTAGGAAAGCAATTAAAATTATCTAATCATGAACAGATTAAATTAGAAATTGCTGGCTCATTACATGATATTGGAGGATTAACACTTAAAGAAAGGCTTACACCGACTGAATTTGAATATAAGGATTTAGATTTCCACGCTGAAAAAGGATATCTATTAATAAAGGACTTAAAACCATATTTAGGAATTGCCCAAATGATACGCTATCATCATAATAGTTGGCTTAATGGAAATTGTATAGGTGTTAGTAATGAAAAAATCCCTTTTGGAAGTCATGTATTAAATTTAGCTGACCGCATTTCTGTATTAATTAAGGAAAAAGATAAAAATATCCTAAATTCAGTTGATGAAATAAGGGGAAAAATAATTGAAAGAAAGGGAGATATATTTCATCCTAAAATAGTTGACGCATTCATGGAAATATCAAAAAAAGATAGTTTTTGGCTAGGTACTCAATATCTGGATACTCCAAATTTTATCACCCAAAAGGATATTATTGATTTTGGTGATTTTAGCCATTACGACTTTGAAAATTTTATGATATTTATGAGCCGGTTGGTAGATTTTAAAAGCCGATTTACAGCATCACATTCTTCCTCAGTAGCTGCTTGCGCTGAACTTATTGCTAAATATGCAGGATTTAGTGAAGATGAGACTAGAGTTATAAAATATGCAGGCTATATTCATGATCTAGGTAAATTGGCTATACCAACTGAAATACTGGAAAAGTCAGGGCCACTATCAAAAGAAGAATTTGCTTTAATGCGAACGCATGCATACCATACTAATAGAGTTTTAGCAAATGTAAGTGGTTTTGAAACTATAAGAATGTGGGGGTCACTCCATCATGAAAAATTAAATGGAAAAGGATATCCTTTCGGGATGAAAGATGAAGAAATTTCTTTAGGTTCCAGGATTATGGCAGTTGCAGATATATTTACTGCTATAAGAGAAAAAAGGCCCTATAGGGATTCAATGACAAAAGAAAACACAATAAATGTTTTAGTAGCAATGGCTGATAATTATGAAATAGATAAAAATCTCGTTGAAATAATAAAAATTAATTTTGATGAACTGGATATTTTTAGAGAAAAGGCACATCAGCAGACACTATGTGAATATGAAAAATTTATTAATGAAGTTGCAGAAAATAAAAACAGTAGACTAAATTCATAAATTAATATAATACTAGTATATTTAATATATGAAAAATAATAAGAAAATAACTTATGGAGAATCAAATAATCTGAATTTAAAAGTTTTAGTAACCTTAAGTAGAGCTATTTAGGTAGTTTACAAAAGATGAATTAAGATATAAAGGATCATGCAAAGATAATAGTTTGTATGATCCTTTTTTATTTTGACTTTTTAGCACATAGTAACCGGTAAATACTAAATTAATTAAATCTAGTGTTTAGAGTTAAGTCAAATCAGAGGCTTAGGTTTAAATTTAATAATATTTCTAAAAATTTAATCAATTATTACAAAATTATGTATAAAAAGATATATTTCGATAGTTTTTTTAAAAATGTGAAGGAATTATGAAGTAAATGTAGAATACAATCAAGTTGTATTTTTTATTAAGCATTATAGCTTAGAAGATAATGATTTAATAGATATAGGCCACGGAGGTGGGTAAGTTGATAAATGAAGAGTTAACAAATGATTTTATTGAAGAAGCAATGATGCATATTAAAACTATAGAGAAGAAAATATTGCAATTAGTAGAAAATAAGAAGGATTCAGAAGCAATAAATGAGATATTTAGGGCTGTACATAGTATCAAGGGCGCAGCAGGTTTTTTTAAGTTCCATAAAATAGTTAAGTTGTCACATTCTATAGAAAGTCTATTTGGAGAAATTAGAAATAATACTTATAGCATATGTGAAAGAGACATTGATATACTACTCTCCGCTAATGATTATTTAAAGTTACTTGTTGAAAATATAAGTAATACTGAAAGTATAGATATATCACAAACTATAATTAGCTTAGAAAAAATTCTGAAAAAGGGTGATCTGAATATAAATCAAGGTGAAATAAATATTGACGCAGTTTTAAATTTAAATCTTACAGATCCAAAGATAATTCCATTTAAAATTCAAGATGCTATTATTGAAAAATCAAAAAAACGTGGTCATATGTTTTATGAGATTATAATCAATATAAATGAAGACTTAGAAGAAAGTCATCAAACCATGGATGAGTTCATGAAAATCTTAGAATCTATTGGCGAAATAATTGATTCCTATACAAGTAAGAAAACATATTTAAAGCTTAGTGATGCAGATGAGCAAATAACACATATACTTATATCTTCTGTATTAGAAAAAAGTTTAGTATCCTTAGCAATAAATTTACAAGAGAGTAAAATACATGATTTTCGTGCGGATGATTTTTTGCAAAAGATAGAAGAGGCTGAGCACACTCCACTAGTGAATGAAGTGAAAACATTAAAAAATAATTATAAAGAAGAAAGTATAAGAGTAAGGGTAAGTTTATTAAATGAACTCTTAAATTTAACAGGCGAATTGGTTCTTGGAAGAAACCAGTTACTTAGAACTATGGAAAAACATAAAAGCGATATTCAAGGAATGGATAGAATAATGCAAAATATAGATCATATAACATCTAGTTTACAAGGGAAGATAATGCAAACTAGAATGCAGCCTTTAGTAAATGTTTTTGATAAATTTCCAAGAATAATAAGGGATTTGTCAAAAAGTTTAAATAAAGAAATCAATTTAGAAGTTCAAGGTGGAGAGGTAGAGCTTGATAAGTCTATAATAGAAGTTTTAGTAGATCCATTACTCCATCTTGTTAGAAATGCTGCAGATCATGGGCTAGAAACCTCTAAGCAAAGAAAATTAGCTGGAAAGACACAGCATGGAACTATAAAATTAAATGCCTACCATAAATCTGGGTTTGTAATAATAGACGTAATTGATGATGGAAAAGGTATTGATTTAGAAAAAGTAAAAAGTACAGCATTAGACAATGAAATTGTTTCTTCAGCAGAACTTTTAAATATGAGCGAAAAAGAAATTATAGAACTTATTTTAAAGCCAGGCTTTTCTACATCTGAAAATATAACTAATATATCTGGACGTGGGGTAGGAATGGATGTGGTTAAAACTAATATTAAAAAAATGGGAGGCAATATTGAGATATATTCGGTTAAGAATAAGGAAACCAACATAAGGTTAATAATACCTCTTACTCTTGCCATAATCTCTGCACTTATAGTAGAGAGCAGTAATCAAAAATTTGCATTACCACAAGTCAATATTAAAGAAATAGTTAGAATTGTTCCAAAAGATAAGAATGAAAAATTAGAATATATAAGTGGAAGGTTAGTTCTAAGACTTAGAGAGAAATTATTACCTATTGTTAACTTGTCGGAGGTATTAACAAGTGACAGGATGGATATAAGTAATTGTAAAAAAATAATTCGAATCCTTGTAGTGAAAATTGGATTTAAGGAATTTGGTCTAATGGTGGATGAAATTTACGATGGTGAAGAGATTATAGTGAAATCATTACCAAAGTATATTAAGGATTCAGAGTGTTATTCTGGAGTTACAATTTTAGGGGACGGAAAAGTTGCCATGATCCTTGATATAAATAGCATTGCGCAAAAAGCTAAACTTAAATTAACTAATGAAATAGCTAATAAAAACAATGATGAAAAATATGAAAAACTAACGCAAAAAAGTAAGGAAAATAAAATAATTCTATTTAAATGTTCTAAGCATGAAACATTGGCAATGGAAGTATCCATAGTGGAAAAGGTAGAGGAAATCCAATATAGCAACATTGAACTTATAGGAAATGAAGAATATGTGAAGATAAAGAAAAAAATATTTAAAGTGATTAGGCCATCAAATTATATTCCTATAAGCAAGGGTGAAAATCTTAACGAAAGACACTATATAATAATTCTTAAAGGCAACAAGTCGGTAGGAATACTTATTAATAAAATATGTGATACTACCCAAATAGATATAAATACAAATCTAAATGTTGATAGTATAAAATTAAAAGGTATAGCTGGAAGTTCAGTTATAGACAATAAAATAGTTTTATTAGTAGATATTAATGAGTTATTAGAAATGGCTTTAGGGGAAAAAAATAAAGCATAAAGAAGGGTACATAATGAAGAAAATTTTAACGTTTTATATAGCGGGTGAACTTTTGGGTATAGATGTAAATCTAGTAAAAGAGATAACCCGGAACGTGGAATATACACCCTTATTAAATGGAAAAAAACATATTAAAGGGTTAATGAACTTAAGAGGAAATATTGTTACTATATTTGACCTAGAAAAAACATTAGGAAAAAAAACTGATAGTGAAGTTAAAAAGTTACAATGCCTAGTATTAAAATCAGATGATAACCAGCAACTAGGGTTTTTAGTGGACAAGACAGAAGATGTTATAGATGTAAAGAAAAAAAGTTTTTGTAAGCTACCAGAAGATATTATTGAGGCAAAGAAAAGTTTTATAAGTGATGTGATAAAGGAGCAGGGTCAGCTGCTTAAAATATTAGATTTACATAAAATATTTCAAGTAGAAAATTTTTAGGAAATAAACAATTTACTATATTTGAGTTTTGAAAAAAAATTATTAATAATGGTTTTATACTATATAAAGTAGCAAGGAGGATGACAATTGAAAAAATTTAAGGATTTTAAAATAGGACAAAAACTGACAATAGCATTTTTAATAGCAATTGTAATTACAGCACTTATAGGTTATGTGGGAATGAAAAATATTTATGTTTTATCAAGTATAAATAGTGAAAATTATAGTAAAAATGTTGTGCCACTTGGAAAAGCAGGGGAAATAGCAAAAGAGTTTCAAAGTATCAGAGTTATAATGAGAGATATAATTCTTACTGATGATTTGCCTGAGAAAAATCAGTATGTAATTGAGGTTAGAAATAAATTTCAGATAATTGATAAAGGTATTTTGGACATAGAGCCAACCACCAATGATAAGAAACAAATCGAGGATACGAAAAATGCATCACAAGTTTATAAGAATTATGCTGAAAAGTTAATGCAGCTTTCACTTATTGGAAAAGAAGATGAGGCAAAGGCTTTATATAAAAATACAGAATTTATTAAAGCCTTTGAAGCTATGGACACATTTGTCGATAAAACCATAGTAACAAAGACAAAAGACTCCAGTGATAATAATAAAGAAATAATATCTAAAGGAGAAGATGCAAAAACATTAGTAATTATACTATTTTGTGTAGGTATAGTAATAATGATACTAGTTGGGTTATACACTACAAATGTAATTACAAAAGCAGTGAGATATATGGAAGGCTTAATGAAAAAGGCAGAGGCAGGAGATTTAACTATAGAAGCTGAAGTTTTTTCAAAGGATGAAATGGGTAGACTCACTATAGCTTTTAATAATTTTATCGCAAAATTAGTTCAGTTTATTCATAATGTTCAAGAAAAATCCTATAAGTTAAATGGTATTTCTAAGATGCTTTTAGATACTTCAGAGGAATTGTCAATTAAAAGCATGGAAACTAATGATAAAACATCAAATGTCATGGCGTCTGTAGAAGAAATTACTGCAAGTATTGAAGGATCAGCAAATGCTTCTATAGAAACAAGTAACAATATAAATATGATAGCTGCAGCAACTGAAGAGCTTTCAGCTAATATAAAAAATATAGCATCTTCATCGGAACAAACATCTACAGAAATTGATAAAGTTGCGGATTTAATAGATTTAATGTCTCAAAGTACTAAAGGTATATTAGAGTTTTCAGAGGATATTTATAAATTTGTAGATAGTATTGCAATTTCTACAGTAGAGATTAATTCATCAATAAATGAAATCAGTAGAAATGGTGAAAGAACATTGAGTATAACAGAGGATGCCCAAACAAAAGTAAAGGTTACTACTGAGAGTATAATCAAACTAAATATATTAGCAAAAAAAATAGGGAAAATAATAGGAACTATTAAGGATATTGCAGACCAAACTAATATGCTTGCTTTAAATGCGGCTATTGAGGCAGCAGGAGCTGGAGATGCTGGAAAGGGATTTGCAGTTGTAGCCAATGAAGTGAAAGAACTTGCAAAACAAACTACTCGTGCTACAGAAGAAATTAGCCAGCAAATTGAAGAAATTCAAACAGATACAGGTAAAGCGGTTATTTCAATGGAAGTAATAAATGGGGTTATAGATGAATTGGTTACATCTACAAATATAGTTTCTTCAGCAGTTACAGAGCAATCTGTGAGTACTAAGTTAATATCAGGTTCTGCAAACGAAGCCACAGAAAAAATTAGAATGATTACTAGTGAGATAAAAAGCGTAAATGATAAATCGGAAAGTATATCAAGAAGTATATCCGAGGCTAGTCGCGGGGTAGTAGAGGTGGCTAGATCGGTATCTGAGTTATCTATGGCATCTAATGAAATAGTAAGAAATACAGAAATGGTATCCTTAAAAACTTCAGAAGTATCAAGAAGTTTTAGAGAAATAAGTATAGGTGCTACGGAAATAGCTATAAATATAGAAAAAATTAGCAAAGACACTAAAGAAAATTCGGAAATAGCAAGTAAATCTAGTGAACTGTCTCAGGAGATAGATCACATGGGAAAAGAATTAAAAGCATTAGTTAATGAATATAGAATTGAGTAAATGCGGCATCAAAGATGATGAGTATCTTCCATGAGGATGATGACGAACATTTGAGAAGGTGATGATTAAATAATGCTAAAAATATTAATTGTAGATGATTCCAGTGCATTTAGGAAGATACTTAAAGAAATTGTAATAGCAACAGGTGTAGCACTGGTAATATATACAGCTGGTGATGCAATTGAGGCATTAGATAGACTAGAATATTTAGATATTGATATTGTACTGCTTGATATAGTTATCCCAAAACTAGGAGGCATTGCAACCCTTAAAATAATTAGGGAGAAGTATCCTAATATGAAAGTAATTATTGTAAGCGGTCTAAGCCACAATGACACTAAGTTAACCATGGAAGCTCTAAGTAGTGGGGCTATAGATTTTATTAAAAAGCCAAACTCAGATGGAATAGGCATTCAGAAAATAAAATCTGATTTGAAAATGATATTTAATCAAATATTGATAGGTAAAAATACAAAAAATACTTTAAACATTCTAAACAATGAAAATAGTTATAATAAAAACAAACTTAATGAAGCAACTTTAAACATAACAAAACTTAGAGAAAGTAATTATAAAAGTCCAGATATTATACTTATAGCAACTTCAACTGGAGGGCCGGCAGCTCTTGATAAAATTTTTAAAGGTATAAAAAATAATATTAATATTCCGATTTTAGTAGTGCAACATATGCCAGCAGAGTTTACTAAATCTTTAGCTCAATCTTTAAATAACATTTGCAAACTAAAAGTCGTTGAAGCTTGTAATGGAGATATTATTGAGAATGGCCAGGTGTTTATAGCTCCAGGAGGTATCAATATGTCTGTTCGTAGCATCAATGGAGCTAAAGTAATAACAACTGAGCCCTCATCAGACATAAAAGGGGCAAGACCTTCAGCAGATTTTCTTTTTAAATCTGTTGCTAATGCGTATAGGAGTAAAAACGTCTTGGTTGTAGTTTTAACAGGTATGGGATCTGATGGTATTGAAGGGTTAAAAGTATTAAAAGAGTCCTGTGAATGCTATTGTATAACTGAGAGTGAAACTAGTTGTGTTGTCTATGGTATGCCAAAATGTATAGAAGATGCCAAGCTCTCAGATGCAAGTATACATATAAGTGCTATAGGAGAAAAGATTAATATATTAACAACTTTTTAGTTTATTTAGGATGGGGTGAAAATCATAGTAAATTTATCAAAAAAGGAATTTTTAATAATGAGAAAATACATTGAAGAAAAGTGTGGAATTATAATTTCATTAGAAAAATCCTATTTAATAGAAAGTAGGTTGTCTAAATTATTAATAGAATTTAATTGCAATACTTTTGAAGAGTTTTATAAATTAATATATACTAGTATGGATGATACCATTACAGAAAAAGTAATTGATGCCATTACAACAAATGAAACCTTATGGTTTAGAGATAAAAAACCCTGGGACGTTTTAGAAAACATTTTAATGCCACAATATGTAGAAACACTTAGAGAAAATAAAAGAAATAAGATAAGAATATGGAGTGCAGGATGTTCCACAGGACAAGAACCATATACTATTGCAATGATTATTCATAATTACTTAGAAAAAAATAATATTTTGGATATTCAAGCATCACAATTTGAGATTATGGCCACGGATATTTCTGGTGCTATAATAAACTTAGCTAAAGCAGGCAGATATGATGCTATAACTATAATGAGGGGACTTCCAGAATTTTATAAGCAGAAGTATTTTGATAAGAATGACAGGATATATACTATAAAACAGGATATAAAAAACATGATAAAATTTTATAAATTTAATCTGCAAAAAAGCTTTGTTTGTTTCGGAAAATTTGATTTGATACTTTGCAGGTATGTTACAATTTATTTTTCGGAAACCTTAAAAAATGACTTGCTCCAAAGGATAGCTAATTCTTTGGAAAAATCGGGAAATCTTTTCTTAGGTAGTTCAGAGATATACTTTGATTATAATGAATACTATGAAAAACAAGAGAGTATGGGAACAATATATTATGAGGTAAAGAGGTGAATATAATGAAAATTTTGTCTGTGGATGATTCAGCTATAATAAGGAAAATAATTAAGATGGCAGTGGAAGTAATAGAATATGAGTTTTTAGAGGCGGCAGATGGTGAAGAGGCTCTAAATATTATACGTGAAAATTATCTCCATATATCTCTAATTTTATTAGATTGGAATATGCCAGGTATTGATGGGTTCCAGTTATTAAAAATCATTAAAAGTGATGATAGATTTAAAAGTATACCAGTGATGATGGTTACTACGGAAAGCGAAAAACTTAGTATAATAAAAGCAATTCAAGCTGGGGCTAATCATTATGTTGTTAAGCCATTTACTATGGAAGAAGTAACTAAAAAAATGTTTGAAGCATTGGGAAAGGGTGAATAACTTTGAATATAGAACAAGATTATTTACAGGTAAGTCTTACCACTGCCATAAGGGACGTTATAGAAACTATGACTGGTCTCTGTATTGAAGAAGCTTTGGGGCAGGATGTTTGTACAATAAACAAAGGCGAAATATCTGGAGCTATGTTAATTTTAGGAGAAAGAAATGCATTAATGAGTTTAACAATGTCTAAAGAATTGTGTACTACAATAATATCCTATATGACGGGAATGGAAAAAAACGACATAACAAAAGAAGAAATATATGATGGAGCAGCAGAACTTGTAAATATGGTTGCAGGCAGAGCAAAGGCAATATTATCTGGCACTAAATATCATTTTAGTATTACTCCTCCATTTACAATTGTAGGACAAGATCATTTTATTGTGCATAAGGATAAACGTTCCAATATAGCTAAGCAATATATTATTGAAGATAGGTGGCTTTTTTTGCAAATTTATTATATAAATTGATTTGGAGGCAGTAATTTATGAAGGGTACAAAGATTTTAATTGTTGAGGACTCGAAGGTAACTGCAAAAACTATACAAAATAGTTTGATAAAATTGGGGTATGAAGTTTCAGATATTTGTTCTAAGGGTGAAGAGGCTATAAGAGCATCACTTATTCATAATCCTGATATTATCCTTATGGATATAGAACTAGAAGGAGATATGAATGGTATTGAAACTGCAACCAAAATAACAAATATTTTAAACATACCAGTTATATATCTTACTGCATTATCTGATAAAAATATGTTGGAAAAAACAAAATTAAGTGAAGGGTATTCATTTTTAGTAAAGCCCTTTGAAGAAACTGAACTATTCTTCAATATAGAAATGGCTTTATATAAGCATGAAATGAAGAATAAGCTAGAGGAAGAGCGAAAGTGGTTAAATGCCATTTTAGAAAGTATAAATGATGGTGTAATAGCTATTGATAAAGATGAAAATATAAAGTTTATGAATGAAAGTGCGAGGAATTTAATTGGATATACTAACGATAATGTAGAAGGTAAACTTAAGGACGTTCTTAAATTATTAGATCCGAAAACTAGGGAGCAAGTACAGATTTTAGATTTGAAGGAAAAGAGTGAAAAGATTCTTATTGGAAATCATGAAAAGGAATGTATAACACTGTGTCAAGTAACGTCTATACCAAAAAGAAATAAAGGGAAAATGGGATACGTTCTGAGCATATCTGATATATCTCAGGAGAAAAAATTAAAAAAAGACATTCATTACCTAACCTTTCACGATCAATTAACAGCAATAAATAATCGTACTTACTTCGAGGAAGAAATAAGTAAATATAATGAACCAGAATATTTACCGGTAAGTATTATAATGTCAGATTTGAATGGATTAAAACTAACTAATGATGTATTTGGGCATCAACTGGGGGATGAACTTATAAAAAAAGCAGCACAGGTTTTAAAGAAAAGCTGTAGAGCTAGTGATCTACTCGCACGAATTGGTGGGGATGAATTTATAATAGTGCTACCCAATACTGATAAGAAAATAGCTGAAAATATTGAAAGGCGAATAAAGAAGTTTACAAGTGAAGAAAATGTAGTATTTGGTAAACTAAGTATGGCAATGGGCAGTGCTACGAAAGAGGATAGTCAACAGGACATTTTTCATGCTATAAATGAAGCAGATAAGAGAATGTACACTAATAAATTTACTGAAAGTAAGAAGTATAGAGAGGGTATGTTATTATTTATAAAGAATAAATTAAAAGAAAATTATTCTAGCAATTATGATAATGACCTTGATACTCGGAATATCTTACTACAAATGGGAAGGCGTATAAATTTATCTAATAAGGAATTGGAAGAAATCTCGTTATATACTGAGATGGGAGATATTGGAATGTTTTCTATTCCTGAGCACATAAAAAATAAAGCCTCAAAATTAGATGAAAAAGAGTGGGACATTATAAAAAAACATACAGAATCTGGATATAAAATTGCCACTGCTATACAAAAATTTAATCCTGTAGCAAATTACATATTATGTCATCATGAAAGATGGGATGGAACAGGATATCCTCAAAACCTTAAAGGAGAGGAAATACCTGTTATTTCTAGGATGATTTCTATTGTGGAGGCTTACGCGGCTATGATTAATAAAAGAAATTATAGAAAGACCATGAATAGAGAAGAAGCTATTTTAGAAATATCAAAATGCGCAGATACACAATTTGACCCCAGGTTAGTAGAAATATTTAAAAAGGTTATTTAGGCATATTTAAAGAAATAGATGATAAAGATAAACGAGGAGAATTGCTCTATGAGAAAATGCTGTACTGGTTAAATTAACTGGTAGGGCATTTTTTTATGAAAATACAACTGCGAAAATTAGTATATTACGCCATAATTTAGTATTAATATTAGTTATTATATGGTATGATTTATTAATAGTGTCTTATAAAAAATTGAAAGATAGATTTCATAAGGAGGATTTACAGGCATGGATGTTTATGTAGCAAGACAGCCAATCTTTGATTGTAATAATAAAACTATTGCCTACGAACTTTTGTTTAGAAATAGTCTAGAAAACAAGTATACCGGCGAGGATGGATATAAGGCGACTTTAGAAGTAATAAATAACACTTTTTTCACTATCGGGCTTAATAATGTTATAGATGGAAAAAAAGCATTCATTAATTTAAATGAGAGTCTTTTAAAAATGGATTTTATCACTGCACTACCTCCAGAATTTGTGGTTATAGAAATCCTTGAAACTGTTGAGCCTACTGAGGATATAATTCAACGGTGCAGAGAACTTAAAGATAAAGGATATATATTAGCACTAGATGATTTTGTGTTTTATCCTAAATACAGGAAATTATTAGATTTAGTGGATATAATTAAAGTAGATTTTACAATAACTCTTGGAGAATCAAGAAAACTAGTTATGAAATTAGTGGAAAATAAAAATATTGAATTTTTAGCTGAGAAAGTTGAAACAAAAGAAGAATACCTTGAAGCAATTTCCTATGGGTATACTTATTTTCAAGGATATTTCTTTAGCAAACCAGAGATATTAGTAGGAAGAGATATTCCTCCCAACAAAATGATTTATTTAAAAGTAATTAAAGAACTAAATAGTAAAGGTTTTCATGTGGATAAACTTGAAGAATTAATTGTAAGGGATGTTTCAATCGCTTACAAGTTATTAAAAATGATAAATTCTTCATCCTTTGGTATTAGAAATAAAATTACATCAATGAAACTAGCAATAAATATGATGGGCGAAGAAGAGATGATAAAGTGGCTTTATATGTTAATAATTAGAGGTATTAGTTTGGATAAACCTGGAGAAATAATAACTCTATCACTTCAAAGGGCAAAATTCTGTGAGCAAATTGCTATTTTATCAAATAATAAACATATTGCTTTTGATGCTTATCTTACTGGGATGCTTTCAACTATGGATGCCATTTTAAATTTACCAATGGAAAAAATATTAGATGAATTATCAATTGGAGAAGTTGTTAAGGTAGCAATTACTAAAAGAACGAACACCTTAGGAGTTATATATATGTTAGTTAAAGAATATGAAAAAGGCAACTTTGATAGGGTAGCAGATTTATGTCACCAGTTAAATATAAATGAAAGTGATGTTGGAAGCACTTATTTTAATGTGCTTAGTTGGATAAAAGATGTTTAAAAAATTAGTAATGAACAATAGAAGGTATGTACGATTAACCTGTAAAATATATATGATAAGTACAATTAAAAAATTATCGCCTTGTCTTAAATAGATAAGGCGATAATTTTTTAATAGTAAGTGCATAAATCTTATATATGCTTTTAGTGGATATAAGATTGGCATGGGAAATTTGCTGATTAAAATATGTTTAAAAGAAAGAAAGATGGTACAATAGTATAAGCTTAGGTAATACTGTATACTAATATAATAGTTTCATAATTTAAATTAAAGGAAGTTGGTACGGTGAGAAGATTTATAATAAAATTATTAGCAGTTATAAATAGTCTGCTTAAAAAGAAGAAAAACAAGGTGTGTTTTGTAAGTCATCCAGATTTTTCAGATAACAGTATGAGTGTGTTTGATTATATGGTTACCCAAAAACCAATGCAATATGAAATTGTATGGTTAGTTAACGACTCATTTATTCCTAGTGAAATACAGGAACTACAAAAACAATTCAAAATAAAAGTGATAAGGCTAAAGTCATTTCTTGGGATATTAAATTATATGACTTCAAATTATATATTTTACACTCATGGAGCATTAAATGGAGTGGAATGTTTGGACAAGCAAATTGTAGTTAATTTGTGGCATGGCATGCCACTGAAAAATATAGGTTACTTGGATAATAAAACGGAGGAAGATGTTGCACATTTTACATATACTATAGCTACCTCAGAAGAATTTCAAAAGGTTATATCAAAAGTTTTCGGGGTAGATAAAGATAAAGTATTAATCACGGGACTTCCTAGAAATGATAGAATGGATGACTTTAGGGATATATTAAATAAGCTTGGAATAGATGGATCAACATATAATAAGAAAATATTGTGGATGCCAACATTTAGAAAATCTAGTGTAGGCGACAAGAGAAAAGATGGATTATCTAAAGAGGGACAATTGCCATTACTTACTAGTAAGCAGCTAGTGGACCTTAATAAGTATCTTAGTGATAATAAGGATTTACTTATAGTTAAGTTACACCCTATGGATACTCTCCAAAAGAAGGATTTTAGTGAATTAAGTAATATAAAAGTAATTATTAATGATGATTTTAAAATTATCGGAGAGCAATTATATTCAATATTTAAAGAAATTGATGCATTAATTACGGATTACTCATCTGTTTATTTTGATTATATGATATTAAATAAGCCTATTGGGTTTGTAATGGACGATTTAGGTGAATATAGTACTAGTAGGGGTTTTGTTTTTGAAAATATATATGATTGGATTCCAGGGCCCATAATTAAAGATATGACAGAGTTACATAGATTTATTCAGCAAATAAATAATAACGTAGATGATTATAAAAGTATCAGAGAAAAAGTTAATAACAAAACTAATAAATATTCAGACTTCAATAATACTGAAAGATTATTTGATAAATTAGGTTTATAGAGAAAAAGAAAATACATTGCATAGGATGGTTCATAAATGAAAAAATTAATAAAAAACAAGGTGGTAATTAATTACATTTATAATAGTATGTATCAAATGCTTACTATTTTAATACCTATAATTACTATACCCTATGTGTCAAGAATTTTTGGAGCAAAGGGCATGGGGATATATGGGTATACTTTTTCCGTGGCACAATTCTTCTATATAGTAGGTATGTTTGGAATAAGTTCCTATGGAATTAGAGAAATCGCATACGTTAGAAATGACAGAAAAACTACCACAAAGAAATTTTGGGATATTTGGTCCTTGCAAGTAATTACCAGTGTATGTGGCTTAGCAATTTATATGATCTTTATTATATATTTTAACTTGCTGGACTATAAAATTGCTTTTGTATTTCAAATTCCATTTTTATTAAATGCTATATTTGATATTTCATGGTTTTTTATAGCTATGGAAGATTTTAAAAAAACCGTGACAAGGAATATTATTGTTAAAATAATTGGGTTAATCTTAATATTCGCATTTGTAAAAAAACCAAGCGATATATACATATATATATTTATAAATTCTAGCATAGTATTTTTGGGAAGTTTGACATTGTGGTTTTTTATGAAGGAATATATTGGAAAATTTCATATTAAAAATGTGAATATAAAACAGCATATAAATGGTGCGGCTTTAATTTTAATTCCACAATTTTCAATTCAAACTTACACAAGCTTAGACAAAATTTTAATTGGAAAACTATCCACTATAGAGCAAGTTGGATACTATGATCAATCCCAAAGGATTGCTAGAATTGCACTGGCCATAGTAACTTCCTTAAGTGTTGTTTTAATGCCAAGGATAGCTAACATGTTTGCAAGAAATGAAGTTAAAAAAGTGGAAGAATACATTGTTAAATCAGTAAATTTTACTTTGGTATCTTCAATATTTATAATGTCAGTAATTATAGGAATATCTAAAAATTTTGTTCCTTGGTTTTTTGGTAGCCAATTTAATGTTATTGTTTTATATATGATGATAACTAGTTTAATAATTTTATTTATTGCAGTAGGGGGTGTTTTTGCAAATCAATATACGTTACCTACTAATAAAAATAAAGAATATATTATTCCATTAGTAGCGGCTTCTGCAATTAATATAACATTAAATCTAATATTGGTACCTAAATTTCAAGCTTTAGGTGGAGTTATATCTATAGTTATAACAGAATTTGTAGTCTGTGTATTAAGAATAATTTTAGTGAGAAAATACTTGGATATTAAAAAAATATTTAAGGGTACCTATGGATATTATATTGCAGGTGCAGTAGCTGCAATAAGCGTATATGTTTCAGGCGATTTTGTTATAGGTGGATTTTTAGGACTTGTAATACAAGGGATGGTAGGATTAGTAGTATATATTATGATCTTATACATAATTGATAACCCTATAAAAAGAGAGATACTTATTAAAATTAATGAAAAAAAATAATTGAAAATATAGAGGGGCAGAGGAGGAAGAACAATGAAAAAAATTATAACATACGGTACCTTTGATATGCTGCATTATGGTCATATTAACCTATTAAGCAAGGCTAAAGAATTAGGTGATTATCTAATAGTTGCGCTTTCAACAAATGAGTTTAATGCCATTAAGGGTAAGGAATGTTACTTTTCCTACGAAGAAAGAAAAAAAATATTGGAAGCTATTCGTTATGTAGATTTGGTTATTCCAGAGAATAATTGGGAGCAAAAGATAAGTGATATTGCAGAATTTAAAGTTGATACATTTGTTATAGGCAATGATTGGACGGGAAAGTTTGATTTTTTAAAGGAGTATTGTGAAGTTATATATCTACCAAGGACTCCTGAGATATCAACTACTAAAATAAAACAAGATTTAGAGTTAAGAGAATCCGCAGCATCAAAATAATAGTAAAACCCACGACTAATTAGTTGGTCGTGGGTTTTTGTCTTATTAGATAATCACACGCTCATAGAAGATTTTTTGTTATACCTAATGCTCATAATTCCTATCCAAAGTATTACATAAACTATTGAAAAATAAACTGAATCCAACGTTATGCCTGCCCAAGGAGTTATACAGTGGGTAGTAATCCAAACGTTCAAAGTTACGGTTTCTTTTGTAATGGAGTTGACTATAGGGATAGCCCACAGGGTCTTTCTAATGATTTCTGATACTAGGTAAACGAATATTGCATTACTTCCAAGAACTACAAAGGGTTTAAATAGAGACTCATATTTTATTATATCCATAATAAAATAAAGTGCTGCCAATATTAAAAAGCATATGCCTGCGGTAAGTAAAACAAAGGAACTAGACCACAAATTTTTATTAAAAGGAAACCCCTTGTTTACAAGATTTGCAAGTACTAAAATCATTACTGCAAAAGTAAATAGGGATAAAAATTTACGGATTTTTTTATTGCTGGGGTATGTAAGGATCTGTCCAGTTACCGCACCCAGTAATGCTGAGGCTATGGCTGGGAAGGTGCTTAGAATACCTTCTGGGTCCCAAGCTTTTTTATACAAGTGGCCTTTTAGCCATTGCAAATCTACGTACTGCACTAAATTTCCATTGGGCTCTAAAATTCCAGAACCAAACCCAGGCACATTAACATGTTTCATTAATAAATAATAGAGTATAATAATTGCAAATGATATTCCAAGCTGTATGGAGCCTTGAATTATCTTGTTTTTAACTGTATATAGTATTATTAATGTTATGCTGCTCACGATAAGGTAGACAATAGCGATTCGCTGTAATACACCGGGTATTCTTATACTTGAAAAATTATAAAGTGGGAAACCGTTTAAAAACAACCCAAGTATGAAAATTCCTATGCTTCGTGCTAGTATGTGTGCAAAAATATTTAAGGGTGAAACACCTTTTTCTATTCTTCGATTTAGGGCATAAGGTACGACCATTCCCATTATTATAATAAAAAAGGGGAATCCTAAATCTGCAACCGTCCATCCATTCCAGGCTGCGTGTCTTAACTGAGGGTATATCCTAGCAGTATTACCTGGGTTATCCGCTAAGAGCATTAAGGCTACAGCTATTCCTCTAATTGCATCAATACATTTTAATCGCCCAGTTTTAGTATTCTTAGCGTTTGCAGTGATATCTTCCATTTGAAAATTCTCCTTTTGACGACCTTTATGATTTATAAATTTAGCCGCAAGTAGGTATATTCTATTAATAATGAATATATCCTTCTGAAAATTGCTAAATAGATTATTATATAAAATATAATTCATTACTATGAATAAGGCTTATAAACGTGGTAAAATTGAGATATAATAAAAAAATGAAACACAGTGAGGTGTATGTATGTTAAAAGTTATTGTTGTTGGAGGAGGGCCTGCCGGTATTATGGCAGCCATTACTGCAGCAAAAAATAGTGAAGTTATATTGATAGAAAGAAATAAAGAAATTGGTGCCAAGTTAAAACTTACAGGTGGAGGCAGATGTAATATTACAAATAATAGAGATATCGAAGAATTTTTTGATAAAATAGTAAGTAATAAAAAATTCCTATATAGCGCTCTTTATACATTTTCCAATCATCAACTTTTAGAATATCTTAAAGGAAATGGATTAGAATATAATGAGGAACTTGACCAAAAAGTATATACCAAAAGTAATAGGGCTGATGAGGTTATAGAATTATTAAAGGTTGATTTAGCAAGAAAAAACGTTAAGATTATGTATAACAGTAAGGTACAAGACTTAATAGTTGAAGATGGTGAGATAAAAGGTGTAGTAACTGATAAAGGTAATCGCATTCTAGGGGACAAGGTGATTGTTACAACAGGAGGAAAAAGTTATCCTGATTCAGGATCAGATGGAGCTATGTTTGAAGTGCTAAGAAGGAGTGGACACACTATAACTCCTTTATATGCAGCCTTAATTCCATTAGTTATAAAAGAAGAGTTTGTTAAGAGCCTGCAAGGAGTTTCAATGAGGGATGTTGTTATTTCAGCTAAGGTTAAAAAAAGTAGCATAGAAAAGTTTGGTGATATGATATTTACTCATTTTGGAATATCAGGACCAGCGGTACTAAAGCTCTCATCCTATATAACCAAAGCACTAGCAGAGGGTGAAGTAGAGGTTATTTTAGACTTTTTAAGGGATAAATCAAAAGAGGAGATATCAGAGATTATGAGGATAAATCCAAATAAGACTGTGCTTAATAATTTAAAAGGTACTCTTCCACAAAACTTCTTAAAGGAAATCTTTGAACTTCTAGGGCTCACCGAGGTTAAGATTAGCGATTTAAAGAAAGTAGATGAAAATAAAATACTTGCGTATATGAAGGAAATGAAGCTAACCGCAAGAGAAACCTTATCAATTAAAGCAGCGCAGGTAACTTCAGGTGGAGTTAAAGTCAAAGAAATAAATGCTTCAACAATGGAATCAAAGCTTATAAAAAATCTTTATTTTGCAGGAGAAGTTATAGATATTGATGCGGAAACAGGTGGATACAATCTACAAATGGCATTTTCTACAGGATACTTAGCAGGAAGTAATTAATGTACAAAGTAACTAAATTTACTTAATAAACTCATATCTTAAAAAAACACATGTTGACAACAAACATATTTTGGAATACAATTACTTTAAATTAAAAACGATGAAGAGGAAAAGTAGATAATTTACTGTTAACAGAGAGAGAAACTCACCGGCTGAAAGGTTTCTTAAGCAAGTGTTATTGAAAACCACCTCAGAGTTGATTACTGAACATAAGTAGGTAATTCCGCAGACCGGCGTTAGTGGTATTGAGTGACAGAAGTGATTTTTAGTTATACCTTCTGTAATTTGGGTGGAAGCGCGATATAACTCGTCCCTTATTTGGGGACGGGTATTTTATTTTTTGAAGGAGGAATATTTATGTTAAAGATTGTATTAAAGGATGGCAGTTTAATGGATTCTAATGAAGAAGAAGGAAAAAGGGCACTTAGGCATACCGCATCTCACATACTTGCGCAAGCAGTAAAGAGATTATATCCAAAGGCTAAATTAGCCATAGGACCCGCAATAGATAATGGATTCTATTACGACTTTGATGTGGAAGAATCTTTCACTATAGAGATATTAGAGAAAATTGAAGTAGAAATGAAGAAAATAGTAAAGGAAAATTTAAGACTGGAGAGATCCGTGATTTCTAGAGATGAAGCGCTAAAGATTATGCAGGAGAAGGAAGAAAATTATAAAATAGAACTTATTAATGATCTTCCTGAGGATGAAGAATTAACTTTCTTTAAACAAGGAGAGTTTATAGACCTCTGCGCAGGGCCTCATGTATTATCAACTTCAAAGGTAAAGGCTATTAAATTGTTATCAGTTGCTGGGGCTTACTTTCGAGGCAGTGAAAAAAACAAAATGCTTCAAAGAATATACGGAACAGCCTTTCCTAAGAAGAGCGAACTTGATGAATATTTAAATATGCTTGAAGAAGCCAAGAAGAGGGATCATAGAAAACTCGGGAAAGAGCTAAAATTATTTGTCTTAATGGATGAAGGACCAGGATTTCCATTCTTCCTTCCCAAGGGTGTAGTTTTAAAAAACAAGTTAATTGAGTATTGGAGAGAAATTCATAAAAAAGCGGACTATGTTGAGATAGAAACTCCTATGATATTAAACAAAGAGCTTTGGGAAACATCTGGGCATTGGTCACACTATAAAGAGAATATGTATACTGTAAATATAGATGAAGAAGAATTCGCAATAAAACCAATGAACTGTCCAGGAGGAATGCTTGTATATAAATCAGAAACTCACTCCTACAGAGATTTACCAATAAGAGCAGGAGAATTAGGAAAGGTTCATAGACATGAACTATCTGGAGCGCTTCACGGACTTATGAGAGTTAGGGCATTTACTCAAGATGATGCTCACATATTCATGCTGCCGCAGCAGATAAAAGATGAAATAAAAGGTGTAGTTAGACTTATAGATGAGGTTTATGGAAGGTTTGGATTTAAATATAGTGTAGAACTTTCAACAAGGCCAGAAAATTCCATGGGAAGCGATGAAGAATGGCAATTAGCTGAAAGTTCACTTCAGGGGGCTCTCGAGGAAATAAATATGGACTTCAAGATAAATGCAGGAGATGGAGCATTCTACGGACCTAAAATAGACTTTCACTTACAAGATAGTATAGGAAGGACATGGCAATGCGGAACTATACAATTAGATTTACAGCTTCCTCAAAGATTTGACTTGCACTATATTGGAAGTGATGGAGAAAAGCACAGACCAATTGTTATACACAGAGTGATTTTTGGTAGTATAGAAAGATTCATTGGTATTTTGATAGAACATTTTGAAGGAAAGTTCCCAACATGGCTATCACCTGTTCAAGTTAAAGTACTACCGATATCAGAGCTGTATAATGATTATGCAGAAGCTGTAGTAAATAAACTTACAGAAAATAATATCAGAGTTAGCAAAGATTTCAGAGCAGAAAAAATAGGTTATAAAATTAGAGAGGCACGAAGCGAAAGGCTGCCATATATTATTGTTATAGGTGAAAAAGAGCAAAATTTAGCTAGTATATCTCTTAGAAGTAGGAAGAATGGTGATGAAGGAAGCTGCAAGCTGGAAGACTTCATTTCAAGAATTACAAAAGAAATAGATAGTAAAATGCTAGACGATTAATAATATTTACAAAAGGTCTACGTTATACTTGGTACGTTAAAAGGTAACATATAGGACGTAGGCTTTCATTAAAGTAATCTTGGTTTAATGACAAAATCCTCTGCTAAGTAATAAGTGGAGGATTTTATGCTAGAGATGTTTAAAAGGAAGGTTTGTAAATTTGAGAAGACTATGATAATATATAAGCATATAAGGATGTCCCTATATTTTTTTTTGTAAATTTTAAGTTCGTAATTGATATTCTTGCGAGGTTGTAAAAAGGAAATTAAAATAACTCTTATATATAAGAATTAACAATAACGAATGGAGGAAATGAAATTATGTCTAATTTGCCAAATTGCCCAAAATGTAATTCAGAATATACTTATGAAGATAGAAGCCTCTTTGTTTGCCCAGAATGTGCTCATGAGTGGACTTTAGAATTAGAGACAGAAAATAGTGAAGAAAAAAATATTGTCAAAGATGCTAATGGAAATATCTTAAAAGATGGTGATTCTGTAACAATAATCAAAGATCTTAAAGTAAAAGGAAGTTCATCAGCTATAAAAATAGGTACGAAAGTAAAAAATATACGTTTAGTTGACGGAGATCATAATATTGATTGTAAAATTGATGGTTTTGGAGCTATGGAATTAAAATCCGAATTTGTTAAAAAGGTATAACCACTCTTTTAATGAAGCGAGGCTAAAATAGTTTAGATTATCAATGAAACAATAAAATAATTTAGGAGTAAGCCCCTACTAGAATCAATGGTTCTAGTAGGGGCTTTAATTATAAAGTAAAAGTTATTTTGTAAGCCTAACTATTATATCTTTATGCTCAGGGTACTTAGTTAAAAGAACATTTCTTTCAAACATTTCAAAATCTTTAAAGTCAAAACCAGGGGATAACATACAGCCAACAAGAGAGTACCCTGGGCTATTCATAGAAGAACCAAAAATATAATTCTTAGGTACTAGGAATTGTGGAGTTTCTCCATTTTCTATATTAAGACCTAGTTGCTTTGTAGTAAGTTTTCCCTCGGGATTTATCATATATATTGTAAGAGGAGAACCTGCATGATAGTACCACATTTCATCTGATTTTAATCTGTGAAAACTTGAAATTTCTCCATTTCTTAGTAAAAAATAAATGCTAGTCCAAAGTGATCTTTCACCTTCAAAGCTATTTTTAAGATCAGTGGAGCTAATATTTTCACTAGAGTAGAAGCTGCTTTTGTAAAAACCACCCTCAGGATGAGCTTCCATTTTTAATGTATCAATAAAGTATTGGGATGAGTACATAATTTATCTCCTTTGTAGAAAAATTTGATTCTACTTAATTATAAGCAAATAGTTCTATAGTAACAAGGTTATTTAAGGTGCCATCCAGGTGGCAATTATTTTATTTCTTTTGGAATATCTAATGAATTTCTTTCTTCAACAACAAACTTAAGATTTTCGCCATATTTTGTTGTTAAATCTTTAATTTTAGCGTCAGCCTCAGCTTTAGTATTAAAGGCGCCAGCATCTATGCAGAAAGTCCCCTTGTTGTCCTTTAGTGTTCTAACATTAGGTTCCCCAAATAATTGTTCTTCTATTATTCCTAAGTTCTCCCCAAATTCATAGGAAGGACTTCTAACAGAATATATAGTTTTAGCTATTTCATTTTTGTCTGCTGATAAGGTTACTGCAATATGAGCAGGATTTTTATATTCCTTCACCTCGTATTTCACTGGTTTGTTAAACAGGATTGTAAATTTTACTGCTGAATCATCTAATATCATATTCTTATATACATCTGACACATAATTACTTTTTTTCATGGCTTCAAAGTCTTTTTCAGCGGTGAAAGCTCTTGCACCGTTAATTGTAAAGGTCATAGTTGATGGATTGTTTTTATAATCCACTTTAAAGTGAGCGACATTATCTGTAACTTTATTATCATTATTATTAGTAAAATTAATTACTATAGTTTCATTAATATCATTTTGTTTAAGAATTATAGAATTTGTATCCACTCCATCAGTAATTTTACCACCTGCAGCAGTCCCCTTATTAAATTGTAGGACTTTAACTAAATCTCCTACAACAGGGATACCTTTTAACGAGTTTGCAAATGCAGGCATAGTATTTATACTAATAGTAAATATAGTAAAAACAGCCGCAGTTGTGGCAAAACCTTTTATCCAATTATTTTTTCTTTTATCATTTTTCATTTTACATTTTCCTGTCTCTAAGGATATATTAACAAATTCACTTAAGTTTTCTGGTATCTTAATGTCATCATAAATTTCCTTTAAATCATCCAAGTTATTACTCATATTTCTCAACCTCCTTAAGGTCAATTTTAAGTTTTGCCAGGCCTCGATAAAGATGTGTTTTAACTGTACTTAATGGTAATTTTAAGATATCTGAAATATCTTTTAGTGTTAAATCTTCAAAGTATTTTAATATTATGATGCTTTTATATTTGATATCTAAATTTTTTAAAGAGTCATGTAAATCCATAATTTCTTCCCTATTTTTTGGAAGTAAAGTCATGTCTTTTAAATGTTTTTCATCAATTGATATAACTTTTTTAGATTTATTTAAATAGTTTATTGAACAATTTATAGTTATCCTTGTGAGCCATGTATTAAAATACTCTGGCTCTTTTAAGTTTTTTATGGAGACAAGAGCTTTATAAATTACTTCTTGCATTATATCAAGAGCATCTTCAGTGTTATTTACATAACTGTAAGCCACTTTATAGATGTTTTCTCTTTTAATTTGTATTAAAGAATCAAAGCTCTTATTATCACCTTTAATAGCTTTTTTAACTAATGCTATCAGTTTAATCACTCCCTATAGAGAATTTTTATAGATCTATAATTTTTGTATTCGTATATTAGACAAAGAAGTTTAGCAAATAGTTTCACTGGTACCTAATAAATTATTTGTAAGGTTTATTTAAGGTTAAGGTTATTAAGAGGTAAGGTTAACCTTATATAATATACTTATAGCAAGATAAGATTTTAACGGATGACATTTTCATAAACTTGCCACTTGCCACGTGGGTGGCACTAGGAGGACGAAATGATATATTGGGAACTTAAAAAAATATTTAAATCAAAGACTGGAGTAATTATAGCAATAATAATTATTTTACTTTGCGGATCAATGACGTTTATAAAACCAGAGATGGAAACGCAAAAATCACATAGAAATGAGCAATATGATTTAATTAAAGATACAAGAAAAGGAGAGGTAATTGCACAAGAGAAATTAGATGCAAAAATAGGAATGTTAAAAGAAATGGCAAATAGTCAGCAGAAAGATGATTTTAGTAGTGATATAAAACAAATATCTGATAAAAAGCTAAAAAGTATGGAAGACACCAAGTATAAGGATGGTAGCTTTTGGAAGGTATTCGAATATAGGGCAACTAGTACTTTCATGGCATTCTGTATGGTGGTAATTATAATTATAGTTTGTTGTAATATATACACGGATGAAATTGTGTCTACAGTAGAAAATTTGATTCTTACGTCAAAAAACAAAAATAGAGCTTTATATTCAAAATTAGGATTTGGAATATTAATACCAACAGTTTTATATGGGTTTTATCTAGTAATCCAATTTATAATAACAGCAGCCCAATATGGCTTGCCAATAAATGGACAACTACAAGCAATAAGAATAATAGATAATCCTATTTTAGTAAGAGATGCATATACTATAATTCAATTTATAGTATTAAAGATAGGCATAATGATATTGATATTAGCTACATTAGGTGTAATTGCATGTTTATGTTCATTTTTAACAACAAGCTCAATTGCAGCTACAAGTGGGTTTTTGATTTTTATTATTGTTCCAAAATTGTTAACAATGGTAAAAGTAATTCCAGGTAATGTTCGAATGGTATTAGATAGTATTAATTTTGTGAATTTACTATTCTATTTTAATCAGTTTGCAGGCGTATATTATGGAAATGTAAAATTTTTTGGGATGAACTTTGATTTAATTAATCTTTGTCTTGGAATGTTGGGAATGACTTTAGTGGTAGGAATTACAATGAGCGTAGTCTCATTTGAAGAAGTATTAGTAAGATAATTAATATATTTTAAATTAAAGGAGGAAATTATGAATAAACTTGAGATAAAAAATCTAACAAAAAGCTTTGCAAAAAAGAATGCCAACAATAATATAACACTTACTTTAGAAAATGGTGTATATGGACTACTCGGACCAAATGGTGCAGGTAAAACCACATTAATGAAACAAATAGTAACATTAACAAAGCCCACAAGTGGAGAAATTATTTATAATGGGAAAAGTATTTATGAAAAAGAAGATGAGTATAGAAATATTATTGGATATTTACCACAAGAATTTGGTGCATATAAGAATTTTACAGCAAAACAATTTTTGAAATATGTGGCTGCCTTAAAGGGAATAGATAAAAAAAGTGCTTGCAAAAAAATTGACGAACTACTAAACCTTGTTGGCTTATTTGAGGTTAGAAATAAAGCGGTAGGTAAATTTTCCGGTGGTATGAAAAGAAGAGTTGGAATTGCACAAGTACTATTAAATGACCCTCAAATAGTTGTACTTGATGAACCAACAGCGGGCCTTGATCCTCAAGAAAGAGCAAGATTTAGAAATCTTATAGCTGAAATATCAAAGGATAAAATAATAATACTCTCAACTCATATTATTTCAGATATAGAAGCTGTAGCAAGAGAAACTATAATGATTAAAAATGGCAGCGTTATAATAAAAGGAAATCATAAAGATATATTAGATGGCATGAATGGAAAAGTATATAAGATTACAACAAACAAAGAAAATGAAGTTATGGATATACAAAGAGATTATAAGGTAGTTAACCTTCAAAGGGGTGCGGATATTACAGAGCTCAGAGTAGTAAGCGATAAAATGCCTCTATATGCATCAGCGCAGAGCATAGAACCAAGATTTGAAGATGTATATATGTTTTACTTTGATTTAGAAAATACTAAGGAGGTGTAACTTATGGGAATTCTTATAAAATCAGAAATTAGAAAAATGTTATTAAAACCTAGCATTATAATAACTTGGACTCTCTTACTTTTATTAAGTAGAGTTTTAATTAATGCAAGTACAAGTGCAGATATTTGGGCAGATGTCTTTAGTAAAATTTATGGAATCGTACCACTGGTAGGATTAATAACATTTATGATTATTTCAGCTACATATACCATTGAATATAGCTCTAATATGAATGAACTTATTAATACAACAAAAAATGGAAAGAAAAAGGTTGTAATGGCGAAATGGATTGGTGCAGGCATATCAACATCAATAGTTAATGTATCAATAGTACTTATAATATATATAGATGGATTAATAAAATCAAATTTTGGTGGTTTAGACTTATCATTAAAAGAGCTTTGGTATTTTGGGAATAGTGGTTCAAACATAACCGTATTGCAAATGATGATTATACTTATAATAACAGTTATAGTAGGTTCATTCTTTTTCTCACAACTGGGATTATATCTATCAGCAATAAGTAAATCAGCTTCTATACCTTTCATTTTTGGAGGCTTACTTATGGGAGTTCCGTATATAATAGCAGGATTTGTAAATCCGAAATATGTTGGGGCAACTCCACTTTGGGGAATGATGTCTATACAATTAATAAGATACAAGGTTCCAATGGCATTAATTATAGTTCAAATAGCAATAGTTATTGCTGGTTTTATACTTTTACCAAAGCTTACCTACAAAGCATTTATAAGAGAATAAAAAATATAATACGCCAGTTTCTATGCTATTATATAAGTAAGAAATACAAAGATATTTCAGAAGACTAAACAATTAATAATTGCTTAGTCTTTCGAAATATTGTTAATAAGGTAACTTTATGTGATGATTTAATTTTTAAGAGGTGGTAATTATGGAAAATTCAATTAATAAAAGTAAAATACTAATAGTTGATGATGAAGAGGATATATTAAGACTTTTATCTACTGTACTTAAAAAAGAGGGGTTTGAAAATATATATACTGCAGCATCGGCAAAAGAAGCAATGGATTTAGTATCGCGTTTAGACCCAGCTATTATTCTTTTGGATATAATGATGCCGGGTAGAGATGGATATGATGTATGCAAAGAGATAAGAAAGACTTCTAGAACCCCTATTTTGTTTATGTCGGCTAAGACGGAAGAACTAGATAGGATTTTGGGTTTTGCTTTAGGGGCTGATGATTATATTACGAAGCCTTTCAGTCCAAAAGAGGTTGCCTATAGGATAAAGGCTCATTTAAGAAGAAATAATTATATTGATGAAGATAAGATTGAAAAAGACAAAACCATAGTTTTCGGACCTTTTGAATTAAATGAGGAAAAGATAGAGTTTAAAAAGAATGATGAACCAATACACTTAAAAGCAAAAGAATTTAAGATGTTAGCTTATATGTTAAAAAATCCAAACCAAATCCTCAGCAAGGAAAAAATTTGCAGTGGAGTTTGGGGAGAAGATTATATAGGTTTTGACAATACAATTATGGTTCACATAAGAAGACTTAGAGAAAAAATAGAGGATAATCCTTCGATGCCCAAATATATAGTTAATATTAAAGGCCTGGGATACAAATTTGTTGTAAAGGGTGAATAGATATGAAATGGAAATTAATGGCTAGATTCATTTGGACTGTGGTTTCTGTAGTTATAATTGTAATGATTATAAATATTGTTGCAGTGTTTTCTTTTATTATTTATAACAATACGACAAAAAGCGCCTTAATCGAGAAAAAATTAGAAGGGGTAGGGATAGAAAATTATACAAGAGATTTTAGTAAATATATTATGGTTAGTAAAGAAGCTGTGAATATAGATAAGGATGGAAAATCTAGTTTGGAAAATAACAATATGTGGATACAAATATTAGATGAGCAAAGCAAAGAGGTATATAGTTATAGAAAACCAAAGGGCGCAAAAGAGAGCTATACTCCTTTTGAATTGATTAATCAATATAAATATGCGGATGTAAAAACAGGAGCTACTACTTTTATAGGTGAAAAACAAATAAAAGAACGTAAATACAGCTATATAATAGGACTACCATTTGCCAAGGTGCAAAGGGAAGTAATTACTATTAACTACGATAATTTTATAGGGATTATTGGTAAATTTATTTATAGCATCTTAATATTAGATGCACTTATAGCATTGTTTTTTGCATACTTGTTCTCGAGAAGGCTTACTAGACCCTTAAATAACATAATAAATGGGGTTCTAGTATTATCTGATGGAAATTATAATTTAGAATTATCCGAAAAGGGCATATATACTGTGGTTTATCGAAACCTAAATAACCTTTCATCAACGCTTAAGAGCAATGAATTAGAAAGAAAAAAACTTGATAAGATGAGAGAAGAATGGATTTCAAATATGTCGCACGATATTAAGACTCCCCTGGTATCTATAAAAGGATATGCAGAACTTTTAAGCAGCGATGACTATGATTTATCAAAAGAAGAGGTAAAACAGTATTCAAAAATAATAGACAGTAAGGCAAACTATATAAAAGAGCTTGTAGATGATTTGAATTTAACAACAAGATTAAAAAATAAAGCATTGAAGTTAAATAAGAAAAAAGTAAATATGGTTAGCTTGGTACGAAATGCTGTGATTGACATACTAAATGACCCCAGTAATACAGAGGTAGATATTGATTTTATTTGTGAAAATGAAGTTATAGAAGCTTTTGTGGATGATATTCTTATAATGAGAACTATAAAAAACTTGCTATATAATGCAATAGTTCATAATGAAGAGGGTGTAAATATAAAAGTATCCGTTGAAAAAAAGGATAACTTAAAAATTGTTATAAGTGATAATGGAAAAGGAATAGGACCAGAGGAGCTAAACCATATATTTGAAAGGTATTATAGGGGGACAAATACCGGAAAGGGACATGAGGGTTCAGGGCTTGGAATGGCTATTGCAAATGATATAGTAAAAGCACATGATGGCGAAATTAAGATACTTAGTGAGCTTTACCGAGGTACAGAAATAGAAATCTATTTATAAACGAGTATTTTATTTGAAACTATTTTTCAACAAAATAAAAATGGAGGCTTTTTATATAAAAGGATATGAATAATACAAGAGAAGATACATACTTTAATTAGCATATATCTTCTTTTATATTATTAACTTAAGAACATCTATATTAAAACCACGACATTCAAATAATCTTAAATAAATTCACTTTTTTCTCCAGTATAATAAATACAAAGCTGATGTAGCGCTCTTGTGCAAGCCACATACAAAAGATTCCTATCAAACTCACTGTTATAATTGTCTTTTGAAACATTGCACACAATTACTACATCAAATTCTAGACCTTTTGATATATAAGAAGGGACAGCAAGGGTGCCCTTTATACTTTCATTATTTTCTGTATTTAACAATTTAATGTTCGTTAAATTAGATAGTTTTTTTTGAACGTATAGTGTTTCTTTCTCTGTTTTGCAAATAACTGCAATAGACTCATAACCACGACTTTCATAGTTGTGAATATCTTGGATTATAGCCTCATAAAGCAACTCTTCATTATCTTTAAATATAATTTGTGGCTCTGATTCATGTCTCTCAAAGGAAACAAACTCTTGTTTGGTATTTAATATTTTCTGAGTAAATGCATTAATCTCCATGGAAGACCTAAAACTTTTATTCATAGAAAGCTTTATGCTTTTTTTCTTGTGGAGAATTTTATCCATACCATCATATATATATTTATCACCACGTTTTTCGAGAGTTTGGTTAAAGTCACCGAGTACCGTAAACTTAGCTCTAGTAAATAGAAGATTGAAAACTTCATATTGAAGTGGATAATAATCTTGGGCTTCATCAATAACAACCTGCTGTATAGCTGAAAACTCGCGACTGCCGTTAAGTTTTAGTTTAATATATAAAAGGGGAGCACAGTCTTCGTAATTAATATAGCCTTTATGGAGACTTCGAGTGGTTTCGAGTATCATTTGATCTATATTTTTAGGCAGTTGCAATCCTTTGGAAAGTTTTAAAAGAAGTCCTGTTTTATTAAAAAGCAGTTTATATAAATCTGCATAATCAACCTCCGTAAACTTATGAATATGTCTCATTAACGCCTTAGCTTCTTTAATTGCCATTAATCTACTAAAAGATCTTATTTCTAATTGATGGGAAGCTCCATTTTCAACAACCCTCTGGATTTTCTCCAGCCTTAATTTTCTTAAAGGATGGATTTTATTAAGCATCATACTTTCAATTCTTTTAAGTCTTCTTGATATTGGCAGATCCATTTTACTGTTTAGAAAAAGATTATTTAGCTGCTCCTTTGTTTCAATAATTTTTCCATCATAATATAAGTCCTCAAAATGAGTTAATTTATGCTCATAATACTTTATTAATCTATCCAAAATAGTTACAAATGTATTAGAGCCCTTAAATTTAGTATTCTCCATTTTTATATTTAAATTTTGCTGATTATCGTTAATAATCAAAAACTCAAGTTGCTGTTTTCTACTTTCAAATATAAATCTATTATCTAAAAAATTAACTACAATATTGTCAAAAGTAGTTTCTTCTACGTTTTCCTCACCCAATTCAGGTAAGACTCCAGAAATATATTTGCTAAAAACAGAACTAGGAGAAATTATAATAATATTGTTGGAATGTATCTTTGATTCCATACCAACATAAAGCAAATATGCAATTCTATGTAGTGCTATAGATGTTTTGCCGCTTCCAGCTACGCCTTGTACAATCAAAAGCTCGTTTTCGGTATCTCTAATAATCACATCTTGTTCCTTTTGTATGGTTTCAACAATATTTTTCATATTGGAGGAAGAATTGTGGCTTAACACTTCTTGTAGGATTTCATCATTAATTGTTATGCTGCTGTCAAAAAAATATTTAAGTTTAGAATTCTCAATTTTATATTGCCTCTTCATAGAAATATCACCTGAAATTATTCCGAAGGGAGCATTATATGATCCTTTACCAATTTCACATTGATAGAACATACTTGAAATAGGTGAGCGCCAATCGTATATCAAAATTGAACTTGTATCATTATCTATTAAATTATAAAGGCCGATATAAATTTGATCTGTATCATCATAAGTATCTTCCTTAAAATCAAACCTTCCAAAATAAGGGGAGTTTAAAATCCGTGTATACTTTTTTATTCGTTCTAGTGTTTTTTCGTAATTATAGTTTTGACTATCAACCTCTGAAAGATGTTGAAGCATTTCTGGAATTCTATCAAAATCATTTGAAGAATGAACAGATTCTTGCCACATTTCTTTCCTTGAAGAAATAAGATTCCTTTTCCTGAAGTTTATGTCATATTCATCTTTCTCTAATTCCTTTTTTAAAAAGCTAATCGTATCATTAAGATATAACAATTCTTCTTGATGAGTTAATTCATAATCATTCATTTTATCACGCTCCAATGTTTTTTTGTAAAAGCTATTGACATCTGCATTCATTATGTGATACAATAAAAGCAAGATATAAGGTATAATTATTATAATTATATCCATATTTAATTATATCTAAAAATTTTATTTAAGTAAAGCTTTTACGTGATTTTTTTATTTTTATTTTAATAATAACATTTTAATTACAGAAATATATAGGGCGCTAAGATGCCTTTTTTTTATTTGCATTAATCAAAACTACTTAATATAAGACAAATGTATAAAAGCTATAATACCTAGTTGTGAAAAGGAGAGGTTTAATTGAATATACTTATTGCTGATGATGAAAAACAAATGGTGAAAATTCTTTCGGCTTATTTTCAAAAGGAAGGATTTAATACAATTACAGCAGTAGATGGCGAGGAAGCCTTAGATTTATTTCATTTACATAAAATTGATTTAGCAATTTTGGATTGGATGATGCCTAAAGTTAGTGGAGTTGAGGCTTGTAAATATATTAAGGAAAATAGTAATACAAAGGTACTAATTTTAACGGCAAAAACACAAAATGAGGATGAAATTAAAGCATTAAATTGTGGAGCTGATGAATACATAAAAAAGCCTTTTGATCCTAGAATACTTTTAATAAGGGCAAAAAAGCTTATAAATGTTAATGATGAGATAAATATTAATGGTATAAAAATAAATACAGACGAGCAGAGGGTATATATAAGTGGAGAAGCTTTGAAATTAACAAAAATAGAATATGATCTTTTAATTTCCTTTGTTAGAAATAAGGGAATTATTTTATCCAGAGATAAGCTAATAGATTTAGTTTGGGGTAGAGATTATGAGGGGGATTATAGAACGGTAGATACCCATATAAGAAGGCTTCGATCGAAAATAGGTGAAGATAGCATAAAAACTTATAGAAGACTTGGTTACAGTATGGAGGTTGATGAAAATTAAAATAAATAAAAAATTCACATTGTCTATAGCCTCAGTTACAATTTTTGTAACTATAGTTTCTATGGTAATAAATATATTCTTTATTGATAGATATTATATCTTTAAAAAAACAAAGGCATTAAATAAGATTTCTCAGGAGATAAGCAGAGAAAAAATAGATTATATTTTAAAAAATATAGGACAAATAGAAAAGAAAAATGATGTCACTATAGTTTATTCAGAGGTAAGTAGTGATATTAATACTATTAATGAGGAGTTAATAACTAAATTTGATTTAAAAAAGATCAAGTTAAATAAATTTTGGGTTACAGAAGATACTTTGAGTAAGTTAGCTAGTACAAGTGTAAATAAGATATACGACCAAGGAGTAACAAAATATAAGGTGTTAACAAAGTTTATAAAGGTTGATAAGTACATAGTTGCTATAGCAATGCCACTACCTTATATGGGGGAAACTATAGATATTGTAAATAGGTTTAATATATATTTAAATATATTTTCTATAATTTTAATATTAATTCTGGTTAATATTTTCTCGAAAAAAATAGTAAAACCATTAGAACTTATAAAAAATTTATCAAAGGATATTGCCAATTTAAATTTTAGAAAAGAAGAAATTAAAACAAATGATGAAATAGAAGAACTTGCTATAAGTATAAATAGTATGAGTGAAAGCTTAGAAGGGGCACATAAGGAAATTAATCTCCAAAATGAAAGACTAAAGACGTTGATTTCAGATATGGCTCATGAAATTAAAACCCCATTAGCTTTAATAAAGGTATATGGACATGGTATTGAGGATGGTTTAGATGACGGAACATATATGGATATAATTCAAGAGCAAATAGGCAATATGGATAGTTTAGTAGAAAATATTTTATTTTTGTCAAAGATTGAAAAAAAACAATTAAAAAAATCTAGCTTTAGTTTGAAGCAAAAGGTTAACAGTGTTTTAAAAAAATATAAGCTACTTATAGATGAAGCAAACATAGAATTCATATTAAATATAAATAAAGATGAGGGATACAATATTATTGGAGATGAGGAAGGACTGGATATTGTATTAAATAATTTAATTACAAATGCAATAAAGTATACAAATAATAATGAGGTAGAAATAGAAATATTTAAAGAAGACAATAATATAATATTTTCTATAGTGAATGGATTAGAGGGAAGTAGTGGAGAAAATTTAGAAAATATATGGGATCCTTTTTATGTGCTTGAAAAATCAAGGAGTAAGGAACTTTCAGGTACAGGACTAGGTCTATCTATAGTAAAGAAAATATTAGAAAAACATAATCTTAACTTTGGATTTAACGTAAAAGAAAATAAGATTGAATTTTATATAATATTTTAATATAGATTTTGTAACATTGGTGTAACATTTCTATAGTATTTTTTTTATGAGGTGATTTAGTTGAAAAAAAGAATATGGATAATTTTAGTAGCGATAACAGTAACAACATTATTTTCAGGTTGTAATAAAGCTGTTTTAAGCAATAACAAAACTAATTCAAGTAATGAGAAAGTGAATACTATGGCTTTTAATTTAGATTTTAAATTTAAAGTACAACCTGAAAACTTTAAGGTAACAGTAGAATCTAATGGAACCACAGAAACAGTATCGCAGCCCTTAGAAAAAATGGAAGTATCAAACTTAAAAAGCAATGGAGATCAAATATCTTGGAGTTATAAAAAGAAAAATATTGATGTGCAAATTCAAAAGAAAGATAAGTATTTAGATGTATCTATAAAATCTAGTATTAAAGATGGTGAAAATAAATTTTCATGGCCAAATGTAACAGGAGAAGGATATATGCTTCCGTTAAATGAGGGCAAGTATATTCCAAAGGATGATAAAGTTTGGAAAGACTATTTAAATGATAATGAAATGAAAACTTTAGAGTCTTTTTCTATGCAGTTTTTTGCAGCAAGCAAAAAGAATTATTCGCTATTATATATAATCAAAAATCCTTATAATAATGAAGTTAAATTTGATACTAAAGAAAATATCAAATTTACTTTTAATCATGAATATCCTTCAATAAATAAAAATAAGGAGTATGGGTTTAGAATTTATTTAACTAAGAATAATCCGGTAGATATAGCTAAAACCTATAAAAATTTTATTGCTCTACAGGGGGACTTTAAGTCTTTAGAGGATAAGGCTAAGGATAATAAAAATATTGAAAAGCTTTATGGAGCACCACACGTTTATTTTTGGGATAGGTCAGCAATATCCCAGGAAAATATTAAATGGAATAAACTAAAAGGAAAAATCCCACAAGATTTAAAGCTTTGGATGCAAAAATTACTAAAAACAAAGGTTGAAGATGGTGGAGAGCTGGCTACTGCTTTTAATGATATAGATTCTTTAGAGTATATTGATAAATATACAAAAAATGGAATTATAAATGCATTTAATTCACTAGTACAGTTAAAGGAGTTTTATAATCCTAAGCTATTTGTGAATTTAGATAAAAAAAATAAAGCATTGATAGGCAAGGGCATAAATAAGTTAAATCCAGTAGAATTAATAGATTTAAATAAAAGTTTATTAAAATTATCATTAGGAGATGTAGCAGATCCTATTGAAAAATGGGCGGATGCAAATACTGTTAATGTACTTCAAGATATGAAAAAGTCAGGTATTAATAAAATGTGGGTAGGATTAGATGACTGGCAGGAAGGATTTTTAAATCCCCAATTAGTTAGTAAGGCAAATGAACTCGGATATTTAATAGGTACTTATGATTCTTATCATTCAATTCATAAGCCAGGACAAGAAGAATGGTCAACAGCAAAATTTTCTGATACATCTCTTTATGAAAATGCTACTGTAACGGGTAAAGATGGTAAAAAGATAGAGGGTTTTAAGGGAGCGGGAAGAAAATTAAACCCAACTCTTGCTATGCCAAGTGTAAAAGATAGAGTGTCGTCTATTTTAAAGACTGGTTTAAAGTTTAATTCTTGGTTTTTAGACTGTGATGCGACAGGAGAAGTGGTGGATGATTATTCTAAAGCGCATCCTACAATAGAAGCAGAAGATATAAAGGCAAGAATAGAAAGAATGGAATACCTTCAAAAACAGTTTAATATGGTGGTTGGAAGTGAAGGAGGAAATGATTTTGCAAGTAAATCCATAGCCTTTGCTCACGGCATAGAAACACCAGCTTTTTCTTGGATGGATAAGGATATGAGTACAAATAAGGATAGTAAATATTATTTAGGAAGATACTATTCAAGTAATGGAGGAGTGCCAGAGTTATTTTCAAAGCAGGTACCCATAAAGGATAAATATAAGAAGCTATTTATAGATACTGCTTATACAATTCCATTATACAAGTTAGTTTATAATGATTCAGTTATAACTTCTCATTGGTGGGGCTGGGGTACATTAAAAATAAAAGATGAAGTGAAAAATAGAATGTTATATGAGCTTTTGTATAATGTACCACCACTTTATCATATTGATAAAAATCAGTGGAATAAGAATAAAGAGGTTATTGTAAAACACACAAAGATCTGGTCTGATTTTAGTAAAAAGGCAATTACTATGGAGATGACAGATTTTAAAATTCTATCAAAGGATAGAACAGTTCAAATGACTAAATATGGTAAGGATTTAAAGGTAATAGCTAATTTTTCTAATAAAGAAGTTAATGCTTATGGAGAAAAAATTGCTGCAAAATCTCTTGTTATAGTTGATGGGAAAAGTAAAATTAAATATACCCCATAAGCACTAAGCTCTAGCTTATAAATTATATATAAGCTAGAGATTTTTTATTTAAAAAGCAAAGCTATGTAACATTACCGTAACATAGAAGGGGTATTTTAATATTAGAACAATTTAAAACTAAAGCTAAAGGATATGATAAAAAATGAAAACGAGAAAAAAAATTATTATTTGGACAGTATTATTTATAAGTTTATTTGGATTATATACAACCTTTATAGAAAGAAATATATTAATTGTAAAAAGGCATAATGTTACAATCAATAAAAAGGGAAAGGAAGAGCTAAAGGTATCCCAAATTACAGATATACATCTTGGAGAATTTTATAACTTAGACCAGCTAGAGAAGGTGGTTCAAAAAATCAATGGTTTAAATGTTGATATAGTGGTATTTACAGGTGATTTAATAGACAATGCTTCAACCTATGATGAGCTTTACAATATAGCAGATACACTTAAAGGAATAAAATGTAGGATAGGTAAATATGCTGTATACGGTAATCACGATTATGGTGGAGGGGCTGTTAGATACTATGAGGATATAATGAGTAAAAGTGGATTTAAGGTTTTGAAAAATGAGGGGTCAAGCATTTTGTTTAAGGATAAGCATATAAAAATTTTTGGGGCAGATGATGGTTTAATGGGAAGGCAGAATATAGATAAAACAATGAAGGAAATTAGCAATAAGTCTATAAATTTATTATTGTTACATGAGCCAGATTTATTAGATGGATATATTAATTATCCAGTTGATTTAGTGCTTAGTGGACATAGCCATGGTGGACAAATATATATTCCCTTTTATGGTCCATTAAAGAAAAATTTATTGTCAGTTAAATATAGCAAGGGCTTTTATAAACTAGACAACCCTAGAGGCACAAAAATATATGTTAATAGTGGACTCGGAAATACAAAAGTACCATTTAGATTGTTTAATCTTCCACAAATTTCTCTTTTCAATTTAAAAATATAATATTTAATTGTTTAAATATGCATAACTATTTTTTCAATAAACGGTGAAAGTTAGATATGTAGGTTGACAGTAATTTAAGTATGTATTACCATATTACAAAGTAATGAAAAATCTATAAAAGAATTTCCTCAAAGTAGAAGACGATAGGGTATTTAGCAATATACATTTTAAGTATAAAGAAAAAAATACCATATTAATGGTAGTAGGAGAGAAGTTGAGAAATGATAAAATATTTACAATCAAAAACAGTTAAGATAACATTGTCTGCCACAATAGCAATTATCATATCAAATTATTTTGGATTAAAATTTGGTGTAACTTCGGGTATAATTGCAATATTAAGTATTCAAGATACAAAGAAAGAAGCACTATTAGTTGGGGGTAGGAGAATAATCTCATCTGCGGTGGCTATACTTTTATCTTTTATGCTGTATGTGTTACTTGGAAATAATCCTATGATATTCGGATTATTTTTACTTGTATTTATCCCCATAACAAATATTTTAAAAATAAGCGAGGGAATGGTTGTGGGAGCAGTATTATCAACACATCTTTTAATAAGTACAAACATTAATATCTCTTGGATTATAAATGAAATAGGGTTAACTATAATAGGTATTGGGGTTGCAATGATATTTAATTTATATTCAGCACCACTAGAGGAGAGTTTTAAAGAAAATAAAGCGAAGATAGAAGAGCAATATAGATTAATATTGTCTGATATGGCAACAAGTTTACTTACTCAAGCAGTACCAATTTATGAACAAGCAGTGATTTTAAAGGTAGAACAACTAATTAAAAATACCAAAGTGATGACACAAATAATAAATAATAATAATTTATTTAAGTATAATAATTATTTTGGAAGTTATATAGATATGAGAATGACACAATTAGACGCTATAAAAAGAATGAAAAGACATTTTTCAAGATTTTATATGACATACGAACAAACCAGAATATTATCAGAATTTACTGAGAATGTTGCAATTAATATTCATGAAGATAATGATTGTATCGAACTTATAAGTAAGCTCGATTTGCTTCGGAAAGATTATAAAATGATGGAATTACCTCAAAATAGGGATGAATTCGAAAATAGGTCATTATTACTTCAATTTTTAAATGATTTAGAGGATTTTTTAATTATTAAAAAAGAATTCAAAGAATCTTTATAAATTACAAAAATAAAACTGTATTGGAATTCCAATACAGTTTTTGTTTTTTATTATTTAGGAGGCATAACAGTTGCAACGCCTTTAAGAACTACAACTCCATCTTGGTTAGTACATGTTGTACTCAATTTTACTATGTTTTTTTCCTCGAACTTTTCTATAACTTCAACTTCAGCCTTTATTGTATCTCCAAATCTAACTGGCTTAGTAAACTTAAGTTCTTGACCTAGATAAATGGTGCCAGGTCCTGGCAATTTCATGCCAAGTACTGCAGATACAAATCCAGCTGTTAACATGCCATGAGCAATTCTGCCTTTGAACATTGTTGTTTCAGCTTCTCTTTGGTTTATGTGAGCAGGATTTAAGTCACCAGTTATTCCTGCATAAAGATATACATCAGATTCACTTATAGTTTTTTCAAAACAATCCTTATAACCTATATTTAGTTCGCTCATTGTTAAACCTTTCATTAATAATTCCTCCTAGTTTTTTTACTAAAGATATCCGTATATTAAGTATAAAAGATTACTGCCTTATAAGGTCTTACGTTTTGAATTATATTTAAATTGGTATTTATTTTTACTTGTTATACAACTCCAAAGGATGCAAATAAAATACACACTGCAGTAGCTATAAGAGGGATAACAACTGTACACATGCCTATGTCTGCGTATGATTGTTTATGATTCATACCTGTTATACCTAGTAAAGTTATAACGGCACCATTATGTGGAAGTGTATCGAGTCCACCGCATGCCATAGCAGCTATTCTATGGAATACTTCAGGATTAATGCCTAGAGCCTGAGCTTTTGCTAAATAAGTTTTACCTAATATTCCAAGAGCGATACTCATACCACCTGAGGCTGAACCTGTTATACCTGCAAGAATACTAGTAGATGCGGCTAGAGAAATAAGAGGGGTTCCTGGTATAGCAAGTATACCGGCTTGGAGTATAGCAAATCCACCAAGGGTCTTAATAACATTTCCATAACCAACTTCAGAGGAAGTATTTGCAATGGCAAGAAGAGAACCTATTGCTCCTCTATTAACTGTATTAGTAATGCTTTCAAGGTTTTTCCAAAATAAAATCAAACTTGCAACTATAGCAACAACTAATGCTGAAATTAAACTCCATATACCCTTTACCGCTGTAATCTTAATTCCACCGAAATCTTTTAAAAATGTTCCATCCATTGTTGCAAAAACATATTTACCTAATAAATAATTAACAACCAGTACTAAAATTATTGGAGTTATAGCGAATATTAGGTTAGGTAATTTAGATAAATCAATTTCTTTGATTATTTCTTCTTTATGATCACCATATCCTTCGCCTTTGGCCATGGCATTTTTTGCTCTTCTTGTAATCCATAGCATACCGCCACCAAACATTACTGCTGTTCCTATAAGCCCTATTATCGGTGCTGCATAAGCATTTGTCCCAAAGAAAGGCATTGGAATAGCATTTTGTATTTGTGGTGTTCCTGGTAGTGCCGTCATAGTAAATGTAAAGGCTCCAAGTGCTATAGAAGCAGGTAAAAATCTTTTAGGGATATTTGCCTCTCTAAACAACTCAGCAGCAATAGGATATACTGCAAATGCAACTACAAATAATGAAACGCCACCATATGTTAATATGGCACAAGATAATACTACTGCAAGGATTGCTTTATCTTTGCCTAGCTTAGTACTAATGGCATAAGCTATAGATTTAGCAGCACCTGAATCATCCATTATTTTACCGAATATTGCTCCTAGTAAGAAAACTGGGAAATATGTTTTAGCGTAGGCTGCAAAATTAACCATGAAAACTTCTGTATAGGTAGCTAAAACATGGCTCTGACCACTTTGAAACAAAACTGCTAGTATTGCTAAAACTGGTGCTAAAACAAGAACTGTAATCCCTCTGTAAGCTAAATACATTAAAAGTCCTAAAGAAATAATGATACCAATAAGTCCTAACATGATAGTTCCTCCCTTTAATTTAAATTATTTTATAAAAGTTTATAAAACATACAACTAACGTGGTTTAGATCTAAAATTTCAATCCCATAGCTTTTTCTAGAAAAATTCTTTCATCCATAATGGTTAAATTCTCTGAAATTATTGGTTTGAAATCCATATGAGCTAAAACATCCTTTTCAAGATCAATTCCTGGGGCAATTTCAATAAGCACAATACCTTTTTTACTAAGATTAAAAACTGCTCTTTCAGTAATGTAAAGTACTGGTTGTGATACATCTAAAGCATAATCACCACTAAAAGTGATCTGCTCAACAGTTTTAATGAATTTAATAGCTTTACCTTCTTGTATTATGTTTAATTTCCCATCCTTTATTTCGATCTCTAAACCACCTGCTGTAAAGGTACCGCAGAAAATAACTTTTTTAGCATTTTGAGTTATATTAATAAAACCACCACAGCCTGGAATTTTAGGTCCGAATTTACTTACATTAATATTTCCACACTCATCACATTGAGCTAGTCCAAGGAATGCTAAATCAAGACCTCCTCCATCATAGAAATCAAATTGATTACTTTGGTCTAGTATAGCATCAGGATTTATTGCTGCGCCAAAGCTTAATCCACCCGCTGGAATTCCTCCTATTGGACCTGATTCCAAAGTGAGCTGCATTTCACTACCAATACCTTCTTCGTTTGCCACCATAGATATTCCTTCTGGCATTCCTATTCCAAGATTGGTAATGGCATTTGGAATAAGTTCCATTGCTGCTCTTCTAGATATTATTTTTCTTTCGTTTAGTTTTAAGTTTTCAATATTATTTATCGTCATTTTTATTTCACCATTATAAGATGGATTATATTGTTCAGCAAAAGTTTGCATATGATTTTTTGAGTTTGATATTACAATAGCATCTACTAGGATCCCAGGGATTTTAACCTTTCTCGGATCAAGAGTGCCATTTGCTACAACTTTCTCAACCTGAAGTATTACAATTCCACCGGAATTTTTAGTTGCTTGTGCCATAGATAGACCGTCTAATGTTACTGCTTCCTTTTCCATGGTAGCATTTCCACTTTCATCAGCATAAGTAGCTCTAATAAGTGCTACATTTATAGGGAAAGCCTTATAAAATAAGTATTCCTTGTTTTCAATTTCAATAATTTTAACGATATCTTCTGTGGTGATATCGTTTAACTTGCCACCCTGGATTCTAGGATCTACAAAAGTTTTTAAGCCAACATGAGTTATAGTTCCAGGTTTACCTGCTGCAATATCTCTATAAAGTTGGGAGATCACTCCTTGAGGAAGATTATATGCTTGAATTTTATTTTTAATGGCAAGGTTTGAAAGTCTTGGAGCAAGTCCCCAGTGACCACCTATTACCTTTGAAATTAAGCCGTCCTCACCAAAGTGGTTTAATCCTTTTTCTCTTGAGTCTCCTTGTCCAGCAGCAAATACCAGAGTTAAATTACTAGGAGTTCCTTTATCAAGAAAATGTTCATTAATTTTTATGGTTAATTCTTCAGGGTGACCACAACCAACAAAACCACCGACTGCTATAGTGTCACCATTTTTGATTAATGCAATGGCTTTATCACTAGACATAATTTTTTTCATTTTTTACCCCCTTGTACTGTATAAGTTAATCTTAAATATATAGTTAGCAAATATGATGCCAACCCTAAAACGCTAAAAGATAGGCTAATACTAGGATGGCGAAGATTTTAGATAGAATTAATTATGTGAAAGGTATTAATATGTACTATTAAATGAACATAACTTATGCAAGTATTAATGCTATGTTCGGTAAAAAGAACATGGTTTATGGAGAAGTTAATATAATGTTCTTTTTAGCGAACATTGTATATCAGAACATTCAATCTAGCTTAAAAGACGAAGGACAGCCTTAAGTTTTAAAAATAAATTTAATCTTTTTAACTATTTTTATTGGAAGGAATATTATTGTTGATATTTAGGAGGCATAACTGTTGCAACGCTTTTAAAAAGAACAAGATCAGCTTTGTGATTATGTGAAATTAGTCTTTGAACAAGATTGTATGTTCAATAAAAGTAAGAATTTCACGTAAATATTAATATTTGTTCTATAAAAAAAACAGTATTCTTAAATATAAAGAATACTGTTCACCAAATAAAATACTTATAACGGGATATTATATTTTTTAATTTTTTCATATAGACTAGTTCTTCCAATCTCAAGATTTTTAGCCGCTTTAGTTTTATTTCCATCGGAAGCTTTAAGCGCTTCTATAATAGCTTGTTTTTCCGCTAACACTATAGTTTGCTCAAGGCTTATAATAATGTCAGGTTCTTTTCTTCCTGTGATTTTTTCAGGTAAATCTAAAGGGGAAATAATAGAACTATCTTCCATTATATTAATAGCTCGCTCTAATACATTTTCAAGTTCACGAACATTTCCTTTCCAGATATAATTTTTTAAGAAATATTCTGATTCCTTAGAAATACCAATTACTTTTTTATTTAAATCCTTAGAAATTTTCTTTATAAGGTGATTTGCGATAAGCATAATATCATCGGTGCGTTCATGAAGAGCAGGAATATAAATAGTTACCACATTTAATCTGTAATATAAATCCTCTCTAAAGTTACCTTCACGCATAGATTTTTCAAGATTTCTATTTGTTGCAGCGATTATACGAACATCAATTTTTTTACTGCCTCTGGAGCCTATTTTTTCAACCTGTTTTTCTTGAATAACTCTTAAAAGTTTAACTTGCATATGAAGGGGCATATCACCAATTTCATCTAAAAATATGGTTCCTCCATCCGCTTGTTCAAATTTTCCTGTTTTACCCTCTTTTCTAGCACCTGTAAAGGAGCCACCTTCGTAACCAAAAAGTTCAGATTCCAGTAGGTCATTAGGAATAGCTGCACAGTTTACTTTTACAAAGGGTGCATATAGGCGATCACTAGCTAGGTGTATTGCATGGGCAAATAGTTCTTTTCCAGTACCACTTTCACCAAGTATAAACACGTTGGAATGTGTTTGAGCAGCTTTACGTGAAATAGAAATAGCCTTGGAAATCTTTTCACTTGTGCCTATTATATCATAAAAGTGATAACTTGCAGTGTTTAACTCATTTAAACGGGTTTTATAGGTTTCAAGTTCTTTTCCCATAGTTTTAATTTTACTATGAAGATGGTTTAGCTCTTTAATATTTCTAAATAACACCTTGCCAATTACGCCAATTAATTCTCCATTTTTAATTATAGGAATCCTGCTTGCAATCATGTAGCTACCTTTTATCTCTTGTAATTGGGCTGTTTCTTGTTCTCCTGTTTGTAGGACATTATGCATTCGTGTATGTTCTATAATATCTGTAATAACTTTTCCGATAGCATTTTCCTTTGTGGTGCCTAAAAAATCACAATACGAATTGCTAATCATAGTTATAATTGCATTTTTATCAATAATGACAAGACCATCATTATCATTTTCCACGAGTGTTTTCAATATTTCGGTAGCATCCTTTTGAAAATCCATTATATAATCAGCTCCTCATATAGATTGTCTCTAAAAATTTATTCTAATACTATTATTCTAGTTTATTTTAACCGATTTGAAAAGTATATTATTTATATATTCAATTGGAAACTTATGATACTATTTATAGATTCTTGTTGAATGAACAATTGCATTAAAAAAATAAAGTGGGTTTGATGAAATAATGCAATCAAGACCACTTTATTTTATGTTTTTTTATAATTACCTAGAATAAATATGAAATCCTTTACCCGATTTTCTTCCTAATAATCCACCTCTAACATATTTTCTCAAAAGGCTATGAGCTCTGTATTTAGAGTCTCCTGTTTCTTTATATAAAACATCCA
>CAYXOL010000026.1:0-69832 GCA_964467165.1 uncultured Clostridium sp.
TATTGAATTGATTGGTAATGAACAAAAATATGAAAATATTATTGGAGAATTTATTAAATTTTATAATTAGCAATGATTGTTTTCTTGTAGTTTGCTATTATTTTTAATATTGCGTCTTATTGCAAATTTGAAATTAATTATACATATTAAATCCTTTTATACTTCTAATGGGCACTTTAATCAATAAAAAAAAGAATGTTTAAATATCAATATTTTAATTAATAAAATTGGACAAGCATTAAAAATTAAAAAAAATTTTATGAAAGAAAAATAAAACTAATGAAAGTTAATTACAAAGTTATGATTTTGTGAATCAAGATGTATACTTTTTAAATTCAAATTGTATATAAATAAAGAAGAGATAATTGTTAACCGTCCCCAAGGATTTCCTTAAACTCCCATCTAGTTGAACAGCTTTGATAAATGTGGTAAAATGGTAGAATACATATACACATACATATAAGATAATACTAATTGTTCATGGCTGTTATAAAAAAAGAAAGATAGATATAATAATGATTAAAAAAATAATAAATGATATATGAAAAGAATAAAAAGGAGGAATTTAGAATGAAGACAACAAAGTTGAAAGAGAATATTTATTGGATTGGTGTAAATAACCCTGAGCTAAGGGTGTTTGATATTATAATGGAAACAAAAAAAGGAACTACCTATAATTCATATTTAATAGATGATGAAAAAGTTGCTATAATAGATTGTGTTAAAGATGGTTATTTCGAGGAATTTTTAGGTAAAATAAAAGGTGTTATTGGAGAAAGAAAAGTTGATTATATAGTTATTCAACACACAGAGTTAGATCATAGTGGTTCTTTAGCTAAGTTCTTAGAAGTTTATCCAGAAGCTATTGTTCTTGCTTCAAATGCTGCTATAAATTATTTGAAAGAAATCACTAATGAGGAATTTAATGGTAAGGTAGCGTCGGGACAGGTGTGCTTAGGTAAAAATACATTACAATTTATTTCTGCACCTAATTTACATTGGCCTGACACAATCTTTACTTATGTTAAGGAAGAAAAAATATTGTTCACTTGCGACGTGATGGGTTGTCATTATTCACCAACTAATTGCATAACGGATAGTTGCTCAGGTGATTATTTTGATGAAATGAAATATTATTTCGATGTTATAATGGGGCCTTTTAAAAAATTTGTAAATATGGGTCTGGATAAGATTAAAGATTTAGAAATAGATATGGTAGCACCAAGCCACGGACCTGTACATGTAGATGATGTTAAGATCTACCTAGACCTATATAGAGAATGGGCTAAGATTGAAGAAATAAAAGAAAAAAATATCCAAATATTTTATGTTTCAGCTTATGGTAATACCGAAATTATTGGGAAATATTTAGCTGAGAAAATCAATGAAAAGGGCATAAAAGCTGAAGCTCATGAAATTACATCTATGGAACTAAGTGATATTGTGGGACTAATTGAAAAAGCAAGTGGGATTATGATAGGTTCTCCAACTATTAATCAAGATGCTGTAAAACCAGCTTGGGACGTTTTATCCCTAGTTTGTGCAATAACAAACAGAGGAAAGACAGCAGCTGCTTTTGGATCATATGGATGGAGTGGAGAAGGCGTTCCGATGCTTACGCAAAGGCTAAAGTCTTTAAAATTTAAAGTGGTAGAAGAGGGACTTAGATTTAAATTTGTTCCGGATATCAAAGAATTTGAGATGGCAGACAAGTTTGTGGAAGAGTATTTACAAATTTTAAGCTAGAGATTTATTAGGAAGTTACAATTTCTATTAAAGCAATAATGAAAAGGAAAATTTTACTTTAATAGTGGGGTTTTTCTTTTTTTATAAGGAATTAAAAAAAATTTAAAGCAAATAATAGTATATATAAACATATTTAATAATATTATTTTAATTTCATATAGAAATAAAAAGGTATTTCTAGTATTATTTAAATAAGCATAGAGACTCAATAAATAATTTAATAATGTTTTATGGAGGGGATTTATTTGAATAAACAATATATAATAGATTTTTTGAAAATAAATGATTTAAGTGATATAGCTGAAATTCAATATAAAAAAGACACCATAGCACTAAAATTTAAGTATTATTATGATGAGGTGGAAATGGAAGCAGCTACATGTTATGCAAATGAAGAAGGAGATATTAAGCAAGATGAAGAGGATTGGTACGAAGAATATTTTTTACCTTATTTAAGTGATATTGCAGCAGATAATGTGGAAGATATTATGGAAGAATGTGCACAGCAAATGGGAATAGAGTATGAGTTTATTGGTTGTGATATATCACAAGATGCATTTTCATTTAATGAATTTGCTGTAGTTTTTTATGATGCAGATGCAGATATAGATACTGATGATATTTTACTTGAATTAGATATCTAAAATACTTATATCAAAACAATAATCAGTGGATGGTTAAGCCACTTTTTTGCAAGTGGCTTTAATTTTTTGATATTTAACAATAACTTCATCTAGTTGCTGACTGCAAGTTACTACTATTTTATCAGTGGGTTTTTTAAAAGTTAGTAGGAAATGTAAAATCAATCTTAAAGACTCTAAGTGTTTTTTTAAAAGTTGTAATTTTATATTCCTACATTTATGATTGTTAATCATGCATTTATACCTCTTACTCATGAATTTGTACTCCTTATCGTTAAATTTGTTTTTGTGAAGCAAATATAGTATACCAAATTTTTTAAATCTTGTTAGTTTTTTTATTAGTCAATAAAATATACAAAATTACAAAATAGACTATAAATTCGGTAAATAAATAAGCTTTATATGGAAAAATATGACAAAAAAATCAATTAAGGTGTTCCTTGAAGCCGTTTTACATAATATGTAATTGACGAAAAAAGTCATAAATTTCTTGTGATATAATTATAAGCCATAGAATATAATCCATTTTTAATGACATTTCAGAAGGAAAGTCTCCACATTTTATAAGTGGGATTCACATATTACTGTACCGCGGGCGATGATTTAATATTTACAGATAAAATGATTTTATATAATAATAAAACTAAAAAAAGTATGGGAGTGATTTTATGAGCATAGATGAGTTAACTAATAGGATAAATTACCTTTATAAGAAAAGCCAAGAAAAAGAACTTTCTGAGGAAGAGAAAATAGAACAGCAAGAGTTAAGACAAAAGTATATTAATAATGTTAAAAGAAATTTTAGAGCGCAATTAGATACAATTGTGAAAGTAGAAAAAAAGGATTAAAATCAATTAATTTATTAGAAATGAGGAGTTTAAATGGCGGTTACAATAGAGGAATTAATAGAGCATTTTAAGTTAGAGATTTTAGTAGCTGGGGAGAAGGGCAAATTAATTAATGTTACTGATATTAATAGGCCTGGGCTTCAAATCGCTGGCTTTTACAAATATTTTGATAATAAGAGAGTTCAATTAATTGGTATGGCAGAGTGGAGTTTTCTAGATTGCATGGAAGTGGAACTTAGGAAGAAACGAATTGACAAATATTTTAAATTGGATCCCTTCTGTGTTATTATTACTAGAGATTTGCAGCCACATAAGGAAATCTTGGATTCAGCAAAAGAAAATGGAATATGGATTTTAAAAACGAAATCAATTTCCACAAGATTTATTAGTAAGCTTACAAATTTCTTAGATACTAAGTTAGCCCCAGAAACTAGGCTCCATGGGGTTCTAGTAGACGTATATGGTATAGGAATATTACTCAGTGGTGAAAGTGGTATAGGTAAGAGTGAATGTGCCCTAGAATTAATAAAGAGGGGTCATAGACTGATTGCAGACGATGCGGTAGATATTAAAGAAATTGATGGTACGCTGCTTGGAAGTTGTCCATACATAACTTCGGGTATGCTAGAAGTAAGAGGTATGGGAATAATAGATATTCCAGCGATTTACGGTATGAGTTCTGTTCTAAATACTAAGACTATTAGTATACTGATATCTCTTACACTTTGGAACGAGAATGAAGAATATGATAGGCTCGGTATAGATAATGAATTTATGGATATTCTAAATGTGCCTGTAAGAAAAATAACACTGCCAATTAGGCCAGGTAGAAATATAGCGGTGATTATTGAAGCGGCTGCTGCTAATTATAGATATAGTTTAAATTCTGAGATAACACCAGTTGAAACTATAAATAGGAGAATAGAGGAAGTAACTGGAGCTGGTAAAATTAAATAAAAAAATATAATATATTTAATAATATGCAATTTTCAGATAATAAAAACTCAAAAATATATATACAATACTGTAAAAATACTGTTTATTTGTAAATTTTGAAAGTTTAAATTTAATTAGTAGCAAGGGTACTTAAAAGCCTGTTTTTAGAGCATTTTTCGCGTTTGTAATTTAGTAAAATGTTTAGTAGAATAGTAATTACAAAATGTGTTTATAGTAGGGGGTAATTAAAAATGTCTGATATTAAAAAGTTAGAAAAAAAATATGAATTAGCTTGGGATAAATATACTAAGGGGGATTTAGAAAAAGTCTTCGCATTATCTGATACTTACATAGATTTTATGTCAAAATGTAAAACTGAAAGAGAGTGCATAACTGAATTTATTATTTTAGCTGAGAAAAATGGTTACAAAAACATTGATACTTATATAAATGAAGGAACTAAATTAAAAACTGGTGATAAGGTTTATGCAAACTGCATGGGAAAAACTCTAGCATTATTTTTAATAGGTTCGGAGCCTATTGAAAAGGGATTTAAAATTCTAGGTGCTCATGTGGATTCACCAAGACTGGATTTAAAACAAAATCCATTATATGAAGATTCTGATTTGGCGCTAGCTAAAACACATTATTATGGTGGAGTTAAGAAGTATCAATGGGTGACTATTCCGTTAGCTATCCATGGTGTTGTGGTTAAGAAAGATGGTACAGTAGTAAATGTAGTAATCGGTGAGGATGAAAAAGAGCCAGTAGTTGGAATTTCAGATCTTTTAATTCACTTATCTGCAGACCAAATGAAAAAAACTTTAGACAAAGGTATTGAAGGCGAAGATTTAAACGTATTTATGGGAAGCATACCAGTAGAAGATAAGGAAGCTAAAAATAGAGTTAAGTTAAATATATTAAGACTTCTAAATGATAAATATGATATAGACGAAGAAGATTTTGTATCATCTGAACTTGAAGTAGTACCAGCAGGAAGAGCCAGAAGTTACGGACTAGATAGTAGTATGATTATGGCTTATGGACATGATGATAGAGTTTGTGCTTATACATCTTATGAAGCATTAATGAACATTAAAGAAACAGATAAAACTTGTATAGTTTTACTTGTAGATAAAGAAGAAGTAGGTAGTATTGGTGCAACAGGAATGCAATCTAGATTCTTTGAAAATACAGTAGCTGAAGTTGTTAATTTAATGGGAGAATATAGTGATCTAAAAGTAAGAAGAGCATTAGCAAATTCAAAAATGTTATCTTCTGACGTAAGTGCTGCTTTTGACCCTAACTTTCCTTCAGTTATGGAAAAACAAAATTCTGCATACTTTGGTAAAGGTATAGTTTTAAACAAGTATACTGGAGCTCGCGGAAAAGGTGGATGTAACGATGCAAACCCAGAATTTATTGCAGAGCTTAGAACTATAATGGCAAAACATAAAATTTCATGGCAAACATCAGAGCTTGGCAAAGTGGATCAAGGCGGCGGCGGTACTATAGCTTATATATTAGCTGAGTATGGTATGCAGGTTATTGATTCAGGAGTTGCGCTTCATAACATGCATGCACCATGGGAAATTGCAAGTAAAGCAGATATATATGAAGCTTTTAGAGCTTACGAAGCATTTTTAATAGAGATTTAAAGAAAAAAAGTATATATTACTACAACTGCATCTCACTATGCTAAGTAATTCTAAGCTGATTTTATGAAAGATACTAAAAAGTACAAACTCGCTAGCGCTCAAACATGTACTTTTCTTCACGTATCTTTCATAAAATCATCTAAGAATTATTAAAGCTTGTTCAAATGCAGTTTACGTAATATATACTTTTTTTAACGCTTTTAAGGGAAACAAAAAAGGGATGTGAAAACATCCCTTTTTATGAATCTAATTCTTTTACAAAGATATCTAGCTCATTATGGCTTAGGAAAACTGAACCAATAACACCATGACTGGTATCAGAGGTTGTAATGCCGTGGAAATCTGAGCCTGCAGTAATAAACTTATTGTATTCTCTAGCCTTTGCTTTTAGAAAAGCCTTTTGTTTTTTTGTATTTACTGGATAGACGGCCTCAATACCGTCAAAATCAAATGCCATCATTTCATCTATAGAAGACTTTTTGATTAGTACAGGGTGGGCAAGTACTACTAATGCATTAACTTTCTTTAACATAGAGATACCGTCCGCAGTTGAAATTTTCTTGGTTTGCACGTATGCTGGGCTATCGTTCGAAAGTAAATTATCAAATATATACTTCCAATCATATTTGTAACCAGCATTCATTATAGCTTTAGCTATGTGAGGTCTAGCTATTACCCCCTTGGCATCATCTAAAATTTTCTGATAATCCAATTTTATATTGAAAAATGTATCTAGATTTTCCACTATCTTTTCAGCTCTTAATACTCTATAATTCTCCATATCCTTTAAGTAATTTTGAAAGACTCCATTTTTATATTTGTCATCTTTAAAATAACCTAAAATATGAATACTTTCTTTATTGTGAATAGTAGAGAGCTCTATGGCAGGTATTACCCTTATATTTTCACTTAAACCTTCCCTAATTCCCTCTTCAACATTTAAAGTAGTGTCATGATCTGTTATTGCAATAATATCTAAACCTCTTGTAGAAGCTGTATAAATTAATTCCTTAGGACTTAGTTTTCCATCAGATGCATTTGTATGAAGATGAAAATCACCTCTATTGTACATAAAATCACCTCGAATCTAAAGTTTACCATAGGTCACATATAAATAAATTAAAATAAGTATGTTAAATTATTTACTTTTAATGTGCCTTACATCATTTTAACTAATATTCAGCAATATTGAAAGGGGTTTATAATAAATTAACTTAGATTTCTGATTTTTTCAACTTCATTAGTAAATTCTTCATATTCTCGTAGTGTATCTTGATATGCTTTTTCTCTAATAGTATCTAGTTCATAAAAATTAGTCTTTACTATTTCTACGATGTTCCTATCAATTTCATAAGCATCAGACATTGATACTAGAATATTTAATGCTTTTTCTTTTGTCATTGAATCTCTATACGGTCGCTTTTCCATTAGAGCAGTGAATATATCTGCAACTGACATAATCCTTGAACCCAAGGGGATTTCTTCATCCTTAAGTCCAAAGGGATATCCACTCCCATTTAATTTTTCATGATGTAGTGATCCCCATTGTCTTATAGTTTCAAAACCGCGTACATTCGCTAAAACCCTGTTAGTATGATAAGCATGTGTTCGCATTAAATCAAATTCAGCTTTTGCTAAGGGGCCAGGATTTTCGAGTATTTCAGTTGGTATAGCTAGTTTTCCTAAATCGTGAATGTATCCTGCATATCTTATAATTTTAGCCTGATTCTCACTAAATCCTGCATATTTAGCAATGGTCTCGGAACAAGCAGCTACAGAAGAGGAATGCGATGATGTAAAGCGACTTTTAAAATCAACCAAGCGACTCATGAATATCATAAAGTCTTCTAAACTATTGTCGGTATAAATAAAAAAATCATTATTGCTATTTTGTGTGATAAAATTGGGTCTGTCAAGATATTGCATGCCTAGCCAAAAGCTATCTTTTTTAGATAGTTCCATATATGCATCAACTATTTGAGGATGAAATAAATCACCCTTTACCTTACTTATTTTTTTGTTTATTTTATAAACAGAATTTAGTATATTTGTGTCTTGCGTATTCACTAATATAGAAACTCGGTCAGCTAAATGTAATATATGACTCCCCAAGGGGATTGTTTGATTATTTATACCAATACATTCTCCATTCAACCAGCTATAGTGATGATAGCGTATTATTTCCGAAATATTTGAAAATTGTTTAAATTTATTTAATAATAAATATCCTTTTTCAGCGTGGAAATCATAATCCTTATATTCAAATTCAATAGGTGCAAGTCTTTCTAAAAGTGTTAAACCACCAATATCATGTAGTGACCCGGCAATTTCTAATTCAATTTGTTCATGAGTAGATAATTCTAATTGCTTAGCTAAAGAATATGAAATATAGGCTACTAACTTATGATGGTTAGCCACAATTGGGCTTACTAGGTCTATAGTTTCAGTTATTGTAAGCACTAACTCTGATAATTGAAATGTGGGAATCATTTTATAACAACCTCTCTTAATAATTTTGCTAAATCCAATATGCTTATTATTACATTTTATTTTATACTTCAAAATACGTCAACGTCAATATTTTTTTACATAATTCGAGTTTGTTTTTCTAAAAAACCTATAAAAAATATAATAAGTATGGAAAAGCTATGGGGGTCACTGAAGGGGCTATGAATCAATTAAAAGATTACTTTCTAAAATAACAAGAGCCTTTATGAGGCTTATTTTAATCCTGATGATTTTCTTCGAATTATTTGCTATAATAGGTAATTATAAGAGAATAGGAGAGCGTTTATGTTTTTGATGATAGACAATTACGATTCATTTGTATACAACCTAGTTAGATACTTTGAGGAGCTGGGTGAGGAAATATTAATCTATAGAAACGACAAAATTTCAATGGAGGATATTGAGAGAATTAAACCAGAAGCTATAATTATTTCACCAGGTCCCAAATCACCAGAAGATGCAGGTAAATGTATGGAAATAGTTGAAAAATTCAAAGAGAGCATACCTATTTTAGGAATATGCTTAGGGCATCAGATTATAGGGAAGGTGTTTGGGGGAAGAATTATTCAAGGCTCGCAGCCAGTACATGGAAAAGTATTTGAAATTGTACATAGTGGAAAATATATGTTTAAAAACATTGTAAGCCCGATGAAGGTTACAAGATACCATTCTTTAATAATAGAGAGAGCCACATTGCCAGAAGTGTTAGAAGTAACTAGTGAAACTTATGATGGAGTTATAATGGGAATAAGACATAAGCAGTATCATATTGAAGGGGTGCAATTTCATCCTGAAGCAGAGCTTACGGAATACGGTCACGAAATTATTAAAAATTTTATTGATGAAGTTAGAACTCAAAAAAAATGTTAAAAGCTAAGGAGAAAAAATGGAGCTGTTAATTGAGAAAATACAAACGGAACTTGATGGTTTTGAAATATATTCAATATTTAAAGAAGATTTAAATACAACATTTTTAGATAGTGCTAGAGACCCGGAAACTTTAGGACGTTATTCCTTTATAGGGGTCAACTGTTTTTTAACATTTAAAAGTAAGAATGGTAAATGCTATAAAGGTGAAGAAACATATATGGGGGATACCTTTGCGGAGTTAGATAAAATTATAAAAGAATATGCTATAGAAAACAATACAGAGTTGCCTTTTGTAGCTGGTGGCATAGGATACTTTTCCTACGACTTGGCAAGGGAAGTAGAAGAACTACCCAATATAGCCAAGGAGGATATAGATATACCATATTGCATTTATAATTTTTATGATAACATTATTATCTTGGATAATCTTGATAAAAGTGTGTATGTATCTGCACTAGGAATGCTTAAATCACAGAAGGAAAGTATCAAAGATATTACACTCAGGATAAAAAAGGGAAGTAAAATTGAATATGAGAAAGTAGGAAGTATAGTTAATAAATTTACTTCAGGTTTTGAAAAGAACAATTATATACATACGGTATCAAAGGTAAGATCTTACATAAAAACTGGAGATATATATATTACCAATTTAACTCAAAGATTTACTTGTAACACCCGTAAAAGTCCATATGAAATATACAAGGATTTAAGACACATAAATCCAGCTCCCTTTGCTGCCTTTATGAATTTTGAAGATTTTAATATAATATGCTCTTCCCCAGAACGATTTCTTTCAATTAAAAATAGAATGGTAGAAACTAGACCTATAAAAGGTACTATGCCAAGAGGCATAGATGTAGCGGAGGACATAAAAAACAAAAATATACTAATAAACAGTGAAAAGGATAAGTCTGAACTTTTGATGGTGGTAGACTTAGAACGAAACGATTTAAGTAAAGTATGTAAGATAAACTCTGTTAAAGTAACAGAACTTTTTAAATTAGAGGAGTATAGCACCGTGTTTCATTTAGTATCTACTGTAGTAGGGCAGCTAAAAGAAGGTATAAGTCCACTAGAATGCATTAAGGCGTGTTTTCCTGGAGGCTCTATAACAGGTACACCTAAAATACGTTCAATGGAAATTATTGATGAATTAGAGCCAGTTAGAAGGAATATATACACTGGAGCACTGGGATATTTGGGGTTTGACGGAAACGTAGATTTGAATATAATTATTAGAACAATTTTAATAAAAGGCAATCATGCTTATTTTGGCGTAGGTGGTGGGATAACTTGGGAGTCCAATGAAAAATGTGAATATGATGAAACCATAGATAAAGCAAAGGCGCTAATGAGAGTCTTATAGAGTAGTGCCACCCACGTGGCAAGTGGCATCTTTGCCACTTGCCACGTGGGTGGCACCAGGAGGGTATTATGATACTTATAAACGGTAGTTTGAGTGAAGAGAAGATATCCTTGGATAGTGGATTTTACTTTGGACGGGGAGTTTTTGAAACTATATTAGTTAGGCAAAAACCAATATTTGTTCCAGAACATGTACAAAGGCTAAATAGTGGACTTGGAACAATTGGTGTAAATAAAAAGATTACTGAGGATGAAATTTATGTTGGTGCAAAAAAGCTTAATTGTAAAAACTGTGTGCTAAAAATTATGGTATCTGAGAAAAACACTATAATTACTAAAAGAGAAATTCCATATAAAAATAGTGACTATGAGGTAGGATTTTCTTTAGGATTAAGTGAGACACGGCGAAATGCATATTCCAACTTAACTTATGTAAAATCTTTCAATTATTTAGAGAATATAATAGAGCGGGATAAGATTATAAAAAAAGGGTATAATGAAGCACTATTTTTAAATGCAGAGGGATTTATAAGTGAAGGGGCTATAAGCAATATATTTTTTGTAAGGGATGGAATTATTTTCACACCTAAGATTAGATGCGGTTTACTACCTGGAATTATACGAGATTTTGTTATAAAAAATTCATTGTCTATTGGATTTGAAATTCAAGAGGGAGAATTTACATATGGCGAATTAATAGAAGCCCAGGAAGGTTTTATAACTAACAGTATTATGGGTATTATGAAGATAAATAAAATTTCAGATAAGATTTTATCTGAAAGTGGGGTTGTATCACAAATAAAAAGGTATTATGATAGATATGTAGAAAATTACAAGTGATAAAGTTTATTTAGATGGGCTAGAAGGCGAATACATACTACTCTAAAGGGGTGGGAATCATGGAAAATTATTTAATGAATGAGAGAATTAATCTTATTATAGAAAATCATAGTTTTAAATATAATTTAAAAAAGATAGAAGAGTTAGAAAAACAAAGACGATTTTGTTTGCATGATATGCAACATTTTTTAGACGTGGCAAGAATTATGTATATAATAAGTCTAGAAAATAACTTTAATATACCCAAACATATAATTTATGCAGCTGCACTGCTGCATGATATAGGGAGGGCAGAAGAATATGAGAATATGACGCCTCATAATATTGCTAGTATGGAAATCGCGGGCAACATATTGAGGCAATGTAACTATGACGTCAAGGAAATAGATGATATTTTAGAGGCAATAAATGATCATAGGAATAGTAAAGATAAGTTAAATAGTTTAAGCTATATATTATATAAGTGTGACAAGCTTTCAAGAAATTGTGCTAAATGTGATGCCACTTGTGATTGTAAATGGCCAGTGGAGAAGAAAAACCTGAAGATAACATACTAAAACTTTAGTGGTCGAATTTAATGTTTATAGGGGGTAGTTATGAAAATAGGAAACCGAAACTTTGAAATAGGAAAAAGAACTTACATAATGGGTATTTTAAATGTTACACCGGATTCTTTTTCTGATGGCGGAAAATTTAATGATATTGAGACAGCCATAAAGCATGCGAAACAAATGGTTTATCATGGAGTAGATATAATTGATATTGGAGGCGAATCTACAAGGCCCGGGCATAAGTCTGTAAGTGAGGAAGAAGAAATTAAAAGGGTAGTACCTATTATAGAGGCTTTAAAGAGGGAAATAGAGGTGCCTATTTCTGTAGATACATATAAAGGTAAGGTTGCAGAACTTGCCATAAAAGCAGGGGCAGCTATGATTAACGATGTATGGGGCTTTAAGAAAGATCCGTATATTGCTACAGTTGCAGCTAAGTACAATGTGCCTTGTTGCTTAATGCACAATAGAGACAATAAAAATTACACTAATTTAATCCAAGATATATTAGTGGATTTAGAAGAAAGTATTGAAATTGCACTAAAAGCAGGAGTTAAAAGAGAAAATATAATACTCGACCCAGGCATAGGCTTCGCAAAAAGCTATGAGGATAATTTAAAAACAATGAGTAACTTAGAAAAATTAAATACCCTAGGATATCCAGTACTTCTTGGAACCTCAAGAAAAACTATGGTGGGATTTGCACTAAATTTACCTGTGGAGGAGAGGCTAGAGGGAACATTAGCAACTACTACTATAGGAATTATGAAGGGGTGCGAATTTGTAAGAGTACATGACATAAAAGAAAATAAAAGGGTTTGCATCATGACAGATGCTATATGCAGAAAGTAAAAAGAATAAGGGGATAATACTATGGACAAAATTTATATAAAAGACTTAGAAGTTTTCGCACATCATGGTGCATTTAAAGAGGAAAAAAAATTAGGACAACGGTTTTTAATTTCATTAGAACTTTTCCTTAGTTTAAGACAAGCAGGGATTACTGATGATTTAACAAAAACAGTTCATTATGGTGAACTGTGTCAACAGGTTGAGGAAGAGTTTAAAAAGGAAAGTTATGACTTGATAGAGAAAGCTACAGAAAAACTAGCGGAATTTATACTGCTAAAATACGATTTAGTTGAAAGAGTAGTAGTTAAAATCAAAAAACCTTGGGCACCTATTGGAAAGCCTCTTAAGTACGCAGCAGTAGAGTTAGATAGAAGTTGGCATACTGCATACATTGGTATTGGTGGAAATATGGGGGACAAAGAAAAAAACGTTAATGGGGCATTAGAGCTTATAGACAATTCACTTCATACTAAAATAACAAAAAGATCAAAACTTTATCAAACAAGTCCTGTAGGATATCTGCAGCAAGAGGATTTTTTAAATTGCGCTATTGAAGTAAAAACGCTTTTAAATCCATTAGAGCTTGTACGATTCCTCTTATCTATAGAAAAGGAATTTAAACGGGAAAGAGTTATAAGATGGGGACCTAGAACTGTAGATTTGGATGTATTATTATATGATAATGTAATTAGTTCGCTAGAGGAAATAATATTGCCACATCCAAGAATGCAGGAAAGGATGTTTGTTTTAGAACCATTGTGTGATATAGCGCCTTACGTTATTCATCCGATTTTGAATAAACCCATAATTCAAATCAAGGCATCTTTAGAAATCAATTAGTTAGTAAAGCAGGCCAGTATAGTCTAGACTATACTGGCCTGCTTTATTTTTGTATAGGAAACAGTTTGTGGAAGTGGCTGTTGATAAAATCTATAGGCTAGAACTTGTCACTTTTGCCACTTGCCACGTGGGTGGCACTTTAATATTTTCTGCAAAAGATTTAGCTAGCTCATGAATTTGAGGAACATTAAAAATATCACCAGGGTCATTAGCAATGGCCATTATAGAAAAATATGGTGGCAAACTAAAGCCCTTATTTACATTTAAGGCCCCAATTAATTGTTTGCTAATAGAATCACTTCCAGAACTACCGGACACCACCACTGCAAAAATATTCTTATCGTAAAAATCTATTTTTCGATATAGCACTGTAAGTCTGTTTATTACAGCTGTCAGATTTGAAGCTATTGCATCATTATAGTTAGGGCATAGCCATATTATGGCATCAGATTTCTCGATGGAGGGAAGTACATCATCCACCATTACTCCACCATAAAAACATTTGTTTTGTGCGCCGTAATGAGTGCATAATTTATAGGAGCAGCCATTACAGTCTAAAACCTCTCCATTTTCTATTTGCAGTTCTTGAATATCATATTGCGAAAGATGAGCGGAGGTCAAATGCCATAAATCCAATGTATTAGAAGTCTTATGAGGACTTGAGTATAATACTAATATTTTAGGATTATTTATTGTAATGGGGTTATATTCTAATAATCTGTTTCGAAGTCTAGAGCACATAGTCAAACAAATTTCTTCAAGGGGCAAATTCAAAAGCTTTTGCCAAGTGAGAAAATTTCTTAGGGAACAAGTGGCTTCTACTACACTATGACCTATGAAACGGCAACCTAAGTTGTTTGCAAGATAAATAATATCTTGGCTTGTACGTTTAGTGCCATGTTCTGTACAACTATGAATTAGCACTGCAGCGGTAGAGCCTAAAAGACAATCGTTACCTTTTTCATATAATTTTGAGAAGAATTCAAGCATTGGAACATCGCAACTAATATCAGTGATTTCAGAAACAAAGAATATTTTTTTGTTTTGAAGGTTAGGAATATTGTTAGAATCCTTAACTAAAGTACAATTGCAGTAATCAGTAACTTTTGATATCATTTCTGAAAGCATCACAGAGATATTTTTGCTTGGCACAATTACAAATACGTCCTTCATAAAAACTCCTTTCTACATTATTTTTACCTAATCAAATAAATTCGCTAAGAAGCTTATAGGTTGAATTTAGTTTGCGTAGCAGTACTTCATTTAGGTCCAAGGTTTCAAGTTGAACACCAGAAGGCAGAAGTCTATTTCTACAACCCATAAAAGTACCACCAATAAAGGTAGCGCTATAGTGCCACTTTGAATTAATAGTGGAAAGTATTGACAGTGTACCAGAAGAAAGTGCAGGAGCAATATAGGGTTTAAAGCCTGTTGACCTAACTTCTAAGTTAGCAGTCTTTGTGCTATGGGTTAATGCATCTGAAAGTACCTCATTGTAGTTTACGATGCTATCTGCTATTATAAGACCATCTCCATGGGGACCAAAGGCTCTACCCTCATTTATGTAATGCTTTGTAGAATCTTGCTTAGAGGCATAATAGCAGGCCCTTGCGTTCATAACTCCAAGACCATAGCCCCTAATTTGTTCTGGGGCAAGTCCCTTAAAGTCCATATTACCATCGCTGCCTTTATTACTTTCAATAAAGGCACTTTTGCAAAGTAAATCCACTGGATCTGATACCACAGCAAATATACCCTTAAAGTTTTTCTCTCTTGCAACAGTAGCGTAGTGGGAAACAATCTTAGAATTACCTTCAAACTGAACTAATCGAACATCTGTAGACTCACGTCCCACTTCTGGTACTCCAACAGATACGCAAAATACAAACATATCACAGTCAAATACATCCTCTTCTTTTAAGGAAATTATTTTTATAGAAGACTCCTCCATATCTGGTGAAAGAATTTGACTAAGCTCATACTTGTATCGTTCATTGCGGTTTATATCCCTATCATAAAGTCCTAAACTTTGAATCTTATCTACTCCTAAAAGTTTTAGACCTGTAAGTAAAGTACCACCTACATCACCCAGTCCTACCACGTTTATTCTCCATTTATTAGGCTCCTTATAGGTTAATACCTGTTCCCAATTAGGGTACATAGTATTTAAAGCAGTAACCCTATTGCTGCAAATAGCATTTTTTAGCCACTGAGGCAGGTTAATAGTCGATACTTTTGGATTTACAAGTAAATTTAGATTTTCTTTCTCTAAAAAGAGAAAATTTTCATGGGAAACAGAGAAACTCCGGCGTGACACCTCCGGACTTAGCTTACTTAGGGCATATATCATGCCCCTATATTTTTCTGCTTCACTCTCAGACATAATATCTATATCAGGATAGTTTTCCTGGGATATCAATAGTTTTTCATGATGGATATAGTAAAACATTTTAAAACACCTCTTTTTATTTATTCTTAGGTTTATTACAATATATTATCTAGCCTACGTAATTGTTGCAAATCATTTTCTAGGTAGTGGGAGGGTGATATATTTAAATCATATTGCAAATCACGTCCAATATCAGGACAACGTGGAATAGTAAACACTTCACCCAACGACGCTAAAGTTAAATTACGAGTGTATAAAATATGGTATTCATTTTCTAAAACTTTTAAAAGTTCTATAGAATTTTCAATACAGACCCTAGATAATTCATATAGTGTCTTTGGTGGAGCATTTTTTATAAATACTGGATAAGTATAAGGGAGTATTAAATTAATGGAAGGAAGCAAGTTTCGTTTTGGATAAGTGCCCCTCCAAAGCGCGTCACCTCCTATAAAAGGGTATAGTGTATTCTCATTAAACCAAACCTTAAGCTTGGGTATAAAGTAAACACTATCCACATCACGATGCTGCATATCCATTAAATCCTTTCCACGTCCAGAAAGGATACCAGCAATGATCTTAGTGACATTTACCGACTCCTTTTTTAAGAGAGGGTCTAAAGCTTTCATCCTATAGCCTTTATGAAGTATATTATCCACCAGTATTACGGGCCTATTAAAGGACTTTATCATTTTAATTTGATGCTCAAGGTTTAAGTAATAAGGGAATTCTGCAATATGGAACGTCTTAATATCGGGCCTAAAAAATTTTTCTGTATGCAGTGATTTAGTAACAGTATTGGGAACTATATATCTGTCTAAAATGTCACCATAAGGTACACACATAGCGTCCCCTGTTTGTTTATTGTGACTTATTTTAATTGGAACGCTATTTTCACTGCAAACTTTTTTTATCATTTGTTGATGAAGCACATCACTATCAAAGGATAGTACCAGTTCTCCAGGATACAAATTAGAAATAGCTTGTTGTAACCTTTTTCTTGTACTGCAGATAATTTGCTTTACCCTGGGACTACTTCTAAAAGGCTCTTTTAGAATATTTTCCAAATCTAAGTTTAATACACTAGGATTATTCATATCTACCACAAGGGCTATTAGGCTAGGGTCAGTAGTTTCAACTCTTTTAAAACCATGCAAATATAGAAGTTCTATTAAGGATGGTGCATATAATTCTTGAAGGATTGGTTTGAAAATTGCATATTCATAATCTTTAGACAGTGCATATGCTAAAGATTCTGTAATAAGTATTTGCTCTAATATTTTATTTTTTTCTTTGCTTTTTTCCTTATTATTTATATAAACTAGGTCAATAAGAATAATTCTGCCAGAGGAATTCTCACGAACATATCTTGATAATTTATCATCATACAATTCACTGTATAAAATATTGGAACGAATCCAGTGCATTGATGCAAAACCTAAAATTTCATGATTTTGGATATCTTTAATTAGTACAAGTTTTGGTGCGATTTTTTTTGAAAGATCAGTTAATATTTGGAACACAAGTTCTTTATCATTACAGGCATTAGAAAGTTTTTTGATGAAAGATTCGGTAAATTCTTCAGCAAATTCAATATCTATATGAGGGTATGCAAGGGAAAGTTTATCTTGTGGTTCCCTTTGATAAAAACCATTTTCATAAATATACTGCTGGACTAATGGATCAATCAAACTTGAAATATCACGATTATCGTCAATATAATTTCTTATTTGGCTAGAACTTATGCTGGCATAACTAGAAGGAAGATTTATTAATTTGATTTCTCCAAGGATTTTTTTCTTAGCCTCATCTAATTGTTTGTTTTTTCCACGCTCAAAAATTATATGTGGGAAATTGTGTATAGAGAACTTAGTTACAGACTTTTTATAGCAAGAAGCATTTATTATAACATCACTACCAGCAACAAAATAAACCTGAGATTCACTAAAGTTATCCTTTAACTGTTTTAAATCCGCTGGATTAGAAATATTTGTTGGGAAGTTTTCTGGGTAAATAAAAATGTTTAATTCATCGGCAATGGACATGCTAAGTAAATTTTTACGAAGCAAGTTTGGTAGAGTTTTCTTTGACCAAGAAAACTCATCCACAGATAAATAAACTTCGAAACCCATATTTCTTATTGATTTTGCAATATTCTTATGACTAAGTGAAAAGGGGTCAAAGGTGCCTGGGAAAAAGGCTGTCTTTGAAGGAATAGGTATATCAATTTCACCTATAAAAAAGTTAAAATCTGATATAAATCTATATATGTGATTTAGGGCTGCAGCATTTGTAAGAAAAAGTAATTGCTGCGTGTTATCCTCTGTAATCAGTGTAAGAATTTTTTTTGAAGCTAACTTAAATATAATAATTTTCTCCTCAAGGGATAGGAGTTTAGAGCCAAAAACATCTTTCCCAAAAGTAATTATGGCAGATTCCTTAACCTTTGTTTTGTAATCAGCTAGGCCATTTAAAAGGATACCAAGTATATTTAATAATCGATTGTCATAGTCCTCTGATTTTTCAATAAATCTATTGCTATACTTAGGATAGTTAGCCAGGCACACACCAAGGGTCTTAAGAAAAAGAGGCTTTACATTTTCATTAGATATTTTTATTTTAATTTTCAAATCGTCAATAATTTCATTTAACTCTACAGGTTGCAGCCAGAGAAGTATTTCACCAAGGTATGGTGGAATATACTCTGTAAACCGATGACCTTCTATTTCAAGTGCACGAAGAAGTTCTACTGAAATTTCATTTCGCTCAGCCAGAGTAAGTATTGGCATAAGCTTAAGAATGGCAATACCCGCCCTACTTCGAACGCTTTCAACAGCGCTTACTTTAAGTAAGTTACAAAAATGAATAGCTGTGTGAAGACCTGTGGAAGGCGCTTTATTTATAGTATAATTTAACAGTAAATCAATTTGGTTTTTCTTTTTTATCCAATTAGTTGCTGTTTTTAAATTACTTAAAAATATATCAGGTATCTTTGAGTAATCCTCTTCACAAAATTTTTGAAAAATAGGAATGGAAGTTTTTAAATTAAGTAATGTGAAGATCCTAAGTTTAAGTAAATTTTCTGCAGGGATTTTACTTTTAGTATAATAACTTGAAAATTGACCTATTAAATTATCTTTTAAATAGTTTGATTTTGGAAGTTTAATTATTAAAAGATTTATAACCTCTAAGGCAGAAAGTCTTAAAATACTGCTTCTCTTATTTGTCATTAAAATTACATATTTAAACAATATAGACAAGTTGTCATGGTAGGGGTCCATGGGAACATATTTTGTTGTTTCCAATAAAAACAGTTGAGTTTCTGTGTTTGTAGAGCGAGATACTTCATAATATTTAAGAAGAATATTTCTATAGGGTATAAGCATGCTTTTTCTGCAATTTTCAAATAAAGACTTAACCATAATTTTAGTGCTATATCCCATCCAAGTTCTATGAGTTGGAATCATTTTGTGACTTGGATATAGTAATAAATTCAAATATTCTACAAATAAATCTGAACTTGAAATAGTAGGATCTTCTATATTTACATTTTTGGGAATTTCCTTATTATAATCCTCGTCAAAAATAGCTATAAGCACACCGATAAGCTGAGCGCAAAGGCGTCTTATATCATCTTCAGAATGAGTTAAATTGTCATAGAGAAATTTCATGGTTTGTAGCTTTTGTTTTTGAGTTAAATAAGTAGAATATTCCTCAAAAACCATTATATATTGCCTTAAATTTTTCCAATGTTTTTCACTTCGAGCTTGTTCTAATATTTCATCTAAAGAAAGTTCATCACGTAGTGTATGCATTAGGTTAATATTATGGTTTATAGAAAGAAATTTAAGGTTTTGAACTATATCATTTCCTTGCATTAGAGAATAAATTGGAGCTTTATAAGTTCCTAGATTCTCATTGTTTTCTAGATTTGTGTTAATGCCAATACTAATCAAATAATCTTCAAAATCTTTAAGCTTTGCATATACCCTTCTATATCTTTTTTCTTTTTTATCATCTACATTTTCTAATTTGTCCAGTATAACCTTAAAGGATTTGTCTAAGGAAAATATGTTCATGGTAGGACCCTTACTTGTTTCCAGATTTTTAACTCTAAAGTCAGAATAAATTAATATAAGTGATTCCAGAGATAGATTTTCAAGCTCTAAGTCCCAGGTAGAATGATTTATTGCAATATTTCTAATGTAATTTATTCCATATTTTTTAAACCATTGATCTGTATAATAGTAATGTAAATGAGGAACTCTTTTGAGATCTTCACCAAAGCAACCATATTTCCCAACATCATGCCCCGCAGCGGCTCCTGATACTCTTCCTAAATCTATTTTTACATTTTTCACCTTTAGTTGCCTTGCAAGATGCAGTGCCAAATAATGGACTCCACAAATATGATCAAGGGTATTATATTTAAAAACCTCGCCATTTAGTTTCATCATTTCATATATGTAATCTTTCTTGAAACCTTTAGTAAATTTTATATATTCATCCTGAATTTCTAAATCATCTATTTCGTTTTGTAGTAAAAAATTCATGGCATATTTATTTTGCCAAGTGTTATCCTCATAACTTTTTTGCATATTGCAGACAATTCTAAGAACAGATAAATATAATTCGGAGGCAGTTTGTAGATTATTATCAAGAGGTATAGCTACTGCATCTGGAAAGGATTTATATAATGTGAAATTATACAAGTACTTAAGCATATCCTTGGGTAATGGACCATTGCATAGCTCACTCATAACATTCTCACAAATCAAAAGAGTACGTAGACATGTGAAATCTCTGCATTCTATCATAACCTTTAGATTTTCTAAATAGCAGGAGCTACCTAAAAATTTTTCAATAAGGGTTTTTGATATATTATGGTTTTTTAAATATTTTGTACTTAATAATTTTCTTGATATTTTTTGATTAATATCTTTAAAATCTATAGACTGCATACATTACCCTCTCCTTCTTATGGAAGATAACTAGAAATTCAAAATTGTTAGTTACCTTGTAGTTAGCTGAAGTAAATAACAATTCATGGATTGTTATTTACATTTTTCTCTTTGTGAATTATCTATAATCAAAATTATATACTTATAATGTGATTATTTATAGAGGATAATGCAATAATACTACAAAAAAAAGAAATACCTTATTCAGGTATAAGGTATTTGCAGAGTCCATAAAGATTATAGGCTTTATACATTTTACTTGTGTCAATGTAATCCATACTGTATCCTCCATCCCAGGGATATATGGAAATGAGATTTTCATTATATATATTTACAATATATTTATTTTTACTAAAGGTTAAAAATATTTTATATATTGGTTTATTTGGAATGTTAGATGGTTTTTTTATGAAATTATCCTTATTTAATGAATCAAAAAAATGTGTAAAAGTAGATAAATCCTCCGCAGAAAAATCCTTCTTTTTATAAAAATTCATATACAGAGTGTAAAGATCAGTGGGCTTTTCTAGGGACAAATCCTTCATCAATAAGTTGGTGTAATAATAATTGGTTGGTTTAGTCTTTGTAAAAATATTTTTATTAAATTTATAGTTACAGCCATATAGGTTTAAAGAGAAAAGAATACATAGTACAAATAGAATATATTTCTTTAAATTGACAATCAAACTATCACATCCTTTTACTGCCTTGTAAATAAAATATGATGCACAATTATATTTTATTACATAATATGTGAATATTAAATATTTTAGGAATATTTTTTTGATTAATAGTTCAGAATAGAGAAGTACTGAAAATTTGAAATGCAAGGAGGGAGTTATGAAAGTTGGTGTTCCAAAAGGCCTACTATATTATAAATATCACCCCTTTATTGGAAGGTTTTTAATTGAATTAGATGTAGAAGTAATTACATCTCAAGATACGAATAAAGATATTTTAAATAAGGGAATTAAATACTGCGTTGACGAGGCTTGTTTGCCTATAAAGATATTTCATGGGCATATAATAGATATAAAGGACAAATGTGATTTATTAATAATACCAAGAATTATGAGGGTTCGACCTGGGGAGTTTATATGTCCAAAGTTTTGTGGGCTTCCGGAAATGATAGTATATAGCATACCGGATTTGCCAAAATTAATGGTAGAACCTATATATGCTAGTAGTGAGAAGGAGCTATATGCTTGGTGTAAAAAACTTGGGAAAATGATTACCAAAGATACAAGTAAAATAAAAGCAGCATTTAACATGGCGTTAGAAGAGCAGAAAAATTTTAAATTTGGTATTAAAGATGAAGGTTTTAAAACAACTATTGCTCTAGTTGGGCATCCATATAATATATACGACACTTTCATTAATATGAATGTAGTAAAAAAATTAAATAAAATGGGCGTGGGTGTTGTAACAGAGGAATACGTAGAAGAGGATCAAATTAAATTACAAGTAAAGAGTCTTTATAAAAGGCCATTTTGGACCTTTGCTACAAATTCCTATGGGTTCACAAGGGCTATAGAAAAAGATAATAAAATTTCAGGAGCAATATATATATCTTCCTTTGCCTGTGGTATAGACTCTGTGGTACTTGAACTTATTAAAGAAGAAATTGAAGAACTTCCATTACTTATATTAAAAGTTGATGAACATACTGGTGAAGGAGCTCTAGACACAAGAATTGAGGCTTTTATTGATATGATAGAAAGGAAAAAAAACAATGAAAATAACATTTCCACATTTAGGAAACACATATCTTGCTGCTAAAGCACTATTTGAGGGACTAGGAATAGAATGTATAATTCCACCTTTTACTAGCAATGAGGCACTAGAACTTGGTTCGAAAATTTCCCCGGAAGAAATGTGTTTGCCTTATAAAATTATGATGGGTAATTATTTGCAGAGTATAGAGAAGGGTGCAGATACCATAATCATTGTTGGCAGCTGCGGACCTTGTAGGTTTGGTGAGTACTGTGAATTACAGATGAACGCACTAAAGAGAATAGGACACGATTTAACTTTTATTGTAGTTGATAGTCCTTTTGACATTGGCAAGAAAGAATTACTAAATCGGCTATCTAAAATTTCAAATAATAGCACAAAAAGTAAAGTCCAAAAGATTATAGCACTGAAGACAGCCTATAAGGTAATTGAGCTAATAGAAAAAATTGAAGCCACAGCACATTATTTAACGGGGTATGAAGTAAATAAAGGAGAATTTAAAAAGCTTTTAAAAGAATGTAAAATAGATGCTGCAAAAGCAAAAACACCCTATGATATGGTGAATGTATTAAAGGAATATAAACATAAGATTGTGGCGGTTCCTATTAATAAACATAAATCGCCAATAAAAATTGCAATTGTTGGAGAAATTTACACTATAATTGAACCCTTTTCTAATCTTTATATAGAAGATAAACTTATGGATTACGGAGTAAGCACTAAAAGAATGCTTACACCTAGTTGGTGGATTAAAGATGCAGTACTTAGTCCGCTGAAGCTTAATTCAATTGGAATTAGAATGGCATCTAGGGAATATCTTGCGCATTATATAGGTGGGCATGCTAGAGAATGTATAGGAGAAGTAATAATTGCAGAAAAAGAAAATTTCCATGGAGCAATTCAAATTTTTCCTATGGGATGTATGCCAGAAATTGTATCAAAAGCTATTTTACCTGCAATTTCAAACCAGAAAGATTTTCCAATAATGACTTTGGTGGTAGATGAAATGACTGGGGAAGCAGGATATATAACTAGAATAGAAGCATTTGTAGATATGTTAGAAAGGAAGAAAAGCAATGTACTATATGGGAGTTGATGTAGGATCTGTAAGTACTAACATAGTGCTATTAGATAATACCTTAAAGGTTATTGAAAAGTTATATTTAAGAACAAAAGGAAAACCCATAAAGGCAATCCAATTTGGACTTAAAATTTTAGGCCAGGAATATGATAGTGAGCAAATAAGAGGAGTAGGTACAACTGGAAGCGGAAGACAAATGGCTTCTTTCTTAATAGGTGCTGACATAGTAAAGAATGAAATTACGGCTCACGCAGTGGCGGCTCTAGAAATTGACAAAGATGTAAGTACTATATTAGAAATTGGAGGGCAAGATTCAAAGATAATTTTACTTAAAAATGGAATAGTTACTGATTTTGCAATGAATACTGTATGTGCAGCAGGTACAGGGTCTTTTATTGATAGGCAGGCAGAGCGGCTGGAGATACCTATTGAAAAATTTGGGGAATATGCAATAAAATCAAAATCACCTGTGAGAATAGCAGGGAGGTGTGCTGTTTTTGCGGAATCTGATATGATACATAAGCAACAGCTTGGATATAAGGAGGAAGACATAATAGGAGGCCTTTGTGAGGCCATGGTACGGAATTATCTTAGTAATGTAGGAAAGGGAAAAGATATTCAAAAAAAAGTGTTTTTCCAAGGTGGAGTTGCTGCAAATATTGGCATAAAAGCAGCTTTTGAAAAAGCTTTGGGAATTCAGATTTATGTTCCAGAGCACTACGACGTAATGGGAGCTATAGGGGCTGCAATACTTGCAAAGGAAGAACTTATGAAAAGTGGGAAAACAAATTTTAAAGGCTTTTCAGTAGCAACTAATGATTTTGTGCCTAGAAGTATTGAATGCAATGGTTGTGGTAATAATTGCGAAGTAATCCAAATAAAAGATGGAGAAAATATTGTAGGCTGCTTTGGAGATAGATGTGGAAAATGGAGCGGTAAGATGGTGATTTAATTTAAAAATCACAGTAAAGGTAATTTTAATTGCCTTCACTGTGATTTTTAATTTTCAGACTATTAAGGAAATATTTATTGTATAACATAACTTTTTTTAAAGAAGAGCATATATTATATTGAACAAATAATTTAGTTTAGTTAATTAGATTATTTAAACAGCTAAAATTACAGATATGGAAAAGTGGACAAGAATACACTTTGATAATTAAATAAAATATAGGGGTGAAAATATAAATGGCTAATAAAATATATACTCACTGCTTGGACCCTGGACACGGTGGTAGTGATCCAGGAGCGGTAGGTACGCGTTCTCATGAAGCTGATATTGTTCTAGATATTGCTAAAATTGTAGGTAGGATTTTAGTAGAGAATGGACAAAATGTAATATATACAAGAACTACAGATAAATATTTAACCTTGCAGGGGAGGGCAACAATAGCAAATAACAACAAATGTGATACATTCACATCTATTCATTGCAACTCTGCTGTAAATAAAACCGCCCATGGTGTAGAGACCTTTTCCTACCCTGCATCTTCAAGTGGAGCAAAATTATCTAAATTTGTGCAGGCAGAACTTGTAGGAGCTACTGCATTAACAAATCGTGGATGTAAGACTGCGAATTTCGGGGTCTTGAGATTGAGTTATATGCCAGCGATTTTAGTGGAAACTGCATTTATTTCTAATATTGTAGAAGAAAATGCGTTATTACAATATGCCTTCCAAGAAAAAATAGCAATTTCAATTGTGAAAGGAATATTCTCATACTTGGGATTAACTTTCGATAAGTCTACCACAACATCAAACCCTCCAAAACTAGATGTAAATTTACTGTCATTGCAAAAATCTTTAAATAGATTGGGGTTTATTGGTGCGAATGGTCTGAAGTTAAGGGAAGATGGAATTTTAGGTACAAACAGTATATTTGCTATTAAAGCTTGTGAATCTGCGTTGGGGATTACCGCTTCTGGAACTTCCGGAGAAGGTATGGTAAATGCAATAAATTCTATTTTAGAAAAACCAATTCTTAAAGTAGGTTCAGTGGGAATTGCAGTAAGATATTTGCAAAGTAAACTAAGCATTGTTGTGGACGGAATATTCGGAAATAATACTAGAAATTCCGTTATTGCTTATCAAAATAAGAATGCACTTCAAGGTGATGGAATAGTTGGGAATAAAACTTGGAGCAAGTTAATAATATGAGTGGCAATAACAAAAAAGGAGGGATATAAAATGTCAGAAATAAAAACTGTACAAGTGATAGCTAACAAGAAATGGTATTTGAGTAAAACTATTTATGTAAACACAATTATGTTAGTAGGAGTTATTGCACAACAAATTACAGGCAAAGAAATAATTACACCAGAGCTACAAGTAGTTATTTTATCCCTAGTTAATTTGATTTTAAGAGGCGTGACAAAGGAAAATATAACCTGGTAAGTTAAATTAAACCTAAGACTTGTATAAAAGATAGTCTTAGGTTTTATTTGTATAGAATAACTAATGAATTCCGTAGATTCAAGGACCATAGAGATAATATTAATTGCATACTTACTTGAGGTGTAGATTTGTATTTTAAACATATTAGCATTATAATAGATATATTAGAAATATTTACTAATATTTTAAAAAAGTTTTTAGGGGGGAATTATGAAACTTTTATTTTTTATATTAAATAGAACAGAGAGATTAGATGCAGTGTTAACTGAACTCGCACGGATTAACATCAGCGGTGCTACGATTTTGGAAAGCATGGGCATGGCTAGATTATTAAGTCATGAACATGATCGAGATGAAATTCCTTTTTTAGGGTCTCTTAGAGCATTTTTAAATCCTGAAAGAGAAAAAAGTAAGGTAATCTTTGCAGTTATAAAGGAAGACCAGCTAGAAGAAGCTGTCAGTGCTATCGAGTCTATAGTGGGAGATCTTTCACTTGAAGATTCTGGTGTAATTTTTAGTGTGCCAATTGATTTTACAAAGGGGATTAGAAAAATTGGAAAGTAAATTAATAATTGAAGTTGCTATAATACTGTTTTCTGGAATAATTTTTGGTAGGCTTGCAAAATTTGTTAAGCTTCCCAATGTAACCGGTTACTTGATCGCTGGACTTTTACTTGGACCATCTTTTATTAACTTTCTTCCGGTTAATATGGTAAATGGATATTCCATTATATCAGATATAGCTCTTGGATTTATTGCCTTTGCAATCGGCAGTGAGTTCAATTTAAAGTATTTTAAAAAAGTTGGCATTTCACCTATTATAATAGCTATCACGGAGTCTTTTGGGGCAATTATTCTTGTAACTATAAGTTTAATTATTTTTGGTTTTGATTTAGAGCTTGCCATATTGCTTGGGGCAATTGCAGCTGCTACGGCTCCTGCCCAAACCATAATGGTTATAAATCAATATAAAGCAAAAGGATCATTAACATCAATGCTTATGAGTGTGGTTGCCATTGATGATGCTGTTGCACTTATAGGCTTTGGATTTGCAACCACAATAGTAAAGGCGATGTCTTCAAGTCTTAACACTAATATCATTTTATCAATATTAACTCCTATATATGGAGTTTTGATATCCTTTATTTTGGGAGGTACCGCAAGTATACTTATGAAGTTAATATTTCGATATTTTAAAAAAACATCAAATAGACTTTGTATAATTATTGCATTTATATTAATCACTTATTGGGTAGCTGGATTAGTTCATGGTTCCCCACTGCTTGCTTGCATGGCACTTGGAGGTGTGCTTGTAAATATCTATGCGGATATTGATAGTGTTGTGAAAATTACAGAGTCTTTTTCGCCTCCAATTTTCATGATATTCTTTGTTATTTCCGGAGCGGGTTTTGAAATATCTGCGCTTGGTGGAATCGGGCTCATTGGACTCTTATATGTTATTATGCGTATTGGTGGAAAAATGGCTGGGGCATGGCTAGGTGGAAAAATCACTAAACAAGAGGACAAGATATGTAAGTATTTGGGACCAACACTTATGCCACAGGCAGGGGTTGCATTAGGATTAATTGTAGTTGCAGGAAATCTTATACCGGAATATGCAGCTCAAATTCGCGTTATCATATTGTGCTCTACATTTATATACTCAATAATAGGACCTATTGCGGCAAAAATCGCATTAGAAAAATCTGGTGAAATCTTAGTTCCAAATAAAACAATTAGCAAATTAAATGTATAAAATATAGAGAAGGGACAGTGGATAGATTTTATTTTATAAATCTATCCACTGTCCTTAAATTAATTTTTATTCGTTATATTTTTTAAATAAACCATCCAATGCTTCTCTTAGAAGAGATGCTTCAGTCCTATCATTTAACTTTGAGAGTTCTGAAAGTCTGTTTAATTGAGTTTTGGTAAAATAACTTGATTTAAGTACCATGCTTTCTGCCTCGGATAGGCAAATTCTATTTTTTCCGAGTTTTTTTGCTCTAAAAAGGGCGCTATCGGCAACGCGAAGAAGATCTATAACATTTTTGGAGTCTCTAGGATAGCTAGCAACCCCAAAACTTAGAGTAATATTAATATTTGCTGTTTTAGTTGAACTTTTTAAATCAAAGGTATTATCAGATAAATATCTTCTTATTTCCTCTAAATCCATAAAACTTCTCTCTGCACCTTTTTTTACAAGTAATAAAGTAAATTCATCACCACTTCTACTTATTAAGTCTGTTTCAGATAAATTATTATTAAATATAGAGATAACCTTATTAATTACTTCATCACCTATATTATTTCCATTAATCCTATTAATATTATTTAAATTGTCAATATCACAGGTGACTACACTAAAGGGTCCTTCATTATTTTTAATTAACTCAGTAACTCTTGATGTTATTTCTTCCATAGAAATTAGTACTTTATTCATCATAATTCTCCTTACAATAATTATTTAATATGTTGAAACTTGCTGTATTTGTTGGTAAAGCATCATTTATTTTAGATACTATATATTCATTAATGAGTATAATCAAATAATTTGACGCATATATATCATAACATATATACTAGTGTGTATGTTATGATATATATATGTATGTGTGTATATATATATATATATGTTAGTATATATGTTATTATATATACATGCATATACCGTAAGATGAATGAAAAAAGAATAAAGACTATAGGTGGTTAATTAGAGGGGTGGAGTATTTTCAATGCTTAGTGACTGTAATGTTATGGATATAAAAGATATAATTGAGAAAGATGCTTTTCAAAGCAAATCAGAGTGGTATGTAATTATAAATTATTTTGAATGTTATTTGAAGGGGAAATATATAAGAAAATGCACTATTGATGCATATCTTAAAGATGTTAAACAATATATTGATTGGTATTTTTCAAACAATAAAAATAAATATTTTATATTAAGCAATGAGAATCTTAGAAGGTATGAATTGTATCTTCTCAGTGAGAAAAAATATAAAGAAAATACAATAACATATAAAAAGGTTGCTTTACGAAAAATAAATAAATTTTTAATTGAATTTAATAAACAAAATAGTAATGAAGTAGCCTCTAATTATCATAAAACAAATAGAAATCAATATAATTACCTAACGGAATCATATATAAGACTGTAGTGCTATTTGGCAGCAGTTATTGCTAAGGTCACTGAAAAACTAAATTTTAATAACAACATTAAGACCTGAAATGGATTTTCCGTTTTAGGCCTTATTTTTCATATAATAATTTCTAAAAAGATGATTTTCAAAGTTTTTTTAAAATAAATGTGGGACTATAAATTTTATAATCATTTAATTTATATACATAATATAAATATTTATTGGCTAAATTATACTTAAGAGGTGATATTAATATGCAAATACAACTTAATCAAAAGGAAAGTTATATTAACTTCATAAAACTTTTTAATGGCGGCAGGGATTAGTCACATTGCCGCTTCTCGTATGGTTAATCCTAAATCAAGATTAGTAGATGCAATATTTAGGACTCTTAACTACAGATAAAAAATTATATATAAGTCCATAGAAAGGAGCTTACATTTATGGTTTTTGATGTTTCCATCACTTAAGCGATGGGAGGGTTAAAGAAAGGAATATGAAAAACATGGAGAAAAACACAAGTAAAAAACGTTATAAATGGTGGAGATTATTAGTAATAGGATTAATAATATACATTGTAGGTTTAGAAATTTTGGTATTAACGCAAAACCCAAATCTATTTCCAGCAATAGTTATGCTGGGCAACTTCCTTATACCAGTTATCTATGTGGCCTTTTTATATCAAAAAAGAACTTTAAGCAATGTAAGTATGCCTATGACTCTTGCAGGTTTCTTTTATGGTGGGTTTTTAGGGATTTTTGCAGCAGCAATACTTGAACCAATTTTTATCCATAACTTAAACTTTTCAACAGCTATATTTATAGGTATAATTGAAGAATTTGCAAAAATCGTTGGAGTACTAGTTATTTTTAGAAATAGAAACCATGACCTTCAGCTAGATGGGCTAATTATTGGAGCAGCCGCTGGAATGGGCTTTGCAGCATTAGAGAGTTCAGGATATGCATTTACTACGTTTTTAAAGAGTGGTGGAAGTTTATCATCTACGGTTTATATAACACTGCTCAGAGGAATATTATCGCCACTAGGGCATGGTACTTGGACAGCTATTTTAGCAACTGTACTTTTAAGAGAAAGTGCTCCGAGAAAATTTACATTAAATTTAAGAGTTATTGGAGCATATGTTACCGTGTTTGTGCTTCATGGACTTTGGAATGGAATCCCTTCTATAATTGGAAGGTTTACATCTTCCGCAATTGCTGTTTTTATGGGAGAGTGCATCATTGGTATTCTCGGCATACTTATATTGATTAGGTTGTGGTTTCAAGCAAAAAAACAGGCGCGAGAACAATTAGCAAGGAACTAATATTTTCAGTCAGCTCCTAGCGCCTCCGGGAAAGTTGTTGTTAATATTGTTAGTATATTTTCATGAATTTATCCTAATCATAAAGTAATAGAATAAAAATAAATGTGAGGATGGTGAAAAATGAAAAGTACAAAAATTGTTTCAATACTAATTAGTATCAGTATGGGTATTATGGTGTTTTCTGGTTGTAGTAGTCGTACAAAAGTACCGATGGCTACAAAACAACCAATTAATATTACGAAAACTAACCAATCTAACTCAACAGCCATGATGAAACTTTATTCAAATACTCTTAAAGACCTAGTTACTGCAAAGACAATAACACAGGACCAGTCAAGTAAAGTGCTTGGAGCAATAACAAGCAATATGTCACCAAATACAGTAACGTCACCAAATGCAGTAACAACGCCAAATGCAGTAACAACGCCAAATGCAGTAACAACGCCAAATGCAGTAACAACGCCAAATGCAGTAACAACACCAGATACAGTAACGACACCAAATGCAGTAACAACACCAGATACAGTAACAACACCTAAATCAACACCTATTACTAATGCGATAAGCTCATTAGTAAAAAGTAAAGTAATTACTCAAGCACAAGCTAATACAATAAACCTGAAAATTAACGAAGCTATGATAAATATTCAAAGTAATAAGTAAGTAATTTATAATTTTATAAAATAAGTTTAAGAACGTTTCAATTTGCATCCTTTGTCAAGGACAAGTTAGAAAACACTATGCTAAATTACAAAGATGATTTCTGTATAGTGAACTGTAACCTATATATTAGACACTAAAGAGAAGTACCCTCAATCCTAGGAAAATAAAACTATGATTGGGGGAATTGTTATGTTGGGAAAAAACAGCAAAAGATGCTCTGAAAATTTAATTATAAATTTTCAGAGCATCTTCAAAGCAATCTCAATACCACGCAGAGTAAATTATCCGTTTTTCATCATTTTTTATTAGCTACATTGAGTATATTAACCCTACGCTAAAAATATTTGCAATAGGGGTTATAATCAAATGAAGTGACGAAAATTAAAAATTATGCTTTTATAGCCCAACGCAATTTAGCACAGCGAGCACGACCATTGGTATTACATTCTTGCGATGATGGCCTAATGGGACCATCGGATATTTCACTATAGAGACCTTCACGTAAAAAACGTTTAAAAGATTTTTTAACCAGACGGTCTTCTCCTGAGTGAAATGAAAGTATAGCAACGCGCCCACCTGGGGCAAGGGCTGCAGGAAGCTTTTCTAGAAATTCATATAACACTTCAAATTCACTATTGACATCGATTCGTAATGCTTGAAAGCATCGTTGACAGGTTTTTTTAATCACATCGTTACTATTACTTCCAGGAATATATTTCAGAGCATCGCTTATAATCTGTTTAAGCTGCGTTGTTGTTGATATGTCTACTCCATTTTTTATTTGGGAAATAATAGCTCGAGCTATGGGTGCAGCATTAGGCTCATCAGCATTTTCTATAAGCATTCCTTCCAATTCATCTATGGAAACAGTTTTTAAACGAGACGCGGCAGATTGACCTCTATTAGGATTAAGCCGTAAGTCTAATGGTCCTTCATTCTTAAATGAAAATCCTCTTTCAGGATTGTCTATTTGCATTGAAGAGACACCTAAATCTGCTAATATAAAATTTAATGGACCTGATTCTAAAGCAATTTGATCTATATTGGAAAAGTTCAGTTGCCTTAGGGTTAAAATTTCGGGGCCATAACCTAAGCTCTCTAAACGCTCCTTAGTGCGTGGCAATTCAATTGAATCTACATCAATTGCATACATGTGCCCTTTTGAATTTAACCGTTTAAGCATCTCTAAAGTATGACCGCCATAACCTAAGGTTACATCAAGGCCCGTTTGACCAGGAGTAATTTGTAGAAATTCTAATATTTCGTTAACGCAAATTGAACGATGCATACCAGCAGGAGTACTGCCTTTTTGAATAACTTTTGCTACAGTATCAGCATATTTTTCTGGTTGCAGTTCCTTATATTTTTCTTTATAAGATCTAGGGTTAGTGCCTTTATATCGAACACGTCGCTCATGTTTTTGTTCTTGATTATCCATGATTTCTCCACCTTTTTAAAAAACTTTTTGTAATGTTCTTACAAAAGATATGATACCAAATACAATTCATAAAAGCAAACGCACAAAGAAGCTTATTTTTCTGATTTATAAATAGAGTCACAACATTATGGTACAATTAATACTAAAAAGAATAAGGAGAAGTGAAAACTATGAGAATTCCATTTGAACAAATGAAGGCAGAAATTAAGCGTGCCATGATAAATGCAGGTTTAACAGAAGAACAGGCAAATACTTGTGCACAGGTTCACACAGAATCCAGCAGAGATGGTGTTTATTCACATGGACTTAACAGAGTAGCAAGATTTATTGATCATGTAAATAAAGGATGGGTTGATATTAATGCTACCCCTTCCTTAGTTAAAAGCTGTGGCTGTATGGAAAACTATGATGGTAATATGGGCATAGGGATTCTAAATGCAAAGTTCGCCATGAATAGAGCAATGGAACTGGCTAAGGATAATAACATTGGAATTATTACGTTAAGGAATACAACTCACTGGATGCGTGGCGGTACATACTCATGGGATGCTGCAGATAATGGTTTTTTATCAATATGCTGGACCAATACAGAGTCTTGTATGCCAGCCTGGGGATCAAAGGTTCCTTGTATTGGTAATAATCCATTTTGTATTGGAATTCCTAAAAAAGATGGAAATATTGTACTAGATATGGCAATGTCACAGTATTCCTATGGAAAATTGCAAGTAACAAGGCTAAAGGGTGAAGAACTTCCATATGATGGAGGCTTTGACAAGGAAGGAAAGCTAACAAAGGATCCTGGTTCTATTGAAGAATCAATGAGAATTCTACCAACAGGCTTCTGGAAAGGTTCTGGTCTTGCAATATTGCTTGATATGGTAGCTGCAATTCTTTCAAATGGCATGCCAACCAGTGAAATTGATAAGTTAGGAAAAGGAAGCTGTGGCGGGTGCTCTCAGATCTTTATAGCTATTAATCCACATACTTTTGCAACGGAAGAAGAAATAAACAACATTTTGGAGAGTACTATTAATCAACTGCATTCTGCAGAGCCTATTAAGGTAGGTGCAAAAGTTTATTATCCGGGACAGCGTACGATGCAAACTAGAGAGGAGAGTAACAAAGATGGAATCGCTACTGATGAAACAGTTTGGAATGAGGTTTGTAACTTATAAATCTCACTTTAATTTATATCTAGAAAGTAGATAACAATTATAGTTTTTTATTTATAAGGATTAAGTTTGTATCTTACAAGGGGAGGTAAAAATGAATAATCTAAACTATTTTAACAAAGCAGTTATTTGTGCTATAGCATTAGTTTTACTAGTAGGCTGTGGTAAGACTATGATGAAATGATAACTCATCTAAATTCAAGTTTTAAAACCCCCTTAATTGATACTAGTCATTAAAATATCTCATAAGAAAACTTTTACAAGTGCATAATCCTAAAGTAGTACAATGCGTATTTTATAGTTTCTTCGCTATAAAATACGCATTTTGAATTAACCTAATAAATCAATTGATTTTTCGGTGAAATAAAAAAGTATTGACCCTAACATTATGTCATAGTGTAATATACAAATATAGAGTGAATATATTGACAAAAACCCATAGCGCTTGGAGTATTAGACAATATTGATAGCTTTAAAATTAAAGTTGGGGGTGCAGCAATGAAAACAATAAAACAAGTTTCGGATTTGACTGGAATAAGTGTGCGTATGCTACATTATTACGATAAAATCGGTTTATTAAAACCAAGTAAATTAACAGAGGCAGGTTACAGACTTTATGACGATGAAGCTCTTGAAACCTTGCAACAGATTTTATTTTTTAAGGAACTGGATATACCTTTGAAAGAAGTTAAAGAAATCATGGCTAGTGCCCACTTTGATAAAATGCAAGCACTTAAAAGTCATGAAAAGTTGCTTGTTTTAAAACGCAACAGATTGAATGGTTTAATAGAGCTTGTAAATAAAACATTAAAAGGAGAACCCACAATGAGTTTTAAAGAATTTGATATGAGTGAATATTATAATGCACTAGAAGAGTTTAAAACTGAACACAAAAATATTATAATTAAATCTTATGGTAGTATAGATAAATATGATAAATTTATCGAAACATGTAAATCTAAGGAAGTTGAAATTGCTAAAATGGCCATAAAGGAATATGGAAGTATTGAAAAATATGTTAAGGCTATGAGGAAGAATTTTAATAGTGATATGTTTATTAAAGAAGAACAATTTAGTGAGTTTAAAAAAGATAGCTTGGAAGATAAGCATCCTAAATTAAAAAAACTATATAAAAAGCTTGTATCTGACTTAAGTAAAGGGCCTTCTTCAAAGGAAATTCAACAAATTGCTGAAGAAATAACAAATACAGCTAAAAAAGATTATGACATTTTTAAAATGGATAATGGAGATTATTATTGGTACTCTATGGTACAAATTTATTTAGTATATCCCAAATGGATAGAAGAAGTTGATAAGAAATATGGAAATGGTGCATCCAAATTTATTGGAGAATCCCTAAAAAATTATTTGGCAGATAAGCTGCCTAAAATATATACATTATATGAAAAACTTACAACTGACTTAAGTAAAGATCCTTATTCAAAGGAGATTCAAGAAATTGTTGAACAAATAGCAAATGAGACCCAAAAACAGAATGAAGCTTTAAAAGTAGATACGGGAGAAAATCATTGGGGTTATACGGCAGAACTTTATTTATCAAATCCTACGTATATAAAAGTAATGGACAAGAAATATGGCAGTGGTGCATCTAAATTTATGGGAGAAGCTTTAAAATTTTATGCTGAAAATAATAAGTAATGAATTAAAATTGGCTTCAACCTATTATATGCCTTTTTTCGGGAATATAGGAATATATGATGCAAGCCTTAAGATTATTTTTGTTATAATAAATGTACGTATAGGAAATAATAATAGTAATAGTATAGCAAAAATAGAAATGGAGGGGAATATTCATGCCAAGAAAAATACCTTCTACTTATATAATTTTAAATATTAAAAAGTTTATTGAAGTTCGAGGGGGGATAATAAATGAAAGAAAAAATTACAACACGTAAGGCAAGTAGAAAGTTTATACAAAATATGTTTAAGATATTACAGAAAAAAAGTAAAAAGATATTTATAAAAGAAATGCTTATTTGTCTAACAATGATTTGCTTATTGTTTGCTTCGGGTTGTTCAAATAAACCTGTCCAGCTAACTTCCCATACAAATACTGAAAAAATTTACACTGAAGAAGCCAATTCCATCCAGCCTAAAATAGAAACCAATGTAAATGTAAGTACAGTTGCGGAAAGCAAAGTTGCAGCAGTTAGTACTTCATCAAGTCATCCTACAGAAAATAATAAGGACAATATATCCAAAGCAACAGTAACAACTTCAAACAACACCATACAAAAAAGACAATCTGTGCCTATACTTATGTATCACTCTGTAGGAAATGCAAAGGGAAATGAACTTATTATATCTCCAGCTCTTTTAAATCAGGAAATGCAATGGCTCAAGGATAATGGATATACTACTATTACACTAGATGACCTTCATAACCATTTTGAAAATAATAAACCAATTCCTAAAAAATCTGTTGTACTGACTTTTGATGATGGATATGCAGATAACTATACAAATATGTATCCAATCATGAAAAAATTTGGATTTAGTGCAACGGTTTTTGTTAATACAAGTACGGTGGATAAAGACTCTAACTATCTAACCTCTGCTGAATTAAAAGAAATGAATACAAATGGAATTAATATTGAAAGTCATACAGTATACCATGATAGACTTGTTACTATGTCTTACGAAAAACAACTAGAAACATTGAAAGATTCAAAGGCATTTCTTGAAAAGCTTCTGAATAAAAAAGTGAATTATGTTGCATACCCTGGTGGTAGCTATAATAGTTCTACTACAAAAGCAGCTGAGGATGCTGGTTATATTATGGGCATTACTGCGGACGGAAGATGGTCCAGCAAAAAAAATGGAATGTATAAACTGGATCGAGTTTATATCAGTGCATTTTTTAATATGGACACATTTAAAGAAAGACTTACTAATCCGCAATATAAATTTCAATAAATGCACAAGGATTGTGTAATCTAATGAAAAAAAACAGCTGCTCTAAATTGTAACTAGTTTTACTTGCTATTTGAATATGCAATTGCTACAATATTTGATCTCCAAAACACCTCTGTCCCACGCACCATATAGAATGGAAGTACCTCAATGGGTTTGGGGTACTTGTTTTTTTGATATAAAGTAAAAGCTTTCAGTGTTTACTACGACCTCCAGGTACATTAGAATAGCTTGAAGTTATTGTTTGATAATATAATTCTTAATCTAAAAATAAGGCTTTTTTAATGTGATTTTAATCCTACTAATAGATAATATAAAGCATGAGAAAGTTTATAACGAGAGGGGAAAAATATGAGTATTTTAATGAATATAATAAGTGGGATAATGCATATTGATAGTTATTTGGTATTATTAGTTCAGCAATATGGGATATTAACATATGCGATTCTATTTTCAATTATCTTCTTAGAGACGGGACTAGTTGTTACACCATTATTACCAGGAGACTCAATGCTATTTGCAGCAGGAGCAATAGCTGCAATTGGGTCAATGAATTTTTTTATTCTTTTAGTAGTAATATATCTTGCAGCGATACTTGGAGATACGGCTAATTATTACATCGGTAAAAAGATTGGCAGTAAGATATTAGAGAAGGAAGAAGTAAGGTTTATTAACAAAGCGTATTTAGAAAAGGCTCAGAAGTTCTATGAAAAACATGGGTCAATGACCATAGTAATAGCCAGATTTATTCCTATAATTAGGACATTCGCTCCTTTTGTTGCAGGTATCGGAAAAATGAATTATTCCAAATTTATACCTTATAATATGATTGGTGGGGGATTATGGGTAAGTTTATTCTTAGGTGGTGGTTACTTCTTTGGTAATCTATCCTTTATAAAAAATCATTTTTCTTATGTTCTAATGGCTATAATAATTATTTCGTTATTGCCTGGAGTTATAGTGTTCATAAAAGAAAAGAGAAAAACAGGAAAAAATGATGAAAAGGATAGCCTTAATCCCCAGGCTAACATCTAAAAGAAAGGGGCGTATATTACATGGATTTGAACATTATATTAGTTTTTAAGGCTATAGTAATAGCTATAGTAGAAGGGATAACAGAATTTATCCCAATTTCCTCCACTGGACATATGATTATTGTAGGAAATGTTATAAATTTCAAAGGTGCATTTGCAAATAGTTTTGAGGTAGTCATTCAATTAGGTGCTATTCTTGCAATTATAGTTTTATATTGGAATAAAATATGGAACTCCGTTGTGGACTTTTTTAAGGCAAAACCCTCAGGTATAAAATTTTGGACTAATATTATAGTTGCATTTATACCGGCTGCAATCTTAGGATTTCTTTTTAATGATAAAATAGATACATACCTATTTAATCCAACCACTGTATCTTTGGCGTTAGTGGTTGGTGGAATTCTTATGATTATTATAGAAAATAAATTCAGAACTGAGGATAAAACAAAAAGTATCGAGAAAATAAGTATCAAACAGGCATTTAAAATAGGTTGCTTTCAATGCTTTGCACTATGGCCAGGAATGTCTAGGTCATCATCTACAATAATGGGAGGTTGGATTACTGGCGTTTCAACAGTTACTGCAACGGAGTTCTCATTCTTTTTAGCAATACCAACTATGTTTGGTGCTACAGCATTAACACTATTTAAAAGTGGAATGAATTTTAGTAGTGGGGAAATTATTATTTTATTTATTGGGTTTGTAACTGCCTTTTTAGTAGCACTAATTGTGGTAGAAAAATTTGTTTCCTATTTAAAGAAAAAACCTATGAAGGTTTTCGCTATTTATAGAATAATTGTTGGTATAGCATTGCTATTTTTAATTAAATTTATGGGTATTTCATCATAAATATTAAGAATCTAGTAACAGATTTAGTCTGTTACTAGATTTTTTTCTAATGAATATAGAAAACGGACTGCATAATAAAATTTTCGGTAACAATCTATTGACAATTTCAATTGCGAATGATATTCTTTATCAATAGGTGTAAATTATTTGACATTCTACAAGAAAGGGTGATGTATCATGTTATTATCAAAAGCAAAAATCGGAGATACTTTTAATATTAAACAAGTTGAAGGTAAAGAAAAGGTTAAAAAATTTCTTTTTACTTTAGGATGCTTTGAAGGAGAAGAAATAACTCTTATTTCTAAACTTGCGGGAAACTACGTGGTAAATATTAAAGATAGTAGATATGCACTTGATGAAAATATGGCAAAATCTATTACGATATAGACAAAAGATATAAGTTGATTTTTAATTTAATATTACAAAAATAATATGCTAGAAGTTATAGCATATTATTTTTGCCTAATGATTGATAATGATTATTAATATTAAATGAATTTACATAAAGAGGAGGAATTTACTATGAAAATAGCATTAGCGGGCAACCCTAATTCTGGGAAAACTACACTTTATAATGGGATTACGGGGAAATCGGAGCATGTAGGAAACTGGGCTGGTGTTACAGTTTCAAAGAAAGAAGCTACCCTTAAGAAAAGATATAATCCCAAGAATCTTGATGTTAGGGTGGTTGATCTGCCAGGTACATATTCTATATCGCCATTTACTGGTGAAGAGCAAATTACTAGAGATTTTATTTTAGACGAAGCACCAGATGTAATCATTAATATAGTGGATGGTGCTAATATTAGTAGAAGTCTATTTTTTACAACTCAGCTTCTAGAACTGGAAATACCAGTAGTTATTGCTCTTAATAAAAGTGACATAATATCTAAAAGAGGAGATACAATAGATCAAAACCTTTTAAGTAGTGCATTAAATTGCAAGGTTGTTTCCACCATTGCTACCTCAGAAGATGGGTTACTAAATTTAATTAATGAAGCTATTAAATTGGGAGAAGATAAGAAACCTCAAATTGCACCCGTTTTTGCAGATAAAGCTTCCGATAAGGCAAGGCAAAAGTTAGTAGATGGAGTTGTCATGATGTGCCAAGTTAAGAAAAGAGATGCCAGTAAGATAACCTTATCTGATAAAGTAGATAGAGTTGTAGCACATAAATGGCTTGGTCTGCCTATATTTTTTCTTATAATGTGGGCTGTATTCGCATTTTCTATCCAAGGACTAGGTGGATATCTATCAGGATACTTTAATGATATAGTTTTTGGAGAAATTGTTCCAAATGCAGCAAATGCTTTTTTATCAGGACTTGGAGTTAGTTCTCTACTTCAAGCGCTTATTGTAGATGGTGCTATTGGTGGAGTTGGAGCTGTTGTAGGATTTTTACCTCTGGTTATGGTATTATTTTTTTGCTTATCACTACTGGAAGACTGTGGATATATGGCTAGAGTAGCCGTAGTAATGGATCGTTTTTTCAAAAAAATAGGATTATCAGGAAAATCTATTATACCAATGATTGTAGGTTCAGGTTGTGCTATTCCCGGTGTTATGGCAACGAGAACCATAGAAGATGTTAATGAAAGGAGAATGACTACAATTCTTACTCCGTTTGTACCTTGCGGTGCTAAACTTCCAATTATAGCTCTGTTTGTAGCTGTCTTTTTCCCAAATAATTCTTGGGTTGGGCCTAGCATGTATATCATTGCAATTACAGTTATTGTACTTGGAGGGCTTTTACTCAAGAAAATTTTTGTATGGGACAACACATCGCAATTTATTATGGAACTTCCAGATTATAAATTGCCTAGTTTAAAATATGCATTTATTCAAATGATGGACAAAGCAAAAGCTTTTATTGTTAAAGCTGGAACAATCGTTCTTGTGTGTAATACCTTGGTATGGTTCGCACAGGCATACAGCTTTAATTTTACTCCTGTAATAGATCAGAGTTCAAGTATACTTGCTTCAATTGGGTCGGTAATTTCTCCGATTTTTATACCTCTTGGATTTGTTGGATGGCAGCTTGCAGCTGCAGCAATAACTGGGTTTATTGCAAAAGAAAATATTGTTGCAACCTTTGCTGTACTACTGGCTGTAACTTCAGAAGAGGCATTACATTTGCCTGGAGGTGTATTAACACAATTTTTCACACCAGTGACTGCTTTTGCATACCTTGTATTTAACCTATTTACACCACCTTGCTTTGCAGCAATTGGAGCTATGAATTCGGAAATGGGTTCAAAAAAATGGTTATTTAAAGCTCTGGGTTTCCAATTTGGTGTCGGATACACTTTGGCAATGCTAGTAAACCAAATTGGGTCACTTATAGTATACGGTAAACCAGCAACAGGGTTTATGGCAGCCATAGGGATAGCCATTATTATTGCAATTTATCTTGTTATAACCATTAGAAGGTCGGATTCTAAACGTGCGCAGTTAGGAGTTGAAATGTAATATGGGAAATATAATAGTTGGTTTAGTTTTTGCAGGTATTATACTATTAGCTTTTAAAAAAGTTTATACTGATACCAAAAATAACAAATGCAGTTGTGGTAGCAGTTGTGGAAAAAGTTGTCCTGGCAAAAGTAAGTGCAACAAAGGCTAATTAGTATTTATAGAAAGTAAAAACTTCCAGTCATTACAACCTCGGGATAGGTTGTAATGACTGGAAGTTATTTTTTTCTATGGATATGGATATGACCTTGGAGGCGTTGAAGAAATTATAACTATATTATGATTAAAAATAATTCTACAATATTCATTGTTAAAATAATGTAAATATAGTAAAGTAATATTAGGTTTTATAAAAGTATAGCAAAGTTAATCTAACATAACATTTAAAAAAATATTACACGTAGGGGGATTTAATTGAAAAGATTATTAAGTATTGCGATATGTTTATTATTGTTGTTTTTAAACATTCCTATAACTGTAAATGCAGCATCAAATACAACAACACCAACAGTAACACTGTCAGAAACAGAAGTTAAGCCTGGGGATACAATAAAGTTTGAAATAAAAGCTAATGATCCATTATTAGTACAAGCGAGTGGTGCTGATAATACAATATTGATTAGGAGCAGAGTGGATGAAGCTCAGGCTATCAGTTTACATCCAAATTATAATGAAAGTACAGAAAAGTATGAGTTAGAATATACAATTCCTTCAAATATGTTGTGTGGGGAATGGTATATAGAAAAAGTTGTGCTGCAAGATAATGTAGGGAATAAAACTTATAATTATTCTGATATTTCATTTACAGTAGATTCCGTAGTGAGTTTTAATTCAAATGGTGGTTCAGCCGTAGCAGCTATATCAGTTAAGTACAATGGGAAAGTAGTTGCACCCACAGTTCCCACAAATACAGGCTACGCATTTGGAGGCTGGTATAAAGATAATACTACATTTGCAAACCTGTTCGATTTTACAAATACGCAAATAACTGAAAACCTAACACTATTTGCAAAGTGGACAAAAAATGGACATGCAGTTACGTTTAATAGTCAAGGTGGAAGCGAAGTAATAAGTAGTGTAGCAGATTATAACGGTCTAATTACAGCTCCTGCTGCACCAACAAAGACAGGATATGCCTTTAGCGGTTGGTACAAAGAAGCTGAATGTGTAAATGCATGGGACTTTTCAACAGATAAAGTAAATTCAGATATAAAACTATATGTAAAGTGGATACCTGCGCTGCAAAGATTATCTGGAACTAACAGAATAGAAACTTCTATAGCCATAGCTAAAGAAATATATAAAGATAAAGCACCAGATGCAGTAGTTCTGGCTACTTCAAGTAATTTTCCGGATGCCTTAGCTGGCTGTGGACTAGCTTATAAGTACAATGCACCATTGCTTTTAGTTAATAAAACTGTTGATAACAGTAAAAATGTATTGGATTTTATTACAACAAACTTAGGCAAAAACAAAAATGTCTATATATTAGGCGGAGTTTCTGCAGTTAGTGGAGAAATTGCAGATTATTTAACTACAGAAGGTTATAAAATAATTAGACTTGAAGGTATAGATCGTTATGCAACAAATCAAAAGATAGTTGATTATATGGATACTCCTAAAGGTACAAATATGGTTATTGCTACAGGATCTAGCTTTGCAGATGCACTTAGTATATCAAGTATAGCTGCAATGAAAGGTTATCCAATATTATTAAATGGTAAAGATACCCTATTAGATAGTGTTAGGAAGGATATAACTAATATAGAGCCAAAAGTTGTCTATATAATTGGTGGAACAGGAGTAATTAGTACTGATATTGAAACACAAATTAAAAAATTAAATGGAGAAATAACTATAGTAAGGTTAGGTGGAAAAGATAGATATGAAACTTCAGTTAAGATAATGGAATCTTTTAATCTAACTACAAATTCCGTAACTGTAGCTACAGGAATAGATTTCCCAGATGCGTTAAGTGGGTCGGTACTAGCGGCAGGAAATAATTGTAGTGTGTTACTTGTGGACAATAAGGATATAACTAAACAGCAAGATTCGCTATATGTACACAAGATAACAAATGTAACTGTATTAGGTGGAGAAGGTGTTATAAGTAATGATACAGCAACTACACTAATACAAAAGCCAATAATAGCTACACCTACATCAGTAAAAGCAGTATCATCTTCTTATAATAGTATTGATATTAGTTGGAATGGAGTAACTGGAGAAAATACCTATGAAATTTACAGAGCAACATCCACTTCAGGAGACTATACCTTAATATCAACAACAACACAGGCAAGATATAAGGATACTGGATTAACAAACAATAGTATTTATTACTATAAAATTAAAGCAAATAGGATGATTGGTACTGAAAAAATGTATAGTGACTTTTCCACTGACATAAGCGCAAAACCAATACTAGATACACCTATTAATGTTATAGCTACACAGATTAATTCTAATAGTATTAAACTTTCCTGGAATGCAGTGTCAGGAGCAGATGGTTATGAAATATATAGAGCTGCTTCAAGTACTGGAACCTATAGCATATTAGTGGGAACAGGATATTTATATTATACAAATTCAGGGTTAACAGCAGGCAAAACTTATTACTATAAAATCAGGGCATACCAAAATGTTGGAACAACAAGAGAATATAGTAATTTGACAGCAGCTGCTTACAAAGCAATTACAAATATTGTTTATAATGATTTAGTGAAGTCCAATGCTGTATACGGAACATATTTAGGCTCAAAAGTAGAAATAATAGATGAAAATGAATCTAGTTATTTAATTAAAAATAAGGGTATTGAAACCTGGGTAGCTACTAAAAGCGTTTCTGTGGCTTCCAACCCAGCTACTAATAGAAAATACTTGGATAAAAAGCAACTTGAGACCTATGTAAATATCACCAGCAATTTTGTAAGTAATACAAATTATTTTACTTGGGTGGATTTGAATAGGCAAAGAGTTAGTATCTTTACCGGTAGCGCGGGACACTGGGTTTTATTTAAAACGTACTCCTGTGCATCGGGTAACAATGCAACGCCTTCAAAGAGAGGATTATTCACAGTTTTAGATAAGGGGCCTTATTTCGTTGCAGAGTCTGGAGCGTTAGTGAAATATTGGACAAGATATAGTGGGAATTATCTTCTACATTCAATACTTTTAACTCCCTCTGGAGAGGTCTTAGATGGAACCTTAGGAGTAAGAGCTTCTCATGGATGTATTCGTATGCCATTAGATATGGCAAAATGGTATTATGAAAAAATGCCTAAAGGCTCATTAGTATGGGTAAATTAAAAACATATTTTAATCCAGGATGCGCTTTAAGTATATATAAGCCTGAAATAGAAAATAAAATTTTAAAGTTTTTGAATGAAAACTACGGCCTGGTTACCTTGCACAAAATATGTTGTCGGCATGATCCGCAACTTGAAGCAGGGTCATTGATTATAAATGTATGTGCTGGTTGTGACAGGCGTTTTCGGAGTTTATATGAGGGTATATCAACAATCTCTTTATGGGAGATACTTGATGGATTGGATGCATTTCAATATCCTGATTATAAAGGCTTGAAATTGTCGATACACGATGCCTGCCCTGTGCGCGGGAAGCCACAGGTACATAAGGCTGTACGTAATCTACTTAAAAAGATGAATATTGAGGTTGTGGAAACAAAATTTTCCGGTACTAATTCAATATGCTGCGGAGATGATTTTTATCCTAAACTCCCAGTTGAAATGGTCCATGAAAAAATGAGAAAACGAGCAGAATCAATGCCTTGTAACGAGGTTTGTGTATATTGTGTTTCTTGTATCAAATCAATGTATATTGGCGGTAAAACACCTAGACATTTGATTGACCTTCTAATGGGCGAAACAACTCAGCCACAGATATACGATACCGTGCAGTGGCACCAGCAATTACAAGAATATATTGATAGACATTAAATCATCTCCTGCGGAGCTGCATATTAACAACTTTAGGTGAGTATTTAGAAGATAACATAACACAAATTAATTTGTTTTTCAAAAGCCAGATAAGTTATTTATCTGGCTTTAATATTGAGTTGGGAAACATAAGTACAAAAGAACTTCCTTCCCCTAACTTGCTACTTACATTAATTGTACCATTATGAGCTTCAACAATTGTCTTTGCAATGGTAAGGCCTATGCCAGTACCACCGGTGTTTTTATCACGAGACTCATCACTTCTGTAAAATCTTTCAAATATATTGGGCAAATCCTTTTCGGAAATTCCCACTCCATTGTCTTTTAATTCTATAATAATGTTATCATCTTTAGAGGCTAAAGTTAATATGATTTCTCCATTCTCTTTTGAATATTTAAGTGAATTTGAAAGTAAATTATATATAATTTGCTTTAATTTGTCTTTATCCATTAATACTTCCACGTTTGGAATCAAATTTGAATGAAGCTTTAAATGTGAACTATTATACTGAGGTTCAAAAGAGGTTATTATCTTTGCAAGTTCCAAGGATAAGTTAAATCTAGATTTATTTAAATTTAGATTTGTTTGTTCTAATTTAGCTATATTGGTAAGTCCTTCAACTAATTTTATTAATCGTTCTATTTCTTCATAAAAGCTTGTAAGTACTTTTTCTGTAGGCTCCCATACTTTATCTAGCAATGCTTCTATGTGGGACTTTAAATTGGTAAGAGGTGTCCTAAGCTCATGAGCCATGTCTGAGGTCAATCTTTTCCGAAGAAGCTCTTGATTTTGTAGGGTTTTGGCAAGATAGTTTATTGAAGCTTCCAAATCGTCTATTTCTTTGGTTTGGGAAGTCACATGAGATCTAGCTTCTAAATCTCCATTTCTGATTTTATTAGCAGTATCTGTAATTTTTGTTAAGGGTGAGGATATCTGCTTTGAAAGAAGAATGCTTACTAATAACCCGAAAATCAATGCGATAAAAGCAGAAAGAAAAAAGGAGTGATTCAAGGTGTTTTTGAAAGTTAGTGCCCCCGTATTTCAATGTATTAGTTATAGTATACTCTAGTGATAAATTTAATCTAGTACAGTATTAGAAAAACTAGGGTGGTCACCCTAGTTTTTCTGATTTAAAATTATTTTCTTTTTAGTATATTCTTCCTCATCAATTTCACCTTTAGCATATCTATCATTCAATATATTTAATGCTGAATTGTTTGATAATGAAAAGTTTGAATGTGAATTATGTTTAATTAGTTTAAAAGCTAAGACAATTAACAGCAAAAATATTAAAAATCCAAAACCCATCATTAGAAACATTCCTCCTCCACCATATCCGCCAAAACGTTCATAACCAGAACCAAAAAAACTATTACATGGCATATAAATAACCTCCTCCTGTAAATTTATATCGACTTTTAACATAATTAAATTATAACCCGCAATTGTGGAGGAAATATGAAGAAATATATTTCCATAGTATTTATTTAATTTATAAAAGGTGATACCTGTAACTTAATTGTAAATATTAATAACCTAATAAGGATTAAACTATTAGGTGTAGATAATTAATGCTATTATAAATGTAATCTATAGATATACTATATTAGGTTTGGAAAGGAAGGATAACTAAATGAATAAGAAAATAATATTAATCTCATTAATATCTCTGAGTGTTTTTATTGGAGGTTGTGGCTCAAAAACAATGAGTAATAATACAAGTACCTCAAAGGTTACAAGTAATAAGGAAATACAAAATGCAGAAGTTTCACAAACGGCAAATGAATCAGAGAAAGATAATGCTTTAAAATTTGATATAGTAACTAAAACCTATGAAAACAAGAAAGTTAAAATAAATTATCCTCAAATCGCCAATTTAAGTGATGTTAATAAGCAAAAACAAATTAATGACTTAATAAAAAATGATATATTAACGTATTTTAATGTAGAAAGAGAAGATTTAACTATAGATGCAAACTATGAGATAAAGTGGAAAAGCCCAAGGCTTCTAAGTATAGTATACAAAGGTTATAGTAATCTTAAGACGTCAATGCATCCTGATAGCAATATTTATGCAACAAACATCAATATTGAAAAGGGAACAATACTTAAATTTAAAGACCTTATTAATTTAGACAATAACTTTGCTGAAAAACTTAAAAATGTTAAATCTAGAGTATGGACACCTATGCCATTGGATGGAATAGACAATGAGACAGCTATAAATATGATTGGAGAAGAATTGAGTTCCTCCACAAATAAAAATTTAATTAGCTATTTTGATTCAGCAGCCTTTGGATATTGTGGTTACTTTACGAAAGATTATTTTGGAATTAGTATAGCAACTAATCATGCTGCTGGTGATTTTGCAGAACTTAAAATAAAGTATGTTGATATAAAGGATAACATAAAACCGGGAAATGAAGTTTGGAAAGATTTCATAAATAATACTAAAGTAGAAGATAAAGTAAAGGTTAAAGAAGAAAGCAAGAAACAGGAATATAAAACTAAACTAGACAATATTGAAATAGCACTAGAATCTTTAAAAGAGAAAGAGGCTGGATCGACATTGGATATGAGAGAGGCTGCAAGTGAGAGGCTTAAGAAGTGGGATGCGGCGCTTAACGAAATATATAATGTATTAAAAGGGCAGCTATCATCTAGTGATATGAAGAATTTACAGCTTGAAGAAATTCAGTGGATATCAGATAGAGATGCTAAAGCTAAAAAGGATTCATTAGAAGTGAAAGGCGGAACAATGGAACCTTTAGTATATACTAGCTCCTTGCAGGATACAACAAAGAAAAGATGTTATGAATTAGTAGAGAAATATATGAAGTAATAAAACTGCTTTTGAAATACAAGGCAATGGGAAAAATAGTTAAGAAAACTCTGTGATAATCTCAGAGTTTTAATTAATTCCAAGTTTTGTTACAACTTTGTTACAATTAAGATATTCTTTAAATGGAATAACATGGTAGTATATAAGTATAAAGTAAAATATTGAATAACTTTCCAGAAAGGATGATTACATTGAAAAAGAAAAGAAAATCCATAGGAAACACATACATAATAATGGGGATTCTAAGTGTGACTTATTTTGTTTTAACATTGATTGGGTTAGGTGGAATAACCTTTGCAGAGTTTTATTTAGTTTTAGGTATTATTTTAATATTAATAGGTTATGGTAAAAAATATACAAAGAGAGGGTACTTGGTATTAGCACCAGGAACAGTTAAAAATATTATTATGGGAATTATAGCTTTGGGAATGATATCTTTTGTAATCCTTGAGACAGTTATTATAACTTCAGCAATTCCAACTAAGAAAACGGATAGTGATTACCTTGTGGTGTTAGGAGCTGGGCTTCGAGGAGAAATTCCGTCACTCACATTATTGCAAAGACTTGATAAAAGTTTAGAGTATATAAAAAACAATCCCGACATAAAAATTGTGGTATCAGGAGGGAAAGGCGCAGGAGAAACCATAACTGAAGCAGAAGCAATGAAAAGATACTTAACCCGGCATGGAGTTCGTGAAGAAAGAATAATTAAAGAAGAAAAGTCAACTAATACATTAGAAAATTTGAAGTTCACTGCAAAAATTCTTAAAGAACTGGATAAAAAAGAGAATTTGAAGATCACTATAGTAACTAGCGATTTCCACGTTTTCAGAGCTAAGTTTTTAGCAGCAAGGCAAGGATTTAAAGTTGATGGTTATAGCGTTATTAGTGAGCCAATACTTATGCCCAGCTACTATGTAAGAGAGTATTTTGCAGTTATAAAATCTTTTGTTTTTGATAAATAAACGTTAAAATCAGCAAAAGGAGACTAGCATGGAAAAAGTATTAATAGTAGAAGATGAAAAGCCGATTTTAGAATTAATAAAAATGAATCTCACAATGGTAGGCTATGAAACATTAGAAGCCATGGATGGGGAAAAGGCATTAAACATAATAAAAAAAGAAAATATAGATTTAATTATATTAGACATAATGCTTCCAAAGATAGATGGATATGAACTTTTAAATGTTTTCTTAGAGCATAAAGGTATAGCCTTAACTAGAGAAAAATCAAAATTCTTAAATGCTTACAAAAGTGCTAGTAGTAGACTTATAAAAAAGGACTTTCCATTAATAAAAAATCAACTGTGGAAAGAGTATTTTTGGAGTAGGAGTTTCTGTCTTATAACAACGGGTGGAGCACCTAGAGATATAGTTAGAGAGTACATAGAAAATCAAGGAATGAAATGAGATGATTAAATGTTAAGAGCTTACAAATTTAGGTTATATCCAAAAGACGAACAAAAACATATAATAGGCAAAACCTTTGGATGTGTCAGGTTCACCTACAATAAGATGTTAGCGGAAAGAAAAGAAATCTATGAACTCTATAAAGATAATAAAGAAGATCTAAAGAATCATAAGCTGCCTACTCCAGCTAAGTATAAAAGTGAATTTCAGTGGCTAAAAGAGGTTGATAGTTTAGCACTGGCTAATGCGCAAATGAATTTAGATAAAGCTTACAAGAATTTTTTCAGAAGAATTAAGAATGGTGAAAAGGAAGCTGGCTTCCCTAAATTCAAAAACAAACATAATCCAGTAAAAACATATACTACAAACAATGTAAATAACAATATTAAAATTGAGGTAAATAAAATCAAATTACCTAAAATAGGTTATGTGAAGTGCAAATTTCATAGGCAGTTTGAAGGGCAGATTAGGTCGGCTACAATTTCTAAAGTGGCAAGCGGTAAATATTATATATCTATTTTAGTTGACACAAAAATCATTCCTTTACTAGTTATAGAAAAAGCTGTAGGGGTGGATTTGGGAATAAAGGATTTTGCAATAACCTCAGATGAAGAAATATTTGAGGAAATTAGAATATAAGTTAGTTAAAGCACAACGGTCGCTATCAAGAAAAAAGATAGGTTCTAAAAGATGGTACAAACAAAAACTTAAGGTTGCCAAAGTTCATGAAGAAATATCAGGTGCTAGAAGAGACTATTTGCACAAAGTATCAACTAAACTTATATACGAAAACCAAGTGATATGTTTAGAGGATTTACAAGTGTCAAATATGCTTAAAAACCATAAGCTAGCAAAATCAATATCGGAAGTATCATGGTCTGAATTTAGAACAATGCTAGAATATAAAGCTAATTGGTACGGTAGAACAATATCGGTTGTAGGCAAATCTTTTGCAAGTAGCCAATTATGTTCTAACTGTGGGTATAAAAATAAAGAAGTGAAAAATCTAGCGCTAAGGGAATGGGTATGCCCTGAATGTGGAGTGAACCATAATAGGGATATAAATGCTAGCATAAATATTCTAAAAGAAGGACTTAGGCTACTGGCCTAAAAAGATATTATTGAGGTTGGAATAACCTTATTAGCTCGGTGAAACTTGCTACAATAGTAGTATTGACCGAGAAGCTCCCACCTCTTAGGTGGTGAGTAGTTCACGAGTAAATAATAACCAGCATTACTTGTTTGTAAATGAATTATTCAAAATAAATAAAGAACAAATCCTTTTATCTTATATAAAGAACATTACTCATGTAGACACTCAGAAAAAACAGCAATATAAGTTTTTTGTGAAAACTGGGGCAATAGGATTTATATTTATTGCTATATTATCAATGATTATAAGTAAGTTGATAATAAAACCTATAGAGAATTTAAGTAAAGCATCAAAGCATATAGCAATTGGAAATTATGAAAATCGAGCACAGGTTATTACCAAAGATGAGATAGGAACATTGGCAATTCAATTTAATCTTATGGCTGAAGAAATAGAAAAGAAAATTCATGAATTAGAAGAGGAAGCACAGCGGAAACAACGCTTTATTGATAATTTAACCCATGAACTACGAACTCCGTTAACATCCGTAATTGGATACTCAGATATATTATCAAGCATAAAATATGATGAAGGAAACTTTAACAAAGGACTTGGATATATTAATTCTGAAGGAAAGAGAATGTTAAATCTAGTAACTACGCTTAAAGATATGTTAAAAGGAGTACTTATTAATTTAATAGATAATTCTATAAAAGCCAGTAGCTGTGGTAGTAAAATAATTCTTGGTATAGAGGAGTTTGAAAACACTGTATGTATTTATATAAAAGACTTTGGATGCGGTATGATAGATGAAGAGGTTAAAAAAGTGCTTGAACCATTTTACAGGGTAGATAAATCACGTGCTAGAAAAGATGGGGGAGTAGGACTTGGACTTTCTATCTGTGATGAAATAATAAAAAGACATAATGGGAGATTAGAGATAAATAGTAAACTTTGCGAAGGGACAACTGTTAGAATATATTTCGAAAAGGAGGTAAAGGGCAAGTAATATTCTGCCAACTTTATTATGAAGAGTAAAAAAATATTAATAATTATTGCTACAATAACGTTAGCATCAGGATTAATCTCTTGTAATGACACTGGAATAAAGGACAACAAGGTATATGAAGTAAAAGAGGCATCCAAAGCTAAAGATATAAAAAAAATATCTGAAAGTATAAATACACAGGGAGTAGATAGATTTACAGAAAACACTGAAGTGGTTAACAATAACCTGACATCTTCTGGGAATATTTTACTTGCAATTTCGCAAGATGAAAAATTTTCATATGCTATGATACCAATTAAAGAACCTAAAGATAGTCAAAGGTTTATAAAGGGTGCATATATAGAAAAAGTTAATTTAATGAGAATAGATAATATAACTAAAGAGGTAAAAACAATAGCCTCTGAAATTCCTTTTATATCAACAGTTAAATGGAATAATGATAAAACTGTAGTCGCCTTTTGTGGTGGAGAGAGATTAAGTATTTATGATACAAAGGTAAATAAGTTAGTGCTTAGCGCTGAGCTGAAAAATGAACCTATAACCTACTTTGGATTCTCACCTGATGGTAGGAAAGTATATACAGAACATCCAAACCTTATTAATGGCTCTATTATATACATTGATAGCAATAAAATAGTACATTCTTATGAGCAAAGTGATAGTTTATATTATAAGGGCATATTAGACAATAATTATTACTATGCCACTAAAACTGAAGATAATTACGGTGCATCATCTATAACAGTAGTAGATAAAAAAGAATCTGTAGTAAGAGAGTTACCTGTTGGGAGATTTAGAGATTCGTATAAAAAAGCTTTGCTAAAAATTGGAAAAGAAAACTTTGGTTTGTTTTATATTAAGGATATTAATGAGGAAGACCAATTTAAAAAGATATCAGATGAATTTATAATGGATGTAAAGTTTATACAGGGTGGTAAATTTATATATACCACAGAAATTAAAGATGTGGAAAAGAATAGCTTTTACCTTCATTTGGTTAATGAGAATGGAGACGAAGAGAAAAAAATAGAAATTTCAAGTGGGGTAATAGCAATACTACCTAATGGTGAAAAAGCTTATGTAGGTGGGTATAAACAGGAAGTTATAAACCTAAAAACCTTCCATATTGAAAATAGTATTAATGTTGAAACTGGAGAAGAAGAGAATGTATTTAAGACACTTAGGGGTGCCATGGATGTTTTATATAAATATGAAATAAATTCTGTGAAAGATTTTGAAGGAGTAAAAAAATACTTTGTAGATACTAAAAATCCTGAGCAATGTGCTTATTTTGATGTAACTAATATTTTAAAAGGATCTCAAAACAATACTTTTAGTGGAGCTAGTCATAAAATTACTTTGTACTTATATAATTTTAAATTATATGACAATGATACTAAAGCTACTGCAAAACTCAAGGTTTCAGTTTCTAATTCTTCTGGCAGCGGTAGTTCTATGGATAATAGTGTAGAACTTATTAAAATCAGCAATAGGTGGTATATAACAGGCCTTAGCACATTCCCATATACCAAAGAATACAAAACTATTAAGACAAAGGTTGAATCTCTAATTAGTACCATAAAATCAGGAAACTTAACACTTAAAAATAATATCCATAATGAATTAAAAGGTAAAACCATAGAGATAGGTCAAATTCAATTTTGGCAAATGAGCGAACCACATTTGGCCGCAGATATTGAGTATGCAAATCACTGTAAGGTATACCTTAAGGTTAAGGAAAATAATAGTGAATTGATCTATAAGATGCTACTGACCAAAGCTGATGAAAACAACAAGTGGACACTAGATACAATTACTCAGGATAGATTAAGTTCTTTATATTAGGGAGATTAATATTTTAGTATAAACCTATATAATTTTTGTATGCATAAGGAAGGTGTAATCTAATGAAAAAAACAATCTGGTCTAAGATGTTTTTAACTGTAGCTTTTATACTTTTGATTTTGCTGGGCGGCATTGCCCTTGCTCAAAAGAAGCATGCTGGTATAAACCAGACACAAAAACAAGTCAAAGTCAGTAACAATGACACTTTAAGTAAAATAGATAATAACAATTTACAAACTTCAAAAAGTCAGCCAATAAAGGAAAATAGTTCTGAAATAAATAAGAAAGTTCAAGCAGCGGCTGTATTGCAAAAACAGCTTCAAGATAAATATGAGCAGGGTTATAAGGCTTTTTTTAAAGACCAGTATATCACAGCAATAAATCTTGAAAATGAAGTGATTAAACTGGCCCCTGATTTCTATAAAGCATATAATTTAAAGGGAATTGCCTTATGTTATTCAGGTGATTTTAAAAACGGCATGGCAAACATAGATAAAAGTTTAAGCATGAAGCCTGATTTCGGATATGCATTATTTAATAAAGGCTTAGCCTACGAATTATTCGGTTATTATGATAAGGCTCTTTTATGGTATAACAAGGATTTACAAATTGAAGATTATGTTTGGACATATTACGGAATATCTAGTATATACGGACGAAAGGGAGAGGTTTTAAATACAATAAAGTATTTAAAAATCGCAATAAGCTTAGACCCTGGCGTAAAAGAAATTGCAAAAACCGAAAAGGATTTTAATAATGTGAAAAATTATGAGGAATTTCAATCTTTAATTAATAATTAGCCGTGAAGAGAATTTTTTTATATTTATTTTTAAGCTAATAAAATGCCCCTTATTGTAACTAGTGTTTACTTGCTATTTGACTATGTCAATTGCCATAATAATGAACAAATTCACGGCCCACTTATCTATCTTACATCAGTTCAATGGAAAAATACAGTGTCCCAAGAAAAGTTGACCTAAAAATGGTTGTAAATACAATATTTGCTATGATATAATTAATTAGGTGTTCACTATCCACCCCCAAAATTAAGTGAAAAAACTTTAATGAGGAGTGATTATTCATGATAAATGAAAACTTAAAAATCAAAAGTGTTAAAGATTGCATTCAAGAAAATATAGTCCCCATAATATTTGCCACTATTTCACTTATTGGACTATTCCTTACGAAACTGACGCCACTGTCCATTATGAATGAACTAATACAAGGATTTATTGGTAACGCCATTTTGGTACTTGCTTTACTTATTCCAGTAATGGCAGGTATGGGCTTCAATTTTAGTATTGTGGTAGGGGCTATTGCCGGTGAAATAGGCATAATCATGGTAGTCAACTTTGGATTATCTGGTTTTGTTGGTTTACTTGTTGCAGTCGCTTTTGCAACACCACTTGCCATTGTATTTGGCATCCTAGCAGGGGTGGTACTCAATAAAGCCCGTGGTCACGAGATGATTGCCTCATTGTTTGTGGGGTATGTTGGAAGTGGAGTATTCCAGTTTGTCTTACTCTATCTTATGGGTAGCGTTATTCCCATCACCGCTTCACTTTTACTCTCAAAAGGTTCAGGACTGAGAAATAGCATAGTCCTTAATCATACACTGGGTCACTCCCTTGATGGATTGCTCCAAGTGCCGTTCTTCGTTCTGCTTATGGTCGCAGGACTTATTTTGCTTGCATTAAGCATTTATTCTATGAAGAAACACATTATGAACTATAACAAAACGCCAGTTTATTCCCGTATCATCCTAATAGTTGTAGTGATTATCAGCAGTGCTCTGATTATGTACACAGATGTTCTTCCGAAAGGGGTCAGCGATCTAAAAGATGTCAAATTTCCACTAATCACAGGGTTACTAATTGGTTTGCTTGTGGCACTTCAGCTATTGATTACACGCACCAAAATAGGGAAAGCTTTTCTTGAAGTTGGTCTCAAACAGAAAAATTCAAAATACTCCAAGAGTCATGTATCGAAAGTTAGAATCTCTGCCATCGTGTTCTCCACTGTTCTTGCAGCCTGGGGGCAAATCATCTATGTGCAAAACACAGGATCTCTAAATACTTACAGTGCTCATATGAATATCGGTCTAACCGCTACATTTGCACTCATTGTCGGCGGTGCTTCAATGTACAAAGCGACTGTTAAAGATGCCTTTCTTGGCATCCTACTGGTTCAAAGTTTCATGATTATTACGCCTCTATGGCTAGAAAAGATTGATCCAAGTAGCTTTGAGGTTGTCCGAGTTATTATTTTTAACAGTGTATTCCTTTATGCCTTTGCAATGTCTAAAAGCAAAAAATACAATTCTGACAGAATATAAACTAAATCCAGTAGTAAGCACCAAGTGCTTTTCTACTGGATTTTATTTTAAAAGATAAAATATGTAAGTAGAAATAGTTGTCAATTTTCAACTTTATTTAAAAAATATACTGGATTAAGCCCCAGTGAATATAGAAAAAATAAGAATAAATTGTGATAAAATAAATTATAACATAATATTGATTTGAGAGTAGGGTTAAATGGAATGAGTAATAATATTTTATTGTTTATAGTTTTTTTTATGATAATTATATTGGATCAATTGTCTAAATATATTGTTAATCAAAGGGTAGGCTTAGGAGTAACGAAAGTGATTTTAGCCAATATTTTCTATATTAATCACACTGAAAATAAAGGAATGGCATTAAGTACATTTGAAAATAAAGGCTTTATATTTATACCACTAATAATAATGGTGGAACTGGTTCTGGGATATTATTTTTTATATTATTGTGATTTATCACTAAAGTTGCCCTTGGATCTTATACTAGCTGGTGGGGCAACAAATTTGATGGATAGATTAGTTAAGGGGAGTGTTACAGATTTTCTTCAGTTTCGTATTAGGGCTTTTAGATCTCCAATTTTTAATTTAGCAGATATTTTTATATTAATTGGGTCAATAGTTCTCTTATTTATATAATCCTTCAAGTTTAAATGATATACTTCCTTGGTTTCTAGATTTACCAAGATCAATAAAAGGGGCATCAATAATCTCAAACTCAAATTGAAAATCTTGGAACATTTCCGAAAATTAAGTCGTTTTTTGTAACACGATACTTAAAGGAATATGAGTTGCTATTGTAGAATAAGTAAATTTAATAGGAGATAAGTTTGTTTCTAAGCTGCTTACTTCTTAATTCTATGGTGAAGGAGGGAATAACATTGAAAAAATTCATTCAAAAAACTATGAATGTTATAGGAGTTATAGCATTATTTGTTGGAACAATAGCTATTATTCCAACATCACTGCTTACTACACATCAGCCTAATTGTCCAGAAGAGTTTCTAAAGTAAAGATGCAGGCTCTTTTGTAATAAATGAATTATAAACGACAATATTACAAAAGAGTCAATACATACTAAGGAGTAGATAATTACATGACTAAAGAAATAATTCTTGATGTTTTAGAAGCACTGATATTATTAGGAGTTTTCAGCTCTTTAACTAACCAAAAGACGTATATAAGTGAGAATAAAATAAAATCAGGGTTATTTTGTATGATGTATGTTTTTTTTACATGTTTGAGTACACTATATATTAATAATGTATATCGAATACTAATTATGATAGTAGTTATTATATTATTATTAACTATTATTACAAAAACAAGTCTTTATATCTCAACAATAGTATTTTCCCTGTTTTTTACAATATTATTTGTTACTGAAACTTTTGTACAATACGTTGAAATGATTATTCTTAAAGTGGATTTAAACCAGCTTTTAGCTTTTCCTAAGTACTTACTTATTCTTACAATTGGAGGCAAGTTGCTACAGATATGTATTGTTGTAATACTCTTTAAATTTAATTTGTATTTTAAAGATAAATTGCTTAATAAAGAGAAATCTTTTTTTTCAGAATTTTTAATACAAATTGGGATATTCAATCTATTTATATACATTTTGATCTTTAGCGTTTTGGATATTAAGAATGCCAAAATGTATAATTTGCTAGTCTATAGTATATTTTTTGTTTTTTCAATAATTGCATTTTTGTATTTCAAAGAAAGAGAAAAAATGATAAATATAAATAATAAATATAAAGTTCAAGAACATCAAATTTCAAATATGGAAGAAATAATTAGTATAATTAGACAAGAAAAACATGATTATGCTAACCATATAAATGTTATACAAGCAATATGTTGCCTAAATAAGCCAAACGCCGTTGAGCGAATAAACGAATATGTATTAAAACTTTCAGACATGATTCATTTGTCATTTAGGTATTTAGATACTGGCAATGATTATATAGATGGTTTATTATCAATAAAAAGTAACTATGCAACTAAAAATGGAATAGACTTCAAGGTAATAATTAATAAATCCTTTAATTTGTTGAAAATTAGGGAAGATGAATTAATAAGTATTATTAGTAATATTGTAGATAATGCATTTGAGGCCTTAAAATCAAGTACTGAAAATAAAGAAATATCTCTAATTACATCTTTAGAGAATAACAGGTTTTGCATAGAGATAGAAGATAATGGAGAGGGCATTCCAAAAGAAATTAAAAATAAAATTTTCGAAAAGGGATTTTCTACAAAAACTAATCAAAAAAATGAACATGGGTATGGATTATACATTACGAAACAATTAGTGGAGCATAATAATGGAAGCATATCTGTAGAACATGTTTCTGGAAAAACCAAATTTTTAGTTGAATTTGTAATATAAAGGATAGATTAATGAGTAAATTAGTAGGTTGTATAATAAAAAAGATATCTGAATCAAATTCTCACTTTACGGAATTGGAACTAAAGAAAATGGAATATGGATTAATTTGTCTTTTTGATGAAGTTACAAAGATTATTCCATATTATATTATATTTTATTTGTTTTCACTTCAACAATACTACGTTGTTGTTTTTATGTTTTTCTGTCCAATTAGGTTATTTTCAGGTGGTTATCACGCAAAAACTTATTGGGGATGTTTTTTTATCAGCCTTGTAAATTATGGTATAATTATTATTGTTGGGAAATACATAAGGATAAATATTATTATTTCAATAATTGTATTGACTAGTTCGATTTTACTTGTGTATATTTTTTCTCCAGTAGATAATATCAATAAGAGAATAAAAAGCGAAGAAAGAAGAAAGAAGCTTAAACATTCTTCTATTGTGGTAACTTTCTTATTGAGTGGCTTATGTTACCTGATACCACATAGGTTCTTTACAACAGCAGTGATATCTATTCTTGTAGCTGTAATAATGATGATGATGGGTATGATGGGTAACTTAAACAAGGAATTTAATGTTGAATTAAAAAGATGATGTTCTATAAAATTAAAATAATATAAGGCACTGGTAATCCAATGCCTTTTTATTATTTGAAATTATTTATACCCTTTTGGGATATTGATGAATGATTGCTATTTCGATATTATTTCACTTCCATCTTCGGTTACAAGAATTGTATGCTCCCACTGTGCCGAAAGTGATCCATCAGAAGTAAGTGCTGTCCAGCCATCATCCTCATCTATAAATATTTCATGACTTCCACCATTTATCATTGGTTCAATGGTAAATACCATTCCGGGAACTAAAATCATATCTGTTCCTTTAGTTCCAAAATGAAAAACAAATGGCTCCTCATGAATATCTAGACCAACTCCATGTCCTCCAAAATCCCTAACTACTGAGTAGCCATTACTTTCTGCATATTCTTGCACTGCAGCGCCTATGTCACCTAAAAAGCTCCAAGGTTTCACTGCTTCTATTCCTTTATTTAAACATTCCTTAGATATTTCTACTATCTTTCTAGCTTCATCACTTACTTCTCCAATCATAAACATTCTTGACGCATCTGAATAATATCCATTAAGTATGGTAGTTGCATCAACATTTATAATATCACCATTTTTAAGAACTATATCTTCGCTTGGTATTCCATGGCACACTTCATCATTAATTGATGTACAAATACTTTTGGGAAATCCATCATAATTAAGAGTGGCCGGAATTCCACCATGATATATTGTATATTCATGAGCTAGTTTATTAATTTCTTCTGTAGTCATTCCTTCTTTAATATTTTTACTAATTAAATCTAAAAGGCCGTTATTAATTTTAGCACTTTTTCTGATTCCTTCAATTTGATCTTTGTTTTTAATAAGATTTCTTGTTGGAACTATGTAGCCCTTATTCTTCAAGGCTTCTAATTTTATATCAAAGTTCAAATGGCAATTCTTATATTTTATTTCACTTCCACACCAGCATTTATCATTTCTACATAAACTCATTATACATTCTCCTATATTAAGATTAATTTAATTAAAATAACTTCCAATTAATCTATTATTTAATAATTCCACCATGAAAAAAACACTCATATACCTTAGTGTCATGAAAATAAATTTCCTCATATCCTTGAAACCACTTAAATTCTCCATTAACAATGCAATGATATTTATATTGTCCATTTTGATATACCATAGGTCCACGATATGGATTTTCTTCTGATACTAAACTTAACGCTTCTTTTAAAAATTTAGCTGAAAAACCTTCCCCAATAATTCTGCCTGTATAATTCATTGACCAAAATGGAATGTCATTTTCCCATAAAGCTTCCTCTCCACCAAATTGCTCTCTTCCTAAATAAGTATCAATATACTTTAGATCTCCTTCTATATACTCAAAGTCATGTGAATTAGGTCTTGAAGATTCAATTTCAACACCCTCTCCTGCATATGTAGCTATTTTGGCATTACGTAAAAATCCTACCGTTTTTTCATGTGTAGAATCAACTTTTTTTTCTTCTATACATAAACGACAATTCTCTTCATAATCATTAACTAATTTATCAATACTTACTTTAAAGAAATCACTTAATGCAATTAGTCTTGCAATGTCAGGATATGAATGACCAACTTCCCACTTTGCAACCGCCTGTCTTGATATACCAAGCATTTCAGCTAATTTCTCTTGCGATAATCCTTTTCCCTTTCTAAGAATCTGCAATTGTTCCGGAAAACTCATTTTTAATCACCCCTAAATAATTTTACTAATAAGACAACCATATTGCTACCACTTAAACATAACATTTTTGTCAACTATAAGTTGCTTTGTTGAATAATCGGTTAATTGTTTTACTTTGCATAGAATAACACAGGCGCCTAATGGATTGTTTTCATATTTTAAGAAGGTTGAGAAGAGGAATTGGTATTATTAAAATATCTTCTTCTAATTATAGTATATATTAATACTATAAATTGCCTCCCTGATTTTAAAACTTTTTAACAACATTTTGGAAGCTTCAAGTCTTCGATCTTCTATAAGTGGCAGTTGCTACGCCCAGAAAAGTTACTTTGTGGCAGAATAACAATTGATAATTGTTATCTACTCCAAAGGCCTACAAAGGGGTAAATCTGATTCCAAAGTTGTTAATATGCTGCTCCGCAGGAGATGATTTAAGGGGCTATGGGGTTAGTAGTATTGTAGATAGGAAAACTCCAACAGTAAAAAATAAGAATTGAAGGGGTATTTTACAATGAAAAATCTGAAAGTAGCTTTATTGCAGCTTATGCCTGAAGATATTGATGAATTGAAAGCAAGCGCTGTATCCGCTAATAGCGATTTTGGCGATGAATGCGATTAACAGCAGGCAATGATTTTTATGTTGCCGGTTTAGACACTGCGCAAGGCAATGTAAAAATAGGTTCAATGATTTGCTATGATAGGGAATTTCCAGAAAGTGCGAGAATTCTTATGCTAAAAGGCAAGCCTGACTGCAATGGTCATTCTTCTGTATTTTCTTATATTGTTGGACAATCGGAACTTATATTAAAATTAACAAAAGGAGATTAAAAATGATGAGCAAAAAATTGCACAAAGGATTGTCAAAATTTATAACAGCTACGATACTTGCATGTTCTGTAAGTGGTATTGCTTATGCTGCAGATGGGGATATATATAACTTAACAGATTTATCAAAGCCAGCTTATACACAGTCTCAAACGAAAAGTTTCAAAACTCAAAAATCTATTACTTTAAACTCACAAAATTTTGGCTATGAACTTAGTGGAAAAGTTTATAAATTTGATGACTTGTCCGAGCTATTTACAAAGTATGGACAAGATATCACAAAAGCAAAAGCTAGCCTTTTAACTGAAAAAGCTGCTGTTGGAAGTGCGGGACAACCTATAAATATATCAGATATTCAATCAGTAAATGATATTAATGTACTAGATGTGGCCGTAGGAACATTACCTACATTACCAACTACAGTAAATGTAATATTAACAGATGGGACAACCAAAGAGGTAGCAATAACTTGGAATGCATTAGCAACAGCAAATGCAACATATGCAACTGCTGGAACCGTTACTGTTAATGGAACACTTGCTAGTTATGGTAATTATGCTGTAAGAGCTAGTGTAATTGTTAAAGAAGTTCAAATACCTGTTATAACATCAGGTATAAACCTTGGTATGGCTGGAAATTATGCAATCTTGGCTAAATCAGGAATCTCTTCTGTACCGACTTATTTTATTACTGGAGATATAGGAGTTTCACCAAGTGGAGCAACTTACATTACTGGATTCGCTCAGACAATGGATTCTAGTAATGTATTTTCAACTTCCACTCAAGTCAATGGAAAAATATATGCACCAGGATATGCTTTAACAACTCCTGGTAATCTTACTACAGCAGTAAGCAATATGGAAACAGCTTACACCGATGCTGCTGGAAGAGCTGCTAATGATACTGAATTGTATACTGGCGACATAAGAGCACAGTTGTAGCACCATAGTAACGTTCTTAAAGCAAGAAAAAATATCAAGCACTCGAAAGGGTGCTTTTTTTATGTGCAAAATCATTTTGCAGGGGGAAACTAAGCTGAGATAAAGATTGGGATATCTCTAATCTTTATATTTATGATAAATTATGGTATTATTAATTCGGAACAGTAGAATGTTGTGAAATGCCTTTATTATTGATAAGGAGGAAAAGAATAAATGAAAAACAAAAATGTATTTGTGATAAGTTTAATTGTAATCATTATTATGGTAATATGTATGGGGATTAATCGGTTTATATCACCATTCTCTGATATTGCAGTAAGAGTCATAGGTGGCATAATGCTTATTGATATATTTGTTTTAAGTTATAGCAAAGTAAAATTAAAAAAGCAACAGTAAGTAATGTTGCTTTTTTACATTGTGCGAAAATAGGTTAATTTATAATCTTCAAAAACTGCGTCATACTCGTAAAAAAATGTGACATATAAATGGTATAAACAATTCAATAAACAGGAATTTTACGCTTGAAAATAACACCATCCGTTTGCCGGAGGGTGTTATTATGGGGATGATCAGCCCCAACGGTGCAGACAGTTTTTTTGATAGAGGTATTGAAAACCTCATATTGTAGTCCAGATGCAAAGATGCAGAACTTAAAAGATAAAAATGAAATAACAGCAAGTAAAATCAAGCAGTAATCTCTCTATTTCTTTATAATGAATGTAGGGTGATTGAAACGAGGTGAACAGACGAATGTACGAGTGGAAGAAGCAAATTCAAATAGTCGTTGATGAAATTGACAAATGCATAAAAAATTATAATGGTGAAGCCTTGACACTACGCTTTCTTTCTCGCAGGTTGGGTTATTCTGAATTTTATACAACGAGAAAATTCAAAGAAATATCGGGTATGCAATTTAGGGATTATCTGCGGCATAGGAAATTAGCCTTTGCACTAAAAGAGGTTTGGGATACAGAAAAAAGCCTAAGCCTGTCGTTCTTCGTACAAAAATAAACCCTTTCGACCGCTACTTTTTAGGATTAGGAGAGATTGGTATGATGAAATCTACAGATGATGTTAAAATTTATTTTGTAACCATTCCCGCACACAAATTTTTGCACATTAAAAACTATGAGAGTAATGGGTATTGGGATTTTTGGCAAAAGCAAAGTCTTATTCCCAGGCAGGACTGTGAAACAATTTGCGGCTTACTCGATAGTATCAAGGGCAAATTGGATGATGATGGTGGGAGCGAATCTAACAGCGGCAGCGGTCAGATTATGGCGTACATTAACGACCCGGACGGCAGACTCTGTGATTGGGGTATTCCACGCACAGAGTGTTACGGTACACGTCTTCCTTTTGATTATAAAGGCGAAGTACCACCACAAATGATTATGATTGATGTTCCCGAAGCCGAGTATATTATTTTTGAACATGGGCCATTTGATTATGAGCAGGAAAATCGTAGTATAGAGGAAACAATTGAAAAGGCAATGGCAACTTTTGATTTTGCAGGCACTGGCTACTGCTTTGATACTTCCCCAGGTAGAATAATTTACCTTTATCATAATCCGGAACGGTTTTTTAAGTATATCAGACCAGTGCGAAAGTAAATAAAATGGACTGCCTATCCACTATTGTTTCTAACGAGAAACCCAAACAGGAAATAACATAGTTTTATCTTAAGTTATGTCGCATCTTTCTTTTTAGACGTCACAAACAATAAAAGTTTGTGGCATTTTTACTTGTGGCGACTTAGGAAACTACTCTATAGCAAGATGCAGGACGTACTGGAGCAGTTATAGCGCCAACAATAATAGCAAGAAATGTGGTGATAATATTGTATAATTTATTTGATGTAAATGAAAAATAGAGTCTATTATTATAAAACACCATTATTTAATAAAATATAATTAATAATTTAAGATATAAAAATACATTCTATTAAAAAAAGGATATTATGTATAAATGTAGAAGTATATAAGCATAGCTAAATAATTTTTAGATGTTCATCTAATACAGGGAGAAAATTTTATGTTGAGAAAATTTGGTAAAAATGTATCCATGGCTTTAGTATGTTCAAGCATATTAGTATTTACTTCTGCACCCGTATTTGCAGGCACAAATGTAAGTGCAAATGGAAAAGCTAGATATATGCCTATATCTGCGTCTATAGCTGAAGCATCAAAGTGTACATTAAGTGATATAGTACTTACAACGTTAACAAATGTTGATGGAAAGACATTGACAGCAGGAGATACTAAAACTGTTTTCTATGCTGGATATATAGCTACAGATATCAGTGGTAAGCCCACAACTAATTACACTCTTATGGAAAAAGGTTTAATATTAACTGGTGATCATATGTTGGTTACATCAGCTCCATATGTACTTGCTCAACTTGTAAAAGATCCTACAGATTCATCAAAAGGATTAATAAAGGTAACAGCAACTAGTGAGCTAATTTCAGTGGATATGCCATTAGTAATCACAGCTATGACTTGGTCGGGTAAGTCTTCACAAATAAATACTATATTGAAGAAACAGCTATCAGTGTATACATTCACATTACAACAACCAAGTGAGTATATAGCTTCTGGTGAATCAAAGGTAATTCCATTTATAGCAGTAGATCAAAATGGAAATGTAATTACAAAGTTTAATGAATTGAATGGTTATGTAAATCTTAACAATGCATATTTTGTGGAAAATACTGATGGAACTGCTTCAGTAAAAAGTATCCCAACTACCAATACGGGGACTGAACCAATGACTATAACAATTTCAGCAATTACACAAGTAGGTAGGTATAGCAGCATAACTATAAATATACAGTAGAAGATAAAGCTGATATAATTGCTTAAATAATTAAAGGAATATATCTAATAAGGTGTATTCCTTTATCTTGTAATGATTTTTCTTTTTAGACGTCACAAGCAATAAAAGTTTGTGGCGTTTTTACTTGTGACGACTTAGGAAACTATTGCGAAACAAAGATTATTTTTAAAAAATAAAACCGTATTTCAAAAGCTACAATAAGCTAGGCGAATTAGAAAAACAATAAAAAATCATAAAAAACATTTCGGGAGTTGCCTAATTCATAAAAGCAGAGCTATTTGGCTCTGCTTTTATGAATCAGGGAACTAATTATTTATTAAGATATAATGAAAATCAGACATCTTCTTATTGGTATTTTTATAATTAGTAGTTTATTTTGTAAGCTGATTCCTGTCTTCCATTTGTGGAGGTTCTTCCATCCATTTGTGTTTAATCATTATTTTTCCACCTTCTTTAGAAAAATCAAATATATTCTTTATCATAAGTCCAAGTTTCACATGTAAATCACTTCTCATGCTAAAAGATGTACCCGCAGCAGTGTAGCCCATTGCTGAACTGGATATTAAACTACTTATATACATCATAAGTTTATCTGAAAAAGGTGGTACTGTAGAATTTGTTGCTTTTCCTGCCCAGGCACTTGGAGGCTGAATATCGCTTTGTAATAGTATATCGCTTAACTCAGTAATAACCTTTTTGGATAATTCCTTAGCTTCTATGAAGTATTTTTTAACTTCATCTTCTTTTGCAACTTGTGCAAATCCTGTCATCAGCTGCATAATGATGATGTTATTTTCAATGCCTTCACTAATATAACCAACCTCTATTGTATTTAATGAACGTTTATCAGAAAAAGGATTAAATCCACTCATGTACTTTTTGCCTTCAACAAATTCAACCTGTTTTGGCATTGTTACATAGGGTGGTCTTGTAAGCACTCCTTTACCTAATAGATAGTTTGTAGTGGTCATATAATAGTTATTAGCAACATCATAGTTTAGCTTTAATAAATCATTAACTTCTTTCATATATGACATAGTTGAAGCTAAAGCAGAGTGCCCAAAATTTAATTTCATCATTTGGCGAAGAAACATTATGTTAAAAAGGTCATCAAATAGAGGAGGCGCTTCCCTTACAATATCTGATTCTCCAAATCCTATTGGAATAACTGCTTTTTCATTATTAAATATATTTACTGTTTGATTTTTTATGTTTTCACATTCAGTAATATATGCAGTAAGTAAATTCTTAGCCTCTTTCTCAATAGTCTTTTCTTTGAATAAATTAAATATCATTAATGATGCTGATGTGGATTGATAAGTCACCCATACTGTACCTAATTCTGTGGAAGTTAATTGTATTTTTGCTTCTGTTGTCATTTAAACCCTTCTTTCAATTAATTTTATTGATATACCTATCATTTGAGAATAGCCGGAATATATAAGCGTTATGGCATATCTAAGTTACATTAGAGTTTTTATGGATAGAGGATCGAGGCTATAATTTCAGATTTCCTACAATAATATTATGATTTAATTAATCTTGATTTATACTGTTATATGGTATTTTCGTGATAATAAATAAAGAATGAGAGGAGACCATAAGGAGAATATTATTTACCTATGTTACAATAATAGCAGGATAAAATTGGTTTTAGTAGAATATATTAAATATGTCATTTATATTAAATCGGTAGAATAATATGAATTTCTATTTAAAAGGGAGATGGATTTATGAGAAAACCATTGTCGGTAAACTTGGACAATTTGTTGCTATCTTTATCAGAGGTATCAGATCTAGAAAATCCTTTGATTGCTCAGCATCAACATAGAACGGCATTTATTGCACTTGAATTAGCAAAATTTGCAAACTTAGAACATGAAGTTACTGAAAATATTTTTACTGCTGCATTATTACATGATATTGGTGCAATAACAGTGGAAGAAAAAATAGCTATACATAATTTTAAAGAAGTAAATGAAAATATTCATACAATAAGAGGTGAGTTATTATTAAATCAAATACCGTGGTTAAGTAAGATTTCAGGAATAGTAAGAAATCATCATAAAAATTGGAATGAATGGGAAGAAGGCATAGAAAGTGAAGTAGTTCTTTCATCTCAAATAGTTCTATTGGCTGATTATGTGGAAAGATTAATAGATAGAAATAAATATATCTTACATCAAAGTAAGAATATAGTAGAAATTGTAAAAAAATTAGCAGATACAGTTCTTAATAAAAAAATAGTATCTTACTTTGTTGATTTATCTAGAAGGGAAGAATTTTGGTTAGACCTAACTTCCCCGCGAATTTATTCATTGTTATTAAATCATGGACAATTTAAAAACATGAGAATAGGAGTGGAGGATATATCATTAATATCTAACTTGTACAGAGACTTGATAGATTTCAAGTCAAGATTTACTGCAACCCACACATCGGGAGTTGCAGAATGCGCAGTGAAATTATCTGAATTATTTGGTCTAGCAGAGCCAGATGTAAAATCAATGAGGATAGCAGGGAATTTTCATGATGTAGGTAAGTTGGTAATACCAAACAGTATTCTTGAGAAGCCAGGCAAATTAACTACTGCTGAGTTTGAAATTATGAGATGCCATACATATCACACATTCCGTACCTTAGATTCAATTGGTGGATTAGAGCGGATAGCTGAGTGGGCTGCCTATCATCATGAAAAATTAGATGGAAGTGGTTACCCATTTAGTCTTACTAATAAGGAAATTGGAACCGGATCTAGAATCATGACGGTTGCAGATATATTTACTGCTATATCAGAAGACAGGCCTTATAGAAAAGGGATGGATAAAGATGAAATTTATAGAATTTTAAAAAGACAAACAGAAGAGAATTTATTGGATAAACGAATTGTTGAATTATTATTTGATGATTATGAGACTATAAGTGAACAGGTAAAAGCAAAACAATCAAAAGCATTAGATTTCTACGAAAAGCGATTTTTATCAATAGTTGATGAGATCAGTAAAATATAATATTAACTTAGTATAAATCACGTCAGCATAATAATATTTTTGAAAGGTCTAGTGTAAGGAAAAGTGCTGAAATCTTATAAGTAGGCGTTAAAATCCGGGGAAATTTGTACCTGAATATTCCGGAAAATTGAATTTTTATCTTTCGGCTGTTGATGATATTTTAAAAACAGAACAAGATAACCCAAGCATTGGACTATTGATATGTAGAGAAAAAAACTCTGGGGTAATCTCAGAGTTTTATTATTTTACCTATTTTTACAAATAATGCGGGAGAAAAATAGTTTTATGTTGAAATAGCAAAAAAATAGATATTAAAACATGAGGTGGTTTTTACTGTTAATTAATCAAAATTAGGTGCAGCAAGATTTCAGAAAAATTACAAAATATGTTGTAAGGGAAGGTAAGTTAATGCAAAACAGATATGTTGCAGATGTTGGATTCTGAATGGAAGGAGCATTTTTCTTTGTTAAATATATGATGTGGAGGAAGACGCATGGGAAAATTTATAAAGGGCGATGGAGTTGTCGTGCCTTTTCCATTCTCAGATTTATCACAATCTAAAAGAAGACCCGCATTAGTGTTAGCGAATATGGATGGAGATGATATAATATTATCTCAAATAACCAGTCAGAGTATTTATGATTCCCATGCTATAAAGATATTAGAGAATGATTTTGATGATGGAACACTGAATAAACCAAGTAACATTCGACCTAATAAAATTTTTACAGCTGATGAAGGAATAATTTTATACAAAACAGGGCATATCAACGAAGCTAAAATCCAAGAGGTAACTGCTAAAATAGTTAGTATTTTTACTGAAGAATAAGTATCAGGCAATAACAAAGGTTAATAATATAATAAATAAAGGTGAGACCTACATCTTATGAGTTAATAATTACTCATAAGATGTAGGTCTATTTTATATTAAAGATTTCAGTAGTATTCTATATTCAATATACCAAATATGACCCAATAGATCGTGATATTTTAATTAGGTATTATGTAATGGATCAGTCCCTTGGGGAAATAGCCTGTGATAGTGATAAAACTTACCTTGAACTTATATAGTTAAAAAGAAGAATATTAAAAAAACTAAGAACTTTAATGTAAATAAATTATTTTAAAAAAACCTGCACAAAACTTTAAAAGGGCATATATATTCAATGAAAACAAAATGAAAGGAGTGATTAACATGGCAGTTAAATCCACAAAGGTAGCAAGTGTTCTAAAGCTTACTATGATAGTAGGTGTTGACAGTAAGGGAAGCCCTAAATATGCTACAAAGACTTTGAGCAATTTAAAACTTGCTGCAGTAGACGAGGACGTCTTTGCTGTAGGACAAGCTATCTCAAACCTTAAGGCTTATCCATTATCAGGTCTTAACAGAGAAGATCAGTTCAGCTTAGTTAATGAGTAACATTAACTAAAAAAATCCAAACCAAATAATTTAAAGGAGGAAAAGTGATATGCATAAATTAACTATGAGATTTTTAACTCAGACAGAAGGTAAATATTTTACCATGACTGTAGATAACATTAAAGCTGATGAAAATGACGTTCCAACTGTGACGCAGGCGCAGGTAAATTCTCTTATGGACTTAGTCATCGCAAAAAACATTTTCGATACAGTTAATGGAAACTTAACTGGAAAGAAAGATGCTAAGATTGTTACTACTGAAAGTAGCGACGTTGAAGTAGCATAATAAAGCAGTGCCGATATTCGGCACTGTTTTTTAGGTGCGCCCAGCATGGGCGCAATCTTATGGGTGAAAGTCCCTAGCACGG
>CAYXOL010000027.1:0-69719 GCA_964467165.1 uncultured Clostridium sp.
GTAGCGAAATCATAACTGGTGGTAGCATCATCATTCCCATAGCCATAAGAATACTGCCTGTCACAATATCTATTATAATAAATGGTAAAAACAATAAAAATCCCATCTCAAAGGCACGCCTGAGTTCACTTATTATAAAGGAAGGAACTACTGCATATAGCGGTACCTTATCATAGGTGAGTTTAGGTTTTCCATTTATCAATACTTCCTTCCCATCTACATCAACTTCATTTTTAACTGTATCTTCTAACTTCCCAACTTCTAAAAAAAGTTTTAAGTCCTTAGCTCTTGTCTGTTTTAGCATAAAGTCCCTCATGGGTTTAGACCCTTTATCAATAGCAACCGATTGGGTTATTTTGTTATTTAGATAGGGTGTAATAGCCTCATCGTTAACTTTTGTAAAGGTTGGAGCCATAGTAAAAAATGTTAAAAATAGCGCAAGTCCAATTATAACTTCTTTTGGTATTGCTTGTTGAACACCTATAGCACTTTTAAATAAGGATAGTACTATAATTATTCTTACAAAACTAGTAGTCATTATAATAAATGATGGCAATAATGTAAGTATAGTAAGTATCACTAGCAGCTTAATATTGTCTACATACTCCGTGGGAGTATTTGCTTTATCAACAGAAATATTAATATTAGGTATTGGCAATGTTTGCGGCACTGCATTTACAACCTTAATTGAGACTATTCCCATTATTACCATAATCAAAGCAAAAATAAACAAGTTTCTATTTTTTATTTTCATCACAAGCATCCTTTTTCATATTGTGTTTTTTAAATATTTCCACAACCTGTTTTTTTAAAACATGTTTTTTAAATAATTGTTTCATATCCTCATACTGAGGTAGATCTTTAATAAGTTCTATCCTACTAATTTCTTCCTTAGGTAATTCAAACAAAATATTAATTTCCTTGGAACTTGAAGAAACCGCATAGGCTTTTTCACCGATTTTTACAACGACAATACTATTATCCTTTGATAGTGAAATACGGTCCATAACTTTCATATATCTACCATTTTGCAACTTTTGCAGTTTATTACCACCATATTTTAGGGATAAATATAATAAAAATATTATAAAAGGTAAAAATATTATAATTTTAAAAAGTAGTGTCCAAAACTCTAAGTCCATTCCTTTATCACCTACTGCACCAATATATCATTGAAATATATATGGATTATTTTCCCTTTTGTTAAAATTGGATTTATTCTACCAATTAGCTCCTTTTTTAATGCATCCACGCCTGTAGCTGTAAAGTCTGCAGTACTTTTTGATCTAAGTGTTGCAATTACCGCATCCCTAATTATTGGCTTTTTAATTTCTAGTTCCGCATCCAATTTCGTATTTTCCGCATAACCCATAACAACCTTTGTCTTTAAATAGCGTCTTCCATCCTCATCTGTTAAATTGACTAAAAATTCATCTAAGGAATAAGTCGCTTCAACAATTTCCACAGGTTTTTGAGTTGTATTTTTTTTGCCTGCAAAATACATACCTCCATAAGCTGCTGCACCAACTACAACTAATATTACTACACCTATAATAATTTTTTTAACTGCACTTCCTTTTTTTGCTTCATCGCTCATTTTTTACTGGTCTCCTTTTCACTTGCAACAATTAAGATATTTACTCGCCTATTTAACGCTTTGTTTACCTCACTATTATTCGGAACAATAGGTTGATATTCGCCACAAGCCACCGATTTGAATCTCTTTGGATTTGCTTGCTTCTTAATGTTTACAAAATATTCAAGTACATTCAAGGCTCTAGCAGAAGATAATTGCCAATTATTTTTATATTCAAAATTACTGATTGGCATATTATCTGTATGCCCCTCTATGACAATATCATTAGGCAAGGTAGCTATTAGAGCATTTATTGAATCCAAAACTGGTTTACTATTAGCTATAATCTCTGCTTTTGCACTTTGGAATAATATATTTGACTTAAGTTGAAGTACAACTCCTCTACTATCAGATACTATAACTACAGTATTTTCTAATTTTTTATCTTTTACAAATGCTTGAACCTTTTGATACACATCTTCCGTATCCGTATTGGGAGTTGTGGTTGGCACAGGCTCCCCCACTAAGGGAACTTCTCCACTTTTTACATTTAAATCTAAAACGCTCTTTCCAGTTTGCCCTGTAAGTACTGATTGAAGTGAAGATGCAATTTGCTCAAACTTAGCTGCATCAACTGTTGAAAATGAATATAGTAAAACAAAAAAAGTTAGAAGCAAGGTCATGGTATCTGAAAAGGTAGCCATCCATCCATCCGTTCGCATTTCCTCTTTGCCACTTTTTTTTCTAGACATTATCTGTCACTCCAGCGGCTTTCGCTTGCTCCTCAATAAATTTAGCCCTATCATAAGGAGATAGATAAGAAGTCAATTTTTCTTCCACAATTCTTGGATTTACTCCAGACTGAATAGCTAGTATTCCCTCTAGCATCATTTCCCGATTATTTACTTCAAGGCTAGATTTGTAATTTAAATTCTGAGCCATTGGTACCAATACTATATTTGCAAGTAGAGCACCATAAAATGTAGTTATTAATGCTTTACCCATACCAGATGCTAGCGCTGAAGAATCACTTAAATTTGCAAGCATTTGAATAAGACCTACTAGGGTACCAATCATACCAAAGGCCGGTGCATAAGCTGCCCAAGCTTTTAACATATTGGCTCCATCAGTATGGCGCCTTTCCATTTCTCCTATTTCTAGATCCATAATTTCCTTTATTGTTTCCGGTTCTAGTCCATCCACCACCATTTGAAGCCCTTTTTTTAAAAAATCATTTGTTAGTTGTGCCATTTCATCTTCCAGGGATAAAAGTCCCTCTCTTCTTGCCTTTTTAGACAAAGATGTAAAGCTATTGATAATCTCTGAACTAGATGATGTATTTTCTTTAAATGATTGCATAATAATTTTGGCTACTTTCTTCATTGCTTCAACAGGATAAGCTATTAGCACTGCCGAAAAGGATCCTCCTACCGTAATTGCAATGGAAGCAGGGTCAAAAAATATTACTAAATTAGTCCCACCAGCTGCCATACCCCAAAATGTTAGCCCAACCCCTGCTATAACTCCAACTGTGGTTAAAATATCATGTTTTTTCTTCATGCTATTGCCTCCTATAGCTTACCAGTAAATATCCTGTTTTTATATTTTATTACTTTATCAATTACAACCTGTGTGCTCTCAAGCACAATGTACTTCTTGCCATTTACTAACGTTATTAATGTTTCTGGCATTGTTTCAATTTTCTCTATAACTTCAGCATTTAAGATAAATTCTTCCTTGTTTAAACCTGTAACTTTTATCATGGGGACCTCCCAAAATTTCGGATTGGTAACTCATTATGTATTACAAATTAACGTCTCTTTTTTAATAGCATTTTATATAGGTATTGTTTAATTAGCTTTAAAAGAATTTGGCAGGTCTCAAATACTAATAGTATTTGAGGCCCACTGTAAATTCACTTTAAAGCTTAATTATTCATATTATCTCTTTAGAGCTAATATTTCCTGTAATATTTCATCCCCTGTGGTAATAGTCTTTCCAGCAGCCTGGAATGCCCTACTTGCAATTATCATATCGGTAAATTGCTCTGCTAGGTCCACGTTTGACATTTCAAGCATTCCTGAAAGCATATCTCCGTAGCCAGCGCTATTGTCAGGAGTAGCAGAAATTGAAGTAGCTCCTAGTCCCGATCTAACAACTGGCTCTCCTGAATTAGAAGTATTTTGATATAGGTTTTTACCAACCTTACTCAGTCCTGCTGGGTTATTAAATGAGGCCATAGCAATCTGCCCCACTACGGATACACCACCACCCTCCAAAACAGCCTTAATAGTTCCATCCTTTTCTATAGAAAAAGTTCTTACTCTTTTGTCTTCTATTGTATCTGGAATTGATAATGGTATCAAATCAGTACCCGCTGTTGGAGCTGTTGTACCATTTGCGTTTATGATTTTTGTGGTAAGTGTACCATCCGCATTATTAAGTAAACTAGTAGCAGTACCGTCACTTACAGCATACCCCATAACCCTAAATCCATCTGATGTTAATAAATGACCTTTATCATCTAGTGTTAATGCTCCATCTCTTGTATATGATGTGGTCAATGTTTTACCGGCAGCCTGAGCATTCATAGTATGAGTTGTATTCACTGTTATTTTTCCATCAATAGGTCCACTAGCAACTATTAAATACCCTTCTCCATCCATAGCCACATCCAGATTTCTAGATGTTGGCTGCATCATTCCTTGCCCTACCATGGTATCTATTCCTGAAACTTGCACCCCTAACCCTATTTGCTTTGGATTAACTCCACCCGCATTGGTTCCTGATGCAGATGCATCAGACATACTTTGACTTACCATATCTTGAAACCTAACTCTCGAGCTCTTAAAAGCTGTTGTCCCTACGTTTGCTATGTTATTTCCTATAACATCTAATTTAACTTGATTTACTTTCATTCCACTTATTCCAGCATATAATGATCTTAACATAATATTACCTCCATTTTTTATCTAAATTCCAATAGAGTCATAATGTAATTCTGATTTTTTATTTTCACTTTGCTTCTGTCTTTCCACAAAGTTAAGCCCCCTAAAAGGTCCAGCTTATATCATAACTACACTATCAATATTGGTTATTACACTTGTTTGACTTTCATTTTTATCCATTGCTGTAATTACAGTCCTGTTTTTAATACTTGTTATAAGCGCCATGTCCTTATATAATATTAATGATTGTTTCGCACCTTTACTATCTGCCATATTTATTCCCTCGTTAATTTTTTTCATATCAGAATCATCAAAATCTATATTGTGACTATTAAGTCTTTGTGCTGCATGAGAAGATATGGTAAAACATTCTTCTTTTTTTATTTGCTTGTCCAAAACTTTATTAAAAGCACTTTTTTCAGGATTTAATAAATTATCTATACTATTAACTTTTGTATTTTTATTTTGCAATCCTAGGCTTGAATACTCAGTAAAGTCTGTGGCGGAGTACAACTTACCATTCACTACTCTATATGACATATTTTTACATCACCCTATCTTTGTAATTAACCATTTTTCTATCCAACTTTCGCGATATCATCATAGCTTATGTCTTTGGTGCTCACCACACCACTCTCTTCATAGGTTATGGTTAATTTAATTCCAGTTGAGTCCCTTGAAACACTTTTTACTACTCCTGAATATACTTTTTTAGCATTTTCACCATCAGCCAAAGCTGACGTAGTAACTTGTTTACCCATTAAAGTTATAGCCGCTGAAAATCCCGCATTACTACTTATATTATCTAAGCTATTATCTGGTACATCTATAACATCTGATAGTGTATCAGCCGGAAAATCTTTTGTAGTGCCATTAGCCAATTTAACTGCTAAATAGGTTGTACCTGATTCTTTATATGCCGCCTGAACAATACCTCCGTATTGCACTCCCATTCCATCATAACTACTAAAGGCTACCATTTTACCAACTAGTGAAGATGAGGTTTGAAAAGCCATAGTGCTATTTAAATTAGACATCTGTTCTAGTGAAGAAAATTGAGCCATTTGAGCTACAAAGGCCGTGCCATCCTGTGCTTTTGTTGGATCTTGATTGGAAAGCTCAGCAGAGAGTATTTTCAAAAACGAATTCTTATCCATCTCCTCGCCTTTTTTTACAATTTGAGTTCCTCTGCTAGTTGCTCTAGCAGCACTGGCTAGTTCTGTATTTGAAAGTGTTGTTGGGTCAGTTGCCATTTTTGTCACCCCTTAAAAATTTATTTAGCCTACACATATTAAACAAATTTATTTACTTGATTTTCTTCTTCAGTATAGTTGTGGCTTATAGTGTTATCCTCTTCTACTGCCCCACTAGTTGTCTCTTGCTTATTATTTTTACTTCCACTGTTACTTTTCCCATTAGAGTCCTTATTAAAAAATGTGGAATCCTCATAAATATTTATATCCAAGCTTTGAATTTTAATATCCATATTTTTCAACTTATCACTTATGTCCTGAAAATTTTGATTTAACAGGTTGAAAGTATCTTTATTTTGAGCCGATATACTGGCCTTCATTATTCCGCTTTCCATAGTAAGCTTTATAGTTATTTCTCCAAGTTCCTTAGGATTCATTTTTACTGATAAATCCTTAATATTATTGATTTCCATAAATTTTATATCTTTAATAATATCTACTGTGAAATTACTTTTATCAATGGTTGTATTTATAGTTTGTACCTTAGCTGTGTCTATATTTTTTACAGTTTCAAATTGATTCATAAAATTCACTGCTTTTGTTATTTTCGTCTCATCCTTATCCCCACTGATCAAGCTATTAAGAAATTTTTCTTGCTTTGAGCTACTCCCTGAGAATTCACTTTGCTTTGAAGATTCATTTGAACTTTGCATCTGATCCTTTGAAACATTTCCAGTTATAGGCTTAGTACTTTGCTCTACTATTTTCTTTAGCAGATTATTTTTTATTGCAACATCCTCACTATTTGAGCTAATGCTTTGTAAAATCCGATTATTACCTACGCTGAAATCTTTTTTTAAATCCTCTACTAGAGTATTTAATTTTTGCATCATATCGGTTATTTCTGAAGATGACAAGTTAGCCTCTTTTGATTTTTCTAGTATTGCAATCATTTCGCTAAGATTGTTTTTTAATGTAACCTTTACATCTGGAGTTAATATTTCTGTCTCCATTCCATTTCCTAATTTAATAGAAGTAGCTTCAACTTCACTATTTACAGCACCTGAGTCACTTTGTGAATTTTGAAACATAGCCACTAATGATTGGAGTAACTGCTGAAGTTGTTGAATTTGCTGCATAGATTCATCGGAAGCTCCAATATCACTTTCAGAACCTTCTATAGTCTTTTCTAGCTTAGCTACAGTATCTTCTACTGGTTTAATGTCAATTTCTGAGCCTTCTATAGTTTTCTGTAGCTTTGCTACAGCATCTTCTATAAGATTCACCACAGTATCTTCTACTGGTTTAATATCACTTTTAGAACCTTCTATAATTTTCTCTACCTTTGCTACAGTATCTTCTATAGGATTGACCACAGTATCTTCTACTGACTTAATTTCCTTTACATTTAACTCTGAATTGTCTTCATTATTAGATTTTTTCAAAGCATTTTCATTAGAAGAATTCGTAGCTTTCTGCTCATGTTTATCTAAAACACTTTTAAAATCCTCACTTTTTTTTGATGCATTGGAAACCTCTTGTTTTTTAGAAGTAGTATTCACCATTTCATTCATATATACATTCATATTTACATTCACTTTTTTCACCTCCTCTCCCTATGATTATTTCTAATAAAAGCATAAAGTGCAAACTCATCATTAGTCTTTTGTTCTATTTGATTTTGCTCTTTTATAAAGGCACTCTTTTGATTTTCTTTTAAAATTTCAACAGTCTTTTTCTCAACTTGACACTTGCCAAGTTCAAATCTTTTTTGGTCAACTATTTTATCTTTATTTATAAGATCTACCGAGGTATCATCTATAGCCAAATTTAGTGCATTTAAATAATTTTGTTTCATTTTCTGCTGAACAATAGATTGATATGAATCTATATTTCTATGAGCTTTATATTTTCCTTTTAAATTGTTTAGCTCCTCTTCCACTAGGTTTCTTTCTCTTTGAGCTTCTTTAAAAACAAGTTTACTTTTATCTTCAAGATCTTTTCTAATATCAAGAAGCTTTTGAAGTCTAAACTTATATATATCTGACAATTTTAAGACCCCCTCTCATTAAGTACCTAGCAAAAATCTTTATTCAAATATATTTTTTAGCATTTTTAAACTAACATCAAAATCTGTACTTTCATTCACACCCTGCTTTAAATAGGCCTCTATACTATCGTTATACTTAATAGCCTTGTCAATTTTTATGCTACTTCCTTTTACATATGCACCGATATTTATTAGATCTTCTGAATCTATATAAGTTGCCATAAGTTCTCTAGCAATAGACGCCGCTTGTTTATGATCTTCAGTAGCAATTTCAGACATTAACCTACTTACACTACTTAGAACATCGATGGCAGGATAATGGTTTTTAGCAGCCAGTTTTCTAGATAAAATTATATGTCCATCTAGTATTCCCCGAACTGCATCTGCTATGGGTTCATTAAAATCATCACCATCTACAAGTACCGTATAAAATGCTGTGATAGATCCTTTCTGAGACATTCCACTACGTTCCATTAATTTTGGTAACATTGCAAATACAGATGGTGTATACCCCTTAGTAGCAGGAGGCTCCCCTATAGCTAGTCCAACTTCTCTTTGTGCCATAGCAAATCTTGTTACTGAATCCATCATTAAAATTACTTTTTTACCTTGATCCCTAAAGTATTCCGCAATAGCAGTAGCGGTAAATGCGCCCTTAATTCTTACTAATGCTGGTTTATCAGAAGTTGCGCACACTATAATTGATTTGCTCATTCCCTTTTCACCTAAATCTTTTTCTATAAAGTCCAGTACTTCTCTTCCTCTTTCCCCTATAAGTGCAATAACATTTACTTCTGCTTTTGCTTCTCTGGCTATCATTCCAAGTGTTGTACTCTTTCCAACTCCACTACCAGCAAAAATACCAATTCTTTGACCTTCCCCACAAGTTAAAAACCCATCAATTGCCCTAACTCCAGTTGGTAGCACCTGGGTAATCCTACGTCTTTTTAGCGGATCTGGAGGCGATGCATTAAGCGAGTAGGCTGTATATTTACTAATATCCGGACCAACTAATGGATTCCCCAGGCCGTCGAGTACTTTGCCAAATAATTCATCAGAACATTTAACTGTTAAGGGACTTCCAGTTGGTACCACTCTACAACCCGGTGATATACCCACCAGTTCTCCTAGTGGCATTAAAATTACATCCTTATTCCTAAACCCAACAACTTCACAGGAGATTTCTTCATTTGATATATTATAAATTTTACACACTTCACCAACAAAAGCAGTAATTCCTTGAACTTCAATAGTAAGCCCAATAACATTTTTAACTACACCTTCGCAATAAGTGTAGTTAATATCAGGAATTTTTTTAATCAAATATTCAAAATTAAGATCTATCATAATAGCTGTCGCCCTTCTAACCTTATATTTGTTCTTCTTGCATAATTTCTATTACTTTTTCTATACCATAAGCTATGCTTACAATACTTTTACCAGTATCTTTTTCAATAACAGCAGTTCCGTCATCTAAAAAATCATCTTCAATTACAAATATATCACCTTGAAAAGCAAGTCTTCTTTTCCAATCTTCGATTTGCTGCACAATACTTTCAAAATGAGAATTATTACTTTTTATTATGTAGGATTTTATATCTCTCTCAGCCTTTAGTGTATTAAAAATCATTTCATTTAAGGCCTCTTTCTCCAATACTTCTCTTTTCAATATATTTTCAGCTATAGTTACAATTAAAGATTTTATCTGACCTTGCTTATCTACTAGGTACTTATTATACTGAATTTTAGCTTCCATTAATATATTATTTGCCATGGTTCTCACTGCCTGGGCATCTACCTTTGAAGTTTCCATGGCTTCATTGTAACCTTTCTCATACCCTTCGCTACGACCATTTTCTAGCCCTTCTTGGAAGGCTTGTTGTTTTATCTCTGCTGAATCCACATAGGCTTTAGCGATAATCTTTTTACTTTCTAATCTGGCATGCTCTAATATATTTCCTGCTATATTTTCAAAGCTTTCCATATCATCTATTGTATTCCTATAATTATCTTCCACAACTTCGCCAGTGATAATTTTTCTTGGCTGGGTTTTTATTTCCTTATCACCCAGCTCTATAACTCTTGAATTTTTTATCACATTAAACGATGATTGCATCTTCGCCACCTCTTGAAAGTACAATTTCACCTGATTCATCTAACCTTCTTAAGATACCAACAATTTTTTGTTGCGCTTTTTCAACATCCATAAGTCTAACTGGTCCAAGGAACTCCATATCTTCTTTTAAAGATGCTGCGGCCCTCTTAGATTGGTTTTTGAAAATACTATTAGCAACTTCTTCTGAACATCCCTTTAATGCAAGAGATAAATCCTTAGTATCTACCTCTCTTAGAATTCTTTGTATTGAAACATCATCTAATGTAATAATATCCTCAAATACAAACATAGATTCTTTGATTTTTTCTGCAAGTTCTGCATCTTCTCTTTCTAGCCCCTCTGTAATATTCTTTTCAGTTGTTCTATCTACTTGGTTTAGAATGTCCACTAATGATTCTATTCCCCCAACTACTGCAGTATCCGTTCTAATAACGGAAGATAATTTCCCATTTAAAACTTTTTCTATTTCTTTAACTACCATAGGTGAAATACTACTCATAGTTGCAATTCTATAAGATACTTCACTTTGCAAATCTAGTGGCAAAGCTGACATTATCTGAGCCGCCTTGTCTGCTTGCATATAACACATAATAAGGGCTATAGTTTGTGGGTGTTCATTAGAGATAACATTCAAAAGTTGATGAGCATCTGCTTTCCTTGCTATGGAAAAAGGTCTATATTGTTGCGTTTCCTCCATGACCTTGTCCAATATTTCCTTTGCTCTCGAAGTACCCAGTGCTTTTGAAAGCAAATTTCTTGCATAGTCAACTCCACCCTCTAAAAGGAAATCCTTTGCCTTATTCATTTCCATAAATTCATCTAAAATTGTCTGTCTTTGGTCTGATTTAACTGAAACAATATTAGCGATTTCGTATGTTATCTTTTGGATATCCTTTTCTGGCAATTTCTTTATTATCCCCGAGGATGCCTCTGGACCTAAGGTTATAAATAATATAGCCGCCTTTTGAATACCCGTAAGTTTTTCACTTTTAGCCAATATTTATCACCTCTCATCTTCCGTCAACCAAGACTTAATTATATCTGCAACTTGTTCTGGTTTCTCTGCAGCGTATTTTTTAACCTGTTTTTCCATATTGGACTTTTTATCATTAACTTCAAATTCTATTGGTGCAAAAAATTCTTCTTGCTTTGGAGTTATATTATCTCCAATTACCATATCAATTCCATCAGATGCTTCTTTTTTGTTTTTACCAGTTCTACGTAGTATAACAAGGAATAAAATAAATAATATGAAAGCTCCTACTCCATATGCAATGTTTTTGTATAGCGCGGCTTTAGCAGCTGCTTTATTAGCATTTTCTATATCCAAAAGGGCCTGCTCTGCGGCTTTTTTACTGTCACTATTAAAATTCAAGCCTTCCACAGTTATAGAATCACCTCTGTTGCCAGAATATCCTATAGCCTGAGCAACTAAATTATTTACTGAGGTTTTTGTATTTTCATCCAAATTACCATCTAGTACAACTGAAGTAGTAATTTTAGTAATGCCCCCAGGAGCCTTTACTGTGTCTTCAACGACTTTTGAGTTTTCATAATTTTTAGTTGAGTCTTTGCTAACAACATTTCCATTTTTAGTAGTAGTGGTAGGCGTAGAATTTTGTGCTGCATTATCTACAGGACTAGTGCCTAAATCAGTTGTAGTACTATCATTTATAGTCTGTGTATCATGGGAACTTACTACAGTTCCCACTGGGTCATACTTAATAATTTGTTTTTTAACAGCATCAAAATTAAGATCCGCATTAACAGAAACTCTTACTCCCGTTTTATATATAGGTTCAAGTACCTTCATTATTTTTGCTTCTAAATTCTTTTCAACTTCTTCTTTTATCTCTATTTGCTTATCAGTAGAACCAGTTAAATTATCTGTTTCCGTATCATATAGCCCCTCAGTTAAAAGGAGAAATTTATCAGATACTATACTGACATTTTCCTTTGGAAGATTTTCTACTGCTCCAGTAAGCAAGGACACTATTGCCTTTACCTGCGCATTATCAAGCTTAGTACCTGCTTTAAGTTTTATTACAACAGAAGCACTAGCAGGCTCCGTTTCCCTGACAAAAGCTGTGTTTTCTGGTAAAACTAAATTAACCTTAGCCCCATCAATTTCTGGAAAGGACTTAATAGCTCTTTCAATTTCTCCAGCCAGGGCCCTTTGGTACATGATTTTTGTCTCTGTATCCGTAGGTGCCATTTTACTATTATCAAAAAGTTCAAATCCTTGACTTCCCTCTGTAATTTTAACCTCTGACATAAGCTCCATTCTAAGGCTATCAATATCCGCCTTAGGTACTAGTATGGAGTTATCAGTTACCTTATATGTAACTTTTTTCTCTTTTAATTTTGCCAAAATAGCACCTGAATCCTCTGTTGTCATATTTGAAAATAACACATCGTATTTAGTTTTTGATGCCACAGCTATAAAAGAACCAAGGGCTACTATAAGTACCACTGCAAGTAAACTGTAAGCTATTTTCTTACTTTTACTTAAATTACCAAAGCCTTCAAAAAGCTTATTCTTCATCTCGAGTAGCTTACTCATACCCAGCACCCCTTACTATATCTGCATACTATTAAATTCTTTGTAAGCATCTACAAGTTTATTTCTAATTTGAACTGCAAGTTCTAATGACAATTTAGCTTCTTCTGTCGCAAGCATTACCTTGTGCACGTCTTCTTCTTCACCTTTTATAAACTTTTGAGTAAGGTTATCTGAATATACTTGTTTATCATTAACTTCACTTAATTTTTCTTCTAAGGTATTTAAAAACCCAGTGCTTTTTTTTTCTGTTTGAACTGGATTATTTTGAATATCGGTAAACATTTTTGTATTGTTTATATAATCGTTAATATTCATATAACACTCTCCTATTTGCCTATTTCTAAAGCTTTAGAAAACATATTTTTTATGGCATTCATGGAATTTACATTAGCTTCATAGGCTCTTGTAGATGCAATCATATCTGCCATTTCATTCATAATGTTTACATTTGGCATAGTAACATATCCATCCCCATCTGCATCTGGATGCGAGGGGTCATAAACCCGTCTTAAAGGCGAGTCATCATTTACAATACCAACAGCTTTTACCCCTTTAAAACTTTCTTTATATGTACCAGTAGATTTATCTAATTCCTGCTGCAAATTTTCTTGAAATACTGCTATTTTTCTTATATATGGTTGTCCATTTTCGCCCCTAGTCGTAGTTGCATTTGCTATATTAGAAGCTATAGTGTCCATTCTTAGTCTTTCTGCGGTTAATCCAGTTGAACTTATTCTCATCCCTCTAAAAACATCATTCATATCTGCTATCTCCCTCCTCCTATAATATAACTAGTAAGTGAAATCTTGCTATTAACTTGCTTAACAAGCGCATTGTACATTAATGTATTTGCTGCTTGATTGGTCATTTCAAGATCTACATCCACATTATTTCCATCCTGCCTCATACTGGTATTCTCGTCTCTCTTTACTACAATATCTCCACTATCACTAGCCGTTTGCATATGTTTTGCATTGTCAGTTTTCAACATATTTTCACCCATGCTATCTCTTAATGTATCTTCAAATGAAACATAGAACTTCTTATAATTTTTCGTATTAATATTTGCAATGTTGTTTGCAATAACTTTACTTCTAACTGTAGAAGCATCCATACTTTTTTTCAACAAATTATATGTATTTTCGCTTTGAGAGCTTCCAATTATACCCATAATAACCATCCTCCTTTTTTAAAATTAAACATATACATTGAAAATTCTTCTTTAAATCTTCTATTCTACTAATAATTAATATTTTTTTTATCTTTTTAAAAAATATATCCCACTTATATAATATAATTATATACTATTTGGTTATCATAGTGAAGAATTTTCACACTTTTCCATGAATTAAATTAATTTTAAAATTTAAACTGCCATATTACAGTGGTAAAAGGTCTATTTCAGTGATTATGTTTCTATTTAAGTAAATGTTAATAAGTTTCATTTTTGTTTACATTCTCTTTTATATTATACATTATTGTTGTAATTTGTCTATACGATTTGCTAAATAAGACAAAAAAACAAAAAACAAGCACCTATAGCTACTTTTAGCCACAGATGCTCTACTTTTTTTCAATTCACATTTCCCTACTCCCACACCTCTTTAATAAATGCATTTACCAATTGTGTATCAAATTGAACACCTGCATTTTTTCGCAATTCCTCAATTGCAACTTCCTCTGTCAATGCACTTCGATAACTTCTCTCACTAGTCATTGCATCATATGCATCTACTATAGCTATGATTCTTGATATAAATGGTATCTCCTCACCTTTAAGTCCCTTTGGATATCCTTTTCCATCCCATCTTTCATGATGATGCAGTACGCACCTTGCCATGTCAGACATATCATTTACTGTATTAAGTATTCTATAACCTATTTCCGGATGACGTTTAATTTCATCCCATTCACCCTTAGTAAGTTTCCCTGGCTTATTAAGTATATTTTCATCTATGGCTATTTTACCTATATCATGCAATAGTCCAATGCTTTTTAGTTCCTGAATCTGGTATTCGGTAAGTTTAAGAGCTTCTCCCATACTTTTGCACAATGCTGAAACTCTGTGAGAATGTTGCTCCTCCCTTTTGTTTTTTTCGTGGAGAGTTTTAATAATGGCACTAATTGTTTTTCCCCTCATGCTTGGACTTTCAAATAATTTTTTCTTATACATATGATCTTCAGCTTTTTTGAATATTTCCTCAATTTTTTCTTCCGTGGAATACTTAGTTTCATAACCAAAAGAAATAGAAATATCAATAGAACCTATTTTTTCTTTTAATGATAAATTGTTTATGCGCTTAATGATTTGCTCTGCTTCTAAATTGTCTGTTTTAGGTAATATAATAACAAACTCATCCCCACCAAGTCTTGCAACAATATCCTCAGTTCTACATCCAAGCTTTATTAAATCTGCTACTTTTTTAAGAAGTTCATCCCCCACGATATGTCCAAAAGAATCATTGATAAGTTTTAACCCATTTACATCACCCATGACAATAGTGAGTGGGAGGTTTCTTTTCGTGTCAAGTCTTGTTAACTCTTCTTCGTAAAATCTACGATTGTATAGACCCGTTAGCTGATCATGAAAACTTAGTACTTTTATTTTATTTTGATTTTTTCTTTCAAGTGTAACATCTCGAAACACCAAAACCGCACCCTTAACATATCCATATTTATCCTTTATATGAGATACTTTATAAGAAATCATTTTTTTCTTTTGCTGCTTTGTAATTAGTATGTTATATTGCACTGACTCAAGTGGAATCATGTTTTCCAAAACCTTTTTTACATGGTTATTACACTTTTCCTTTGTATCCTCATCTATAATATTAAATACTTGCTCAAACTTTTCAACTTTTGTCTCTTCTTCTTTCCATCCAATTATTTTCTCTGCGGATTTATTAAAAATTATAATATTACAATTGATGTCTGTAACTATAACTCCATCTCCAACAGATAATAGTGTTGTCTTTAACAATTCTTTTTCTTGCTCTATTGTCTTTTCTGCAATATACCTAAGAGTTATATCCCTACTTATTGCAATAATTTCATTTTCTCTGCATTTGACTACTCGAAGTTCATAGTATTTAACACCCTCTGGTGTATCAATATCATATTCAAAACTTTCCAAGGAATTGTTTTCAAGAGCTGTTTTAATTTTTCGAAACCCAGTTTCAGCTATTTTAGGTGGAAGAACCTCCCAAAGGGTTTTCCCTATAAACTCATTCTTTGGCATTATTAACATGGAATCCTCACTTGTCTGGCAATCTTTGAAAACCCCCTTTTCATCCACAATGAATATAATGTCAGGAATAGCGCTTACTATTGCGCTGTTTCTCTCTTGACTTTTTTTCAGATTCTCTTCACTTTCTATTAGTTTTTCATATTGACTTCTAAGTTCCTCTTCAATAGCAGATAGTTCACTAAACGAATCCTCTATTTCTTCATTTGATGCTAATAGTTCCTCTTTACTCTCACTTAAAGCCTGATTTACTTGTAATAATTCTTTAGTTCGCCCATCCACCTTTATTCTTAAAATTAAATTTCCAAGCAATAAAAAAATTATAATTGACACTGTGCCTATAATCACCCAAATATAATCCATTATGGTTTTATAAATTGTTTTTTTCTCATAAATCCCTAGCCACTTATCATATATTTCATCAAATTTTCCTGTGGCCTTAAGTATTTGAAGTCCCCCATTAAGAGTGAATATTAAATCATCATTACCCTTTTTTACAGCAAAACAGTAATCATTAGGACTTATTGCTAACTCATTACTTTGCAAATTTAAATATTTATTTTTTTTTATTAAATAATGACCTGGAATCTTTAAAACTGCCGCATAGTCATATTGTTTTGTGGATACAAGTTTAAGCGCTTCCTCAACAGTAGGAACTTCAATAAAGTTAATATTAATATTCTGTTTTTTAAGATATTCACCTACTATATCACCCGCTTGAACTACCACGGTTGCTCCTTTAAGTTCACTTATAGTCTTTATATTGGTACCATTTCTTGTAAATACTTCACCACTGGTTATTGTATGCTTTGTTGTAAAAGAATAAATATCTTCCCTATCCTTAGAATAGAACATACCTGATATAGCATCTATTTTACCACTTTCAAGTTCACTCCTAATTTCACTCCATTTCCCTAGTTTAATCTGTACATTAAGTCCCATAGCTTCCCCAGCAGCCTTAGCAAGTTCTACATTAAAACCGGCCGGATTTCCATTTTGATCTATAAAACTATAAGGTGGATAGTCCTTATCATCACCTACTATTATTGTTTTAATGGATTTTTTTTCTTCCATTTTCATTTCATAATTGCCTGTGTCTTTACTTAAATTTACACTTTCATTATTGCTAGCAAATGCGGTTTTTGCGTACTTATTACCTAGTAAAAGAATTAGCATTACTGTAAATAATATAATAAAGCGGTTATATCTTATACTACTCATAACACATCTCCTCGCATAATGTAGTTTAATGCCCATTAACTATCTCACTAATATACCACCACATCTAAACCAAATAAACTTAAGCAACTTTCAAAGGAAATCATTGCATCTGCTTGTGATATCCTATCGCTGACTAAATTTCTATATAACATATATAGTTTCAAATGAAGCTCTGGATTCAAATACTTAACTTGTACCATTTTTTCAAAAATCACATCCTCAGCAGAAATTTTACTGCTAGGAACAAGGTTACTAGAAACAAATCTTTGTAATTCATCAATTTTTACTTTTAATTCAGGTTCATAACAAAGAAGACTTATCTCCTTTAATCCTTTTATAATTTTATCCATGGCTTCTACTTTAATTAAAACATCGTTATTGCTGTTCATATAAAATCACCTCTCTTGGTTTACAACCTTATTGGACAATATTGCATTTATTATTTAATAAGTACTTCGTATAAAAATATGGTAACTTTATAGGAATTTCTATTAATGTTATTTGTGTGGGTAATTAAGGGTGCACCTACAATAAAATAAGCACCATTAGCTATTATTTTCGCCAGTGATGCTTGCTACATTCTAAAAGAACTCTTTATTTTCCTTAATGAACATGAAATTTACACAACTGGAGTAGTTATGAAGGCTTCAAGAAAAAATCATAATCTGAGTTCCTTATCTTGATCTAAGATTCTCTAATACTCTTAAGGCATCCTGTGGTAATTTGTTTGATTGAGCCATCATAGCATTTCCAGCCTGTATTAAGATATTATACTTAGAGAATTCCATCATTTCCTCAGCCATATCTGTATCTCTTATACCGCTTTCAGCGGATTGTATTTTATCTGATATTTCAATTGTAGAATTATAGCTACTTTCAAATCTATTCTCTAGGGCTCCGAATTTGCTTCTGGCACCAATTATAGTATCCAGAGCCTTGTCTACAAGTATTAGAGAATCATCAATATTATTAACATCTACATTGACTGTAGTTCCATTCTTAAGCTCTAATCCCACTGCGGTCATATCATATTTGGGTATGTCAATTTTTTCTCCTACATTAGCTCCTGTAAGCGTTTCTATGACCTTTGAACCATCGTTGGCACCACCAGTTAAAAGCTTAACACCATTAAATTCAGTATTATTTGCCATGTCATCTGATCCATCAAGCATTTGGTTTATTTCCTTTTGAATAATATCTTTATCTTCAGGGGTTGTAACGCCACCCGCTTTTACTAGAAGTTCTCTAACTCTTTGAAGACTAGTAGTAATACCCTCAAGGCCCCCTTCTGCAGTTTGCATCATACTGACTCCATCTTGAGTATTTCTAGCTGCCATTTGAAGTCCTCTTATCTGCATTCTAAGCCTTTCACTTTGAGCTATAGCATTAGGATTTTCTTTGGCACTATTTATTTTAATACCTGAGGATATTCTCCCCAGTGCTGAGCTTTGCTTAGTAAGATTCTCACTGTAGGCTCTATATATATTTAAAGAGGCTATATTCTTATTTATTCTCATAAAATCAACTCCATTATAGTTTTTTTATTGTCTATCCATACTAGTATATCGTATAAATTCAACCTAACTTTAGGGATTTAGAGTTTTTTAATAGCAATCATTTCACTCGCCGTTTATATTTTTATAATGATTTAAATGAATGCTTAATTTATCGTTTAATTAATACTTGGTTTAAAACTTTAATAACTTTATACTAAATGCTATTATGTAACTTTAATGGCGATTAGGACTGTCCACCAAAACAAAATGAGCATCGGTAGCTATTAATTTAACCACAGATGCTTATTCTAATAATCTTCTATATTTCATTTTTTTCTCCACTTATTACTGTAATTTTAAGTTTTAATTTATTTTCTTAAAATCAAGTTAGAATCATGCACATCAGCTATCTTTAATGCTTCTATGTACAGCCTTTTAGAAATCCTATAATCTTCTTGAATAAGAGTATCTAGATATGATTTAACTTCATCAATGATAACTCTGCTTATACTTAATTCTCTAGCTGCCTGTATCACTTCCAATTCACCTCTATGCAATCTTCCAATCATAGCCTCAACTAATTCGCTATTTTTTACTTTGTACGCCACTATTTTATTTTCTTCCACTGCATTAATGAGTTCCTGTTCACCGTAATGCCTTAATTCATTGTTTTGTACAATTTCTCTATAAACTTCTTCAGTTATATACACTTCATTGAAAAGTTTCCACAATAAATTTAATTTCTTAATAATACATAAACCTATTATAGGACTAAAATTACATACAATCTTAACCATTTTTATACTCCCTTAACAGGTCTTTTAATACTATTTCATCTTCCTTCATATATTCTATACTTTAAGCAATAAATTTCTAAATAAAAATATTAAAATAACAATCCTAAGACTTTTCCTTTTATATTATATTATTACATTTTTCCCCAAGGGTCTGGCCCCTTTGGTGACAGTAGCTATTACTTTAGCTGCTGATACCTTTCCTTAGCTTGCTATTTAGATGTCAAACTTTTCTCCTCTTTTCTCCATTTCGATACCCATATAAAGATAGTTTACGCCTTCATACCATAATTTTGACTCTTCATTCTCCAAAACATCATAAGTCCTAGAATTATAAAAACCTAACATAGCCTCTTTCCAACTTATATGATTATTCTTTGCTACTAACTGTGTTACCTTAGCTACTTTTAAAGGTATAAATATATGCACATTTTGCTGTGTCACCTTGGCTATTGTCATACTAAATCACCTCGCATTTAATAAACTGTAAAATTTTAATAGCTTTTAGTGTATGAAAGGATATTTGATCCTCTAGTTTATAAGTTCTAAGTTCTTTTATAGCCGTACCAAAGTCCATAAATCTGTTCTCAAAAGCATTAAGACATGCATATACCCTATCATCTGCTACTGAACCTTTTACAATATCATATTTATGAATATAATTTATTTTCATTCTATTATTTACAACAAAATTCAACCAGTTTTTGCTTGCACCTCTAAATGTTTTAATGTTTAAATCTTTTCTATTAAATATATCATCTGGGATTTCATATATAGTTATAAATCCATTATTTGTTGCTTCTCTTCTTTGCTTAATCTTAGCCCATTTATATGCCTGTTCTCTACTTGTAGTTGTATAAAATCCATTACCAAAATCTAAAGTTCTATTGGACTTAACAATTATAGGATTTTCAACTGCCACATTACTGCCATGATACAAAATCATAGCTTATACCCCCTAGTTCTTAAAAACAATTCTATTTCTTCTATGATATATTCTTTTCCTTGAGTATGAATAACCTCATATCCCTCAGTCAAAAAATCAATGACTTTGTTTTCTTCAAATAAATTTGCAACATCTTTTCCCTTCATATCATGTGCTACCTTAAAATTTTCTATACAAAATGAGATAAATTCTATTAATTTCTCTTCTTTATTTAATCTAACCATATAATCATCCCCTTTTACATTACTTTATCTAATTATTCAGGTTTACTCCACACTTATATTTTATCAGAAAATCTGTTTTTTTTCTACATCATTGTGTTTGCGGCTATAAATACAAATACCATTATTTACTTGTTATCAAAAGGAATAGTCCACACAGAAAAATGAACACACCTAGCTTTATGCTTCTATATTAATTGAAGATTGAACAACGTTTTTATTTGATAAATTAACAAAAATAGCATAAAAAAAATCTAAATACATTCTCACACATCACTTTTAACTTTTATACCACTTTGTACAAATTTTTTATATAATTCCCCACTGTTAGCTTCCTTAAAATAGTGAAGAATTTTATGAGAATTTATCAGGTTTTCTTCTTTTTCTCCTATGTACATGCTGTAGCTACTCCATTTATATTCCTCTGGTTTTTGGACCATATTAGTCTTTACTGAATTTAAGTGAACGTATCTACTAACTTGTAACATGTAGTTATCATCTTCTATTAATTCTGATCTATATCTATCTTGAAATAAATGCCCTATATAATTATACTTCTTATTAAAATTCCATGCATATCTACTATGTAGTCTTTTCACAAAATCAGATACATCCTTATCAGTTGTTTCAATTACAATATGTACGTGATTAGTCATCAAAACATATGCAATTATATAGTATTTATTTTTATAATACTCCATGGCTTCTTTTAAATAATTTATATATACCTCATAATCGGTCTCATCTCTAAAAATATCATTTCTATGATTTCCTCTTGCAATAACATGCAATTTAGCTCCAACATACCATTCATGCTTTTTCCTCGGCATATACTATCATCCTTTACTTAAACTTATTATCTTTAATTATTTACCTATTTCTTAAATTTTAAGCAACAAATTCCTAAATAAAAATATAAGAAAATATTGAACCTGCTATTTTAATACTTAAAAAGGAACAATCCTAAAAAGACTGTTCCTTTTAGTAACCTTCAAAAAAATTTCTTCTCTTTTTTTCTTGCATTCTGTGGTTAATTTAGTTACAATTAACCTGGTTTTAAATTTAGTTGTTTTGCCAATATAGATATCTAAGAGTTCAATAGTCTGGCCCTCTACGAGGGGCTTTACTATTTCTTCGATATCTATTCTTTTATATAACGAATCTTTTCTTATCTTGCCATTACTCATTATTTCGGGACTATCATTTTTTATATACATTGCTGTAGTACTCCTGATTTTAGATAAATAATATGCCCCACATTTTTCTATATATTTAAAGTGTTCTGCTTTAAAGTACCATAAATCTTCTAAATGCAAATCATTTAGATTAGTTCCTTTTTCCAGTGTTGGCAAGTAATCTGCATCATTTGATACTCCTTCTATTACGTCACATTGAATAAAATTTCCCGTGAAAAGTTCATATTCTAATTGGATTTTTGCTGCAGCATCAGAGGAGCTTCCACCGCTCCCTCTATATGTTGATTTTAAATTTTCAGGGAAAGGTATAGTCGTTGAATCTACTACCTTTATTGCTTTGAAAAGCGTCCTTAATAAAGCATTATCATTCCTTAAAATCCTATTTTGTTTTTCTAACATTTGTTGAAATACAGTTTTTAAAAAGACTACTGCTTCCTTGTTAAGTCGCTGGTCTAAAGCTTGTGGCGATATAGTTATATCCTCTCTTGATCCTATTCTAGTGCTTGTTGTAATAATGTTGATCTGCACAAATCTTCACCACTAAATAGACATAGTGATAAAAATATCTCTGGTGTAATTTTACTTTCTCTTTTCATGAATTTTGTATTCAAAGCTATTCTTTTAATAGTATTAATTGAATATAATTCTTTTAATATTTTTAATAGTTGCTTTAATCCTTTGATTAACATCCTTTCATTAGTATCCATATTATTTACTTACTAATTTTATAATATTTATTGCTAAAACAAAAAACAAAGAGTGTAAAAATTATCCTATATATGTAATAATTAGCTTGTTTATTAAAAATAAATAAAAAAGCTAGTAGACTCAATTACATTAATTGGGTCTACTAGCTTGATAGCTATGGGGTCTGGCCCCTTTGTGGGAACATGCTTTGCTGTACCCACTTACTACAATAAAATAAGCATCAGTAGCTATTACTTTAGCTGCCGCTGCTTATGTAGATATTATTCTATATTTCATTTTTCTCCACCTAGTACTCTAACTTTGACTTTTAAATTTATCTTTTCAAAGCACAACTTAGCATCATACGCATTATTTTATAGCCTTTAGTTTTGCAATATCTGACCAATTGTTTGCCGTGATAATTTCTACACAGCTCATGTCTTTTCTTATACTCTTAACTTCACCTTTAATTTCTGCAACTTCATGTTTCAAATTTTCCTGCTCAGCTGAAATAACATCAGTTTTATGCTCCAAAGCTCTCAATATTTGAGTATGCTCATCCTGGGTAGTTTTTATCGATTTTATATCGCCCTGCATTGATTTTATATCACCGTGCATTGATTTCATATCACTCTGCATAATTCTTAGTATATCCAATATTTCCTTATCCATTAATTCACCGCCTAGATCTTTTTATTCTATTATATCATATCCCAACTGTGACTGAAATAAATTATTATTGTTTTTTTGTTTATTCATTTCACCAAAATTTACAACCCCGAGAAACTGCCGAAGCCTTTCCTTAGCTTGCTATTTAAATGTTAAACTTTTCTCCTCTTTTCTCCATTTCGATACCCATATAAAGATAGTTTACGCATTCATACCATAATTTTGACTCTTCATTCTCCAAAGCATCATAAGTCCTAGAATTATAAAACTAAAATTTTAATAGCTTTTAGTGTATGAAAGGATATTTGATCCTCTAGTTTATAAGTTCTAAGTTCTTTTATAGCCGTATCAAAGTCCATAAATCTGTTCTCTACTTGTAGTTGTATAAAATCCATTACCAAAATCTAAAGTTCTATTCGCTTTAACAATTATATGATTTTCAACTGCCACATTACTGCCCTTGTTCTTCTTTTTCATCCATTATATCAACTCTTATATTTGATAATTTAATAAAAATAGCATGAAAGAAAATCTAAATACATTCTCACACATCACTTTTAACTTTTATACCACTTTGTACAAATTTTTTATATAATTCCCCACTGTTAGCTTCCTTAAAATAGTGAAGAATTTTATGAGAATTTATCAGGTTTTCTTCTTTTTCTCCTATGTACATGCTGTAGCTACTCCATTTATATTCCTCTGGTTTTTGGACCATATTAGTCTTTACTGAATTTAAGTGAACGTATCTACTAACTTGTAACATGTAGTTATCATCTTCTATTAATTCTGATCTATATCTATCTTGAAATAAATGTCTCATATAATTATACTTCTTATTAAAATTCCATGCATATCTACTATGTACTCTTTTCACAAAATCAGATACATCCTTATCAGTTGTTTCAATTACAATATGAACGTGATTAGTCATCAAAACATATGCAAGTATATAGTATTTATTTTTATAATACTCCATAGCTTCTTTTAAATAATTTAAATATACTTCATAATCGGTCTCATCTCTAAAAATATCATTTCTATGGTTTCCCCTTGCAATAACATGCAATTTGGTCCAACATACTATTCATGCTTTTTTCTCGGGATATACTATCATCCTTTACTTAAACTTATTATCTTTATTATTTACCTATTTCTTAAATTTTAAGCAATAAATTTCTAAATAAAAATATGTGCAAATATTGAACCAGCTATTTTAATGCTTAAAAAGAACAATCCTAAAAACACTGCTCCTTTTATACCAATGGTCTGGCCTCTTTGTGGGAACATTCTCTGCAGGCTCCACTTGCTAATGCCCTCTTTTCACTGCAAAATAGAAATATCCACTATAGCAAAATGAGCACCAATAGCTATTATACTAGCCACCAATACTCATTCTATTATTTTTCCATCTTCTAGTTTTCTGCTTTCACTATCTAGTGCATTTACCTGTGCTGCTAGATTGTTTATCCTATCATTTAGTCCTTCTATTTTCTCTACACTCAAATTTTCTTCTTTAGCCTGTTCCGCTAACTGTTTCATTTGCAATAGCTTTACCTCTATGATGCCTAGCATATTATGTCTATATTTTACCCAATTCAATTCTTCTTGTAACTTTTGCTTTAGCTCTTCTTTTTCATCCATACCTATGCTCTAACATCCAAGTTCTGTCCTACATTGGTGTCTACTGCTACATTTTTCATCATTTCTGTTATTTGAGTAGCATTTTCCTTACCAGTATTCATTGCCATTTTCATCACTTCAATGCCAACTGATTGTTGAACTCTTGATTGGCTCATTATCATTGATAGTGCTCCTATGTCCATAGCTATTCCTCCTATTTCACATTATAGAAAAGAGCCAGAGTTTTCACCCTGACCCCTTAATATTACTTTTATGAGTTTATCAATTATCTTAATAATTGAAGAACTTGTTGTGGTTGTTGGTTAGCTTGAGCAAGCATAGCTTGAGCAGCTTGACTAAGAATGTTGTTCTTAGAGAATGTTGACATTTCTTTAGCCATGTTAACATCTCTGATTCTTGACTCAGCTGATGTTAAGTTTTCACTTGAAGTTCCAAGGTTAGCTATTGTATGCTCTAATCTATTTTGGTAAGCACCAAGTTTTGATCTTTCAGCAGATACATTTTCAATAGCATTCTGTATTGTAGTGATAGCATCACTTGCATTAGCTTGTGTGGATACATCAATGCCGGCTTTTGTAGTAGCTTCACTTGAAAAAGCACCACCTGAGAAAACTGCACTGGCTGCAACATCAGTTGCCGCAGATACTGTTACAGTAGCTGCACCATCTAGATCTGTTGCAATATTAGTTGCAGCATTAAGAGTCATACCTTCAAATGCACCATTCGAAATAGTAAGCTTTGTAGCACTTCCATCAACATTAACTGTTTGTGAATGACCTGAAGTACTAGTAATTGCAACTGTTGCAGATTTAGCAGCTACACCGTCTACTCCAGCTACAGTAGGGGCACCAACACCAACTACTGAAGTACCTGTAATTGCCAAGGCATTATTAGTAATTCCATCAGTTGTTTTTCCTACGACAGTAATTCCTGCTCCATTTCCACTAAACGTAAAATTATCAAGTGCACTATTGGCAGGTGCGCCACTATCTTTGTATTTTTGTAGAGCTGCTATTATTGCATTTGCGGTAGTATCAGCAGAATCAGTACCTGCAACACCAACAGTAACTGCGTTTGCTGCTGTAACATTTGCGGCTGAAGTACCTGCAGCAGTAAGAGTTACAGTTACACCATTAAATATCATAGTACCTGCTGTACCTCCAGTAACTGCACCTGAATTCCATTGAGCAGCAACTGCATTTACAGCATCTACTTTTGCTGTATAATCAAAAGATAATGTGGTAGCATCCATAATACCTGCACCAAATTCATCAGCAGAAAAAGTAGCGCTTGCAATGTTAGCTGGAACTGATGAAGTACCTGTAGCTGATGAAACAGTATCTCGTGATACACCTAGAGTCTTAGCATCCATAGCTCCTATAGATAGTTCTATATTTTGACCAGAATTAGCACCAACATGGAATTTTGCTGATTTTATACCTGAATCATCAATTGCACCATTTATAAGCTTTTGAGTATTGAATTCTGTATTGTTAGAAATTCTAGTTACTTCTTTTGCTAATTCATCCATTTCCTTTTGGATTTCACTACGGTCAACTGCTACGTTAGTATCATTTGATGATTGAACTGCAAGTTCTCTCATTCTTTGAAGTATGCTGTGAGTTTCTCCTAAAGCGCCCTCAGCTGTTTGAATCATAGAAATACCATCTTGAGCATTAGCTGATGCTTGGTCTAATCCTCTGATCTGACCTCTCATCTTTTCTGATATAGCTAGTCCAGCTGCATCGTCTCCAGCTCTGTTGATTCTAAGACCTGAAGAAAGCTTTTCCATTGACTTTCCAGCATTTGCTGCATTGATTCCCATTTGTCTGTTAGCGTTCATACCAGGTAAGTTGTGATTGATTATCATAATAAATTCCTCCTTGAGTTTTTTAGTAGGACATCCTTGTCCTCTATTTGTTATTTATAGTTAAGCTCTTTGAGCTTTGCTACCTTGATTACTTGTTGCTTTTTAGCTTGTCCTTGTTGCTTCTTTGTTGAATTTCACCATCCAGTGATATCAATGCTTTCATTGCACTTTCAACACTTAGCTTTCTTTCAACTCTTAGGCAACCTTCTGCCGTCAAATCTTCTCTTTCTTTAAATAAGTTTGTTTGTATTTTCAACTTCTAATATTAATATCGTAAGTTTAATTATATACTTTATAGTTTTTTTAAAATTATTTTATTATTTTAAAATCTGTTAAAATCAGTTATTATATTTGCTTATTAAACGTTCCAACACTATCATAAAAACTTTTATTGTAATTGCTATTAGCATTTCTCGTTATTTGGATCTTAATTAGCTCTTCCTTCGTATCGTCTTTCTTTGTTTTCATTAGCTCCAACAACTCATGTTGCACATTTAATATATCTATATTCGTACATATATCCGCAAATTCTTCACTAGTATATTGGAGCTTTTCCATATTTTCAATAATCCTTTGTCTACTATCAAGTAAATCATCTAACTTACTAATTTTATCCTGTTGCAATGCTGTAATAAGTTCCATGGTTACCTTCTTAAACTCACGTAATTGTTGTTCTAATTCCTTCATAAGAAACTCTCCCTTCTATAGATTTTAGAAGGATTTTATTGTCCCCCACTTAATTGTTGAGTAAGCCAACTTGATTGAGAATTCAGCTTATTCATAGCTACTTCCAGTTTTGAAAACTGCAAATAATATTTATTTTCTCTTTCAGATAGACTTTTTATCATTTCATTTATCTTTGCATCTTTATCTATAATATCTTGAGACATCGCAGACTTAAATTCTGTAAGATCTCCTTTTATTCCTACCTTTTCAAGCAAAATACCCTTTTTACCATTAATATTTCTTGTTGTTCTTGTATAATCTTGCAAAATATCATTTATTCTTTGGAATATACCTTGTTCTTTGTTTCTGTCACTTCTTTCAGTACTTGTAGCGTCTGGACTATATGAAGTTGCGGAACTCTTTGCAAACAAATTAGCAACTTGTTCACCTCTAGTTTCAATGGCCGCTTTTAGTTTTGTCTCATCTATTATAATCTTTCCCTTTTTACTAGTATCCGAGGAAGTTGATAATCCAAGTTCTGAAAGAGATATTCCTGCACCTTCTACCCCTTGAAAAAAAGCACTCCTCATTTCATTAAGCATACCGTCTAAATTTGAGTCTCCCTTGAGTAAACCCACTTTAGCCTTGGTTTCCCATTGTTTAATTTCATCTTCCTTCATGGCTGCCCTTTGTTCATCAGTAAGTGGAAGAATCTTATATTGCTTCTTTTCATCGGTTTTTTGGCCAATTTTATCTACCAATTCATTATATTTATCTATAAAAGCTTTAATTTTATCAAAGGTCTTTTGAGAATTTCCAGCAACTACAATATTATTCGTTGTACCTGCTTTGCTCAAGGTATAATTAACTCCATCTATAGAAAAAGCATTACTCGGTCTTTCAACTGTAGTTGGAACTGCACCTACTCCAGGTGGGGTTATTGTAACTTTAGCATCTACTCCAGAGGCTACCGATGCAGTTAATTTCAATTTTGATAAAACGTCTGTTCCTTCATTCGTTACAGCTAATACTGAGGAGCTTCCAGTTTGCAAGCTCTCAATGCTAAATTTCTCTGTAAGTTCACTAAAATTTAGTTTAACAGATCCAGCAGTACCTTGATTAACTGCATCTGATAATTGAGCTATTGTAGCATCCTTTGATATAGTTATTGGTTCGCTTGTCTTTGTTACACCCCTAGAGTCTTTATACTGAAAAGTTAATGTTCCGCCATCTTCTATTCCTAAGTCATTTAATTTTGTAGTGTATTTATTAGCACCAGGATAATCTATCACTGCTCCTTCTACCTTTGCTCCTGAAGCCAATCTTTCTACTTTAACAGTATAATTCCCTGTCTCTGCTCCCACTGAAGCTTTTGCACTAACTCCAGCACCTTCCCCTACCACACTATTAGTAGTTGTTACATCAAATCCAGCATAATTATTTTTACTTAAAATATTGGTATCTGGTTTTAGCACATCAAAATATGTGTTTCTAAGAGCTGCTGTATCTGATAATATATCTCTATAAAGTTCCTGCTTCCAAGCTACAATTTGCCTATCTTGTTTCATCTTGTCCACTTTCATATTATAAGGTTTCATCATTTGCTTTATCAACGCGTCTGTATCTAGTCCTGAAGCCATGCCAGTAATTCTTAAGCTATTACTCATTTAATTAAACCTCCTTTTGTAAATTAAAAAATTGAGAGTTCATAATTTTTTTGTTAATAATAGAATCTCAACTATTTATTTTCCACCCTTAGATACTTTATAAGCCTCATTCCAAGTATCCCTTACATCTTCAATTAACGGAATTATCTCATTCATTATTTCTTCACTTTTCACAATGTTAGCATCCGCTAGTCTTCTCACTATAAACTCATAAACCTGCATTAAACTTTCTGCCCATACCCCACCCTTTGCTATATCCAAAGTTGCCATTAATTCATAAAATATGTTTTGAGTTTTTATAATGTTTTCATGAGCCTTTTTAATATCTTTATCTAAAATAGCTTGTCTTCCTATTTTAGAAAATTTTGCTGCTCCATCTACCAGCAACAAAAGCAATTGATCCTTTGAAGCAAAATTCACACTATTGCTTTTATAAGTATTGAATGCATTTCCATAAGCGTTCATTGCCATAATCCCTCACCTCTATTTTTTAGTATCTATAAAATTCCCCATGATTTGTTGCTCTTTTTCCATTTCCTCTTTAAAAACCTCAACGTCGTATTGATTATTTCTATATGCTCCTACGGTTATTTTATGGTTTTTCTTATATTTTGAAAGCTTGTACTTAAATTCTTCGTAAGAGCTTGAATTATCTCTAGGATTCCTATCTTTATTTACATTTATTTGGTCTTTTCTATGAACTATACCAGATTTAGTCGTATCTTTAACTCTTTGTCTTAGTTCAACATCAATTTTATTTAATTTAAACTCCATAATAATCCTCCCATCTTTATCCTAGTGGGTTACGATTTTTCTGAAAGACGGTACTACTTTTCCTCCTAAAAAATTACGCTTTTTTATCTACTAAAACACCAGCCATTTCGCACATTTTAGCTACCATGTCTAGTATTTTTCTATTTGGAATTTCGTTTATCACTTCATTGGTATTGTCGTCAATTACCCTTACAATCATCTGGTTAAGCACATCATGTTTTTCATATTGAAGGTGGGTACCCTCACCTTCTAAAACTTTATTTATCTTACTTACTGCACTTTTAATTTCTTTTTCACTATTTTCTTTTTCACTTAGAGAATTATTGATTTCTTCTGGCTTTGAAACCTTCGCATTTTGGGCAACATTATAAGCTTTACTAAAATCTACGGATTTATTTCCACTAGCACCTCTAATTTCCATACTTTCCCTCCAAATTTATTTTTTTAATTTTTCCAGTGTAGATGCATCAAAAGTCATAGCCCTTTGGTTTTCATCTGTTACCTCTTCGTATAGTTCTGACCTTAAAATACCAATTTCTCTTGGTGCACTTATAGCAATTTTTACAGAGCCATTTTCGATCTTAACTACAGTTATTTCCACATCATCACCTATGAGTAAGGATTCACCTTTTTTTCTACCTATCACTAACATATATACATCCCCTTGCTCCTCTTTGCCGTAGATAACAATTATTGTTGATTATTTTTATTAAATAGAGGTTGTTTAATTTTATATTTTTCATTATCTAATATTAGTTGTTCCCCTAATTTTTCTTTTATATTAATAATAATGGGAGCCTTTAAGTTAGTAGTCATATTCTCAATATTGGAATTTAAAGTTACTGTTGTTAATACTAAAACGTCTTCTGTTTTATCTATTTGAAGTTCCACTATATAATTGTCCGGTATTTTAAATTCATAATCCAAAGCCACGGTAAATGGAGATACTAATATTAGACCCACTTCAGTAGCCTCAATTGAGTGTAATATGCTAAAAACATCGTTACCCTCTAATGGAAAAATTATAAAATTTTTCAACTCTTTAAATCCTGGTATACCTTTTTTAAATACTATAACATCTTCATCAGCGTATGTTCTAACTCCATGATACTTAGTAACTATCTCCATTACAAATCAGCTCCTTTTGTAAAAATCATTTTCCTTTTAACTCTCACCTATCTTAAATAATCAATCAATGACGGTTGAATTACCTTGGCGCTTGTTTGGAGTGATGCCATATATATAGTTTGCATAGTAGCATATTCCATTGCTTTTTCCGTAATATCTATATCCTCTGTCTTAGATAAGATTTCTGTCATATTAAAATTCGCATCTACATTTCTACTCTCGGCACTTTCCATTCTGTTTTGCTTTGATCCCACCTCTGAACGCACCTTTAATACATTTGTCATAGCAGCTTTAATACCAGTTAAGTCCTCATTGGTTAATTTTTCAGTATCACCTGAATCTAGATGCTCTGTAATGTTTTTAAAAAGACCCATTAGATTATCACCATCACCAGTACCTGTACCATAGTTTATAACTTGTGATGCTGTAACATTATATTCCATAGTCACACCCTGAGATACTTCAACTAGGAGCTTGGAGTTTATTTGATTGTACTCTATAGTATCAGGGTTTGCATCATCTATTAGATCGATACCATCTAATGATCCTCCACCAATTTTCGCATATACTAATTTGGTATTCTGAGGTGATCCATCTGACTTCTTAGTTTCCACATCTACGGGTTTAGTAGTTCCTCTTGAGCCACCAAAAATATACTTACCATCAAAGCTGGTATTTAGTATCTGTGATACTTCTCCGATTTTTTGATTTATCTCATCCTTGATAGCTTGTCTTTGCTCATTACCATAGCCAGCATTCCCAGCAGATACCAAAAGTTCTTGAATCCTAGTAACTACATCTCCCATCTGTCCTAATGCTGTGTCCGTTGTATCAAGGCAATTAATTGAATTTTGAATATTACTGTTATATTGTTTATTTGCATCTATCTCTGAATACATCTGCATTATTCTGGATGCTTTAAAAGGATCATCTGAAGCTTTTGTTATTTGTTTACCAGAAGACATTTGGTTCTGCACCTTACTCATATTGGTTAAATTTGTTCTCATATCTCTTAAAAAATTATTTGAAAGCATTTTATTGGTTATTCTCATATTTTCACCCCTTACTTAAGAACTGTAAACTCTACTATTTATTTTTTTAAGCCATTAATAACTAGATCTAGAAGCTCATCAACGGTAGATATAATCTTTGCATTAGCTTGATAAGCATGTTGAAATTGAATCATATTAGCCATTTCCTCATCCAAGGATACACCGGATATAGAGGCCCTGGATTCCTCAAGCCCCGCAAGTAGTGCCTCATGGTTTGTTACTACTCTTTTGGCCTCTTGCGTCTGAACTGCCAGTCTATTAACTGTATCTTTAAAATAACCCCCAATAGTCATCCCACTTAAACTTGAGTTAACCATCATCACTTCTAAGGTAGTATCTGGAGTAAATTTACCTGTCAGAAATGAATCTCTTGTCGTAGCTTGATCTATGCTTGGAATGTCTAATCTTATATCTCTAAGTTTTGCAATTGCAAGTGCTCTATTTGCATCACCTGCTGCATTTTTTGATGCGTCATCGTTTTTTCCAACATTAATCAACATAACGTCATCAAGAATCTCCTTCTTAACAGTAATATTTCCTGCATTAATATCCTTTTCTCCAGGGCCTGTAGAATTATCTCTATTAACGAAAAACAATCCATCATTAGTGGCGGTATCACTTCCGCTATGCACCGCATTTATAGAAAATGCAATACTTTTAGCTAAACTATTTAACTCTCCTACATATTTATCTATATCCGCTTGTACAGACATATAGCCTTTTAATTCGCCTTTTGCTGGTGAAAACAAACTTAACTTTGAAAAGGTTGTAGTTATTGGAGTTTCCGGAATTGGTGCGCCATCTGCATCTATAGCAGATCCAGCTTTATTTGCCAAAAGAACTCGACCTTGGTCTAAACTTTTATATTCATCAGTGCTTAAGTCCATATTTAAAGTTACTTTATTTGCTTCGCTGGACATGTCTCCATTTTTATAATAAATAACATTATAATTTACTTGTGGTAGAACTGTTGTTGCTGGCTGTGGAACTGTTGCCTCAATACTACTCACATAAGAAAATCTGCTAACCTCATCTTGACCAACAGACTTTACAAGATATGCCCCGTAACCATCTGCTTTAATATCTTCTCCACCTAGTGATTTCTTATCAATAGTAATCCCAAACTTTAAACTTAACTGATCCACTAGCAAATCTCTTTTGTCCATTAAATCATTGGGCTCATTTCCACCAACTTTTACACTTATAACCTGTTGATTTAATACATTTAATTGATTAAGCATACTATTTACATCCACTACACTCTGCTTTATAACATCTTGACTGTTTCCTTTTAATTTTATTAACTGATTATAAGTATTATTCAATTCATCAGTAAGTGCTTTGGATTGTTGTGCCACTACGGTTCTTGAGTTTGAACTTTCTGGATGCAGAGAAAGGTCCTGCCAAGAATCAAAAACTTTACCTAATAGTTTTGATACTCCAGTATCACTAGGTTCATTCATAATGCTTTCTATCTCCGTGAGGAACTTTTCACGTGCTTGGTATAACCCACTAGTTCCATTCTCCGTTCTCACCTGGTAATCCAAAAAACTGTCTCTAATCCTTGTTATTGCTGAAATCTGTACCCCAGTACCTAATTGTCCTGGTCCTATAGCATTATTCATTGTTGGCATACCAAAAGGCCTTGAAGTTTCCATAGTAGCCCTTTGCCTTGAATAGCCTTCTGTATTAGCATTGGCTATGTTATGACTTGTTACATCTAAAGCCTTTTGTTGAGCACTCATACCTCTAGTAGCTACATTAAAAGTTGAAAATAATCCTGACATCCTTCCACCCCATCTATTTTTTTACTTTACCATATCCATTGTAAGTCTTTATCTCTCTTACTGGGTTTAAAACATTTAATATTCTATTTGTAAAACTAAGTCCTTGTTTTATAAGTAATTCGTTTGTATCCTTCTGAAGCATAACTTCCTGTAATAAGTTTTTTATCTTAAAAAAATTATTTTCAAGTTCGTTATCGCGAAATTCTTCCACTAAATCCCTCATAACCGAACTTTCCGTAAGCTTTCGCCTTTCAACTTCCATATGGGCTATGTTTTTATTCGCTTCTTTAATCTTACCTACGCAAGCTTCCAAGCCAAAAATATCATTAACAATTATACATCTATGTTGCTCTTCCAGTTCTGCTAAAAGAACCATTACAGCTTCTATTTCCTGACTCATGACACTATTTAGTTTGTCTTTCATAACTAAATATCTCTCCCCTTCATAATATCCATCATTTTAGTTGCTGTTAGCTTTGAATCTATCTTGTAGGTACCCTGCATTACCTGATTTTTAATATCTTGCACTTTCTCCTTTGAATTAACTGATTTACTTTCTAAGGATAATGCACTTAAGTTTTTTGCTGCTGTGGATAATTCTAAGGTATCCCCTTTTTTAGGTGTTGTCTTGGCTTCTGCTTTAGGTTTATTATTTTTGTAGAAACTAACCACATTATTTTTTACTCCATCTATTTTCATCTCTAATCACTCCTAGCTTTTTATATCTTAATATTAGATTCCGTCTTTTTGCTTTATCTATTTCTATTATCGTACACAAACTATTAAAGTTTATACATAATCCTTCAAAGTTTATATTCTAGTTAATTATTAGTCAATGTTAATAATTTGTTTACTTTATGTAATCATTTTTATCTGCTCTCTCTAAAAGCTCACAGATGTTCAAATAAAAAAAGGAATAAATTTTCTTTATTCCTTTTTTAACTATTCGACTATAGCTCTAACTCTTTCTTCTCCACTAATTATACTAGTAATTCTAACACCAAAATTCTCATCTACAACTACCACTTCACCATATGCTACTTTTTTACCATTTACTAATATTTCTACTGGTTCTTCGGCAAGCTTATCAAGTTCAATTAGTGAACCTGTTCCCAAATTCAAAATATCCCTAATGTTCTTTTTAGTTTTCCCAAGTACCACGGAAATTTCCAATGGAACATCTAATATTAAATCTATGTTTCTAGGAGCATTATAAGCAGAAGATTGGGTTAGCGGAGCAAAGGCTGCTTGCCTAACCTCTACTTGCGGCTGCTGCCTTTCAATTGGTTTTGCATAATACTCAGGTTGCACTGGCGCGCTAGTATAAGCCTCTTCTCGCCTAGCTTCTGTCTTTACTGGCGCTTGTTCAACATTTGGTGTGCTAGCAGCTTCTGGTGTGCTAGGAGCTTTAGGCTCCTGAGCAGCTTCTTCTGTGCCCATCATAATATCCACTATTTTTTTAGCAGTTTCAATAGGGAGCACTTGCATTATAGCGCTATCCACTAAATCACCAATAGTCAATTTAAATGCTACCTGAACAACTTGTTCATTTTCATCAATACTATCACTGAGTGGTGATGTGGATTCATCCCATATCTTAGACTCTGGCGGTGAAATATTTACCATTCTTCCAAACATTGTTGCCATAGATGTTGCAGCAGAACCAATCATCTGATTCATAGCTTCTGAAACAGCACTGATTTCAATTTCTGAAAGCGCTGTTGCGCCTTCTACTTTTCCATCCCCACCCATCATTAAACTAGCTATAACTGCAGCATCAGAAGATCTCATTATCAAAAGATTTCCCCCTGAGATACCACTTGTAAACTTAACGTCTAAAGCAATATTAGGAACTTCATATGAATCTCTTAATTCCTTTAACGTAGTAACTGACACTACAGGGGTTGCTATATTAACTGGTTGACCCGTTATAGTAGAAAGCGCTGTTGATGCTGATCCCATAGAAATATTTCCAACTTCGCCTAGCAGATCTCTCTCAATTTCAGAAAGTTCAAATTTCTTTACAGGTTCTGAGTTCATGTCTTCCGAGCTCATGCCACCACCGTTTAATAGAGCGTCGATTTCTTCTTGTGAAAGAAAGCCATTACTCATAATTTTCCACATCCTTATCTATTATATCTAATATCTGAATTCCTCTGTTTTTACCTATAATTCCGGGTTTACCTGAATAGCACAAGCTTCCCTCTACAAATACTTTAATTGGGCTGTCACTCCTATTATCCAAAGTGATGACATCCCCCTCTGTTAATTGCAAGAATTCATCTACAGTAATATTTGTAGACCCTAGCATTCCTGTCATTGGAACACTAATTATATTTAATCGACTTTTTAACTTATTTCTAGATTCATTTACAATTTCTTCATCATTCTCTCTAAACCAATACTGAACAACAAGTTTATCAAGTACTTTTTCAATGCTTAAATAAGGAATACAAATATTTATAAATGAACTATTATTGTTAAGTTCTACTGAAAAAGTAATTAGAGCAACCGGTTCATTTGGCGCTAGGGTTTGATTAAGTGCAGGATTAGTTTCTAAGGTCTCAATTTCTGGTTCTACTTCTAAAACATCCTCCCATGCAAGCTTAAGATTAGCTATAAGCCCTGAAGTAACATTTCTTATTATATTCTTATCTATATCAGAAAATTCCTTTTGTTTAATTTTTCTGCTACCCATTCCACCTAGAAGTATATCAATTACTTGAAAGGAGAACTGAGGATTGGTTTCAAATAGTATGGATCCACTTAAGGGCGGCATTTTAAATACAGTTAAGATTGTAGGATTAGAAATTGAATGAATAAATTCTTCATAGGTTATTTGTTGAATACTTTCAATCTTAACCTTTACATTATTTCTTAGTTGTGCTGATAAATAACTTGATATTATTCTTCCATAATTATCATGAATGAGTTCAAGGGTTCTCAAATGATCCTTTGAAAATTTTTGAGGACTCCTAAAATCGTATAATTTTACTTTGTGCTTTTCCTCTTCACCCGGGAGCTGGTCTGTTTCTAATTCCCCAGAAGAAAGGGCAGATAGAAGTGAATCTATTTCACTTTGTGATAATACCTCTGCCATATTTCTACCTCATTTCTCTGTATAAAGTATGAATTTTTCTTTATTTTTAAATAGCTTTTATCTAATAAAACTTTTATCCTTCTATAAGTTTACCAATGTCAATTAATGTTATTATTCTATCCTTAAAATTTATAACCCCTTTGATATAAGTTTTCTTTCTATCACTTTCAACCTTTTCGATTGAATTTTCTTCGATTTCTAATACCTCATCAACTTGATCTACGGTTACCCCTACAGATTCTTCTTTAAGATTTAATATAATGATATTTTCTTGCGCACCGATACCATTTTCGATATCCAAAAGAAGATTTATATCTAAGAGAGAAATTATAGTTCCCCTTAGGTTAATTAAGCCCTTTATATAATCCGCAGATTTAGGTACCTTTGTTATTTCCATCATATCATTAATACTTTGAACCCTAGCTGCTTCTACTGCAAACTGCTCTTCATTAACTTTAAATACAACTACTTGCATAATGCTTCCCCCCCTAGCCTACAACTTTTTTTATGGCTTCAAGAACCCTATCTGCTTGAAATGGTTTTACAATAAAATCCCTGGCACCAGCTCTTATTGCATCCATAACCATGCTTTGTTGTCCCATAGCGCTACACATAATTATTTTTGCAGCAGGATCAAAAGCTTTTATTGCTTTAACAGCTTCAATTCCATCCATCTCAGGCATAGTAATATCCATGGTAACCACATCTGGTTTTTCTACTTTATATAGCTCCACAGCCTTTAGTCCATTGCTTGCTTCACCCACAATTTCAAATCCGTTTTTTTCTAATATATCCTTTATCATCATTCTCATAAATGCCGCGTCATCAACAATTAATACTCTAGCCATTTTATATAACCTCCAATTAATTTACACCTAATGAATTTAGTATTTTCTCTAGTGATCCAGGCATCGGTATATAGTAAAAATGCCCGCTTATTTTTTGATTTTTTTGTAAAAATTGTGTTTCTAAATCAAGTATATATTCATCAAATTGACCTGATTCAATAAATGTAGTAGATAGTATTGCTCCCATCATATCTAGTGCAACAGCTGGCACTGATGGCATAATAACCAAATTTGTAAGTTTTGCTATGGCATTCATGTAGGAACTTGAAATAATATTTCCTATTTCACATAATGCCGAACTTCCAATTTCAGTTATCTGTAGCTGCTCCTGGCCTAGTAAAGCTGATATGATTTTTAATGCCGTTTCCTTATCTAACGTAAATAAAATATTACCTGGTATATCTCCCAAAACTCTTACAATTACACCAATTACTACTTCTTCAATTCCGATTTTAGAAAATATCTCATCAAAAGGAATAATATTTACTGAAGGAACAGCCATATCTATTTTTTCATTTAATAGGACTGATAGGGCTGTAGCTGCGTTTCCTGCGCCAATATTACCTACTTCTTGCAGTACGTCTAATTGAACAGCACTAAGCTCAGAATACTCCATATTTATCCTCCTTATACTAGGGCAGCAACATCTAATATTAACGTAACTAAGCCATCTCCTAAAATAGTTGCTCCTATATATTCTTTTAGTCCCTGTAGCGTTTTTCCTAGAGGCTTTATTACAATTTCTTGTTGTCCTAGTAGTGAATCTACTAACAGTCCCACTGTTTTCTCTCCAACTTTTACAATAACAATGTATTTCTTATTTTTACTATCAGTTTCCACACATAATTTTTTATTTACTCTTACTAGTGGAATTACGGAGTCATTGTAAACTATAACTTCTTTATTATTAGTCTTCTTAATTAGTTCGTCTTTATAATCTATTACTCTATCAATATATCCAAGAGAAATAGCCATAGTTTCATCACCAATTTTAACAAGCAGCGCCTGAATGATTTGTAGCGTCAATGGTAATCTTATAATAAAAGAGGTACCTTTGTCAATTTCACTTATTGCATCTACAGTTCCCCCGAGAGCCGCAATTTTGGTTTTAACAACATCCATGCCAACACCACGTCCAGAAATATCTGTTACCTCTTCATTGGTGCTAAACCCTTGTGCAAAAATCAGGTTCTTTATATCAGCTTCTGACATTCCATCTGTATTTATACCAACTTTGTTAGCTTTTGCCTTGATTTTATCCACTGCAAGCCCTTTTCCATCGTCTTCAACTTTTATGATGGCTTTAGTACCTTCAGCATAAGCTACAAGTTTTATTGTACCAACAGGATTTTTTCCTTTGGCTATTCTATCCTCTGAGGATTCTATACCATGATCTGCGGCATTACGAAGTAAATGTAGTAATGGCTCACCTATTTCATCAATAACCGTCCTATCAAGTTCAGTTTCTTGTCCTTTTATCTGAAGCTCCATCTCTTTTCCAAGATCTTTTGATAAGTCTCTTATCATTCTTGGAAATCTATTAAATACTACTTCTAGTGGAAGCATCCTTATCTTCATAACTAAATCTTGCAGTTCTGAGGTGGCTCTTGCAACTTGCTCAAGTGTTTCATTTAAATCATTTAATTTATGGACACTACTTATTTGCTCTAGCCTTGTTCTATGGATTACAAGTTCTGACACCATATTCATAAATTTATCTAATCTATCAAGTTCAACTCTCACAGATTGATGAGCTTTTTTATGAACTACGGCTTCCTTTTTATCCTTATTTTCATCCTGGGCCTTGCTTTTAATCACAATAGCTGCGGTATCCTTTGCTTCAGCCATATCGCCTTTCTCTATACCTTTAAATTCTGCAGATTTATCATAGTTACTTTCCTTGGCTGCCTTAAGCAAAACATCTTCTACCATTACTTTTTCAACTTCAGATACATTTAGCAAAATGCTTATAACCTCATCTTTTTCTTTACTAGTGATATAGATTAAATTTATCTCAAATTCAAAGTTTTCATTTTCTAATTCTTCTGATCCTGGTATGGATTTGATTATCTCGCCATATTCTTCTAAGCTCTTAAAAATAAGAAATGCTCTTGCTGATTTAAGTAAGGTATTTTCACTTAAGAAAATCTTAATTTCATAGGCATTGTACATTTTATCCATAGCTTGCTTAATAACATTAATATCATATTCATTAAGTTCCATTTGGGAAATGCTGGCAATTTCAGAATCTACCGTTGCAGCTATTTCACTTTTCTGATTTTCAGTGGTGCCATTTCCTTCTGCAATGGAATGTAGAGCCTCAATTAGGTCTCCAATGGAAATTTTCTCAGAATTCCCTTCTGATATGTCATTTACCATCTTTTCTAATGTATCCAGACACGTGAATAAAACAGTTACTACTTTTTCAGTTACTTTAAGGTCGCCCTCTCGAAATTTTGAAAGGACATCTTCCATTTTGTGTGTTAATTCAGCCATTTGGCTAAATCCCATAGTTGCAGCCATACCCTTTATGGTATGAGCTACCCTAAATATTTCATTTAGTTTATCAATATTTTCCGGTTGCTGTTCCAGCGTAAGAAGTGCCTCATTCAATGTCTGCAAATTTTCCATAGATTCTTCCAAGAACATTGACATATATTGTGATGTATCCATTTTTTCCCCTCCTTGTTGATTGTAAATGCCTTATAATTTCTTATAAATAAATGTTGATGCTTTTTCAAATCCATACTCTTTATAATTATATATACTTTCAGTGGCCCCAACAAAAAGTAATCCACCTTTTTTTAAGGAGTCACTAAATTTTTTATATATTTTATCTTTGATATCTGCATTAAAATAAATAACTACGTTCCTACACACTATTAAATCAAAATTACTTTCATAATTATCTAAAATAAGATCATGTTTCTTATAATCCACCATTTTTTTAATACCAGAATTAACACAGTATTTATCACCTTTAGCTACAAAATATTTTTCTAAAAATTGTTTTGGCACATTTTTAATTTCTGCAAAAACATATTCACCGTTTTTAGCCTTTTGAAGTATAGTACTGTCAATGTCAGTAGCTATAATTTTATGACTTGCTTTTGGGTATAAATCATCCATAATCATAGCCAATGAATAAGGCTCAGCTCCAACAGAACAAGCTGCACTCCAAATTTTAAGACCTGCACTATAAGAAAGTTCAGACTTAACTTTTTTGGCAAGTTCTTCGAATATTTCTGGATTTCTAAAAAATTCTGTTACGTTTATTGTAATAAAATCTAAAAATTTCTGCTTTTGAGCCGGATCACTCTTCAATAAATTAATATATTCCTCTACTGAATTCGCCCCAACTCTTGACATTAAACTTAAAATTCGCCTATGTAATTGATTGGATTTATAAGCGGCTAAATCTATTTTATATTCTTTTAAAACCCATTGTTGAAAATACATTAAATCCATAGCTATAATCATCTCCCCCTTACAATTTTGTTAATTTCCTGTGAAATATCATCTAAGGGAACAACCGCGTCTACTTTACCAGTTTCAAAGGCTGCCTTTGGCATACCATATATAGTGCAAGTATCCTCATGTTCTGCTATAGTGAATCCGCCGTTGTCTTTAATAGCTACTGTGCCTTGCGCACCATCTCGTCCCATTCCCGTAAGTATAACACTCAAGAGCCGTGGACCATAAACTACCGTGGCAGACATAAAGAGTTTGTCTACCGCAGGTCTAACACCCCAAAGTGTAGGCTCTGAATTTAAATGTATCTTCTTATCTCCTCCTATCTCCATATGGTATCCACCAGGAGCGATATAAACTACATCCTTTGTTACAGAATCTCCCTCACCCGCTTCTACAACCTTTAATTTACTATTTAAATTAAGTCTCTCAGCAAAGGCTTTTGTAAATCCTGTTGGCATATGCTGTACCACAAGAACCGGAACTCCTAAATCTGCAGGCAATGCTGTTATCACCTTGTATAAGGCCTTAGGACCACCTGTAGACGCTCCAATGACCACAGCTTCTATACCTCGCGCCACTGCGTTCCTGCTACGGTAAGCGACTCCTGCGTTTGTAGGAACTTCATTTATTCCTGTAGATTTAGTATTACTTAGTTTACTTGGATTTAATTTTCTTTCTAAAATTCGGGTATTTTTTCCCTGGCTCTGTACAAAAGCCAATTTTATTTTTTCCAAAAGTTCATCCCGAACCTTATTGATGTCTAGAGATATTGCCCCAGAAGGTTTTGCTATAAAATCGAAAGCCCCTAGTTCTAGACATTCCATTGTAAGCGCCGTACCAGTTTTAGAAACACTACTAAGCATAATAACTGGTACATTTACATTGATTTTTTTTAATTCCTTTAAGGCTTTTATGCCATCCATTTTTGGCATTTCAATATCCATTGTTATTACATCAGGCATTTTACTTGCTATTTTTATTAACAAATCTTCTCCATTCTTTGCCGTATCTATAACTTCCATTTCTTCTTGGCAATTTATCATATCAGAAACAATCTTTCTCATTAATGCTGAATCATCTACTACCATCACTTTAATTTTATTTAACAATAAATATCACCTCACTAAAATTGGAATTAATCTAAATTTCTGTGGTCCCCATGCCTACTGTTCTAATAAAAAGCGAACCATTTGTGGTATCAAATATTAAGGTTCTTCCTTTATTGCCGCCAATATCTTCTGAAAGTATTGGGATGCATAAGCTTTTTAGCGCACTTTTCACCGCAATACCATTTCTATTACCTATATCCATTACTATACTTTTATCAGGGAAGTTAAACATGGAAGCGCCACCTGCTATTTTAGCTTTCATATTTTTAAGGGTTGCACCCTTTTTTATCATATTACCCACTAATATTGGGATTGCTAAATCTGCAAATTTGATTTCGTTAGTTATTTTATTAAATTGGCTACTATCTGGAAGCATTATATGTGCCAATCCGCCAATACCTATAACCTTATCATAAATTGCAATGCCTACACAAGACCCAAGTCCCACAGTTATTAATTTACAGGGAGAAAAAGCCACATTTAAATCTGCAATGCCTACTTTTATTTCATTAAATTCCATAATTCACCTTTTTATAATATTTGGATTTTTTCTTCTTCTGTTAATATGGAAGAGAGATTTAGATATATAATTATTCTACCATCAATCTTAATAAGCCCTTTGATATATCTTCTGGATATTCCAGATATGATTTCAGGTGAATCCTCTATATTTTTTATCAATACGTCCTTAACTTCGGAGACAAAATCAACTATTATACCTATTTTACTATTGTTTTGTTTCGCAACTATTATCTTACGTCCTTCTTGCAACTTTGCTTGTGGTAAATTAAATCTTTTCGATAGTGATATAACTGGCAGTATTTTGCCTTCGTAATTTATAACACCTTCAACAAATTCTGGCGAATCAGGGATTTTCGTTGGATTTTCGTAATCCAGTATCCTTTCAACTTCCACAATGCTTGTAGCATAATACTGATTATTTATACTACAAATCAAAATTTTTATTTCTTGCTCCTTCATATCTAATCCCCCTGCAATTGTAATTTTTCAACAACTAATTCTCTACTCTCATCTATAAATGCATGAACATTTTTACTTGGTGTATCTAGAATATATTCTCTAGCACCTATAGTAAATCTAGTATTTGGATAAGCAACCTCTGCCCATATGTGACCATTGTTTTCTACCATAAGCTTTGTTGCTACTCCACCATGCCCACCTACTATTTTGCATTTAATTTCTTTTCCAGCTTTTATAACTCCACCACGAGCTACGCTTTTATCCTTTTGGAATATTACACTATCACTTGCTTCTACTTGTGATACATATTGTCCCTTGCCACTAAAGATGATATTACCCGAACTTTTTATTATTGAATCCTGGCAATAGTCCAGTACTACGTTCACCGGAAGAGTTAATTTCATGGAGAGTACAGAAATCTTGTTATCAATAATCTTAACTAGGTCATTTAACTCCTCATAATTTCGAATATTAAGAGGTCCCAAATTGATTATTTTATGTTTAATTAAAAAAACTAATTCATCCTGTTCTCTTTCATTTTTCAAAATTGTTTGTGCAACTCGGATTGCAGTTTCAGTTAGTTTCTTAAATTTTGACTCCAATAATATTTTAATTAATTCACCATCACTGGTATTTCTATCTATAAGATTCATTTCTTTAAGTTGAATTATAGACGAAATTAATTTTGACAAATCCACTTTCAATTTATTTAAATGATTTAAAAACTCTAAAACCAATACATCTTCTTTTCCAGCTGCAACATCTGAATGAATTACATTTCCCTTTATCACCACATCGCCACTGGCAATAATTTCTGCTTCTGATACATTGTTTTTAATTAAAATAGAATTACCTGCTTCCACTTTCATACCTTCCAATACGCTACCGCTTATAACTATATCCCCCACAAATTTAATATTTCCTGTTTTTATTTCCACATCTCCATTAATTTCGTGAATTTTATAAACAAAAAAAGTGCTTCCCCTAAATGAAGGCTTACCTTCAATTGCAGCCACTACATTAAATTCGTCAGAAAGTATGCAGCCTTCACCTGCTGCTAATACTATTTTTTTATAATTTTTAACTTTTATAATTTTACCTGTAATATCTGTTCCATCCTCTCCTTTTTTACCTGGAGTTAGAACGGCTAAAACTTGTCCTTTTTCTACCCCACTTACAGACCCTATATCCTTATAGTCTATAACCTCTTCATTTTCAACCGTCTCTTCATTTTTCTCTTCCAAAATATTGAATTTGATATCCAAGTTATCATCTATTGACTCTATAGGTTTTCTGCCCTTTGCAATTTGCATTAGATTAGTTTCATCACTCATTACACATTTTATAACATTCATCTTTAAAATGCCATAGGTAATATTGTGGTGTTGCAACTCATTTTTAATTTCGAGTTCTGTAAATTTGGGTGGCATAATTTTTTCTTTTAATTCTACTTCTAATGTCACTGAGTTATTCGGCTCTGCATCTTTTAATTTATAAACCATTGTGGGTTTATAACTTATACTAATATGAGCTTCCATCTTGTCTTCACTTATTTTTAAATCCATATGCCTTTTAGCCTCGTCTTCTTTAAAAACAATTTCTACATTACTATCCTCAAATACAGGAGTTCTAGCCCTAGCATTTTCTCCATTTATAATTACTGTAATATCTCTATTGTTTGAAATTGTCGCTGGCTTACCACCTTGCTTAGGGTTTTTTATAATAATATTGCCTTGGCGAACTTCTATGGTTCCATTTGTGCCATCTTCTGAAATAACCTTTTGGGGCCCCTCTCCCATAAGAGAATTTCCATGTACATCATCATTTAAAATTTCTATTTCATCAATAGAAATTTTAACATGCTTCTTAAAAAAACCATTTTTTTCCTCTAGTATTGTATATTTTAAATTTTCTACTGCAACTCCCAAACTAAAACTTGCAAGACTCAAACATTGCTGAACATTTGAGCCTTGGAATTCTCTATCACATGCTTTAGTTACCAATTCCCCCACCTCTTTCTATAGAAAAATTATACCATAAGTCTTATATTTTTTTGCAACATTTTTCAATAGTTTTATTTGTTTATCGACCTATTTTCTATAAACTTTACAATTTTCTGCTTATCTTCATTTAATTCATTTCGGAACCCTTCCATTATTGCCTTAATTATGAAATTATTTGAAGAATCAAAAGAAAATTCATCCACAACACTTATAGGTAGTACATTGGGTGACGTACCAGAAATAAAAAGTCCTGTTAAAGATTCAATATCCTTTTTATGAACATTTTTTTCTTCAACTACTATATTTAATTTTTCGCAGGTTTTTATAATAAATTGCCTTGTTATACCTGGCAGCACCTTTTCAACCTTAGATGTTAATACTTTTGATCCCATAACCATAAAAATATTTGATCTACTTCCCTCTGTAATAAACCCCTCATGATCCACTAGTATTGCCTCGTATACGTTGTTACTATTGATTTGATTACTCACTTTTTCCTTGAATTCATTATTTACAACCTTAGCATTGGGACTTATACGTTCTGCATTATAAGTAATAGTTTTTACCCCCAGTTGGTATTGCTCTTTTGAAGGGTATGCATAAGGTATGAAATACGCTAAAAAACTTGTATTTACAACTAGTTTTAAATTCCCCTCACTAATATTATTTATATGGATTAGTTGAAAAATTCCATCTATTATTTTTTCTTTTGTAATGAATAGATTATGTCCAATGATTTTAGCTGAAGTTTCTAAACGATTTAAATGCTCCTCTAAAAAAACAGGAACTCCCTCATCTATTCTTATAACTTCGTATAATGATTTTCCTACACTCCTATTATAATTTTCAAATTCCTCACTTTTCTTAAATTTATCACCAAATAAAAAGTATTGGCTTATACACTTGTCCATATATAATCTCCTTATATTTTTATTTCCATTTTAAAATTTCAATTTTATCATGCGTTTTTCTGAAATTTATTAAGTACGGATGACCTACTAAATTAAAAAGCGGCAAATCTGATAGAGAATCAGAAAACATATACGAGCCTTCAAAGTCAACCTGTACGTTTTCACTTTTTAACACTTCTTTTAGTCTCTTTACTTTTTCGTCTCCTTTGCAATTTTCACCAATGATTTCATTTCTATGAAAACCATGCTCTAAAGCGAACTTGGTCCCTATTACTTTATCTACTTCTTTTATATTGTATAGCTGATTTAAATAAAATTCAGCAGAAGCAGAAATCAAATAAATTTTATAACCCTGCGCTTTCATTTTTTTTATCATTACAATAGCATCATTATATAATATTTTGCTTAAGCGTTTTTCATAAAATTCCTCAACAATTTTTTTCATTTCATTTTGTTCTATACCATCAATAAATCTTATAAATGTTTTCTTTACTGTTGAAGCATCATGAATCTTCAGCATATAAAAAATAGATGAGTAAATGCTCTTAGGTAGATATTTTAGTAATTTAGGATCCTTTCTCATCATAAAAAAATAAAACTCTACTAAAGTCTCTCTTTTAGTTAATGTATAATCCACATCGAATATAGCTAATTTTTCCTTCACTTTCCAACCTCCAGTATTTTTTCTATTATATGTATCCTATTGTACACTTTTAATCATAATATTAATATTGTTACCCTAGATTATGTATTCATTCTGTTTTAAAGTTAAATCATCACTTTCAATAGGGAAATGTTGTAAAAAAAAGCCGTTGCAATTGCAACGGCTTTTTTTACATATTATTTGTCTTCTTTAATCATGTTTTCATAATATGCAGTTACTTCTGCAAATTCTTCATCTTCTGGAATAATTAATTCTCCTGTTTCTTCATCTCCAACTACTTTAAAAAGATATATTGAATCATCCTCAGGATTTTGAACTAATGCATATTCATTGTCTTTATAAGTAAATCCATCCACTATCTCGCATGGAACTACATTACCATTCTCATCTTCTAAATCTACTGTAAGTGCTTCTCCTTCTCCTTCTCCGCAACCACAGCCACAACCGCAACCATCATGTTCATCTTGTTCATGATCACCGCATCCACAACCATCATTGTCTCCACATCCACAGCCTTGATTTTCTCCACATCCGCAACCTTCATTTTCCTGATCTACGGAAGATATGTTTTTATCTTCATTCATAATGTGTTACCTCCTACATCTAAGTATATTTTATATTCTACCCTTAATTCGAAAATATTAAAAGAGTTTTTTAAATTATTATTGTTAAGTTATTGTTAATTGCTGTTTAAATCACTTTAATTATCTTAATTACAAAGGAAGATGAAATTTAATCCATCTTCCTTTGACTTTGCAATTTTAAATAGGATCTTAAATATTATTTTTGATCAGCAAGTTTTTTATAACCCTCTAATCTTTCCATAGCATCTTTTTCTGTTTTAGCAAATAATGCCTCTGATGTTTCTGGGTACATTTTTGCTAGTGAAGAATATCTTACTTCTCCCATTAAATATTCTCTAAATGAAGTAGTTGGTGCTTTAGAGTCTAGTACAAATGGATTCTTTCCTGCTTCTTTTAGGTCTGGATTAAATCTATACATAGCCCAGTATCCTGATTCAACAGCTCTCTTAGTTTCAAGTTGAGTACATCCCATACCAACCTTAATACCATGATTGATACATGGAGCATAAGCTATGATAAGTGATGGTCCTTTATAAGCTTCTGCTTCTTTTATAGCTTTTAGTGTTTGGTTTTTATCAGCACCCATAGCTATTTGAGCAACATAAACATATCCGTAACTCATTGCCATCATACCTAAATCTTTTTTCTTAGTTTTCTTTCCTGTAGCTGCAAATTTTGCAATAGCTGCAGTCGGAGTGGATTTTGAAGATTGACCTCCAGTATTAGAATACACTTCTGTATCCATTACAAGAATATTTACATCTTCTCCAGATGCAAGTACATGATCAACTCCGCCGTATCCTATATCATAAGCCCAGCCATCTCCACCAAATATCCATTGAGATTTTTTAACTAAATGATCTTTTTTGTTGAAGATTTCTTTTAATGCTTCATTATTGTCTTTTTCAGCTTCTAATAATGGTAACATTTTGCTTGCTGCAGCTTTTGAACCCTCTGCATCTTGCTTGTTTTCAATCCATTCATTAATAGCAACTTTTAATGCATCACTTGTATTTAAAGTTAAAGCTTCAACTGCTGATAATTCAACCTTATCTCTTAATTGAGTAGTTCCAAGGAACATTCCAAGTCCAAATTCAGCATTATCTTCAAATAATGAGTTAGCCCAAGCTGGTCCTTGACCACATTCATTAACTGTATATGGTGATGCTGGTGAACTTGCTCCCCATATTGAAGAACATCCTGTAGCATTAGCTATTAACATTCTTTCTCCAAATAATTGAGTTATAAGTCTAGCATATGGAGTCTCTCCACATCCAGCACAAGCTCCACTGAATTCTAATAATGGTTTTGCAAATTGACTTCCTTTAACAGTTGCAGTTCCCATTGGATTTTCTTTTGTAGATAATGATTGTTCGAATTTCCAATTTTTTATTTTTGATACTTGTGTTTCAACTGGTTTCATTATTAATGCTTTTTCTTTTGCTGGACATACTTCTGCGCAGTTACCACAGCCAGTACAATCTTCTAAACTTATACCAATAGTAAAGTTAAGTCCTTCAAAATTCTTTCCGCCAGTAGCTTTTTTACTTTCATAGCTGTCTGGAGCATTTGCAAGTTCTGCATCAGTTGCAAGGAATGGTCTTATTACAGCATGAGGACATACATACGCACATTGATTACATTGTATACATTTATCCACTTGCCATTCTGGTACATTAACAGCAATTCCTCTTTTCTCAAAAGCAGCTGTTCCTGGTTGAAGTGTTCCGTCTTCTATTCCAATAAATGCTGAAACAGGTAGTGAATCTCCTTCTTGTCTATTCATTACATCAGCAACATTTTTAACAAACTCTGGTCTAGCTTCTATTGCTTCAGCATTAAGGTCCTTAGCATCTTTCCAGCTTGCTGGAACTTCAATATGAATTACTGATTCAATTCCCTTATCTATTGCAGCATTATTCATGCTAATAATTTTTTCGCCTTTTTTACCGTAAGATGAAATTACTGCATCTTTAAGATACTTAACTGCATCTTCTAGTGGTATTATGTCTGCTAGTTTAAAGAAAGCAGATTGCATAATCATATTTGTTCTTCCACCAAGACCGATTGATTGAGCTATGCCAACTGCATCGATTATGTTGAAGTTAATATTGTGTTTTGCAATATATTTTTTCATTGATGCTGGCAAATGTGCTTCTAGTTCTTCTGGAGTCCATATACAGTTTAATAAGAATGTTCCATTATCTTTTATTCCTTTTAGAACATCATATTTATATATATAAGATTGGTTACCACAAGCAACATAGTTTGCAGAACTAATTAAATAAGTTGATTTTATAGCTTTCTTACCAAATCTTAAGTGAGAAACTGTAATTCCACCAGATTTTTTAGAATCATATGCAAAGTATGCTTGAGCATACATGTTTGTATGGTTTCCTATGATTTTTATAGCACTCTTGTTAGCTCCAACAGTACCATCTGATCCTAGTCCCCAGAATTTACATTCTTTAGTTCCTTCAGGAGTTGTTGTTATCTCAGGTCCTGTTACAAGTGAAGTATTAGTAACATCATCAACTATTCCTATAGTAAATCCATTTTTTGGAGTTTCTGCTTTTAAGTTATCATATACAGCAACAATTTGTGCTGGAGTAGTATCTTTTGAACCAAGTCCATATCTACCTCCAACTATAACTGGTCTGTTTTCTTTTTCATAATAAGCATTTCTAACATCTTGGAATAATGGTTCTCCAATTGATCCTGGTTCTTTTGTTCTATCAAGTACTGATATTTTCTTAACTGTAGCAGGTATGTATTTGAAGAAATGATCTAATGAGAACGGTCTATAAAGATGCACTTTAAGTACTCCAACCTTTTCTCCATTTGCATTTAAATAATCTATAGTTTCTTCAATTGTATCGCAAACTGAACCCATTGCTATTATTATTCTATCTGCATCAGCAGCACCGTAATAATTAAATAGGTGATAATCAGTTCCGATTAATGAATTTATTTTCCCCATATAAGTTTCAACTTTTGCAGGAAGTGCATCATAGTATGAGTTAGCTGCTTCTCTTCCTTGGAAATATATATCTGGGTTTTGAGCTGTTCCACGAGTTACAGGATGCTCTGGGTTCATTGCGCTATTTCTAAACGCTTCTAGTGATTCTTTGTTTATAAGAGATCCTAGAGTTTCATAATCCCAAGTTTCAATTTTTTGTATTTCATGAGAAGTTCTAAATCCATCGAAGAAACTTACAAAAGGAAGTTTTCCTTCAATAGCTGTTAAATGAGCAACTGGTGAAAGGTCCATTACTTCTTGAACACTACCTGATGCAAGTATTGCAAATCCAGTTTGTCTTGTAGCCATTACATCTTGATGATCTCCAAAGATATTAAGTGCATGAGTAGTTATTGCTCTAGCAGCTACATGAAGTACTCCTGGAAGTAACTCTCCTGCTATTTTGTACATGTTTGGAACCATTAAAAGTAAACCTTGAGAAGATGTAAAAGTTGTAGTTAATGCTCCTGTTTGAAGTGATCCGTGAACCGCTCCGGCTGCTCCTGCTTCAGATTGCATTTCCATGATTTTAACTTTTTGACCAAATACATTTTTTGTGTCCTTAGCTGCTAATTCATCACAATATTCTGCCATTGTTGAAGATGGTGTTATAGGATAAATTGCTGCCACGTCAGTAAATGCATATGCAACGTGTGCTGCTGCTGTATTACCATCCATTGTTTTCATTTTTCTCATTAATAAACCTTCTTTCATTAAAAATATTATATTATAAATAAATTGTTGGAAGCTTAATAAATGTTTTTACATTTTCTTCATTAGTTTGACCATAGGTCATACTTTTATTCAAATTACAAAACAAGTAATCTATAAATTACTTATCTTAAAGATTTATATTATTTAAGTTACTTAACTAAATTTTTACCCATTTCTTCTGCTTCAACTAATTGCTCTTTAGAAGGAGCTTCATTGACAGTTAAATTTTGTATAACATTAAACTCATAATCCTTCATTTGACTTACCCATTTGTTCATAAACTCTCCATTATCCCATCCATAAGACCCAAATAATCCAGTAACTTTGTTGTTAAGCGGAAGTAATTTAAATTTATCAATGAAAGGCTGCATTTCCTTTTGTTCTATTCTATTGTTATCCATTGATGGACTTCCAAAAGCAACTGCATCTGCACTAATTACATCCTCCACTTTAGCTTCGCTAACTAGTTTAACTAGCACCTCAGCTCCTGCTTCTCTTGCACCTTTAGCTATGCTGCTCGCCAAAACTTCAACATTTCCATTATTGCTCCAATAAATTATTGTTAATTTTTTCATTACTATCACCCCATACATCATATTAATAGATATTAATAGATAGTTTTTATTACCTCTTAATTATACATCAAAATGAAAATTATTCAAGTTCTTTGTTATGAATATTGTATAAATATTCTATTATACTTTAATAATTCCTAAATAAAGTATAATAGTTCTAATTTTCTACCAATTTATACACATCCCCACTTTTAACAATTACAGAAGTGTATTTTTTGGAGTCTAATAATTCTTTAAAACTCTTTTGAGAATTTTCGTCACCATGTACAAGAAAAATATTTTTAGGTTTTATCTTAATATGGTCTATCCAATTAATTAGTCCATTTCTATCTGCATGACCCGATAGACCTTGCAAATTATATATGGTTGCCCCTACAGAAATATCTTCTCCAAAAATCTTAACCATCTTACTGCCCTCTAATATTTTCCGACCTAGTGTTCCCTCAGCTTGATATCCTACAAATACCACTGAATTTTCACGTCTCCATAACCCATGTTTTAGATGATGTTTTATTCTACCTGCATCACACATTCCAGAGGTTGCTATTATTACAATACCCTTTTCCAAGTCATTTAATTTCATAGACTCCTCGGGAGACTTAGTAAACTTAAGTCCCTGAAATTCCAGTATATTATTATCCAGTTTCTCCATGTCTTTTGCCTCATCATCAAAATATTCTCCATTATCTTCAAAAATCCTTGTTGCTTTTTCTGCTAGAGGACTATCCACGTAAACTGAGAGGTTTTTAAGCATTTTTTCATCAAAATAGGAATTTAAGGCATAGATAACTTCTTGTGTTCTACCTACTGCAAAGGATGGAATCAAAACATTTCCCCCTCTATCAAAAGTTTCTTTTACTATAGTTGCCAGTTCCCTTAATACATCCACAAAATTGTCATGCACTTTATCCCCATAGGTAGACTCTATAATTACATAATCTGCACTTTCTATAAATGTAGGATCATTTATAAGTGGTATATTAATATTACCTAGATCCCCGCTATAGACTATTTTTACTTTTGATTCACCCTTTTCTTCCACAATAAGCTCACTAATAGCTGATCCCAGTAAATGGCCTGCGTCTCTAAATACAAGTGTTAATCCATCAAGTGGTTTTATTTCCTCATTATAATTATAACTTTTAAATAGCTGTAGGCACTCCTGGGCTTCCTTTGACGTATACAAGGCCTGGGTAGTGGAAAGTCCTTTTCGTTTAAGTTTCTTATTCTCCCACACAGCTTCCATCTCCTGAATATGACCACTATCTGGCAGCATCACCTCACATAGCTGCGCTGTAGCTTTTGTGCATAAAACCTGACCTTTAAATCCGTTTTTATACATTAACGGAATTCTTCCACTATGATCTATGTGGGCATGAGATAATATTATTAGATCTATATCTTCTGGATTAAATGCAAATTTATGGTTTTCATCCTGTTCTCCATCTCTTCCTTGGTATAATCCACAATCCAATAAAATAGTTATATCTCCTATCCTTAACATATGGCATGATCCTGTAACACACTGCGCAGCTCCGAAAAATTCAAGTTCCATCTTATTACTCCTTTATTTGTGAAATCATTTTCTTCTTACAATACCACTCTATTAACTACAGTTTGCACTGTTTTTGAGATTTTTATATAATAATTATTATTTAATGCAAAAAAAAATGAAGAAATTTTACATTCTTCATTTTCTTCTATATTTTTCTATGAGATTAACTATTAAATCAATACTATCCTCTGTATTACTCTTTTTCATATTCATAATGTATTTTTCTGAATCATTATACAATTCATTAATCTTCATTTGTAAATACTCAGGAGTTAATTCCTCCTCTTGAATAACTATACTATAACCGCTTTTCTCAAAAGATCTAGCGTTAAGTATTTGATCACCCCGACTTGCTTTAGCCGATAGTGGAATTAATAAATTAGGTTTTCTCAGAGCCAAAAGTTCAAATATTGCATTTGCGCCCGCTCTTGATACCACAAGATCCGCTGCAGCCAATAAATGAGGCAGTTCATCCACAACATATTCAAATTGATGGTAGTCAATTTTATTTTGGAATGTTTTATCCATATTAGCTTTACCACAAATATGAATAACATTATACTTTAAAAGTAATTTTTCAATGTTTGCACGTATGGCATCATTTATAACTTTGGACCCCAAACTACCACCAATAACCAAAAGTATTGGTTTTTCATTATTAAATCCACATATTTCCTTAGCTTTTATTTTGCTTCCTAAAAATAATTCCCGCCTTATGGGATTGCCAGTGACAACACCTTTTCCACTTTTTATTTCATTTAAAGCTTCTGGAAAAGTTACACATACTTTTGTACAATAAGGAGCAACAAGTTTATTGGCAAGTCCTGGTGTAATATCACATTCATGCGCTATTACTGGCACCTTAGATAGATATGCAGCAAGTACCACTGGTACAGATACAAATCCACCTTTAGAAAAAACAATATCCGGTTTTTCAATTTTCATTATTTTTTTTGCTTCAAAAAGCCCTTTAATTACTTTCAGAGGATCAGTAAAATTTTTCATATCGAAATACCTTCGAAGTTTACCACTAGAAATAGGGTAATATTTTATATTTTCATCCTCTATTATTTTTCTTTCAATCCCCTCTTTTGTTCCAATATATTGGATTTCATAACCTAACATTTTAAGTTTTGGTATAAGTGCAAGGTTTGGTGTTACATGTCCCGCTGAACCGCCACCAGTCATTATTATTTTGTGCTTTTCCACTTTAACACTCCTTTGAAATTACATGCTTTACTAATCATAAAAACCATGCTTTACTCAGTTTATTCTACATTATTATATACCAAATACTACAAAAAGTTCTACTTTTATTAAAAAATCCTCTTGTCCATAATTTTCTAAACAACATATAATCTTCAAGACATTCCTTTAAGTAACTAATATAAAATTTGTAATTGTGGTTAAACTACTACCATACCAATAAACTATAAAAATTATAAAGGAGGAATTATTAATGGCAAACAGAACATTAGTACCACAAGCTAGAGAGGGATTAAACAAATTTAAAATGGAAGCAGCTCAGGAAGTTGGAGTTAATTTAACTAATGGTTACAATGGAGATCTTACTTCTAGACAAAACGGTTCTGTAGGCGGACAAATGGTTAAAAAAATGGTAGAGCAATACGAGAAAAACTTATAATTTAAAAATGAAATAAGTTAAAAGGTATATGCTAGCCATATACCTTTTAATTATATATTTTTATCTAAATCATATAATTATATGTGATTTTTTTAATTTCATTTAAACAATTATAAATATGTAATTATCTTTCATTTAGTTAACATTTTTCATATAATAACAACAATTAATCTAAAATCTTGTACTTGCCTTATTTCCCTTCAATATTCTATTATATATTTCAAATTTCTGCACAAGATACTATCATAACATAAACAAATTATAAAAGGAGGAATTAATAATGGCAAACAGAACATTGGTACCACAAGCTAGAGAAGGACTAAACAAATTTAAAATGGAAGCTGCTCAGGAAGTTGGAGTTAATTTAACTAATGGTTACAATGGAGATCTTACTTCTAGACAAAACGGTTCTGTAGGCGGACAAATGGTTAAAAAAATGGTAGAACAATACGAAAAAAATCTATAATTTAAATTAGTTGTTAAAGGGTATATGCTAGTCATATACCCTTTGATTTTCCTAAAGTTTATAAATTTTTAAATTTCTTTCCATCTATTTAAAATATTTAATATAATAAAAGTTACAATTTAAAATTAATTACCTTTCTTTCCTCCAATATTCTATTATATTTTTCAAGTTATTGCACAAGATATTATCATAACAAAAATAAAATACAAAAGGAGTGATTAACAAATGTCAAACAGAAAATTAGTACCTCAAGCTAAAGCCGGATTAAATAAATTTAAAATGGAAACTGCAAAAGAACTAGGTGTGAATTTTACAGATTACAACGGTGACTTAACTTCAAGGGAATGTGGTTCTGTTGGCGGAGAAATGGTTAAAAAAATGGTACAACAATACGAAGAAAATTTATAATAATAATAATAATAATAATAATAATAATAATAATAATAATAATAATAAAGACACATAGACTTGGCTCTATGTGTCTTTATTGTGCATCTGCGCAGGTGATGATTTAACTGAGTTTAAATTCTATTATTTTTAATTGAATAGACTTATACCCATTATACTCATTGATTTGAGGTGAATATATTAAATCAAGTTTCATACCTCTTGGAGTATCAAGGTAGGTTTTATATTCTTCACCATAGGAGTCTTTTAGCATATCCATAAATTCATCTACCCTATTAAAAAATATTCCATCGATTGTCTTATTTGTTCCTGGCATTAAACATTTTATTTTTATGGTATTAGCTTTTTTTCCCATTATATCGATTTTTAAAACTGGAATATTTTTTTCTGCCAATAATGGCGTGGGGTTGCCTTTACCGTAAGGTTCTAAAAATTCTAATTCGGAAATTATCCCATAATTTATTTTATTTAGTGGCATTCTTTCGTCTATTCTCACTTTAGGAATAATGTCCTCATCCGTTAATTTGCAAATATAATTTAACTTTTGTCTTAATTTTTCTATATTTTCTTCTTTTATAGAAAGACCAGCAGCCATTGGGTGTCCTCCGAATTTTAAAAGTAGCTCTTCACATTTTATTAATTCCTCAAATAAATTGTATTCTTCAATAGATCTTGCCGAACCTTTAGGATTGTCTTTTCCACTAGTTAATATTATTGTTGGCACATTGAAAGTTTCCCTAACACGCCCTGCTACAATTCCCGCGATACTCTCATGAATAGTATCTTTGTAAATCACTAAGACTTTATCATTTTTAAAAGTGGAATTATGCACAAGTTCTATTACCTGCTCCACATTTTCAGTTGTCATATCTTGTCTTTTCTTATTGAGTTCAAATAGTATTTTAGCGAGCTTCCTTGCTTTTTCTTCCTCTTCACATATAAGAAGTTCCACAGAAATCGCTGCTGACTCTAGTCTTCCTGTAGCATTTATGCAGGGCCCAATTTGAAATCCAACATGATAGGATTTTATCTCTTTATCCGAAATGCTTAGAATTTCCTTTAAGCATCTTAATCCAAGATTATTTGTATTTGTTAACATTCTTAAGGAATTTTTAGCAATTATTCTATTTTCATCTATCAAATCTACCACATCACAAATAGTTCCTATTCCTGCTATTTCTATAAACTCCTTCACAGCTTCACTATTAATTCCAAGTTTTATATAAAGCGCTTGTACAAATTTAAGTGCAATACCTGCCCCGCATAACTGTTTAAAGGGATAATTACATTCCTTTTGTTTTGGATTAATAACTGCATCAGCTGGTGGAATCTTAAAGGTTCGGAGCCCACTACTATCTTCCTCAAAGGACAACTCATGGTGATCCGTTATTATAACAGTCATTCCTAACTCTTTTGCTAGTTTTACCTGATCTGTGGCAGCGATTCCATTATCACAAGTTAGCACTACCTTAAACCCTTCTAAGCTAAGCTTTCTTATTCTATCAATATTTATTCCATAACCTTCAAATTCTCTATCAGGAACATAGTATTCTACATTTGCACCACATTTTTTTAAGGCTTTATACATTATAACAGTGCTAGTTACACCATCCGCATCATAATCTCCATATACTACTATTTGTTCCTTGTTTTCCATAGCACGTACTATTATTTCTGTGGCTTTTTCCATATCTTTCATTAGAAATGGATCATATAAATCATCTATACTTGCCCTCATAAATTTTTTTATATCTATTTCATTATTAAAGCCCCTATTGATTAAAATTTTAGCTATAACTTCACTTACCCCAGAGTTTTTGGCAAGGGTTTTAATGTCTTTAGAGGTGTTTCTTAACAACCACTTTTTCTCCATATATATCTCCTAATTATTTATTTTACATTCTATGTATTATATATGTTTTCTATTACAATTTATTATTTATAATACCTTTCTAATATTAAGGCTTACTAGTCATCAAAATTTGAATAGTAGGATTCACTAAAATCTTATTTACTACTTTCATAATTTCTGCCTCATTTATGTTTTCCATTCCTTTAAATTCCGATAAAATTATATTACCATCCCCATACATAATTTCATATGCACATGAACTCACACTAGTTTGAATAGATTTCTCAAGGGCTAGCATTCTTCTTAATTTGTAACTTTTACAGAGTTTTAATATATTTGCCTTGTCAAAATAACCTTTTAATTTTTTAACCTCTTCAATTTGATTGTTTATTATTTCTATTGTCTTATTTATATTCTCACAGGAAGTTCCAAGGGCAATTGTAAACAGTTTTATTCCTGTCTCATTTTTAATATTGCTGCTTATATCATAAACAAGGCCCCTTTTGGTCCTAATCTCATCATACAGTATGCTACTTGTACCTTCCCCAAAAACTAGACTAAATAGCTTTAGCGAACTAATTTCCCTTCGATTTAAATCATGTATAGGAAAGCAATATTGAATTTTAGCACCTTGCAGGTCATCTCTATATTGAAAATAGGTGCCTGGATTATTGTTTTCGTATGTATAACCCTGTTTTTCTTTTATATTATTTTCCGTATTAACTAATTCATTGTTTAAACTACAAAGATATTTTTCCACTATATCTGAAACACATTCAAGACTCAGAGAAGATATTACGCTGACAACACAATTATCCAAGGTATAGTGTTTATGATAAAAGTTTTTAATTCTTCCAAGCGTAATTGAGCGAATGGACTCCTCTGTACCTATAATTAAATTCTTTATTCTTCGCTTATTAAATCCATTATAAAGCATGGAATCTTCGCAAAACTTACTAGAATCATCTTTCCACTCTTTTAACTCCGCGCAAATTACATCTATTTCTTCTTTGAACCCCTCCACTGGAAAGGTGGGATTCACAATTATATCCGAATAAATTTCAAAACCTTTTTCAAAATCTTCATCTAAAGTAGTTCCATAATATACCACGTAAGGATAATTAGTCATTGCATTACAAAATCCAAAGGTTTCATCACATAATTTGTTAATTTGGTACTCCCCGCGAGAAGTTGTGCCCTTAAAAAGCATATGCTCTACCACGTGGGCGATTCCCAGTTCACTATTTTCCTCACAATTTGCCCCTGCATTAAACCCTATAGTGAATGATGTTAAATTATTCTCTGCATTCTTGTATATCAGCTTCACTCCGTTTTTAAGAATTATTTTTTTCATTAAATCACCTTCATTTTTTATTTTGTAGATTTGTGTATTATTTATTTTTTTTTTGTTGTAAACTAATATGTGTAACAAATGGCAATATTCACTTTATAAAAAGGGTGGTGACGAATTTCTTAAACATATTTTATTTAAGAATAATTTCCTATGAATAATAAACAACATTCCCTGATCCAATTTGTTAAGTATTCACTAGTTGGTGCCAGTAACATAATAATAGATATTATAATACTAAACATTCTTTCCTTTACCACAGGCATCACTAGGGGCAAAATGTTATTTGTTTTTAACCTAATTGCCTTTAGTTTTTATTCGATTTGTGGTTATAATTTGAATAAAAAATTTACTTTTAAAGAAACTTCACATACAAGTTCTTACTTCCAATATGCCTCTGTTCTATTTATTAGTATGATTGCAAATAGTCTTATGTTAATTTTATTAACTGGTCACAACCCACTTGTTCATCATATTCATAGACCATTTAATATAGTTAAGCTAAATCATCTTTGGTTTAACATATGCATCCTAATAGATTCTATGACCATAGGTTTTCTTGGCTTTCTAATTAATAAATTTTTTGTTTTCAATAAAAAGAAAACACGCTAAAGCAAGTTTTATTTAACTTTTTATTGCGTGTTTTTTTTGTTATTAGCATATTAAAATTACTATTTTTCCACAGATTCTAAAGTAACATCCTCTACATAATCGTCTATAAGTGCATTGGTTAAGTTTTTACCTCTGCCTGCCCTATTCTGGACGTTTATATCTTTAAGTCTTATGGTTTTCTTTTCCCCTTTAAAGCAACTGATGGTTAAGTTCATTTCCTCTTCACAGGTGATAGCTATTTCATTAGAACCTTCATATTTTTTTGTTACTGCCGGTACTAAATCCACAAATATAACTTCATCATCTCTTAAGCTAATCCCAGTTACCCCTGATGCAACTTTCCCCATAAAATTAATAGTATTCACATTAAATCTTATGCACATTGCCTTTTGTGTTACCATTAGTATATCCTTATCTTCACTGTCACTGTTGATTTTCACAGATATCAATTTATCCTCTTCCGTTTTGAGCTTATACACCATAGACCAGAAGAAATCTCCTTCTAATTCGGAAAGCTTAGTTCGTTTTGTAAATCCTTTTTTAGTAAAGAAATATATACTACTTTCTTCATTAAAATTATTAACGGAGGCAATGTCTATTATTTTATCCTCCACATTGAAATTATCTAGTAAGGTGCTAATAAATATTCCCGTCTTATCAATATTCTGAATCATATAGCTAGGTAATTTATGAACTGCGCCCTTTTGCGTAAATATAAGCATTGTAGCAGTAGATTTAGTATATGCACTTAAATGGGTGTTGGTTTTTCTACTTGATACTTTTATTGCACCTTTTGCATTTATGCTAACATAAAATTCTTTATAATCATACCCCTCACTAAATTCCATTTTTACCACTTCATCCTCCCAGGCGAGATTAAATAACTGAGTGCCTATAGTGTTTCTATCAATACCGCACAACGAAGGTTCTTCCACTGAAAATTCCAAGCCTTCCTTTGTTAATACTTTCAAGAAATTTTCTTGCCTCTCCTTATCTATTACCCTAACATGAAGAAGTTTTTCATTTTCTCTTAGCCTTAAAGCAGATAATTTAGTATAGCTGGTGATAAATTTATCCAAATGTGTTTTCTTTATATTCCCTTTATTAGTAAAGAACATAAATTCCTTACTCGCCGATAAATTTTCATTTGAAATTGTTTCAACAATTTTTTCTTTTGATAAATCTATACCTCGAAGTATGGTATCCAGTCTTTCACCTTTTTCTTTCCACTTGTATTCCGGAACTAAATCCCCTCTTAATTGATACATATTTCCAAGGTCCGTAAAGATCATTAAGGTATCTTTAGTGCTAGCTCCAATTAAATATGTATTAAAATCTCCCTCTCTATACTCTATATCTTCTATGTTGGTGTTAGACCTATTATAGGATTTCATAGGCACTCTTTTTATATAACCATCGTTTGATAGTGTTATCATAATATCCTCTACCATGATTAACTCTTCTACATCTATTTTAGCTTCGTTATCATCTTCAATAATTTCCGAACGCCTAGGGTCATTATATTTTTCTTTAATTTCTGAGATTTCTGCTTTTATTACTTTCAAAAGTTCCTTCTCATTTTCAAGAATTTTTCTATAGCCCTTAATTAGTGCTTCCAGTTTCTTATATTCTGCTAAAAATATTTTTATTTCAAGTCCTGTTAGCCTATATAACATAAGTTCAAGTATTGCATCGCTTTGAATGCTGGAAAACCCAAATCTAGCTATAAGATTTTCCCCCGCATCCTTCTTAGATTTTGAACCTCTTATTATTACAATAATTTCATCCATTACCTCTACTGCCTTAATAAATCCTTGTACAATATGGAATCTATTTTCAGCAACTGCAAGTTCATTTTGAGTCCTTCTAGTTACAACATCCTTTTGATGATTTAAATAGTGCATTAATATGGTTTTAAGCCCCATAGTTTGAGGTTTCCCATTTGCAAGCGCTACCATATTAAAAGGTAAATTACATTGAAGTTCTGTTTTCTTCAATAAATATTTAAGAACTTTATTGGCAGTTTCTCTATCTGTTGATTTTTTAAATTCTATAACAGATCTAAGTCCACTTCTATCTGATTCATCTCTAATATCCACAATGGACTCAAGTGCTTTTGCATGTTTTTTGTCCGCTGTCATATCAGAAATAGATTGGAGTAGTTTGGCCTTGTTTTTCCTATATGGAAACTCTGTAATAACTATGCCAAGTTTCCCGTTTTCTAAAGTTTCCATTTTCATTTTAGAACGTAGTGTTACCTTACCTTCTCCAGTTTCGTAAGCAGATTCTATAGCATTTTTGCCAATTAATATGCCACCTGTTGGTAAATCTGGCCCTTTAATATACTTCATAAGCTGTTTTGTTGTAATTTGCTCATTATCAGCATAAGCAAGTAACCCATCTATTACCTCTCCTAGATTGTGAGGTGGTATGTTTGTCGCTATTCCTACTGCTATTCCAAATGTCCCATTTACCAGTAGATTTGGATATCTTGATGGCAGTACTGATGGCTCCTTCTCAGTATCGGAATAATTATCCACCATGTCCACAACGCCTTTATCAATATCCCGTATCATTTCAAGGGCAATAGGTGAAAGCCTTGCCTCTGTATAACGCATAGCCGCCGCATTATCACCATCTTGACTTCCCCAATTTCCATGACCATCTATAAGTGGCTTTCTTGTGGCAAAGTTTTGAGCAAGTATTACCATTGCACCATAAACGGAACTATCCCCATGAGGATGATACTTACCAAGAATATCTCCAACTATTCTGGCTGATTTATAATAAGGCTTGTCAGGAAACGCCTTTAGCATGTATGCTCCATAAAGAATCCTTCTATGCACTGGTTTTAAACCATCTCGTACATCTGGAAGTGCTCTGTCTCTTGCAACTTCCACAGCATAAGGAAGGTAGTTATCTGGCATTGCCTCCTCAATTGGAGTCATTATTATATTATTATCTTTTGGTATTTCAATTTTTTTTGCCATTTAATAAATCCCCCTTTTAAAACTCAGCATATTTGTACATGTAATTTTTTCTAGGCGCAACCACATCACCCATAAGGAGTGAAACCATCTTTTCTGCCTTTGCTGCATCTTCTATGGTAACCTGTTGAAGGGTCCTAGTTGTTGGATTTAGGGTGGTCTCCCAAAGTTGATCTGGGTTCATTTCTCCAAGACCTTTGTACCTTTGGATAAGGGCACCTTTCCCTATTTCTTTTTTCGTCTTAGTTAATTCCTCATCACTATATGCATACTTAGCAATTTCACCATTTTTAGTACTCTTGTATACCTTGTACAGTGGAGGCATTCCCATATAAAGATGTCCATTTGCAATTAGTTGTCTCATATATCTATAAATAAAAGTCATCCATAAGGTTCTAATGTGATATCCATCTACATCCGCATCACTTAAAATAATTATCTTGCCATATTTCAAATCTTTTTCATGATAATTTTCTAATACTCCAGTTCCAATGGCAGTGTTGAATATTTTAAGTTCTTCACTAGCCAGTACATTTTCTAATTTCTGCTTTTCAGTATTCATGATTTTACCTTTTGAAGGCATTATAGCTTGGAATCTTCTATCTCTGGCTTGCTTTGCGCTTCCGCCAGCAGAGTCTCCTTCCACCACAATAAATTCTGTAAACTCTGAATCCTTTAATGTGCATACCGCAATCTTTCCTGCAAGAGGGGCCGCTCCCTTACCTACTTTTTTCCTTTCAGCTTCATTGATTTTCTTTATTTTATCACGTCTTGATGCTGCAGAAATAGCATTACTTATTAAGCTGGTAGCCATTTCTTTATTATCTTCTATCCACTCTAAAATTTTAGTATAGCACAATTCATTCATCATGCTGTAAGCCTCATTATTCCCTAGCTTGCTTTTAGTTTGACCTTCAAAGATTGGGTTGCTTATTTTAATTCTAACTATAGCCGTCATGCCTTCTCTTAAATCGTCACCTTCAAATTCCTTATCCTTATCTTTTAAAAGATTAAGCTTTTTAGCCCCTTCTTTAAAAGCCCTAGTCATTCCTGTTTTAAATCCAGTTTCGTGAGTTCCTGATTCTGTAGTTGGTATATTGTTTACGTAACTTGCAATATATTCTGTAGTAGAATCAGTAAATTGTATACATACTTCACCATATAATTGTAATCCATTTATTTCTTTTTCACCTTGAAAAAATATAGGTTCCTTATGCAAAATTGTTTTGCTTTCATTTAGATAATCGATAAAATCTAGAAGGCCCCTTTCTGAATGATATTCTTTTGTAGGGTTCCCATCTTTTCGCTTATCTGTAAACACTAAGGTTATTCCTTTATTTTGAAATGCCAGTTCTTGAAGCCGCTCATCAATAACGTCTGTTTTAAATTCCAAGGTGGTAAATACATTTTTATCTGGCATAAAAGTAACTTTACTACCTGTCTTTTTTGTTTCCCCTACAATTTCAAGTGTGCTCACTGGTGTACCTGGCATAAGTCTTTTTAACTCATGATCATAAGAATATTCAAATCTTTGGGTGAATATTTTACCCTTTTGACTTATTTCAACTAGCAGCCATTCCGATAAAGCATTTACAACTGCAGCTCCAACTCCATGAAGTCCTCCAGAAGTTTTATAATTCTTATTATTAAATTTTCCACCAGTGTGAAGTTCAGTAAATACCATTTCTACACCCGATTTATTTTTAATAGGATGCATTCCTGTAGGAATACCTCTACCATTATCCACAATAGTAACACTTTTGTCTTTATTTAAAATAATTTCAGCTCTATCACCATAGCCATTAGCTATCTCATCTATAGAATTATCTAAAATTTCCCATATACAATGATGCAACCCTTTGCTTCCTGTAGAACCTATGTACATACCAGGTCTTATTCTTACAGGCTCTAGTTTTTCTAGAGAAGTGAGGTCTGTTACATCATAGGTTTGAATTTCTTCCTTATCAAAGCTCATAAAAATCCTCCAGTAAAATTTTATTATACATTTGCTATTTTATATGTTTACTAGCAAAAGGTAAAGGGCTTTAAATAAAAAAACAGAACATTAGTTTCTGTTTTTTGGCATTTTTATTCTTTTATATGAATTTTGCCCAGTTTTCTATTTCTTTTGCAGCAGTTTTTATGTCTTTTACCTTAATTTCTAATTTATAATCATATTTATTGGATGAGTGCATATACATTGGGTCATAATGCTTTATCATAAGTTCACTTACAACCTCATCATATTCAGATTTTAAAACAGCGTTGCAGTATCTGTCAACATTTTTTTCTCCAAGATATTTTTCTAGTCTTTTTAAGCAATCAATTATTTCTTGGTTGCAATTTTCAAATTTTGTATATTCTTTGATAATAAGGTCACATCTAAATTCCATTTCTGCATCTACAAATATATGTATTCCACTTTTCATTTTTTCAAATATATAATCAGGTATAGTCGTATTTCCTATACGCTTGCTTTCTGCTTCAATAAACACATATGAGCTTTTAACACCTCGTAGCATATTATATATCCTAGATTCAAAGGCCTTTTGACTAGTAGTTCTTCCAAGTCCTACAGTACCTAGCAGTGATCCTCTATGATTTGCAAACCCTTCCAGGTCTAGCATATCAAATCCATCATATTCTAATTGTTTAAGTATTTCAGTTTTTCCAACACCAGTATTACCATGCAAAACAATGTATTCAACGCGATCATTAAGCTTAGGTAACTCTTCAATTACAAACTTTCTATAGCCCTTATAGCCTTCATTTATTCTCTCGATATTTACCCCTAGGGAACTAAGTAGCATCCCAATTGTTCCGCTTCTCATTCCTCCTCTAGAACAAAATAACACCACTTTATCATATTGTTTACTAAGTTCTTTAATTTCATCATAAATATGAAGTAATTTTTTAGATGCAACTTCCAGACCAATTCTTTTTGCTTTGTCAATGCTTTCCTGTTTATACACAGTACCAATAATTTTTCTTTCTTCATCATCAAATAAGGGTATATTAATTGCACCTTCTATAGTTGCTTCCGTAAATTCGCCTGGACTTCTTACGTCAACTAATACATAATTTCCTTCAAGTTCTCCATATTCTGTGGTTTTCAACATTAATTTTTCCCTCCTGCTATTCTCCGGGGCATAAAACAATTATTAATTGTTTTCCCTCCTGTAGCTCTCTGGGGTAGAAAACAATTATTAATTGTTTTCTACCCAGTTTTGTTTATATATAAAAATAACAACCGGCAGAACAAAACTCTCCTGCCGGTTAATATTGTAATTGCCTTTAATAGTGCTCTGCTCCCTTATTAGTTGCTGGAAGTAATGCTGCCGCTAATCTTATAAGATATTTTAAGCTTTCCACATCTATGTTGCTTTGAAAATTAAGCAAACCAATAGCTTCCTGTGCCTGGTTAATAGCTTTTTCCTCTTTAAATGTATTTTCACTATTTTTGTAATTAGATTCTACATTGGCAACCACCCTTGAAATAATCCTAATGATTCTTTTTGCGTTTTCAGGTGTAGCTTCACTAGCAGATAATTCTCCAAGTATTACATACGCAAATCCAAAATAATCTTCCATTAGATTTATTTCTCTATCCTTTAACAAGTAAACTAAATATCCAAGGCCTACTACTAAAAGCAGTATTAAAACATATTGAATAACTATATCTAGCATCAATATACCCCTCCTTATTTGAATTTATATTACTTTATATGCCATTCAAATGTGAAAGGATACATTTTTTAACTAAATAATAAAATAATTATAATCTACTCCTGCTTATACGTCAACAGTGTTAAAGATAAATGATTCTGACATACTTACATTTTTGGCAATGAGTCTCAATACTCTTTCAACAATTTGTCCGCCTACAGAATCATCCTATTTTGAATATAATCAACATTTTATGAACATGATAATATAGTAGTTATGTTAAAGGACAAAAGAACTAAATAATATGTAGTAGAATGATATGGGAATGTAGCTAGATGTGTGCAAATAAATCTAGCTGCATTCTTTTTTTATTTTAGTATGTAGTTTTTTTTCACAAATCATCCGTACTCGGTATTAACTATCTTGTTAGTTCATTCCAATTCTCAATAATTTCATTTAGTTCTATCAGTGTACTTGGTTTATCTTTACTAGCAATAGAGCCCCTAAGACTAGCAATATTTAAACTTATATTATATATTTCATCTCTTTCAACGCTAAATTGAATACGAGGTATGATTTTTTTCCATGCAGTATCGATACTAACAACATCTTGATGAAGCATATTCCATTTTTCAACTTTTGCATGCTCCATGGATAGCTCTACAAAAGCAACTACATCTTCTGAAGGGTTAAGGGGGGTTTTTAAATAATTACCCCCTAACATTAACAATATAAAGGCAGTTATTGTAACTATTGGTATTAAGTAAGATATAATTTTCTTCATTTAAGCAACTCCTTTATATTTTATTTGTTCTTTTGCTTTATATGATCTTTATAAAGATCTATATATAATCCACTTGAGGCATTATATATAGCTAAAAACACCTCAGAAGCATCATTAATGCTTCTCTTTTTTAATTTATTCATTAACCACCTTTCATTCCTATTAATGATAACTAAGTTATCATGTAAAATAGCTCCGTCATAAATTACTTCAAAATCAATATCGTCAGTGGAGGTTTTAATATTTAAGTCCTTTGGTGTAGCCGGATTACATTCAGGTTTTTTTAAGACGGATAGTTTACCATCTTTTTCTAATACAGCATAAGCTACTTCACTTATATCAAAAATACCCTTATCTCTTAGCTGCGTTAGAAGATCTGCTATTGTATAACGAAATTTTTTCATAGATTCCTCATGTATTATTCCGTCTATAATAACAATGGTGGGTTCACCATCCAAGAATTTTTCAGCGGTCTTTGATTTAAGTGTTGTTAATTGTAAAATAAGGCATAAAACTGTCCAGGTAAATAATCCTACCCAATGAGGCCATGCTCTACTAGTTAAATCTGTAGTTAAACTAGAAGCAGTGGATCCTATAGTTATACCAACTACATAATCAAAAAAAGTCAACTGGCTAATCTGTTGCTTTCCAAGAATACGAGTAAATATTAATAAGGTAAAAAATCCGATGATTCCTCTCACTAATACCATTAGACCTTCATTCATTATTTCCATCTCCTCTCAATGCTATTTTATCCAAATTCATTATTTATATGTTATAAGATTTATAGTTCTAACAACAACTTATTTTCCAATGTTGGTCAGTATAATTAGTTTAAAATTTGTGATACTAAATAATAGGAAAAGTTATTTTTTCATAAATATTATTTAGCGTAATTATACCTAGCGAAGGTGAAAGAGTACAAATTTACAACTTAAGGAGCTGGAAGCATGGAATTAAATTGGATTTGGCAAACAATTCTTATATTTATCGTAGGAACTTTTATTTTAAGAGTAGGTGGAAGAAAATCAATTTCTCAAATGACTATTTCTCAAACTATTGTAATGATTGGACTAGGATCTTTACTCATCCAGCCAGTATCTGGAAAGGGACTCCTAATTACATTTCTTGTAGCATTTATACTAACGTTATTAATGATGATGAGTGAATATCTAGAAATTAAAGTAGATTTTTTGGAAACCATATTTTCAGGTAAAGCTATTATTGTTATAGAAAATGGTGAACCAAATATTAAGAATCTAAAAAAAATAAGATTGTCAATTGATAAACTTGAAACCCGTTTGAGACAGGATGGAATATCCTCGTTAGAAGATGTCAAGTATGCAACAATTGAAGTAAGTGGGCAAATAGGTTATGAGTTAAAAGACAATAAAAAACCTTTGACACAAGAGGATTTCATGAAAATAATGAGTGAAATATCTCAATTAAAGGCAGTTGTTGGTAATAATGTAAGCGCGTACACAAAGCAAAGTCAAAATAATAATATTTTTGAAGAGATAAATAGTGAAAAATATGAAGGTGACAAAAATGAACCATAAAAGTATCATAATATTGAGCCCGAATATATACTTAACTTTAATAGTGGAGGTGTTACATGAAAAAGAAAAAAATATTGTTGATTTTTTCTATTGTTGCCTTGATTGTTACAATTTGCAGTTTTATTTTCATTAAAAAGTTTGCCACAACAAATTATGGTAAGCTGGATACATTATTTGGTATAATGTCAAAAATAGAAGAACGTTTTAATCCTATTTCACTTAAAGGAAAATCCATATATGAAATGCGTGCAGCATTACATAAGTCAGCAACAATATGGAAATCTAAACCTATACCATTTTCAAACATAAAAAATATGGATATAAAAACAGCGTCAAATCAAGTGCCAGTGCGAATATACACGCCTGATGGCAATGAATTACCTATCATAATTTATTCCCATGGCGGCAGTTGGATTAGTGGTAGTATTGATGACTATGATGATGTTTGCAGGAAACTTTCAAAAAATTCAAAGGCTATAGTTGTATCTGTAAATTATCGTCTTGCGCCAGAAGATCCCTTTCCAGCTGGTATTAATGACGTATATAATGTGCTCCTATGGGTTTATAAATATGCTAAGAGTATTAATGGGGACTCCAGCCGAATATGTGTTGTAGGGGACAGTGCTGGTGCAAACATATCTGCTGTAATTTCACAAATGGCACGTGATACAGGTGGCCCACACATAATCTCTGAGGTGCTAATATATCCATCAACAAACATATATCAACTAAAGACTAAATCTTGGTCGGATTTTGGTCTTAAATATAACCTTACAAGGGAAAACTCAGAAAAATTCATTTCTCTATACACTCCAAGTTTAGAAGAAAGAAAAAGTAGATATGCCTCCCCTTTATTATCTAAAAATTTTAAAGATTTACCAAACACACTCATAATCACAGCTGAATTTGATCCATTAAGGGATGAAGGTGAAGCTTACGGTAATAAATTAAAGCAGGCAGGGGTGAATGTAATTTCTACCCGATATAAAGGTGTTACACATGGATTTATATCAATGAATAAGATTACCAGCAAAGCAGATGAGGCTTTAATTGAAATTTCATCATATCTAAAAGAACAATTTGCGGTAAAGTAATTTACGTATATTCCTTTATATTGGCCACGTTTATGATCTGAAATAACATTTATTTTAATTGCATAAAGATTATATTAAAATTATTTTATTATAAATCAAATTAAATGAATTAAATTTATCTTTATTACTTAAAATACTATCGAAAACAATTCAATGAAAAGGAGGTAGCAACAGTTACTTAAAACTATGACAAAATATGAATAATAGTGATAAATACACATTGGAATGATATACTTATTTTAAGAGGTGA
>CAYXOL010000028.1:0-67596 GCA_964467165.1 uncultured Clostridium sp.
AACTGTGATATGGCAACTACTCCATTTATATTCTTTAATTTGTCTATAAGTGTTGTTAGTTTCATAATTAACACTCCTACTATATATTCCTTATCACTATTGTATAATTAATTTATAATCTCTTTATTATAAAATAGCCTATTTCATTAACGATATCACTATTCCTATCAATAGTTATGATATACCCCTTATTTATCAAATAATTTGTAATTTTCTTATTTTTAACAATTACTTCAAATTCTCTTTACTAGTGTTTGTTTATGTCAATTTGCTTCTACATTTTTTATATTCTCTCACAAGTCCACACTCTCCATATTTCATCATATCTAATATAAAATCTACCTTTCCCCCTTTTTCATTACCAAATGTAAGCTCTAGTATATCTGCTTTTTTTTCATACTCCGAAAATAGACCAATCCATCCACTTACATATAGGAATATCTTAAATAAAGCCTGGGAAAGTGATTTGAGTTTGCCTGCGTTTTCCTTTTTCTCATTTATAAAATCAAATTTTTTAATTTTGTGAATTGGTATAGAAAATAGAAGCTCATCCTGCTTTGAAATTTCATCATTTAAAAGGATAATTGCATCTTCTGTTAAAACTATTTTACAAAAGAACGGTTCTGGATCATATTGGTCTTTCATTAATGTGCACTTGGATGATGCAATAGCTTTTTTGTTTATAATAAACTTTGCCATTGATATAACCCCCTCTATTATGAAATGTAAAAATATAATCTATGAAAAACAGAACTCTTCAATTTCGTTTTCAATTAATTCACTTTATAATAATCATAAGTGTATCTATATCTATTTTATATTTATTATATGGAAGCATCAATTACACCCCCAAAATAAGTGTATTGCTCGTCTATCTTAAGTTTTCTCTCAAATCCACTATTAACTGCCATTTTTAATCCATAATTCGGCACCCTAATTATATACTCCACTATCGTATGATTAGTTTATAATCTCTTTATTATATTATAGTCTATTTCATTAATGATATCACTATTATCATTTAGAAACCTTTGATTAATTAAAGCTTGCAATGAATATTTATGTTAGGAGCTAGGATATTAACAATTTTACATTATCTTATTTAACATGAATGCCGCAATGCATTTAATAACCTATTACCGTTCCATTACTCCTATCCCCGCGTATGTATCACATATTAAAAATGTCCCATAACCCATGCGTGTGAATCTATACAACATTCCAATATGGATAGATTAAAACCTAATATTCTAGCGGTTCCTTTTCTGTATCTTTTAACTTTACATTCCAATATGGATAGATTAAAACCCCCTGCATCTGTTCTACCTGAAGCAGTTATTTCGATACTTTACATTCCAATATGGATAGATTAAAACAAATACTATTGCATGTTTTAGTGCAATAATTCCAATCTTTACATTCCAATATGGATAGATTAAAACTACCGCTTCGCTATGTGTTCTACTTGTCACTTTACTCTTTACATTCCAATATGGATAGATTAAAACGATTAAAAATTGACTAAAACTATATAATTGCAATGCTTTACATTCCAATATGGATAGATTAAAACCAGTAACCGCTAATAAACTTAATGTACGCGAAGATGCCTTTACATTCCAATATGGATAGATTAAAACAGTAACCATAGATAGCTTACAAGACAAAGTAAGTTATCTTTACATTCCAATATGGATAGATTAAAACTCTCCTACCAATCTTAATAAAGATATTTTATCGATCTTTACATTCCAATATGGATAGATTAAAACCAGAATCCTGGATGATGATGGCAACATATATGCTTACTTTACATTCCAATATGGATAGATTAAAACTACAATAATCCGTCATGGCTCGACTATGATTTTGTTCTTTACATTCCAATATGGATAGATTAAAACAGTATAAGAAATTGATAAAGAAATTAGGTTTAACCCCTTTACATTCCAATATGGATAGATTAAAACCTTCCAGGGACCCATCCATTATGATTTGAAGTTCTACTTTACATTCCAATATGGATAGATTAAAACATTAAATTAAGTAAAATATACTGCTCGTTAACCGTTCTTTACATTCCAATATGGATAGATTAAAACTCACTATCCTTACTTTTAACTAATATGCGTTGCAGTCTTTACATTCCAATATGGATAGATTAAAACCCTGTTGCGCTTATAACTGTACAATAAGCACCAATCTTTACATTCCAATATGGATAGATTAAAACAATTATATTTTCTCTTTCTAATAAGATTAAGCTTTCCTTTACATTCCAATATGGATAGATTAAAACCCTCACTAGCTTCATGATTATATATTCTGCTACCGCCCTTTACATTCCAATATGGATAGATTAAAACCTCATTTGCTCTGCATTTCCGAATATCCCTACCTTCCTTTACATTCCAATATGGATAGATTAAAACAGTACTAGAAAAACACTATTTACAAAATGTACCATTCTTTACATTCCAATATGGATAGATTAAAACGGATTTGGGCATATTAAATCCACAGTAAATGTTAGCTTTACATTCCAATATGGATAGATTAAAACTACCTAAAACTAAACCTAGCACATACCCAAATTTACCCTTTACATTCCAATATGGATAGATTAAAACATTATCAAAATTGTCAGCTGTACAAATAGGAACCATTACAGCTTTACATTCCAATATGGATAGATTAAAACTAGTGTTTATAAGTGTTGACAATGAACACCTTTTCACTTTACATTCCAATATGGATAGATTAAAACCATTTGCCTGACGGCTCTGTTGTTACTGCTCTTAGCTTTACATTCCAATATGGATAGATTAAAACATATTACCTCCTACTTAAATTCTATTACTTGCCAATCTTTACATTCCAATATGGATAGATTAAAACAAAAATAGTCGAATCAGAAACAGACGAATTATTGTACTTTCCATTCCAATATGGATAGATTAAAACTAATGCTGAAAAGATAGAAGAAAACATCATATGTTACTTTACATTCCAATATGGATAGATTAAAACAACATAGCTGACTTTATAGTTTATAACGGTAACTTACTTTACATTCCAATATGGATAGATTAAAACTTCATGCACACTTATATCTGCTAATTCCCTCAGTTTCTTTACATTCCAATATGGATAGATTAAAACTATAACTGTCCCAATCGCTAAAACCGCTATTCCAAACTTTACATTCCAATATGGATAGATTAAAACAAACACTTAGCACCTGATACTACTGCTCAAATATTCCTTTACATTCCAATATGGATAGATTAAAACTTCCATAAAAAATGCGCATTTAGCACAACATGCAAGCTTTACATTCCAATATGGATAGATTAAAACAATGTTTTGATGAAGAAGACTTCAATCAATATATTACTTTACATTCCAATATGGATAGATTAAAACCAGTTTCAACGATTCGTTTTTCTGGGGCAAGTATTACTTTACATTCCAATATGGATAGATTAAAACCTTTTTTTAAAAATCTTTTATATTGGAGGTTTGACATCTTTACATTCCAATATGGATAGATTAAAACCAAGGCGAAACACTTGATCCTATGAATATTTTTCCCTTTACATTCCAATATGGATAGATTAAAACGATAGATGTAACTCCCGGTGCTAATGGTAAATATACTTTACATTCCAATATGGATAGATTAAAACCATATGATTGTACCTACGATTTGGAGCATCAAATTACTTTACATTCCAATATGGATAGATTAAAACGTTTGGCAAATAATCAAGAGGCGATTAAAAGCAATCTTTACATTCCAATATGGATAGATTAAAACTAATTTATACCATTTTCTTGAGGCTTTACATAAGTGCTTTACATTACAATATGGATAGATTAAAACGCTAGTTCTATATCTAAATACTTTAATCCTAAACTGCTTTACATTCCAATATGGATAGATTAAAACTACAGTACACACAAAGAAGTTAAGAAAGAGTTACCACTTTACATTCCAATATGGATAGATTAAAACCATTGTAGCAGGTTGTATTGCCTTAATATTATCTCCCTTTACATTCCAATATGGATAGATTAAAACTTAGCCACAAAGACAAGGAGTATTGCAAAAAGATAACTTTACATTCCAATATGGATAGATTAAAACCCACTCTGCATTTTACGAGGACTTGTGACCTCCTGCTTTACATTCCAATATGGATAGATTAAAACCAAGTCTGGTTTAATTTAGTCGATTTGATATTCGTTCTTTACATTCCAATATGGATAGATTAAAACCAACCACTGATGTGCTACCAAAGCAGGAGAAAAAGACTTTACATTCCAATATGGATAGATTAAAACACCTATTGTTACTAGTTTGCCAACTATTAATACTACCTTTACATTCCAATATGGATAGATTAAAACTATCAATCTCGTCCATTTCATTATCCAGTATATCGGCTTTACATTCCAATATGGATAGATTAAAACAATTATTTATATATACTCTTATTATCTCTCTCACTGCTTTACATTCCAATATGGATAGATTAAAACTCCAATTTTAATGATTGGACTTGCGGCGGGTCTTGTCTTTACATTCCAATATGGATAGATTAAAACAAGTGTTTTAATGTGTTGACAATAAACACCTTTTCACTTTACATTCCAATATGGATAGATTAAAACGCACGATACATATTAGCCTTAAATGCTACTAATTAATCTTTACATTCCAATATGGATAGATTAAAACGAAGCTAGGGTTTTTAGTACTTCTGTTAGATATAGCTTTACATTCCAATATGGATAGATTAAAACAACTGTTCCAAAATATCTAATAAATCCTTAGTGCTCCCTTTACATTCCAATATGGATAGATTAAAACCCAAGCAAATGGATCACCCCGCAAAACTGCATAAAATCTTTACATTCCAATACGGATAGATTAAAACGGTATAGCTATACATCTTCCCTATACTATTATACCTTTACATTCCAATATGGATAGATTAAAACCGTTACCCTTAGTACGTTCATAGCCTATTGCTACATACTTTACATTCCAATATGGATAGATTAAAACAATAGCAGCTGCAGTAGGTCCAGCGGTATTAGTTGTCTTTACATTCCAATATGGATAGATTAAAACTAATCCGTTTTCATCATACATTTCTGGGTTAGCTCCCTTTACATTCCAATATGGATAGATTAAAACACTAGAAGGTTTACCATATCTATCAATAGTAGGTTTACTTTACATTCCAATATGGATAGATTAAAACTTTACCTTCAATATGTCCTGATATAAAAATTCCTGACTTTACATTCCAATATGGATAGATTAAAACTAGTGTTTAAAAGTGTTGACAGTAAACACCTTTTCACTTTACATTCCAATATGGATAGATTAAAACAATAGGGATAAATTTACTGATAATTTGAAACTTGCGACTTTACATTCCAATATGGATAGATTAAAACAAGAGCATTTTTTATTTGAAACTGTTGAAATTATACCTTTACATTCCAATATGGATAGATTAAAACTATTAAAAAGAAATTCCAAAGATACCGCAAAGATACCTTTACATTCCAATATGGATAGATTAAAACCCAACCAAATTACCTACCCAGTCACCAGTAACTGTCTTTACATTCCAATATGGATAGATTAAAACCATAAATCGAAGCAGCTAAAGTAGATCAAGTTTGCCCTTTACATTCCAATATGGATAGATTAAAACTAACTATCCAAGCAAAAGAGTTATAGAGGTTAGTTACTTTACATTCCAATATGGATAGATTAAAACAAATAAAAGGACTTTGCGATTAAGTTATTATGAGGTCTTTACATTCCAATATGGATAGATTAAAACCTATCCTCTATTAATTGCTCTAGCTCATCTACCTCCCTTTACATTCCAATATGGATAGATTAAAACTGTATCAACTAAACTCATTACACAATCTATTGCCAGCTTTACATTCCAATATGGATAGATTAAAACCTTTAGTTTCCATTAAATCACCTCATTTGTAGCAATCTTTACATTCCAATATGGATAGATTAAAACCACTCCTAGTTGTTTCATGCCAGGAATATCTTCTTCCTTTACATTCCAATATGGATAGATTAAAACAGAAATATAATTATCTAATTTATCAATAATGATACCTTTACATTCCAATATGGATAGATTAAAACTTTTTAGAATACGGAGATAAGAAACTCCTTAATTAAACTTTACATTCCAATATGGATAGATTAAAACTTATCATTTCACTTACTTGATCTTGTTTATTTTCTGTCTTTACATTCCAATATGGATAGATTAAAACAGGCAACCATTCAAATGGCTATTCTAGGGGATTACAATCATAATTTTTGTCGATGTCTTTAAATTATATATATTACTGAATTATAGATATACTAATTTAAAAATTTTATCAATGTAACCCCTTCATTTGCAACGAATTGTCGTACCGCCGCTATTTTTACACTATGTCACATCGACAGTACATTAGTATTAATAAAAATTAGATAATGCATCATCATTTTTACCCCAAAATTCTTTATCAAGCCATTTTTCATTTCTACTTTTAAATATTATCACAGAATCTAATTTTTTCCTAATAAGTTTATTCAATTCTGCATTTAATTTTGCTATTTGACCTTCTGTTATCTCGCCTTCAAATACAGAGTTTTGAATATGAACCAAATATTTTTTGCAAATTTTAAACACTTTACCCAATACCTTTTGACCATTTTCCTCTCCACTTATGTCATAGACCAAAACAACGTACATCCATTAATCACCTTCCTCTCTATATTGAAATCAAAATATTGTTTTCAAACTACCACCATATTTTAAAACCTTCATATTCTTTTTCCCCCATTATGTGTTTTATTAATTTATAGCACTCAAGTCTTATTAAATGCTGATATGTCACATCTTTTGATAATTCCTTATGATAAATTGTTGTTTTTAACATTTCGTCGAACTTCATTGATATTGTTTTTGATGCATCTTTGGTTAAATGAAGATAGTTTAAATCCTTTGTAAAGCAACTTGGTGTTATTTGGTTTTTATTTAACAATGAAAAAATTATCCGGTCCCCTAAAATCGGTTTAAAAACTTCAGCTAAATCTAAGCTTAATGAAAATCGTCTCACTCCTGGCTCATGCAGATAGCTAATAGTAGGATTAAGTTGTGTTCTGTATATTTCTCCTAGCACTCGTGTATACACTAGGCCATTAACAAATGAAATCATTGTATTAATCATATTATCTGGAGGATTTTTCACCCTCTTTTCAAAATCTATCTTTTGATCAACAATGGTATTCCACGCTGAATAATATTGTTTTCTAATATTACCCTCAATTCCCATCAGTTCACTAATACTCTCTGTTTTTAATATTTTTTTTCTTAGGGATTCAATTTCTATCATTACTTTTTCTACATCTTTAGCTCGGCCGTTATAGTATCTTAAATTTCTATAAATATTGGCAGCCGCAGCATCTATAAATTTTCTTGCTATGCAAAGTCTCTTTTCTGCATCTTCATAGTGACTAACTTGTTTTACTAGCAAATTGCCCGCAAGCAAAGCCTCTTTGGGATAAAAGCTACCTGTATAAAAACTATAGTAATTGAAAAAATGTATAGGTATTTGATATTTTGACGCAAAAGTTATAAACTTTGTGTTAAATGTCATTTCAGACATGATATATAAATCTTCAACTTGCTCTATAGGAATATCTCTAGTTTCATTTTCACTATTGGTAAATTGCAGTGTATTGTCTTTTCTGTGTATCTCACCATTATTGTACATATAAAAGCTACGTTTCACAGCAACTCCTCCCCCTCATCAAATCATAATCCTTTGTGCTAAACTGTCCTTAAATATAGCACAGTTCAAAATATGCACAGCTCTTGCAAATCCTTTTTTTTTCAAGTAGCGGTGGTAAAGGTCTATTTACAATTATTTTTAAATCTATTATCATAGCCTCTATATTTTTTTCGTCATCATCTGTTAGTTCTATATCAATACTTTGCTTTAGAAGTGGATAGTCAACTTTACCCTTAATACCTTCTACACCCTTTTGTTTTAGATAGTACAAATAATATTTTACCTGCATTATTCCAGCTTCTTCTATTTTTTTACTCTTTTTGACTTCATGTAATATACCCTTACTTTTTATAAAGTCTATGCTAATTACATCATCTATATTAATGTGCTTTTCTTCTCTCTCGTAAGCCTTTTCATCAAGAACCTTTCCTATTTTTACGTTCTCACTTTCTGTTTCCATTTGTATTTGATTGTAAAAATACCATAATTTCCTCTTGCAAACAATGTAATAATAAATCATCATCCCACTAATTGGCTTGTCCATAACAATACCTCACTTTACAAGAAATTATCAAAATTATCTTCTAACCCTTTTACTTCTTTACTTGTTAAACGTGAAAATCCTAATTCATTATATTTACAATTTACAACATTAATAAATTCATACCTGCTTAATTGAACTGTTTTAATAATTGCATTCGACCCTTTAAAATAAATGTCATATATGCCAACTGGCACAGTATATTTTTTGATTTCTTCTTTTAACTTTAATTTTTCTAATTTTATTTTATCTATCTCTATTCTCCCTAATTTGGGATTTACAGACTTTAATAATTCTCTAGAATTTTCATCTATTTCATCTTTATTATCTTGGTAAATTTCGTTAGGTATTACATCATAAGATATAATATTTCTTAAATTCACATCTTTTTTATCCATTTCATAAGGAGGTATATCTGCTATCCACTTCGCAAATTCGTTATACTTAAATTCATAATCGCTTCCTTTTAAGTTTTCTGTTGTTAAATATTTATTTATAATATTTATTTTATCTCTTTCTGTTAATAAACCATCTATGTCCTTTAGTGCATCTTTCGATAGTTCATATATTTTTCTATCAATAAATCCTTTAGTCCCATTGGTAAGAAGGCTATTATCTATTTCTAAAAACACAAAACAATTGGATTCCTCTACAGATTTTACACCTTTTCTATTACACCTTCCAAGCCTTTGAAACAGTCCACTTATATCCGAAAGTTCCGTAAATAAATAGTCAAAATCAATATCTAAACTTGCTTCTACAATTTGCGTAGAAATCCAGATACACGTCCCAAGATTTTTAGTATCTCCAAACTCTAATATTTCACTTTCTTTGGCTGATCTTTCACATTTTATAAATTTACTATGGAGTATATTTATATTTGTATTTGTTACTCCTTTTTCTAAAAGCTCAGTATATATTTGTTGTGCTTTTTTAACAGTATTACAAACTACAAGTATTTTATTACTTATACCTTTTTTACTATTCTCTATAAATTTATTGTATATACTTTCTGTGTCAATTTGGCTATGATAAACCTTTAAATTATGCCTTTTTATATCATTTATAAATGTTTTTTCTTCAAACTCGATTGGATTTTCTCCTGCCTTTAATTTATCTTTTATAAATGGTGCTAATGTTGCTGTTAAAATTGCAATCTTTCCTCCAAATTTATTTACCGTTTTAATGCCATAAATCAAATATGCCAGTAAATCTGCTCCATACATTTGAATTTCATCGATAACTATTTTTGAATAGGACAATGTAGCAAGTTTTAGTTCATATCCTTGGTACTTAAAAACAAAATCAAATAATTGATCTAAGGTTGAAATGCTAAGGGGTATTGAAAGTTGCTTACTCTGATTGTAATAATCTATAATATCCATTTCAGAATTATTATCATTATTATAATAGCTTAGTGCATCTGAATGGAGCAGTGCTAATTTAGATACAATATGATCTTGAGCTAAAATATCTTCTTTAACTCTTTTATATATGGCATTTATTGCTGTTTTTAAGGGCAATATGAAAAACCCTTTGTTATTGCCAATCCAGTGAAGACCGGCCTCGGTTTTTCCCATGCCGGTTTGAGCAACAACCACAATATTCTTATTGGTATTCTCCTTGCAAAACTGTTGCAACTCATTCCAATTTGAATCACTATTTTCACTTCTCCATTTTTCTAATAAATTATCAAGTCCACAGTTCAAAAAATCGTTTTCATATTCAATTGGAATGTCCCCACTTGAGCTGTAGTCACATTTGTGAAGAAATCCTTTTATAAGAATGGCATCCTTATTTTCTGTTATTTTATTTATATTTTTGGTAGTACTTCTTTTAACAGGATACACTGTAAAATCGCTTAATAGACTTTTTATTAATCCTTTATTTTCTTCGTTCTCTATTGTTCTAATGTTATCACAGTAGTTATGGTGATTTAAAACTGCAAAAGCCACCTTATAATAGTCTTCTATATTTTCAAAATCATTTTTATCTATAAAATACAGAGATAACACATTATGTGCTATCTCTGTATTTTCATTAAACTTAGTATTATTCTCTATTCTTTTCTGAAACTCTCTGTTTGCTTTACCATAATCATGATATTCGCAAGCAATTCTTGTAAGTTCGTATATATGCTCGCTCTTAATATACTTTAATTTTTGTAATATATCGAGATTTTGCAATAATTCATCTGTATGCTGCCTTATAGTTTTGTCAGGTTTTGCTTTGTACTTAGATAAATCCACAATACCACCCCTAATTGAAATTAACTATATATGACTTTTCTTTACTTATATCAAAATAAAGATTATCCCTGGCTGTATCTGGTTCTGCTGCATATTTCGATGCATACACAACCTTCTTTTTTTCAAACATCCGTTTATTATCTTCTATAATATAATTTTTATTTAAATAATACTTTGTTCCATCTGCTGAGGTTCCATTTTTAGATCGCAAATTTATATATTCATTTTTTATAAGGTCATAGCTTATATATGCAGAATATTCGCTAATCATCTCATCTTCTATTTCATCTATTACATCCACAACCTCTACAAAACAAGCCTCTTTCACATCCACAAAGTCTTCACTTCTTCCAATTGATTTTAAATTATATATATTGTCTTTAATATCAGTGAGAGTATCTTTATCACTTTTTATATGAAGCACCAATTCTACATTGTTTAAGACTTCATAATATTTCAAAGAGGTTGTAATACTTGCAAATCTAGAATATGGTATTTCATGCTCTTCTCTTTTATAGTCTTTGAATCTTTCATTAATTGTTTTTTCTAATTCCTTTATTTCTTTTTCTCTTTTAGAAATAATTTTAAATTCTGCTGATTTCGACTCATATTTTTTCTTTTTAGTGGCTAATGTTTTTTTACGTTTTTTTATAAGCTCTAAAGCTTTATCAATTCTATTTGTTTTAAACTCTTTAATGTTTTCTGATAAATTTCTAAGTGCTCTGTATTCTTCTAGCAATTCTCCATTCATAACCTCTATTGCAATTCCTTTGCTGAAACAACTTCCTTGGATTTTAGCCTTAGCCACCTTATCAAATGCCGTTGATAACATAGTTTTATTTTTCATTTTCACTAAAATTCCTCTTTCGTCCATAGTAGAGTTTAAAAAACAATAATCCACATATGGTTCTTTATGCATAGCCTCATATTTGCCCTGAATACTAATATCCATTGGGTGATATTCTCTATAACCACAAGCACTGTGTAATGCTCCAATTATTGTAGAAAATGGAGGAAGTGGATATGTCATTTTATTTAAAACTGTTTCTTCTTTTTTATAATTTGCACTGCTTTGCGTTAGTATAATTCTTAGAACTTCCATACCTACACCCCGTAATATGTGTTAACTTGTTTCCTTAAATCCTCAAAAAATTTAGAAACGCTAATTGGTGTCAATTCATTTTTAATTTCAATTTCATTTTTAAAGTTACCACCTTCAAGTAGTGCCGCATTGCACCCTTTGGCAATTCTATCTTTTAAATCTGGTGTAATTAATAGTTTGTCCTCTTTCACCTTTACTACATTCTCAAAATAATGAGTTTTTCTATCAGTTAAGCCGCCTACAACAAATAGAGGTTCTGCATTGTCTAAATTTCCTTTTACCACTAAATTAAGAGTTTCAACCGCATCTAATATAGCGATAACTCTAGCTGCTTTTTCTTTAGCATCAGCTTCTATTGCATCAAAGTTTTCATCTTTCCCTATCATTTCAAGATCAATAGTTATGCTATACATTTTCATAGTTTTGTCATACTCATATTGGTATGGCATAAGTCCGCATTTCTTTGCATTCCCTTTTTCCTGCAGATTTAATTTATTATTATTTGCAAAATTGGATGCAAGATACAGATTATTATGGAATCTTGTTTCATTTACAAAATCATCACAAGCAATTGCATCTGTCAAATAAAATGAACTCTTTCTGATATATGTATTTCCAGTTGTATTCATATATCCACCTTCTAATGCTCTGCAATTTGTAGCATTTAAATCATCACTAACCAGTTTTTGTGTTGCTCCATCTACTGTGGTTTTCAAATCATCGTACATTCCACTTTGTACCATTATAGCGTTTTTAAGGCTCTCTCTGCTCCTAGTTGCGTAACTCTTGCCATTTTTGAAGACCTTTTGAACACTTGAAATATTTCCTAGTCCCTCACCATAATTAGATGTCATATTTGCCAAAACCGTAAGTGTTAATGCTTTCTTATTCATCTTTTTTTCCTCCATTATCTTTATTAGTTTCGTTATTTAGTGCATTTATAAATGTATAGGCTATGTTTTTATTTTCATCAAAATCCTCAAATAAGTCATATGCAAAATCAAAAACAACTCCAGAATATGAAGATAACTGTAATAATATTTCACAAAACCTTTCGGAATCTTTAAAAGTTATTGCACTGATTAACTTCTGCTTGTAACTATTTACTTTATTTTCCGGAATTTCTTTCATTACTCTTTTAGCACTTCCATAAGCAGATTTCATTTGCTTATCCATTTTATCCCCTCCATAAATTAATGTATTAATTTTTATAAGTGTTTTGATATTATATGTGTAATTTGTTTTTGATTTTAATAGCATTTCTATTAATACATCAATCTTTATATTATTTAGAATGCTATCTGTTACTTCTTTTTCAAGATACCTAACATAGTTATCATTTACTCTATATGGTATTTTAATAGCTTTATAATTTTCAATTTTCTCAAATATTTTAATTGCTTCTTTCCTAATATATAATGATTCAAAATATTTTTGTCCCCTGTTTTTGATGATTACCTCAACATCAAAATCTATAAAGTCAGCTGAATTTTTCAAATCACAGAATAATGTACTTCTAGGATTATCACTATCACTAATTAAGTTATTTGTATTAAAAAGTTGCTTTATAGAATAGTTATTATTTATAAAAAATCCTTCATATGATTTTGAAAATGCAAAGGGAATAAAATCAAACTCTTTTTCATCCTCAAATTTATACGTTTTAAAATCCCAATTATATGAAATAGATTTACTCTTTTTAGGTGCATCTATATTGTAATTTAGCATTCTACAAATGCTATCAGTTTCTACAAATAAACTGTTAGTATTTGCAAAGTTTTTATACAAACTGTCTCCATATCTGTATGTTTCTTTTATCAAAAAAAGTCTATTCACATTAATTTTTTCTAATATGACTTCTTTATTTTCACCCGAAAATTTAACTTCTCCAAGAGTCTTTTTCATAATGGAATTAGCTTTTAACTTGTCATTAACTAATTTTATTTGTTCCTCAGTGAATTCGCTATTAATTAATACTTGCTCAATTACCCTATGGTGCATAGCAGAATCAAAATAATGCTCAACGAATAGCAAATATCTTTCCTCTGTAATTTTCTCACTATTATATGATATTACATCATCATCAATTTCATATAAGTCAGATTCTACCTCATAACCCTTAGCTACAAGATAATCAAAATATTTTTTAAGCCCTACTATACTTGCACTATATCTCCAATCAGAGGTTTCCATTTTAGTGTTAAATTTCTCGTTTTCTAATATACTTTTCATGGCGTCTCCTTCCTGATTATTTCAATCAATCCAAATCCACTTGATTTACGACTTCCAATGCCATTTGTATACAAATAATTTAGCAATGCTATATTACCAGTCAAGCTAAAAATTCCTACTGTAACCTCTACAAATTGTGAATGGTGCCTAACTACAGTTTTTTTGCATCTTATAGGTACCATAGAAAAATTCTCTAAAATCGAAGTTGGCAGCGTATTCGAATTAGCTATTTGAAATTCTAATACTTTATTTAGTGCTTCCTCAAAACCTTCTTTTTCATAAGAATAGTATATATCCTTGTTATTCTCTTTGTTATGTTCTCTAACACATAAAGGAGATTTAAACACAACATCAATTGTACTTGTTGTAATGGCAACTTCTTTTTCTATGGAAATGTTTTTTACAATCATTGCATTTTCATATGCCAGGGGATATCTCTTATTCTTTTGCATGGATAATGCATTGAAAAATACTATACCCGTTCCTATATCACTTGTGCTAAATGTAATATTAATTTTTTTATTTGGAACTATTATCATTTCTTTTGTAAAAGTGCTACTGGGTATACCTACAGCAAACGTAAATGGTTTGTCTTTTCCTGTTTCATAATAAGTACTAAAGTGTTTACCATTGTCGTATACAGTTAAACTATGCTTAAATAGACTCATTATAGCTGGACGATAATCCAAAGGTAATTGTTCATTTTTTAATTCCAATTCTATTTTTAATCTCATTTTTTTCCTCCTACAACTATAAAATTCAACGACTTTATTTCTAAGAATAATCCTAGCTTTATTAAATATTCTTACACAATTTACATTTAAACATATGCATTTTATCATCCATAATTAGCGTTTTTTTACTTTCAATTACTAACATATTTGTTATATTCAACACAAATTTACAAATACCTTTAAGTTTAATCATTTTTATAAAATGATCTATTTATTTTTTTCATATTTGTAAATAAATATATAAAAAGCAGATACTTAATGAAAAATCATATTATTATAAATCCTCATGAATCTATAAGAAATGACATTTTAAAAAATAAAAATAAACTAATTTGTACTTTAAAAATAATAATTGATGAAAATATATGTGACATTGTATTTATAAATGAACTCGTTATAAAAAACCATAAAATCGATTTTTTAATTTTAACTAATAGAGGTCATATAATTATATGTGAAATAAAATCCACAACAAAAAAAGAAGATTTAAGAGAGGCTCTTGCTCAACTTATTGATTACAAAAATGAAATTAAGAAACTTTCTTATGCTGATTTATTTAGCATTTTAGAAGTGCATACTGAGAAGTTAAGAAACTTTATCCAAGACAATAAGCTTACAGTAGATATTTTAAAGGAAAAATTTAACAACCTCAACGATGATTATTATACAATCTGTATATCTAAAAATATTAATCATTACAAATTAAAATATTACGAAGAATCCTGTAAAAATATTACTAATTCCTTTGTTATTTTATTAGACCAGGATAATTTATCTACTTTTAAGTTTAATGTTGAAAAAATAAATATTAATAATAAAAATATTGATAATGAACTAAGCCTCTTACTAGACAATGCTTTAATTAAGATAAAAAAAGATATTTTCGATTCTTTCCAGCCTACATTATATGATTTGTCCAGGAAGGTGATCTTATTAGAAAGTTTAAATAAGGATACATCAGATTATTTAAAGTCCATAATAAATACATTAAATTTGAATATTTCTAAGACAAAAATAACAAATCAACAAGATTATGATGATTTTTTTCCAAATAATTTAGATGTATCAGATGAACAAATTGAAAAACTAAGAAAGATGTTGATATGTGAATATAATGCTCACAGTCCTATTTCTATAAGAAATTTCATAAAGATAATAACCAATAATTCTTCATTTCCCAGTTGGGGTAAAATGCATAAATACTTTCATACTACTTCAGTTGAAAAAATACTTAAAGATGGCGGTCTAGAAATTAATGCATACAAAATTAGAACTGATAATACTACAACTAGGGATAATAAAAAATCTCAAATATTAAGTAGAATATCCGAAATTTATGATGCTAATAGTAATGTAATAACCGAAAAAATACTTATACAAAATAATCTGTCTCCAAATACTATTAAATATTATTTTCCATCAATTTACGAAGCCTATAATTTAGCTGGGGTTTGTCCTAAAAATACTTTATCTAAATATTTTACTAGAAGTGAGTTTATAACTTACTTCAACACATTAATTCTAGAATTTATAAAAAGCAACACTGCTTTTACAGTTAAAGAATTAAATAAACATGGCATTACATTCTATTATATAAAAAAGTACTATGGCAGTCTTTCCGGTTTATTGCAGGCTTTCAATATTACTAAAAATAAAGAGTAAACTTACCACCTAGGTTAGCTTACTCTCCATTTTTACCACTTCTTGCGAAATTAAAACTCTGTCCTAACGGGTTTTGTGTATATGTTTACTCTGCTTCTTATATATATAATTTGTTATAACGTCACAATACTTATCTGGTTCTTCAATTCTAGCATAATGACCAGAAAACTCAAATATAACCACTTCTTTGTCTTGCACTCCATTCATAAATTCTTCTGTTTGTACTTCACAAGTTATTGGATCATATTTACCTTTAATTAATAAAGATGGCTTATTTACCTTTGATAATTCAGCAAACACATCATTATATACTCGCCAATCCTTCAGTATTTTCATTCTTGTATTGGTTGATTTACGCCATAAGTTTCCACCATCTTTAGTTGTCATAGCTATTTTCTCCATTATTTTCTTATCATTTCCATACCACATAAAGTTATTACAGTTGTCTCCAAGCTCATTTAATGCCTTCATAAGAAGTTTATTAATTTCTTTGTAATCTGTAATATTTTTCAGTTTTTCTAAATATTCTTCTGCCAAAATACCATTTCCTAATTTAGCCAATTCATTTGTTGCTGCCTTTAGCATAGAACGCTCTGAAAGTGCAAAATCAAAAGACGGACATTCATATATCATATATTCAATACAATCAGGATATAAATTAGCATAAAGAACAGCAAGATACCCACCAAATGAGTGACTAAGCAGTGACCATTTATTTATATGTAATTTTTTTCTTAATTCTTCAAAGTCTTCAATAATATCTTCTAGTGAAATATATTCTTCATCTAAAATAGCCTCTGATCTCCATACTCCCCTTTGCTCTGGAGCTATAACTTTAAAATTCTTTGATAATCTATCCCCCTGATATTGAATAAAATCTGCAACACCAATTCCACCTGGCCCACCATGAATAAATAACAATACTGGTGATGAATCCTCTCCAAGAATTTCAGTATAGATATCTTTTCCCCTAATTTTATGATAATCTCCCATCTAATACATCCTCCCTACAATATTCTTAATCATTTCCTAATTTCTTGCCTTCACTAAAGTATATCAGAATATAACATTTTGTTTCTGTCTTATTGTGCTTTAATTTGTCTGAATTGATTTATTCTAGACTTACAAAATAGTAACGGCCTTTTGCTATTGATATTTCAGCCATGAAACTTCTTAATAACACTATTAACATTACTACCCTTACATAAAAAAAGTCTAAAAAAATAGCAGCCCCAGTTGCAATTGGATAGCTACTATTTCTATGATTCTTTTAAATTATAATTATTATACGCTTTATAGCATCATTATCTCTGTTATAACTACTATTCAACTTCTTTTTCTACATACACTTCTTTTACACTTTTTTTCTTATAGACAACAAATAATATATATGCACAAACACACATACCTACACAAGTCATAAATGCTGAAGAGGTAGAAATATCCGCTGTCTTTCCAATAATCACGTTGACTCCTGCTGCAGTTAAATCTCCAAACATAGCAAATATTGATAAAAGAGTCGCCCTATTAATAGTACTTATACTTTTATTTTCAATTTCTAAAACTATTGGAGAAATTATAGCTGCACTACCACATATAAAAATTATTGAAAGTATGGTTAATGTAGCATTAGATGTAAATACAAGTGTTATACAACATATTGTAATAATGCTATATAAAATTTGAATGCTTCTATTTTTACCTAGCCTATTACTAAACTTATAAGCTTTAATTGAGCTTAATCGAACAATTTGCATAACAACTGCCAATATTCCAAAGTATTTAATGTTTATTCCCGAACGCACATATTGCGATTGGTTTAAAAACACACCTACTACTTGAACCACTTCATTTATTAATGCAAAAGAAATTACCAATATAATAATACTTTTATTTTTAAACGCTGTTATTAAACTTTGCTTAAACTTAGGCTTTTCTTCCCGCTCCACATTAACCTCTTTTAGGAACAAAGTTAATACTACCGCTGCTGCATAAGGTACAATAGTCCAAAATGCGGTATTATCCATAGATTTTTTTACGAGTATTGGGAACATACTTGAGGCAATTAAATATCCCGCGGTTGAAAACGCATTATATCTACCAAATATTTTTTCACTCTCCTCTTGCTTAACCGATGAATATAGTAGTGCAATGTCACACCCTGAAATCCCGGCTAAGGATAGAGCTAATAATATTCGTTCTAAAAAGAACATTCCAAATGAATCTGCTTTATAAAAAACTATTTTTGATAGGAAGAATATAAAATTTGAAATAATAAGTGTTTTTTTATATCCAAATTTATCTGCAAACCATCCCCATGGAATTTCAAAAATAATCATTAATATCCACGATATAGACTCTATTAAAAACATATTTGACAAAGATAAGTTTCTATTTTGCCTATACAACGTAGCAATAGGTCCATAAAAAACAAACCCTTGTAGAAACACGATAATGTACATTATATATACATTGACCTTTTTATTCACTTTAATACACCTCCAAAGTTGCGCAACAAAAAAACCTTGTCCTTAAGGTTAATTTTGAAATCTCTCGTAACTTTATTGTGTATTAAATCGGTCTGAACATCTGCCTCTCTCCTTCAATATTAAACTCATTTTAATCATTTTATCATACTCTAAATAAAAATATACATATTATTGTAAAATTATTAATTCCTCGCAAGCTCCCTCGGTAACCAGAACTCCAATAATAATGTACCCTCTATTGCCAAACCCATAGTCCAAGGTCCAATACTCCTACTTAAAATCCAATTAGATTTTTCATCTAATTAATTATTAGTAACATTCCATCCCTTTATATAAAATAAAGTCAAGAATTTCTAATCACTTTATAATTAGAATTCCTTGACTTTCAATATGATTTTCTTGTTAACAACACAAGGCTACAGTTTATTATACTTTTTATCTATATTATTACTATTCTACGGAAATTGCAGCAACAGGGCATTGTTCTTCTGCATCCTTTGCACTACTTTCCTGATTTTCTGCAACTTCATCTGACGATGCCACAGCTTTTCCGTCTTCTTCCATTTGAAATATTTCAGGACATACCTCAGGGCATATTCCACATCCAATGCATGTATCCTTATCAACGTGAGCCTTCATTAACATCACCCCCTTGTAACTTTATTCTACTTTTTCAAAATCCTTATTTTTCATCCTAATATTTGTTTTAAATCATCTTCTGGTGTGCTTATTGGTTTAATATCAAAAGTGTCAACTAAGAATTGTAACACATTTGGACTTAAGAAAGCTGGAAGAGTTGGCCCAAGGTAAATTCCTTTTACTCCTAGTGAAAGTAAAGCCAATAAATCTGCAACAGCTTTTTGTTCGTACCAAGTTAAAATTATTGCAAGAGGTAGATCATTAATAGTGCATTTAAATGCATCAGCCAGTGCTGAGGCAATTTTAACAGCAGAATATGCATCGTTACATTGACCTATATCTAGTAATCTTGGAAGTCCTGCTACTTCACCAAACTCTAATTTATTAAATCGGTATTTTCCACAAGCTAAGGTTAGAATAATACAATCCTTAGGAACCTGCTTAGCAAATTCAGTATAGTAATTTCTTCCTGGCCTTGCACCATCGCATCCTCCAATTAAAAAGAAGTGCCTAATTTTCCCTTCTTTAACTGCATTCACTATGGTTTCAGCATGAGATAAAGTTGCTTTATGACCAAATCCAACTAGAATTTCTTTAACTTCCTCATCTTTTTCGAAGCCACCCAGTTCTAGAGCCTTATTAATTATTTCAGAGAAGTCCTTATTACCATTCTCATCATTAGATATATGTTTCAGACCCTCAAAACCAACTACACTTGTAGAGAAAATTCTATCTTTATAAGAATCTCTTGGTTTCATTAAACAATTGGTTGTCATTAAAATACAACCAGGTATACCATCAAATTCCTTTTGTTGATCCTGCCATGCTCCTCCAAAATTACCCACTAAATGTTTGTATTTATTGAGCTTTGGATATCCATGGCAGGGTAACATTTCCCCATGGGTGTAAATATTTATTCCCTTGCCCTCTGTTTGCTCAAGTAACATTTCTAGATCCCTTAAATCATGACCAGAAACTACTATAAATGGTCCTTTCTTAATGTTTACATTGACCTTTGTAGGTGTTGGAGAATTGTATTTCTCATTATTGGCTTTATCTAATACCTCCATAACCTTAACGCTCATCTCTCCAGTTTTAACTAAGTACTTAATAAGATCTTGCAGGTTTAAACTATCATCAGTCATTACGGCTAGTGCTATAAAATAAAAATCATCTACCTCATCGCTATTGTATTTAATACATCTAGCTTGATGTGCATATGCTGAAATTCCTTTTAATCCGTATTTTATAGTTTCGCGAACTGAGCGTATATCAGCATCTAAATCCTCATCATACATAACACCTGCTTTTTTAGCATCTTCAAGCATCTGCTCTTTAGTATCTCTTAGATTATATAAAGCCTCTTTTGCATTTACTTCTTCTCCTGATGCTTTTTTTCTGGCATCTTCTTTTATTATTTGAGATCTTTTAAGCATATCCATATGAGATTCAGTATCAAAATTAACATTAGTTAATGTCATAAACAATGAATTTTCAATAAATGAAACCCATGACTTATCAATCTTTTCGCCTTTGGCTAAAAGTTTAGTAGCATAACAGCTTATTCCTTTTAACTGATATATGAGCAAATCCTGCAGTGCCGCAATTTCCGGTGTTTTTCCACAGACTCCTACTTTGGTACAACCTTTTCCACCAAAAGTTTGTTCGCATTGAAAACAAAACATTTCACCTTGCATATGTAACCCTCCTAATTTTTGAAACTGCAATAAAGGTACAGTCTCACCTTAAAAAGTGAGACTGCACTTTTGTACATTATTATATTGTTTTAAAACTTCCGCAGTCGGTACATTCTGGTGTTTTTGCAACACTTTCATGTTTTATAACTTCTATTTTGTTTAGAGTGCAGTAATTATCATCTTTACAATGATGTTTACATTCATTTACTGTACAGCCTATGCTATCATTATGATTCATAAGAAAATCACCTCCATTAAATTATTGAATACAAATTATTATTATCATCATTAAATTTAATTATGCATAATTAATACTCTATATTTAAAGAAAGGATTTTGAAAGACTCATTTTACCTTTTTGAACATATCTGTAATCGCGTTTTGAATTATCTTCAATATATAACAGAGGGTCTAATTTTTATTTATTATCAATACTTTTTTTGTTCAATCATAGGGAATAGTACACTGTTTTCTAGATAAATATGAACAAATAAATCCTTTTCTAACTCATGAAGTTTCGTATATACAAGTTTGAAAGATGTGCAGGCCCCTTCTGGTGCCTTAAAATCTCTTGTTACCTTCTCTAATTCTTTGAGTATATTTCCAGCAGCTTCATGCTCCTCCTCTGTGCCCTTTGTTAACTGATTTATTTCGGATAATATATTATCGTCTCTTGTTATTTCATATTCCTCTATAAGGGGAAACAAAATTTCTTCTTCTTTAACAAGGTGCTGCTCAAGCTCAGTCTTTAATGAACCGAAATACCTGTGCACCATTAATAGTTCTTCACTATGATTCTGAAAATGTACCTTGAGTACTTTAAATAATAGAATATCTATCTCTCTTAGTTGTTTTTTTGTAAATTCATGATGAGTTTGTACAATGTGCTTTATTAAGGTGGAAGGTTTTTCTTTTCTCCAGTCTTTATATTCTGAGTTTGATTTTATAAATTTCTCGTACTCGTTATTAAGTTCCTCGACAATTCTATCATAACCTATTGCCATCTCGTCCAAGGCACTAGCTAACGTATCATGTCCACCGCAGCAATAATCTATTTTGTATCTGTTAAATATCTCTGCAGCACCTGGGAAAATTGAAACTATTTCGCCCAGACTTTGGTTTGCATTTATAATTTTTTTCATGATTAATTCCTCCTCTTATTTTTAAACTGTGCCTAGTAATAAATCAGCAGTATAACTCACCGCTCTTTCAACGCTCTTTAGGTTCTCCTCGTTTGGTGAGAATCTAATTCTTAGTGGGAATTCTATATCAATCATGCCAGTAGACTTAATTACATCAGAAGTATTCAAGACTTTAATATTGCTTTTCTTCAAGTAATCCTGAACTACCTCTATAGCTTCTCCACTCCAACCATAAGAACCAAAAGCCGCCCCTATTTTATTTTCTAGATTTATTTCATGTAGTTCTTTTAATATATCTTCCATGTTTCCAATCATGTCCGCATACTTTGTGGAGCTACCAAATAAAACAGCATCAGCTTCCCTAATAGCCCTAATTACTTCTTCTTTTGCCACTTTATTTACATCTAGGGTCTCTGCAACTATATTTTGCTCTTCAAATTTTTCCTTAATAAATGCAGCAATTCTTTTTGTTCTCCCTGTCATAGTGGAGTATAAAATCAATGCCTTTTTACTTGTTTCTGTATTTTTACTCATATTATCATAAATATCTATAAAACTTTGAACATTCTCTCTAAGCATATATCCATGTGATGGTGCAATCATCTTTATATCTAAATTTCTAATTTTTTCGATCATAATTTGAACATATCTTCTATGAGGGTGCATTATCAATTTGTAATACCCAATATAATCATTATTTATGTCCTCCTTTGCCAAATCATTAAAATACTCATTGTTGGCTACGTGAGTACTAAAAATATCACAAGGGAATAAAATTTTATCCTCTACGCAGTAAGTTATCATGGTTTCCGCTGTATGAAGATAAGGTGTTTCTATGAATTTGAGGGTTTTACCTCCTATATCTAGCGTATCCCCGTCACCTACTACTAAAAATTCTCTATTATGCAGTTTGTACATTTCTTTAAGCTGATCTACCGCCAAATTTGTGCACACAATTACTGCATTTTTAGCATATGCAGCCAAGCTTCCAAGTGCACCAGAATGATCAGGCTCAGTGTGATTAATTACAATATATTTAATTTTATCCAGTTCTATTATATTTTTTAAATTTTCCACATACTCTCGTCCAAAGCTAATGTCAACAGTATCAATCACCGTAGGTTTTTCAGTCAGTAATAAATAGCTATTATAAGTTGTTCCTTTAGTTAATGTTAATCTATGAAAAGGTACGTCTCTATCATCAACCTTACCTACCCAATATATATTCTCACTTAGCATAATGTTTTCATTCATAATGTATTCCTCCTATATTTTACTTTGCTCTAACGTGTTCTTGCTTTCCTATGACCCTATTCTATAATAATTTTGATTTTAAAAATATGATTCAAATCACAAATAGATAAATTAAGATCATATGTAGAATAATACTTTCAAATCAACCTAAGGGCTTATATACGCTTTTAGGTTTTTTTTAATTTGTAACGTACGTTACCGTCATATATTATAAAAACTAGTATTCTATTATTAAAGAAGTTAATACTATGGACTATACATTAAATACAAATTAATTAAAAAACAAGGAGGCTTAATTATGGATGCAATAGATTTAATGATGGATGAGCATAAATATATATCGCGAGGATTAAAAGTATTTAGGAAATTAAGCATAGAAATATTGAATACTAATACTGTTGATTTTGTATCTTTTGAAAAGATGATTTTATTTGTTAGAAATTATGCCGATAAACATCATCACAATAAGGAAGAGGTTGTCCTATTTAAAAAGATGGAAACTCAATTAGGTGAAAAAATGGTAAAAGGGCCCTTATCCGGAATGTATATAGAACATGATTTAGGAAGGCAACACATTAAACTTTTAGAGGAAGCTCTTTTGAGAGTTGAAAATGGCGACTTAGATTCGCAAGTTGATATAATCGCAAATTCTATATGTTATAGTGATTTATTAACAAGACATATTGATAAAGAAGATAAATTAATATATACCTTTGCTAGAAGAGCCTTAAGTAGCACTGACATGATGGACATAAATGTAAGTTGTGAAAAACTTGAATCCATAGCAACTGAAAATCATGTTCAAAGGGAATATATAGATGTTTTAGAAATGCTTGAGAAGAAGTATGGTATAGATTAATTGATACACATTTATACTTATTATTATTTGACCACAATAAATTAAAAATGTTATGATATTTAATGGTAGGTGATATATATATGGAAAAGTGTAATTGTGAAAAATGTAATCATAGCCTATGCGCTAAGAAAGTACCTATATTTTCATTTCTATCTGATGATGAGCTTATAAAAATTATTGATATGACAGGACATAAGGTCTATAGCAAAGGTGATATGTTATGTAGTCAAGGTGAAAAATCAGATACCTTATTCATTATTAATGAAGGTCAAGTTAAAATATCTAAATTAACAAAAGAGGGTAAGGAGCAAATAGTTCATATCTTCACTGGTGGCGATTTCTTTGGAGAACTAAGCTTGTTTAGTAGTGATGAGCTATGTAATTTTGATGCATATGCTATGTCAAACCTTAAAATATGTACATTGACTAAACAAGCTATGGATAAAATTATCATGAGTAATCCAGAAATATCATTAAAGCTATTACAAGTTATTTCAAAACGTCTATCTCAGACTGAAAATCTTGCCCAAAATCTCGCTACTAATGATGCAGAAATAAGAATTGCCTTTATGCTTTTAGAGTTTGGAGAAAAATATGGTACTGCTACAAACCAAGGTTTACAAATTAACTTACCTATTAATAGAGAAGAGATGGCGAACTATGTTGGAGTCACAAGAGAAACCATAAGCAGGAAGTTAAGTATATTTGAGGACTTAGGTATTATCAGCCTTAATGGTAACAAGGTACTTATTATAAAACAATTAGATAAGTTAAAGTCATATGTAGAATAATACAACTTGTCCCTATATCTTAATTATGTTTTTCAGCCTTATAACGTCTAATTTAGTATCTACCCACTCATCCAAAAGCAAAATAAACCATAACACTTCATTTATTATGAAGTGCTATGGTTTATTTTATTTGTAGTTGTTCTTTTGTTTTAATAATGATACTATTTAATAGTTAGATATCTAATGGTTTTTAATCCAACTATTGGATTACATAAATTAAATGGAATTTTATCACATTGGAGGTAACTTAATGAACACTGAATTAAACAATAAAAAGAAAGAACCGCTACACAGGGCCCTAATAAACTTACTAACAATTCATCGTGGCAAGGCAAAATTGGAGTTTAATAAGATAGGCTTAAGTCAAGGTCAGCCTAAAATATTAGATTTTCTTTTAGTCAATGATGGATGTATACAAAGAGAAATCGCAGAAAATTGCAGAATAAAACCTGCCACTGTAACTAGCTTATTGGCTAATATGGAAAAGGACGGACTTATTTATAGGACAAAGAATATTAGTAATAAACGTATAGTTAATGTATTTTTAACTGATAGTGGGAAGAAATCTCAAATGGAAGTAGAAAGAACTTTTTATTCAATAGATAATCAGTGTTTTATGGGCTTTTCAGAAGAAGAAAAAATTCAGACCATAGATTTATTGAACAGACTCTGTGAAAATTTACTTATGGAGAAAAAAAACAATGATTAAGTTATTGAAATTTCTCAAAGGCTCAGCAATAATATTCGCCATTATAGCCCCAGTTATGATGCTTTTAGAGGTATCCATGGATTTGATGCAGCCAACTTTAATGGCAAATATTATTGATATAGGAATTAAAAACGGAAATATTCCCTATGTATTTTCTGTGGGCAGTAAAATGCTACTTGCAGCATTTATAGGTGTTATAGGTGGAGTAGGTTGCTCAGTGTTTGCATCCATTGCATCTATGAGAATGGGTGAAAATTTAAGGCAAGGTATTTTTGATAAAATACAGACCTTGTCTTTTTTAGAAATTGATAAGCTTAAGACATCCTCACTTATTACAAGACTTACAAATGACGTAACTCAGGTTCAGAATATGATGCTTATGTTACTTCGCGCTATGGTGAGAGCGCCTCTTATGTGCATAGGCGGAATTGTAATGGCTATTTTAATAAGTTCCAAATTAGCGCTTATATTTCTAATGGTAATGCCTGTAATGATTATAGCTATAATTGTTGTTTTCAAGAAATCCTTTCCAATGTTTTTATCTGTACAAAATAAAATAGATAGGATAAATGTAGTTCTACGAGAAAGTATTTTAGGCGTGCTTGTTATAAAAGCTTTTGCTATAGAGGATAAGCAAGCATCCATATTTGGAAAAGCAAACTATGATTTAATGGATAAAAGTATTAAGGCTCAAAATATGAATCTAATATTATGGCCTATTGTAACTCTAGTAATGAATTTAACTGTTATTGCAGTATTATGGCTTGGGGGCAATATGGTGAACAGTAGTACCCTACAGATAGGAAAAATAATGGCTTTTATAAATTATCTATTACAAATTATGAATTCCCTTATCATGGCTGTTACTATTATTATAAATCTTTCCCGTGCAAAAGCTTCAGCTGATAGAATAAATGAAGTATTAAACACTACACCTTCTATCCAAGAAGATGAAAATGCAACTGATATTGGGTGCTTTGATATAGAGTTTAAAGGTGTATATTTTAAATATAGCCAGCATAGTGATTATGTATTAAAGGATATATCTTTTAAAGCACTTCACGGAGAGAAAATAGGAATTATCGGCGCTACAGGTTCTGGAAAAAGCTCCGTTGTAAATTTAATCCCAAGATTATATGAGGCTACAGAAGGTCAAGTTCTAGTAGGTAACGTAGATGTTAAAAATATAAAATTAAAAGCACTAAGAGATAATATAGGTGTTGTTTTGCAGGATAGTATAATATTTTCAGGTACTATTGAGGATAATTTAAAATTTGGCAGTGCTGATGCGGATATGAGCTTAATAGAAAGCAGTGTACGGGATGCACAGGCTTATGAGTTTATAAGTAGCAAAGAAAATACATATAAAAGCCTTGTAGAACAAAGAGGTAAAAATTTATCTGGCGGTCAAAAACAGCGTCTTTCTATTGCAAGAACTCTAATAAAGAATCCTAAGATTCTCATATTAGATGATTCTTCAAGTGCTCTCGATATGGAAACTCAAGCAAAGTTTCAAAAATCTATAGGTAGCAGTAGATTAAATAGCACAGTGTTTATTATTGATCAACGGATTTCCGGCGTAATAGATGCTGATAAAATAATAGTTCTGGATAAGGGTGAAATATCTGCAATTGGTACTCATAGTGAGTTACTAAAAAGCAGTGAAATTTATCGCAGTATAGCAATTTCACAGCTAGGTGAGGAGGTGCTGTCAAGTGTCTAATAATAAAGAGGCTTCCGTAGGTATGCCAGGTAGCTCTCATATGAACAGGTTTAATAAGAAGAAGGAAAAGCTTAAAAATCCTAAGGTTACAATAAACAGACTAATAACCTATCTGAGCAGTAAGAAAGTCGTACTTTTATTAATATTTTTATTTTCACTTATAACAACCCTTATAAGTATTGTGGGGACAAGACTAAACGGATATATTATTGATAATTCCATTGAAACAGGTGATATGTTAGGCCTTTCCAGAATATGTATCATACTAGCTATACTCTACCTTATCAGTGCAGTTTCAACTTTTATTCAAAATAGATTTATGATAAATATAGCACAAACTACCTCATCAAATATTAGAAAAGATTTATTCTCTAATATGCAAAAGCTGCCTTTAAAGTACTTTGATACTCATTCAAGCGGTGATTTAATGAGCAGATTTACAAATGATATAGATAACATAAATATGACTTTATCTCAAAGCATAACACAATTGTTTTCTGGAGTTATAAATATAGTAGGAATGTTTATAGCCATGATGCTTCTAAGTCCTATATTAACTCTTGTAGGAATGATAACAACGCCACTTATGCTTATAACAACAAAATTCATCATAAAAAAATCTCAACCTTTCTTCATTTCTCAGCAAAGGGAATTAGGTAATTTAAATAGCTATATTGAAGAAATGATATCAGGCCAAAAGGCGGTATTATTATTTTCACAGGAGGAACCTGTGAAGAAGAAATTTTCCCAGATAAATAAGAAACTCACTAAAAGTGCAATTCTTGCCCAAGCCTTTTCAGGTTGTATGGGGCCAGTTAATAATTTTACAAATAATATTACTTATTTTATTGTTACTGTTTGTGGAGGTTATTTTATTCTTTCTGGAACGAATGTGACAATAGGAATATTATTCACTTTTATTCTTTATATGAGAAACTTCACTCGCCCAATCAATGAAATACTTAATATATTTAATTTGATACAATCTGCCTTAGCTGGTGCTGAAAGAGTATTCGAAGTTATGGATGAGCCTAAGGAAACAGACATTAATGGTTCAACTTATATAGACAATATAAAAGGTGAAGTTTCTATTTCAGAAGTTGATTTTTCATATATAAAGGGAAAACAGATACTAAAAAAAATAAATATAGAAGCTAATAAAGGACAAACTATAGCCATAGTTGGACCAACCGGTTCAGGTAAAACAACAATTGCAAATCTACTTACAAAATTCTATGATATAGATAGTGGAGAAATAACAATTGATGGACTTAATATTAATACTATTAAAAGAAAAAGTCTTAGAAAATCAATATCAATAGTTTTACAGGACACATTTTTGTTTTCTGAAAGTGTCAGTGAAAATATAAGGTATGGTAGACTAACTGCTACAGATAAAGAGGTTGAAGAGGCCGCTAAACTTGCTAATGCACACCAGTTTATTATGCAATTACCTGAGGGTTATAGTACTATATTGTCAGACAATGGTAGTAATTTATCCCAAGGTCAACGTCAACTTTTAGCTATCGCAAGATCAATACTGGCAAAGTCATCAATTCTTATTCTAGATGAAGCAACCTCATCAATTGATACTCGTACTGAAATAGCGTTGCAAGAGGCAATGTTGAACTTAATGAATGGCAAAACAACCTTTGTAATAGCACATAGATTAAGTACAATCAGAAATGCAAGTCAGATACTTGTCCTAAAAAGCGGGGAAATAATTGAAAAGGGTACCCATGATGAACTTTTAAAAAAACATGGCTTTTATGCAAATCTTTATAATAGCCAATTTAAAAAGGGCGTAAGTTTATAAAAATAGGGAGTAAGCTAATATCTAGCTTAATCCCTATTTATTATGCTATAAATTTTACTTTGTGGTAGTACTCTGAGCATTTTTCATAGCATCTTGAAGTTTTTGATTTATTGTATCAGCTTGGGCCTGAGTGATTACTTTACTAGTAACTAATGCGCTTAATCTATCATTTCCAGGTCTTGCTCTATCTGAATTAGGCATGTCCTCAGGTTTTGCACCATCTACTTGAGCATTATCATCTGGTCTTGTTCCACCTCCACCGCCTTGCATATTCTCTGTAGCTGCCACAAGAACCTTATCAGACTGAGCCTGAGTTATAGTTTTATCTACAACTAATGCTTTAAGAACTGCTCCATAAGCTGTTTTTATGGCAGTTGGATCCATTTGATTTCCTTTAGCTCCTGAACCCATGCCACCACCCATGTTAGAAGTTTTAGCCGTTGTTACACCAGTTTCATTAAGCCATGTTACGGAACTTGTAATAGTGAAATCTACTACTTTTGTTCCACCCTTATATTCTCCATCTGTATAACCGTCCAAAGATTCACTTGCCGTTGATGTTCCTCCTGAGTAAAGTGAATAGCTCCCACCCTTGGTTATCTTAGATGAACTAATAACTATAGATTGATAATCCTTTGTAGGTGTAAATGTGCCTACACTGTTTCCTTTGCTATCTTTTAAATTAACAACAGTACCAGCCTTTTGAGTTTCCGTATAAGTCATAATTACAGAATACTGCTTTGAGGCATCAGAAGTTGCTTGTGCCATTCCTGAACTTCCAGCAGCGAAAAGTAGCCCACCACTTATTTCAAATGTTCCATCATAATCTAGAGCACCATTGCCGTTATTTGTTGGTCCACTTACAATAACTGTACCATTTGTCATAGTTATTGAACCATTTGCATCCAATCCATCACCAGCTGCGTCAACTGTAATATATCCACCATTTATATTAAGTTTGCTAGTTCCAGAGGACTTACCCGGTGCACCATTTGTAACTGCTCCCTCAGTAGTACCTTCTGCAGCATTTATACCATCATCTTTGGCAATAACATGAATTTCACCACCCGAAATGGTTATAATGTTGCTCTCTAGTCCTTCATAACTTTTTGTAATATTGATTTTTCCATTTTTCACTGTTACTGTTTCATCCCCATGAACTCCATCATCACCCGTTGCAATTGATAGGTCTCCACCTGTTATAGTAACGTCTTTACTACTGTGCACCGCATCATCAGAAGAATCAATTTTGAAGGTACCTCCACCAATGGAAATATCTGTAGAAGCCTTAATTCCTTTTGCACTTACTGTTTCTGCTACATCGGTTTTTGTTGTTACGTCAGTTTTTAGGGTTGTATCTGTTTTTGTAGCTACCGTATTCTCCTTGTTTCCGAATTGTCCACCCATGTTATCTCCAGTTTTAGTAGCGGCATTTGCACTGCCACCACCTGTAGCAATTGTAAATGTCCCACCGCTTATAAGTACAGATGTATATGCCTGTATACCGTCTGCTTCTGATTTTATATTATAAGTTCCTCCCTCAAGGGCTATTGCACCTTTTGTAGCCTCCGTATCATTTGAAGCTTTAATTCCATCTCCACCAGATTCAATTGATATTGTTCCATCTTTAATTGCTACTAAATCTTTTCCTAGTAGCCCATCATCAGCTGAGTAAATTTTAATATTTCCTCCAGTAATTTTCAAATCATCTTTACTTGTAATTCCATCATTATAGTTTCCGCGAACAGTTAAGTTACCAGTGCCATTTATAGTAAGATCATCTTGGCTAAAGATTGCGGCATTGGGATCATCCGTAGAAGCATATTTTTTTCCGTCTGTTATAGTGTTCTGTGTTCCAGCTTGTAAACTGATAATAGTTTTCCCTGCACTTTTAGAGTAAATAGGTGCATTATCACTACAGGTTATTTCTGCCCCATTTAAAACAAGCTTAACTGTCCCTTCATCTTTAACATTAACAATAATTTGACCCTCCTCAAGTGTCCCACTAATAACATATACACCTGCTGCTGTTATCGTAATTTTACTGCCTGCAACCGTTGCTCCTGTACCTTTTAACGTAGCACTGGTTCCAGTTAGTGCAATATAATTTGGGGTTTCATCCTTCCACTCCGTGTAGTAGTCATTAGCATCATAGGTAACCATTTTACCTATAGCGCTACTAACACTTGTATCAGCTGCCACCGCTTTATTAGTTACTGTGGCTTTGCTACTGCAAGATGTTAAAATGGATGTGCACAAAAGCACTGTCAGTAATTTATAATATATAGATTTTTTATTCATAATAAAATCCTCCTTGTATTTGCCTATTTATTAATATTCAGTTACATCAGCGCACATTGATAAAGTAATATTTAAATTACCATTTCTGCACCTTAATTCATCTATAAATTGTTTTTGACTTGTTTTATTATCTAATACTACCGTATAAACTAATTGAAAAAGGCTACCCAGATCTGTAGTTTTAACCTTTAAAAGTTCATGACCCTTAGTATATTGTAAAAATAAATCATCAAAAACGCCTTCATAATCTAGGTCTTCAGGTATAGTTATTTTTAGTAAGTTTTTGGAAGTTTTATTAGCTCCAAAGTTTACAAGTTTCAGTACATACATAAGTAAACAAAGAGACCCTGTAAATAAAATACCATATCCAAATAGCCCGGTGCCTACTGCAAGTCCAGCTGAGGTTGTAAAAAGCACATAAGATATATCCTTTGAATCACCAGGAGCACTTCTAAATCTAATAATAGACAAGGCACCTGCCAGACTAAATGCCCTTGCTACATTACTCCCTACCAAAAATACAATTATGGCTATAACTGTGGGTATAATAACCAAAGTGAGGGCAAAGTTCTGAGAATATCCTCCTTTAGTAGAAGTTTTCATATAAGTAAAACTTATTAGTCCTCCTAAGATAAACGATACAATTATTGTTAATATGGCATCACCTAGTGATATTGTTGTAGCCGCTGTGGTTGATGTGAGTATTGTGTCAAACATGTATTAATTCCCCCTTCGTATATTTCTTATAAGTACTTAACAATTATTAATTGCTAAGCCCCTTTTAATTTCCTTTGATTTAATGATATTTGTCTGTTATTCAATAATAGATTTTCATATTCTTTTCCATATTTAGAGAAGCTTGTTTTATATATCTTGCATTCAGAAAGCAACCTTGATAACCAAATTGGAATATTGTTTTCTGCTTTAACTTCCATAACCAACTTATCACTATCCAATAAATTTTCTCCATAATCACCACTTTCAAGTTTTAAATCATATCTTCTAGTTCTTATATTTGAATCAAAGGTTATTCTTAAATCCCGATTTGTTTTGCTAAAGAATGCTTTTCTGTCATAAGCCAGGTACAGCTTTGGTTCAAGGTCATAGATTTTTAAAATATACTGAATTTCATTTAAAACTTGTCTATTCATATAACTCTTTATATCAGGTTTTTCACCTGTTGCTACAAGATTATAGGCCTCTCCTAGTTTTAATTTAGTTCTTCTCTTATTCACCAAGCCACTAACCTTTTTCTTGATTTCTAAATACACTTTTTCATCGGACTTTGGAACACCGTATGCCCTAAGCCTAAGTTTTTCTTTGTAGTCTGGTTTAGATAAGGAATTCCTTATCAAATTATTTTCCTTTGTGTCAAAGTAAAGATTACTTATGGTATAAAATTCATGTTCTTTATTATATTCATCCCTCTCCATATATTGCAAAAGCCTATTTTCAATTTCTTTATATATATGTCTATCTATTAAAAACTTACTTTCATGTCTATTAAAAACTTCAATCCCCATAAATATGCTCCTTTTCTTTATAATTTGTTTTTATTGTTTCTATGTCTTTATTGTAACTACAAATTGTAGTAGTACTATCAAAAGATTATGTGAACTTTATGGAAAAAGAAAATTGATAAAAAAAATAAGCCGCCACCATATAAAAATGATACCAGCTTGTTTTTATTAAGTTAAAATCAGCATTCTATTTCTTCTTTTACACTATTCTTAAGTCCCAGTCTGCCCTTCATATATCTCATAGTAAACACTGTTAATATAATCATAGCTATTCCCATCACCATGTGGGTTGTAAAAATATTTTCATGATCCTTTAATACCCCCATTAACGGGAAGGCTATGGCTACTGACAAATTACAAGCTAAACTTTGGAAGGAAAGAACTGTTGCCCTTTTGTCAGAGGGTATATGTTTATTTAAATATTTAGTTGTAACTGGCCTATATATGCCCCTTGCCACCTGTTGAAATAGTATTGCAAAAACACCAAACCATACCTTCGTTAACCCCATAAGTACAAAGGATATTATCATTAAAAGAGCCATAAAAGTTAAGGTTCTAGGCTTAGTTTTATCCATAATCCAGTGACTACGTTTTGAAGCAAAGGCTGCAGTTATATTAAATACAAAAAATATTATTCCAAAATATCTTACAGGTATCTTTACTGCCTCCATGTAGGGTTGGTAATAGAAAAACGCCGTTCTATAAAATATAAAAAACATCATAGTAAAAATTATTATAGCTTTAATTTTCTCATGGGATAATATAAACTTGCCACTTTCTTTTATTTGCTCTATATAATTTATACCGTATTTTCCCACTTTGCCTTCTATAGGTGGTTCTTTAAATCTTAGTGTAATAATAATAGTCACTAGCATAAATACTGCTGAAATTATAAATGGAAGATTTACATTAACTTCATATACAAATCCAGCAATTATTGAGCCTATCGCCTGAGCATATAGTGCAAAGGATCTGGCCTTTCCTTCTATGCTTTGAAATTCCTTTTCTCTACCCATTACTTTTAGGGAATCATATAGTAGGGCGTTGTCTGCACCTGATTTAAATGTTGCACCTAAACTAAAAATAACTTCTGCTAATATAAACATAGGAAAACTCTTGCCCACTACATAAAACCCAAGACTTATTGCCCATAAAAGCGCTCCTAAAAGAATACTTTCTTTTCTGCCAATCTTATCTGCCACGGCCCCTGTTGGTACTTCAAATAAAACTACAGCTATTGCGGAAATAGATTGAAGTAGCATAATTTCAGTAAAGGATAACCCCTTCGCAATTAAAAACAACACTAATATAGGCCCCAATATTAACAATTCTGCAAAGGTTGAATAAAAATAATATGTTTTTATATTTTTTGAAAAGTCCATTTTCCCACCCCCTTATTTCGTAAGATAGTGTAACCACTATCTTACACAATATAAAAAAAGCCCCGCAAGGAATCACTTAGAAGTGACTCCTTGCGGGGCTTACTTAGCAACTATACGTGTAGGATAAAATTTCCCTGTGCCGCTAGATGTTCATAGGCACACTCACCATTTTAAATATTTTACCATATTAGGGTCTATTTGAATAGTCTTAATAAAATTATTTTTATTCTTATCAATCCTTGGAAAGTACCATTACTATATTACCAACTGAAAAACTGTTATAATTGAGCTTTATTATTAGACTACGTTAGACAATAATGAGAATTAATCAATATAAAATTGGCTTGCCTATTTACGACAAGCCAATAAACTTTTTAGTGTTACTATGCACTAATTATTCTAATACTTCATTAGCATACTTAGTTATATCTTCTCCGCCGTTTTTATACCACTGCGTTACAAATTTATCAAAATCACTTATAGGTCGTTTCCCTGTAATTATATCTGATGAATATTGTTTATATAGATCATTTGTAGAATTCCATTTAATAGATAACTCTCCGGGAATTGTAAAGTTTTTGTCCTCCGTATAAAGCTTATTAACATCTTCTAAAGACTTAATTCCAGCCTTTCCTAGCAGTGGTCTATCTAATTCTTTCCCTAAAGAAATTTTTGAAGGCTCCCAAAATTTCGCATACCATTCCTGTGATTTTTCAGTTAACTGTATCTTATTATCTTTAATTAAATAGTGCTCACCTTCAAAACCTAAACGATCTATGATTTGGCCTTTTTCACTAGCTAAAAAATCTAAAACTTTAAATGAGACTTCTTTATTCTTAGATGTAGATGAGATAGCTATGCCTCTGCTCTCTTTACAAACATCTATTGGAAGATATCCTTGTGCTATGCCCTTTGCTGCCGGTAAAACTGTAAGTCCTGTTGCGTTAGTCTTTTTTACTTTACCTTCATAAATATCAATAACTTTTCCTGCAGTTCCAACAATTATAGCAGCTTGATTATTATAAAAAGCTTTTTCTTTTGTTTCCCATTTTTTATTTAGATATTCTGGATCTAGTATTCCCTCTTTATAAAGTTTATTATAAAAGGTTAACTTTTCCTTTTCATTACTAGAAACTTTATTATAAATAAACTTACCATTTTCATCTTTTATCCAAGTAGATTTATTTCCAAAGGCTTGGTCAAATATTTCATTAATCTCTAAAGTATTACCCGTAGATGTTAATGCATAAGCTGGTAATCCTTCTCCCCCTAAATTAGAGGCTTTTAATTCTTTTAAAAACGCATAATAATTATCTATAGTTGGGTCTTCCATAAGTTTTTTAGACGTTTTTAATTTATCAAACCAATCGCTTCTTATTACTGGAACCTTTGATGCAAGAGGTTTAATCCATAATAAGTAAGGGTAGTTTGCGAGTCTCATTTTATTTTGTGGCGCTAAATTAGATTTTATGTATTTAGATTTATCTATATATGGTGTTAAGTCCTCAAGTAGCCCTTGCTTAGATATACTAAGGTCCCCACCTTGAAAGTATATAATATCCGGGATATCCTTACCATGTAACATTAAATTCAATTTTTCAGTATAGTTGCCTGACGGCATTTCAACAAATTCAATCTTAACTTGTGTTCCTTCCTCTTCCATACCTTTTTCTATAAGTGCTACATACTTTTGAACTATAGGATCTTTGGGACTTACATCTTTCATTAGCATTCTTATAGTTGCAGGATCACTTGGTTTATTTTGCTGCACCTGATCATTTTTTTTTGCTTTACATGACACTAAACTCAGTATACTTATAATAACAAAAATATAAGCTATTACTTTTTTCACGGTATCACCCCAATTTTTTAAGCCTACTCTTTGCTAAGGCTATTTTTTGTTAACTCCAGACTATTGGTTTAGTTTTATAAAATTTAATATGTATCCACATTTTATCATTCACTTCACTATATTGCCAACGTTTTTATAAATATTTCTAAATAAACGAAAAAAACCTGTAGACATTTTATTGTCCCCAGGTTTTTATGTGCTTATTATTAAAGTTTAAAATCTGCTGGGTTTACCCCAAGGTTTGAGCACATTTCTCTAACTAGTGCAATTTCATCTTTATCAAAAGTCCCATCTGCAGCGCCTATAGAGCAGCATACTGCTACTAATGTTTTTGCTGCATCTGGTTTGCTTTTCATCTTAGTAATTGCCTTCATCGCTTCTGCTTTACCAACATTATAATCAAATGCAAACATATCTGCATAGTGATTAAATCTTGTTAGCACATCGTTTAATTTGAAAACTTTTAATGACTCATTAAGGTTAATGTATCCTACCATCTTTTGTTTTTCCTCTGAGCTTATATCTCCATCAGCACTTGCAATAAGTGCACACCCCGCAGCTATTGCTTCCATAAAATCTTTGTTTGCAAATTGCTTAATTCCTGCTTGTGTTTTATCCTTCTGTTCTCTTAACCAATCACCAATTCCCATAATTAACACTCCTTTAATCTTTCATTATATTAATAAATTTTACTAAACCTTATTTTACAAGTGTCTTGAATATAATTCACCTACACTAACTACATTCTCCATTTATTACAATTATCCTGTAAATTTTAAAGATTTAATAAATTCTTCATAAATACAACTTTCTAAAGTTTATTTCACTAACCTAAATTAATCATTTAATTTTAACTTTTTAAAATAGTATTTTTTATCTTCATCCGTAATTTCTCGTATTATTTTACAAGGATTACCCACCGCTATGCAGTTGGAAGGAATATCCTTAGTCACAACGCTACCAGATCCAATCACTACATTATTACCAATAGTAATTCCTGGATTTACTATAACTCCGCCTCCTATCCAAACATTATCCCCTATGTTAATGGGAAAAGCATATTCAATAAATGCATTTCTTGCTTCAAAATGAATGGGGTGACCTGCTGTAAAAAGACTTACGTTTGGCGCAAACATAACATTATCGCCAATTGTAACCTTAGCGCAATCTAAAATAGTGCAATTGTAGTTGCTATAAAAATTTTGGCCAATAGAAATATTATACCCATAATCGCATCGGAAGGGTGGTTCTATATAAAAATCATTTCCAACCTGCCCAATTAATTTTTTTATAATTTCCTTTTGCTTAAAACCCTCACTTGGTCGTAGAGTGTTATATTCAAATATCATTTCTTTTGCAGTTTGGCGTTCAGATGATAGTTCTACACCAAATGCTCTATATGGTTTTCCACTTATCATTTTTTCTTTTTCTGTCATAGAAACACCTCCATATTTTCTAACCAATCTTAGTCATATTATGTAAGTTGAAATTAACTACAAGCACTATTATACCATAAAACAGCACTTTTAGAGACTTATATAATAGTTGTTTTTCTTCCAAAACCATGCTTTAGCAGCATCTGGCTTACTTTTAATTTTAGTTATTGACTTCATGAGAAAAGGAGCCTTAAGCCCCTTTAAAATTCTAAATAAATCCACCTTTAATTAACATTTTTTTGCCTTCATCATAATTGAATAAATTATCTTCCGATGAATATTCTTTACGGTTTAAGGGTTCCAAATTCATTTCTTCATAATATTCTTTTAACCCAAGTATATATATTTGAGGTAAAATAATAAAATAGTCCTTATCATAAATATATGCATTTTCAGCTTCATATCTTGATACCAAAACCTCATGTAGCTTTTCACCAGGTCTTTTTCCTATTTCCCTGATTTTGCAATTTTTATTTCCCAGTTCATCTTTTATGATTTTGCCTATATCCATTATTTTATAACCTGGCATTTTCATCACAAAGGTTTCCCCGCCTATACTATTAATGATTGCTTTAAATAATAGCCCTATTGCTTGATTTAAAGTTAGAAAATACCTTGTCATTTCTGGATCTGTAATAGTAAGTTCATTGAATTCCTTTATTTGATTAATGAAAAATGGTACAACACTTCCATTGGTACCTAATACATTACCTGCTCTAATGCAAACAAATTTAGTATGCCTGGTAAGCGTATTTGCATGAATTATTAATTTTTCTCCTATAGCTTTTGTCATTCCATAAACATTCATCGCATCAACAGCCTTATCCGTGGATACATCAATCACTTTATTAACATTATTTTCAATAGCTACTTTAATAAGATTTTCTACGCCTATAATATTAGTCTTAATTGTTTCATAAGGCTGCTGTTCACAAATTGGCACATGTTTTAAGGCTGCTAAATGAAAAATATATTCTACATCTTTTGTTGCTTGCTTTAGTGCCTCATAATCCCTTATATCACCAATAATAAACTTTAATTTATTATTATTAAATTTACGCTGCATATTTACTTGGTTTAGTTCACTTCTCGAATAAATAATTATTTGTTTTGGATTCATATCTAAAAGTTGAGTTGTTAATTCATTTCCCCAGGAACCTGTACCTCCCGTAATCAAAACAGTTTTATTTTCAAACATATACAGTCCTCCATTTGTAGAATTGTGTAAACTATATTTCATAAAAATATTGTGGATATAGCTTACTATTTTTTTCCATCCAAGCTTTTAACTCCACAATCATTTCTATATAATCAGGTATTTTAACAGAAAAATCGGTTCTAATACTACTAAGTGATTTATCACTAATAATTTCTTTATTATTTTCAATCAATATATTTTTATGGAATACTGTGTTGATAATTTTTAACAATTCATATTTATTAATTGATTCTTTTGATGTTAAATTATACAATCCAGTTAAATTGTTTTCTATCATTAGATGTATAGATTTTGCTAATTCAAGCGTAGTAACCCCTGACCACATAACTTTAGAATATCCACTTACTGTTCCTGTTTGTTTCATAAACCAATGAAACAGTCCAGTACCATCAGCCTTTAGTTCTGGTCCAATAATTGAAGTTCGAATTGTCAAATCTTTATTATTATTTATTTCACCCAGTATTTTAGTTTTTGCGTATATATCTTTTCCATCAGTTAATGAAGCTTCATTATAATTACCAGTTTCCCCCGAAAAAACACAATCAGTACTTAGGTGAATAAGTTTGACATTTTTAAATCGTTCTTCTAAATACCTTGGAAAGTAAGAATTGATAAATATAGTATTAGAAGGACTATCTTCTGCATTTTTATTAAGAATTCCTATAGAATTAATTACAATATCTGGTTTTATCACATCAATAGTTGTGTTTAGTAAATTTAAATCACGCACATCTAATAGTATTGAATCATCATCTAATTTATCCTTACGACATATTTCATAGAGCTTATATTTTTCAGGTAGAGTTTTAAAATACTTACTCAGCATATGTCCAGCCATACCCGTTGCACCTAAAACTAAAATTTTTTTCATATGACCCACCCCTAATTGGCTAATAAAAAATTTACAACTTTACTTGAAACATTATTGTCAATATAACCCTCTGGATAGCTCCAACATTTATTTGCCTTTGCCAAAAGTCTTGAACACATAATAATTTTCTCGTAATTAACACCTGAAACCACATTACTTCCACATTCAACTGTTTCTGGTCTTTCAGTTGAATCTCTAATTGTAACTGTAGGAACTTGGAATATGCAGCACTCTTCCTGGACCGTGCCACTATCTGTTAGCACAAGCGCACCATTTTTTTCAAGCTTTACAAAATCAAAAAAACCAAATGGTTCACTATAAATTATATTTTTATTTGTATTTATAAAGCCGAATTCATCTATTTTGCTTTTAGTTCTTGGATGAACGCTAAAGATTATTTTACAATTTAATTCCTTTTGTACTGAATTAATAGCATTTATTATTATTTGTAATCGTTCTTTCCCATCCACATTTTCTGCTCTATGGATGGTGGCTAATATATATCTGCCTTTTTCTAAATTTAAGTCCCTCAAAATATTGCTTTTTTCAATGCTTTCATCATAATACCTGAGTACTTCAAATATTGGGTTACCTGACACAAATATTTTATTTTTTACTATACCATCCTTTAAAAGATTTTCTCTACTTCCTGCAGTATAAGGCATAGCATAAGTTGAAACCGCATCTATTATTTTTCGATTTTTCTCCTCTGGAACCTTTAAATCAAAACACCTGTTACCTGCTTCCATATGAAATACTGGTATGCCCAGTCTCTCAGCTATAATTGCAGATAACCCACTATTTGTGTCTCCAAGTATTAGTATTTTATCAGGCTTTTCACTTATTATAATTTCTTCTATAAGTTCTAGTAATTTACCCACTTGCATACCAAAACTAGTAGAAGGTAATTGTAAATAGTAATCAGGTTTTCTAATATTAAGTTCCTTAAAGAATATATCATTTAACTGTGAAGAGTAGTTCTGACCTGTATGAACTAAGACGTGAGTACAGTTCTCGTCTATTTTTTTTATAATTAAGGACAGTCTTATTATTTCTGGTCTAGTTCCTAGAATGGTCATTACTTTCATAACTAAATCACTCCTAAGTCTTTAACTTCGTCCATATATTTACTAAATAATTCTTTCAGTTTAAATAATTCACTTATAAAAGTTATTCCTTGCTCTACGCCTTCATCAACATATTTCATTCCTTCCTCTGCAAATACAAAGCAGTATTTTATTAATTCTTCCTTGGTAACATTTCCTTTTACATATTCAGGTATTGCATTCATGTTTACATGATTTTTAATTTGATCATAATAAAATTGTGCTATCACATAATTTTTTAATTGATCTCTATTTTCAAATTTACTCCATTGAATTTCTGAAGCATATACTTCTTCCTTAAAATTTTTAATTATATAATCAAAAATTGAAACGGCTGAGCTTATCCTTTTTTCCAGGTTGTGTGATAGATTATTGGAATGAATCCTATAATTTATTACTGCCCCATCAATTTTGCCATAGTCCCAATTATATTTTATAAACTGCAGTGAATTTAATGTATCTGCGGAAAAATCGTTATCTCTGTATACAATCCAATTAATGTTATTATCTTTAAAAAAACTTAATTTATAAAGACAGTTCATAGGTATAACACCTGAAGCGGACTTGAAAATATGCTCAACGACTTTATTTTGTGAGTAAACCGCATAATTCCACTGGTTAATTTTTATATTATCTTCATCTACTATATTAAAGTTACTATATACGTAATCTTTGCTAGGATTATTCTCTAAATATTCTACAAATTTATAGATAGCATCTCTTTCAGGAAAATCATCACAAGCAAGCCACTGAAAATATTTCCCTTTTGCATTATTAATAATCTCTTGAATTCCTTTTGATGCTCCACCTGAGTTCACACTATGATATATTGCAATTATATTTCTATATTTTTCCGCGTAATTTTTTATTATTTCTTTAGATCCATCAGTTGAGCAGTCATCAATAAGTAAAATTTCTATATTTTTATAAGTTTGATTTATAAAAGAATCTACACATTTACATAGATATTCACTGCCATTATAATTTGTTATTCCTATAGTAACTAGCGGTTGCTCAATCATAGTAGTTGCTTCAGTTTTAAGTAAATTTACAAATACTGACTTTAGTTTTTCTATTTGCTGATGAATTTCAAAACCATTCAAGACAAATGAATAATATTCTTTTGAATTATATTCATCCTCAGTTATCATATTGACAGCCTGATTTATAGTGTTCCAAACTAAGGATTCAGGATATATGTTTTTTGCACCAACAAAATTATGAATTATAGGTTTTATTCCTTTTACCATAGCTTGCATAACACTCATGTTTTGTGATTCTAGGATACTTGTGCATAGTATATAATTTTTATCTTCTAGCCACTTATCTAGGTTATCCTGCCAGCCCTGATAAATTACATTTCCTTCCAAACTAAACTCTTTTATCATTTGATTGAAATACAAAACATCTCTTTGATCTTGAAACTTGCCAGCAATAAATAATTTATAACGATTATCTTTATCATAAATACCTTTAAAAGCATGTAATAATAACATGGGCCCTTTTTTATAATTTATATAACCAACATAAGCAATATTAAACCCTGGTCTTCTTTCAGTAAATGTCCATTTTTTGCTATCAATGCCATTAGGAATTACTATTGCCTTATCCTCATCTATTTTAAAGTTTTCCATAATAAAATTTTTAATATGTTCTGCCACAAATATAATTTTATTCACATTTTCAAAAGCAACATTAGCTGGATAATCTGTAAAGGCCTCATAACTGTGTAATCTACATATAATTTTCTTTTCTTTTGCAATATTAAGTTTACTTCCATAGGATATTAGTTCGTCACACCACTCAAACCAGCATATATCAGCCAATTCCATTTCTTCATCAATTTGCTTAAGATCTGTTACAATTACTTTTTTAGTTAAATATTCACTTGATAATCCGTTAATAATATCGTCTAAAAAACTATCTAATCCTTGCTTCACAAAAAAAACTATGGTTTCTTTATTGCATTTCTTAGAGTTGTCTATAACATTACTTATATTTTCCACTAGATTATTTCTCCTTTCACTTGGCAGTTGGTAATTTAAGAGAGTTAATTTCCTCTATTCCTTATAAGAGCCATAAAAATTCGCTGTTTCAACATCTCCTGGAGTTTCCTTTGGAATAATAGCCATATTATAGATCTTATCTATATAAAGAGGGGTACCGCTTAATAAGTTATTATATTCATCAACAACGTAATAATTATCCGTATGACCAGTGCTGGCTCTTTTTACGCCAATATTTACTACAGCATCATATAACGAATCTTCTGCTACTGTTCCTATAACTCTGACTTTTCTAATTGTAGCTGCTCCACAATCACATCTCATAACCACTTTTATATGAAAATAACAGTATTCTTGCTTAATCTGGTTATTCATTATCTTAAAAACACCCCCTGTCCTTTTTAGTATAAGTGCTAAAATAATCCTACCTCAACTTAAATCATGGAGCCAGTTATGGCTCCATGGAATTTAAAATAGTTATTATTAAACGTTAGGGGTGTAAGACCAAGCCTGAGCTGCTGATAAAATAGTATCTGATCCTAAAATTTTTGGTACAATTGACAAAGTATAAGAAGTACTAACTACTTGAGATGTTGCACCTGTTGTATTATCATAGGTTATTGTTCTATAAAATGAACGATTTCTACTTGCAGTAGAAGCGTTAGTAACGTTAAGACTAATTGTCAAATATCCAAGACTATATGCCGCAACTGTTCCTGTAACAGCAACAGAACGAGGCGAACTAGTTTTTGGAGTATCAAAGTTTAGTGTTAAAGCCATAAAAAACCATCTCCACGAATTTATTTTTTAGGATTATTAATCCCTATATATTATATTCTCTTGTACATAAGGATGTTCCTAATAATATGTATATGAGACTTTGCCTTTATGAACCACGATTTCGAAAATGAATTAAGAACTGTAAATTAATTTCTACATAATATATATGGAAGTATTGTATTGTTTTAAATTGGAGGATAATAAATGAAAAATGAAGTAAGTTTGTGTATGATTGTTAAAAATGAAGAAACCTACTTGCCTAGATGCCTTAGCAGCATCAAGGACATTGTTGATGAGATTATAATAGTTGACACAGGTTCCACGGATAAAACTATAGATATAGCTAAAAGCTTTGGTGCTAAGGTTCATTATTTTAAGTGGAATAATAATTTTAGTGAGGCTAGAAATGAATCATTAAAATATGCTACTAAAAATTGGATATTAATTTTGGATGGAGATGATGAATTATATCCTGCCGATCAAGAAAATTTTAAAGATTTATTAACTAAACAGTTGGATGAAAATGCAATTTATTTTTTTGAAACTTTAAATTATTATGGAAACACCATTGATGATAACTCAATTACTGTAAATTTAAACCCAAGATTATATAAAAATAATCAAGGAACCCATTATGAGGGCGAAGTTCATAATCAGTTAATATATTCAAAAGATAAATATAATGCAATTTACCCACTCATAAAAATTCACCATTTTGGTTATATGAATAAAAGTATAAATTCTAAGAATAAGAGATCTAGAAATATAACACTGTTAAATGATCAAATAGAAAAAGATTCAGATGATTATTTTGCTCACTTCAACTTAGGAACTGAATACGCATCACTAAATGATAACAAAACTGCTTTAGAACATTTTTATAAGTCCTATGAAAAATTCGAACCCTATAATGGATATAGTTTTTTGCTAATATTCAGGATAGTTTTCTTAAATTATAATATAAAAGATTTCGATACAGCTTTTAAATTTATAAATATTGGACTTAAGCACTACCCTAAATTTACTGATTTATATTTTTTAAAATCTCTTATCTTAAAAGATATGAATATGCCTACACTTCAGATAAAATCGTTAGAAAAATGTATTGAACTGGGAGAGGCACCCTCAGAATTAAAGTGTTTATATGGAGTAGGAAGTTTCAAAGCATACTATGAACTGGGCAATGCTTATTTAAAACTCAAGGATTATGATGCTGCATATAATTATTATATCGAAGCAATGAAATCAAATCCTGATTTCATTAATCCACTATATTCTATTGGTCATATATTAAAGAATAAAAATACACCTTACCATGATTTCAAAAAAATAATAGAGGAATTCTTTTCTGATTATCCCAAAGCAAATATCATTATTGCAAATTTATTTTACACCGAAGGCTTTTATAAAACAACATTGGAGTACGTAGAAAAATGTGAACTAGCTGGTATTATTCCAGAAGACCTAATGCTAATTAAAGCTCATTGTCTTGTAATGTCTGGCGAATTTAATGAATGCATTAAATTGAACAGTATAACTGAAAGCAGTTCTAGTTATTTATATTTTTCCATGTACAAAGTTATAAGTAGTATATTAACTAATAATTATGACAATGCACTTGCTTTATTAAGTAGTTTTAAAGAGGATGATTTATCTAAGTATAATAAAAAACAATATAAAGTTTACTCACAGCTCTTAAACTTATTTACAAAAGAACACACTTCTGTTTTATCTGAAGAAGAAAATGACCAGGAATACCTTGATATAATTTTAGAAATCTGTGAAATTTTACTTGTGAATAGCAAGTTTGATGAACTTGAAATAGCCGTAAACTTACTAAATTTGATAAATAATAAATTTGTACTACTAAGTCTTGGAAAAATATATTATAAATATGGATATATTGAACTTGCTAAAAAAGAAGTAATGAGATCAATAAAAGAATTTGAAGTTTATGATGGAGAAAGTTTGGAAATACTTTGTGAATGATGGTTGTTAGTAAGGGGTGTTTCACTATAGAAAATCATTTCTCTAGCGAGACACCCCTTACTAACCTTATCTAATATTTCATAATCATATTCAATATCAAATTTCCTTGTAAAAGAATTATTCTTCGACTACTACAAAACAATTTAAAAATTTTCAAACAAAATAAAACAACATATACTGATCTACCTAGTGTTATGATAAATAGTGGTTACAACAAAAAATCCAAATAAAAATTTTCTTTATTCCTATTTGGATAGGTAACTCTTATTGTCAATATTCCTCCTTGAATATTCAATTCTACTTCTACGTCTTTATTATCCAGATTTTCACATGTATCACTTGTTATTGAACTTTGAGATGAGTCTCCACAACAATGAGGATTCGTAAAAGTGCACGGAGGACAATCAAGGTCATTAAAATTATCTGAATTTGGATATACAGAAACTATATCAGTAATATAGAATTTCTCGTCTAATGGCCAATTTAATTTAATTGTTGAATTATTTTCTTTCAAACCATTCACCTTCTTATAAAAATGTTAATTTAGTACATATTATTATTTGCAATTCATTGGTGTTCGTATTAAATGTAAAATAATTTAATATTATTAACAATAATAACATAATTAAATTTATTTCATATGATATATTGAAGATATTTGTTTAAATCTATTTAAATAAAAAAGTTGTGGAGAGGATTTTATGAAAGAAAATTTACCACTTGTAAGTATTCTAATTCCCACATATAATCAAACAGAATATTTAGAAAAGGCCTTAATGAGTGCATTAAATCAAACCTATACTAGTATAGAAATAATCATATGCGATGATAGTAATAATGATGAAGTTGAAAAGATGATAAACCGTTATATGGTGAATAATAAAAATATAAAATACTATAATAATGGTGGTCCATTAGGTCAGAGGGGTATTTTAAATGGTGAAAAATGTTTCGAGTTAAGCAATGGAGAGTATATTAATTATTTATTTCACGATGATGTATTTTATCCAAACAAAATAGAAATTATGGTGAATTATTTTATAAACAACAATGATGTAACATTGGTTACTTCCTACAGAAACCGCATAAATAAAAATGATGAACTGGTATATATTCCAATAAAATTTTTACCGAAAACCACGAAGATAAATGGAGAAAGCTTAGGGGCATTTATGTTGCATACTATGGCAAATATAGTTGGGGAACCTACAACTGCAATGTTTAAAAAAGCTGATATTGAGGATGATATTTTTAGTTATAAAGGAAGATCAACAAGAAGTTATGTTGATATGGCTATATGGTTTAAGCTTTTACTTAAAGGAAATGCAATATATATTGCAGAACCTTTGAGTAGTTTTAGAGTACATGGTACACAGAATACTCGCGATCCCATAGTTCATCTTCTTGGTGCCATAGATTGTTATTATTTTCTAACTGACTCATACCTAGATAAAGATTTTATAAAGAGCAAAGAGGAATATTTAAAACTTATTAAAAGATGGTTCCATTTCTATATAGGAAAAATTAAAGAATTACAAAATTATGTACCAAAAGATGATGCTGAATTAAACGAATTAAATGAGATAAAAAAAGAGTTATATCACTGTTATGCTCAATCAATTAAGTGTTTAATATCTTTATAAGTTAAATACAGATAAAAGAATCACTATAAGTCAGATTAATTAAGTGATTAATACTAGAAAACATCACATTGCATATAAAGCATTAGATTTGCCTGTTTATGCCTTTCTAAAATATTTCTAATAAATCTCTAAGTGAAAAAATTTAGGATGTCGAAGTGCGCTAATAACTCAAATAGAACTAATCACTAAAGCGCCCTTCAACATTGCTTTATTCTTTTTAACCTCTCCAATCTATCAAGCATTCTATATTTCCAGTATCAAAGGTAGGCATGCATAACTTTTCTTTCACCAGTTTCCTTTCTATAAAAGAATTATCTATAAATATACTTTGAATACTATTATCCATATACTCATATTTATACTCACTTGCATCTATTTCTATAATTTTATTAAATAAGGTTTCTGGAATTTTTAGCTTATTTAATGTGTTTATAATATCCACATTATGTTTAGTAATCAATATAATTTCTTTATTATTGTTTAGACACTGATACAAATAAAAAAACATATATTGATTATATATCTTTTTATCAAATACTAATGTATCATCAAAATCTAAATATACCCTTTCATAATTTATATCGATTTTATATCTATTAATTAGCGTTCTATCAACTTCAATATTATAGTTATTAGGTAATATATCTATATCTTCATTATTAAAATCCAATATGGAGAGCAATGGAAAATTAATATCTAGGTTTCTACTTATACATGACGTACCTGCCATCCTTGTTGATATTTCCATTAATTTATATTTATTATTTGAATCTTTTTTCAACTGAAAATACCAATATCCTCTAAATTTCAATTTACTATTTATTATTTGTGATATATTTTTAACTTCTTCTTCTAATTTTACGATATTTGCTTTTACACTTATACCTCCGAAAGTCCTTTCTCTTGTCCTTTCACATACAAATCTCAAATTCATATCTTTATCAGTGAAACAATCAATTGTAATTTCATCTCCACATAAATATTCACACATTATCATTCTATTATTTCCTTGCATATAAAATTTTATTTCTTCTTCATTATGAGCTATAAATGTACCTTTCCCCCCTTGTCCATCATCTGGTTTTAAAAAAACCGGATATTGACTAACATTAGCTAAATTAGTATAAATGTTAGGCGTAAAATCATACTGATAAAAAAGTTTATAAGTTAGTGATTTATATCTACATATTTTTGTAGTTTCTAAATCCGCACATATAACCGTGGCAAATATTTTTTTTTCATTTTCTTTTAAATATAATGCCACTGAATCATGTGTAGGAATAATAAAGTCTATTGCTTTATTTATCAAAATCCCATTAAATTTTTCAATAAAATCACAATCAGCTATATTAGGAACGTCCCCTATATAATTTTTATATATATATTCACCATGATCATCTATACTAGATGCCCCAAAAAGTTCTACCCTTAAACAATTTCTAAGTGCAAAGTTGATATCTATTGCAGTCACTGAGCCGCACGGAAAAACTAAAACCTTCTTTTTCAATTTACTCACCTACTAAATTAAATTTTTAATAATAAATTTCATATCTTCTATGTTATATCTTTGATCAATAGGGATTGGTATCATTTTTTCAGTTAAATAATATTCAAACTTTTCACTAGTTATTTTCTGCTTAATTTCATTCCAATAAGTTGCTACATAAATCTTATTTTTTATTAGCTTATTTCTTAAATTATTATCATTTATTAATAATGGATAAAACATAGGACCGTTTATGTTACTTATATCTATCTTTAATTCATTATGATTCTTAAAATTTTCATGCAAATACAAAAAGTTTTCATTTCTTAAAGACTTACATTTACTATAGTCAACACTAGATAAAATAGCGCATGTTAGTCTAGACATCTTTTTTATTCCACATTTACTTAAATACTCTTCATTTTTTTTAAATAATTCATAACTTTCACTTGCTGTCATGTCAATTCTTTTTAGTAAATATTCATATCTATCATATGAGGTTTCCTCTTCAAACTTTTTATCTAATAGTTTATTTGTATATAAATACCCGCCGTCAGAAACTCCAAAAAACTTTCTTGTTGAATAAATTGTATCTGTGTCATTTAAAGGCATTTCAAAAAATGCTTGAGTATTATCAATTATTACATTTTTAAATTTTTCTTTCACCTTATATACATTTTCAGAATTCATTCCAAAGTAATTTACATACAAAAAGCATTCTTCATAAGATAATTTTTTATTAAAAACAGGCTCAAATTTATCATTTATAAGATAATATTCATAATTAACATTCTCCTCAATTATAGGTTCTAGTACACTATCGCATATATAATAGGGTATATATATTTTTTTATACCGCCCTGCCTTTAAAATGTACTGTAAGCAATACCTAGCACTATTTAAATGTATAGCATTTATGTGGTATTCATTACCTATATTTAATTCTAATTCAAAAAAACCACCAATTTCTCTACTTATCATATTTATACCAACTCATATTCATTTAATAATCGCTTAACTTCTTCCTTAGAATTAAACATCAATACATCTATAATCGATAAATTCGGAATGAAATCACCGTTAAATTGCTTATATTTTACCTCTTTTATTTTTATAAAAAATAAGTCTATTTCCTGCTCTTTAAACTTAGCTTTTGAGTATAATTCCATCCCACCTATAGCATTAATATAAGTATCGGAACCCAATATTTTGTTTACATGTATAACTTTTTCTTGTCCTGTAAGTGATTTATCTTTTTTCAGCTGTGAAGAAATAATTATTTCTGTATTAATCTCTAAAAAATTACAGATTTTCACTATGCTATTTGTAATAAATCTGGATAGGTTTTTCTCTTTATAATTTAAAATATCTCTTATAACATTAATCATATCTCCAAAATACGGAGCTCTTGAATATGCTAATTCTATAGATTTTAAAAATTTATTGTTTTCATATTCAAAGTTATCCACTAAGGATTTTTCATTTATATTAAGATTAAAATTTTCTTTTTTAATTTTTAAAGTAATCATACTGGCTTTTCCATTAATTAGCAGCCTATTTCTATTTATCCATCCACCTTTTATAAATTGAATATCATCGTAAATCACATATTTATCAACAGTATTTATCGTTTGAAAATACCCAATGTATGGAAATATATATGGTTGCATTATTCCCACTCTCATTCTATTTCCCCCCTTATATTTTTTTATTATAGTCCATAAATTTCTTCCTGAATCTTCTCCATTTAAACGAATATCATTAGAATATTGACATACGGTTCTAAAACTATCATTGAGGTATTCACCATTATTAATATACTTAATTTTATTACTCTTAAGCATATATTGCTCTTCTAACTCTTGTACATAACTTGTCGTACTGTCATCACATATAATAATCTTAATATTTCTATAACCTTGATTCAATGCAGAATCAAGACCTTGCTTACGATATCAAGTTCGCCATTTTACAGTTTTGAAAATATTTTTGCATGTTATTAATATATATGTATAACATTTTTATTTTATGAATCATTCGTTTTAGTTCATTCACCTCACTCATAACCACATAATAGTGTTCTGTATTAAAGGGAGTAACCTTCTGCTTTAATGCATAGGGGGTTTTATTTTTAATATTAGCATTGAGGCAGCCATATTCCATATTAAAAATTATGAAGGTACACTTTTAAACTGATCGCATAAAATAAATGGGAGAACATTTTTCTTCTTACTAATATGCAGAAAATTTTCAAAAATATAATGTCTAAAAAATTAGTAGTATTCCTTTAATTATTTAGGCGCAAAAGAGCAAATTAAATTTTGAGGTGAATGATAATGAATCAAAAACCAATATTAGTAACTCGTTCGTCTATGCCTCCACTGGAGGAATACACAAATGAAATAAAATCAATTTGGGATACAGCATGGCTAACTAATATAGGAGAATTTCACAAACAATTAGAACAGGATCTTATGAAATATTTAGGAGTAGATAATATTTCATTATTTACCAATGGGCATATGGCATTAGAACTTTTAATTCAAGCGATGAATTTAACAGGGGAAGTTATTACAACACCTTTTACATTTGCATCAACGACACATGCCATTGTAAGAAATAGATTAACTCCTGTTTTTTGTGATATTAATTCAGATGATTATACTATGGATGTAACAAAAATAGAAAGATTAATAACAGATAAAACAACTGCTATTCTGCCTATTCATGTTTATGGACATATTTGCAATATCCATGAAATTGAAAAGATTGCTAGTAAATACGATTTGAAAGTAATTTATGATGCAGCTCATACTTTTGGCGAAAAAGTAAATGGACAAGGTATAGGAAGATTTGGAGATGCCTCAATGTTTAGCTTTCATGCTACAAAAGTATATAATACTATCGAAGGTGGAGCAGTAACATTTTCTGATGAGAATATTGGAAAACAGCTATCTAAATTAAAAAACTTTGGTATTAAATCACAAGAAATGGTAGATGGTGTTGGTTCAAATGCAAAAATGAATGAATTTCAAGCAGCTATGGGTATTTGTAACCTACGTCATATAACAGAAGAAATATCCAAAAGAAAAACTGTAGTTGAAAGATATCATAAATGGCTTTCAAATATAAATGGGCTTAAAATAATGTATGATAAAGAGAATATTCAATCAAACTATGCTTATTTCCCAGTTGTGTTTGATGAAAAAGTATTTGGTTTTAGTAGAAATGAAGTGTGTGATAAATTAAAGGAAAATAATATATTTGCAAGAAAATATTTTTATCCATTAACTAGTACCTTTGATTGCTATCATGGAAAATTTAATGTAAATAAAACACCAATAGCGCAGCATATTGCTAAACGAGTACTAACATTACCACTTTATGCTGATTTAAGTTTAGATGATGTTGATAGAATTTGTTATATCGTATTGAATTTGTAATTATAAAATATACTCTTAATCCTCAAATAATTCATAATTAAAATAATTTGACATATAAAGCAACTCCTTCTTTTAATAATTTATTATATAAATTATTAAAAGAAGGAGTTACCATTAGTACCTGTTCCAACTTCGAGCATAGTACTAATATATTGGATTAATAGTGTAACAATCAAGAATAACAGCATCATGGCCCAATGTACAATCAAAATTTATAATTACATAGTTTCCAATTTTGATGTTAGCAGTTATTTATCTATAACGAACGTTAAATTCTATAATTAGGTAAACTTAGTATTAAAATTATTTATTAATATTAGCCCATCACTTTTTAAATATTTTTTTATAAATATTAGAATATCGGAGGATTTATTTAACTCTACTTGTATACTTGAAAAAATAATATAATCAAAAAATCTGTCTTCATAAGATAATTCACAATTATCAATGTTTCCAATAATAACCTTTGCAAAGGCTTTCGCTATTTCCCCAGCATTTTTATTTGATTCTATACCATATACATTAGCATTTTTAAAAATATTTTTTATTCCCAGCAAATTTGCACCACAGCCACAACCAATTTCTAATACATTAAATTCTTCTAACCTCTTCCTATTGATTAGTTTAATTATTTCATAACTTATACCCTTACATTCTTTCCAACTAAATCCCCACTTTTTTTCAAATTTTCTTTGATTCATTTTTAAAATTTTAGAATACTCATATGGATTTTCACCAAAGGTAAGATTACCATAATGATGTATAAAGGTATCCATGCAAAGCATTAATCTATATTTAGCTTTTCTTATTCTTAAAGAATAATCGTCATCCTCAAAATTTCCTGGAGTAAATTCTTCATCAAGTAGACCAATTTTTTCTATCACTTCTCTTTTAATAGATATACAAAAACCAATTAACTTTAACCGTTCCTCCCATTTATTTTCATCAGAGATATTATATTTTTCTGCAAAACATATCATTTCTTCTAGGGTATTATATTCTACACTTATTTGCTGATAATAAGGGCATCTATTAGCAACTGCTCCAACTGCACCTATATCTTCACAGCTATATAAGCACTTATTTAAATTCATAAGCCAATTTGGAGTAACCACCACATCGTTATTTAAAAGTAAGATATTATCTCCATCAGCAATATTTATTCCTTGATTACAGCCTTTTGGAAAACCAACATTTTCTTCGTTAAATATTGTTTTTATGTCTTGCTGGCTATTTAACCAATCAACGGTCCCATCAGTAGAATGGTTATCTACTACAATAATTTCATAATTATTTGTATCAGTATATTCTCTTATGCTCTCGATACATTGTTTTGTATATTCCAGTTTATTGTAAGTTAAAATTACTATACTTGTAATCATATATTTAGCCATTGTAATTCTTCCTTTCTGCTAATATTAATTAAACCATCATCTTCGATGCTACAATACTCGCCAGTTCAAAAAGTGATTTATGTTTTATCTTTTTTATAACATGGGTCCCCTACTTATAGAAGTAAGGGACTTTGGCTTTGAAATGTCATTAAATTTAAAAATTTGCAGTTAAGATTGATTTTTCACAAACATAAATTTCATTTATATTACCTCTTAATTTAAATTTATTTATACATTTTTTTATAGTAATTCTGATACTCTCCAGAAGTAACATTATTAAGCCATATTACATTCTCTAGATACCACTTAATAGTTTTTTCAATTCCTGCTTCGAAAGTTATTTCTGATTTCCAATCCAATTCATTTTCTATATTACTAGAATCTATTGCATATCTCCTATCGTGTCCTTTTCTATCTTGCACATATGCTATAAGCTCTTCTGTTATAGTATTATCAACATTTTCATTGAGAAATTTTATTATTTTTTTTACTATACCAATGTTACTTTTCTCATTATGACCACCAATATTGTAAATTTTTCCCGTTTTTCCTTTTTCAATAACCATGTCAATAGCTCTATAGTGGTCTTCGACATATATCCAATCTCTTATATTTAACCCATCTCCATAAACAGGTATTGGTTTTTTATTCAAACAATTATTAATAATAAGTGGTATCAGCTTTTCTGGAAATTGGTATGGGCCATAGTTATTCGAAGACCTAGTTATATTTATAGGCATTTTATAGGTATCATAATATGCCTTAACAATTAAATCTGCTGATGCTTTACTTGCAGAATAGGGACTATGAGGATCTAATGGAGTCTTCTCTGTAAAGTATCCTACCTCTCCTAAAGAACCGTACACTTCATCTGTAGATACTTGTAAGAATTTCTTTCCTGTTTTGTAGCCTTCTTTAGTTTTCCATGCATCTTTAGCTGTATTTAATAAATTAGTAGTACCCATTACATTTGTTTTTATAAAAATTTCTGGTTCACTAATACTTCTATCCACATGTGATTCAGCCGCAAAGTTAACTACATAATCAATGTCATTTTCTTTAAATATTTTATTAACTGTTTCTTTATCACATATATCAGCATTTACAAATTTGTAATTAAGGTTATTCTCTACTCCTTTAACATTTTCAAGGTTTCCAGCATAAGTTAACTTATCAAGATTAATGATTTTTTTATCATTGTATTTTTTTAAAATATATATTATAAAATTTGAGCCAATAAATCCCGCCCCACCAGTTACAAGATAAGTTTTCATTCTTTTATCCCCCTATTTATCCTCTTGAAAAATCCAATCAAAGCTCCATCCAAATATCTCATTTCATCCCCGCCAGTACATCTAAGCATCATATTATCTATCCCCTACCTTAAACTCTCTACTCAATATATAATCTAAATCTATATCCTTAGCTAATATATTAGCATTCATCAACGAATTAAAGGTACCAGCATCTGTCCACCATCCCTTCATAATATCATAGGAAAGAGAACCGTCTTTTAAATACCAATTGTTAACATCCGTAATTTCAAGTTCACCTCTATCAGATGGTTTTAATTCTTTAATAACCTTAAACACTCTATTGTCATAAATATATATTCCTGTAACACAGTAGTTACTTTTAGGATTTTCAGGTTTTTCCTCTATTGAAATTATTCTACCGTTCCTAACTTGTGCTATTCCATATCTTTCAGGGTCTGATACTTTTTTTAATAATAGCTCTGCACCCTCCCCCTCCTTTTCAAAGTTTTTTACATATTCATATATATCATCTTCAAATATATTATCTCCAAGTATGACAGTGCAACAATCTTTTCCAACAAATTCCTCGCATAATCCCAAAGCTTCTGCTATTCCACCAGGTTGATCTTGTATTTTAAAAGTATATTTAACCCCATATTCATATCCACTACCTAATAATTTTACTATAGCACCCATATGCTCTTTTCCTGAAACAATTATAATATCAATAATATCTGCTTGTTTCATTTTAGCAATTAAATAATATATCATTGGATATTTTCCTACAGGAAGTAAATGCTTATTTGTTACCTTTATTAAGGGAAAAAGTCTTGATCCCGTTCCTCCTGCTAGAATTATACCTTTCATAAATATCACGCCTCTTTATTGAAATTTTTTTGATTAAATCAAACACTGTATATATAGTTTTGAAGTTCAGTATATTATATTAAACTACTACCTTCTTTTGTTACATAAAAAAAAGATTACTGTATTAATTTAATGCAGTAATCTTAAATAAGCCTTTAGACTTATTTATATAATATATTATAATTATCCATTATACATTATTAAATATTCGCTTTAAAAAGGAATCCTTTATTTTAATGTTTGTTATTGTTAATTTTGAGTTTAGCTCCTCCAATTGATTTGTTAAAATCTCAACTTCTTCATTAAATAATAAAATTCTACTTTCTTTTTCAATATTACCCATCTCTAGCTGAGAATTTTCCTCTTGCAATATCATAATTTGTTTTTGTTTTTCAATAAACTGATCTTTAAAAGCTAGTATTTCTTTTCCATGCTCATTGTTAACATCTTCCAATTCATTGTTCTTCTTTTCTTTACTTATTAAACTCTCTTGAAGATAATTTATATTTCCATTTAGTAACTCCTTATCCTCTTGAAATTTTATATACTCTGCATTTATATCCTTCAATTTATTTTCATAAATATGAATTCTAATAACATTTTCTTGTACGCTATTCCTAAGTAAGGTAATTAACTCTTCTTTCTGTCTCAGTTGTTTTTCGTATATAAGCATTTTATTATAAGCAACATTCAAATAGGATTTAGCTTCTATTAAACATTGGTCACATTCTTTATGAGATTTATTTTTATTGATTATACTACTATCTAAAGTATTATATTCATTTGGGATTATTAAAATTTCAACCTCATCATCATCCATTACATACATTTCATTAATAATTAAATCCCTTATGGTTCTAGTTAAATTAGACTCATATATTGATTTTATAACATTCAATGAAGATAATAATTCAATAGATGAAGGGGCACTAAAGGTTTTTCCTTTATCCTTTGTGAAGGAGTTATAAATTTCATTATTGTTTATCCATGAACAATATAAATGACCTTCTATAGCAAAAAAAGAACAGGATTTTAAATCTGTAGCCTCAAATAATCTGTTATATCTTTCTTTAGTATATCCATCTTGTGAATATATTAAGACACTCCTATTCTTTTCCTTTTTTATATATAATGAATGTATAACATCATTAATTGACAGAAAAGAATAATCCATAAAAGGCTCACTACTTTCATCTATTATATTAAAATCAGACCAGATATTAAATTCGGCATTTAAAATTTTATATCCAAGTTTATAGCTCTTTTGTGATTTTTGATACATAATTAATAACTTATTGTTGCCATCTATAACAATGTTGAAAGAACAATTTTTTTCATCGCTGCTTTTAGCTATTATTATAGGAGATTCTAGATTAAAGTTTTCATTTACTACTTGATTAAAAAGTGTTCTGATTTTAGTTTCTCTATTTAGTACATTATAAAATAAATAAATTTGATTTTTATTTAATATAGCCTTAAAAGAAATATCATATATTTCAGTAGTCTTTTTTAAAAGAACTATATCCTCACTCCATTTATCTTCATTTAAAATTCTGAGTTTTATATTTCCCTTTAAATCTTCATATAAGAAATATATATCATCATTTGGGAGTAATAACACAGAAAAATTTCCACTACTCTCTTTTTCTAGCACTTTATAATTAGATTCTTTATTATCTTTTAATATTCTATATAAAATCCCCCTGTTTTTATCATATGTAAGGTTCCATGTTGTATAGTCTGATTGCTTTATAACATAAAATTTTTTATCAGGCAAAAACATCTCTTTACCCCTTCTTTTAAATTATTCTTTATATAAAATATGCTAAACATATTACAATTTATAACTTTTATTTTTTTAGTTATTAGCACACATTTTGAACTAATTCATATCATGTTAATATGGAAATATAAATCTAGAAATATTTTTATTCGTTTATAGGGGAGGTACGTATTGTGAAGGAATTTAATACAAAGAAAGAAATCAGAGACATAATGCTAGAAATGGAAAGTCTATCGGAAAAACAGATAGCAACTACATTAACTGAAGAAACCCTTAAAGAACTTATGGAATCAAATGGATTTAATGCTACTAATGCAGGATTCAGGTCTGCTGACCCTACTTGTACTCCTGATTGTGGAGACTGTTTAAACACAATAAATTTCTGCTGTAAAACAACCATTGGAACAGGTTTCACTGTAAATATTGACCCAACTCTTACTACTATACAGTATAACAGTTGCTTGTTCTGCTTTACTGATCCTTGCCCTTGTCCTATTACCGTTACACCCGGAGCAGGTTGTCCATCCTTTTGCTTAACATTATACCCTAGAAGGGTAATTGGTTGTATTGATTATAGAGTATTTACAGGTAATGCTATAGGTGACGCATGTGCTGGTGGCCTTTGCGCAGGAACTCTTAATGGTGCTATATGCTGTGAAGGATCACAATGTGTAAATAATATTGTAAGTTATCAACAATGTCCACCAACATTAAGCGAAGCACAACCTAAACCTATACCTACTGATAGTCTTACCGTTACTGTTACTGCAACTGCAGAAAATTGTGAAGATTGTACTGCGGGAACTGGTTCTCCCTGTGAAAATACTGTTGTAAAATTCGCTGGTTCCTTTATATTACCAGAAGTTTGTCCTACACCTTCTTGCCTTAACACACCATGTCCAGATCCAAGTTGTTCTCCATGCTGCAGTTAATTAAACTCTATAAAGAAGGATATCCTCACAAATGTGAGGATATCCTTCTTTATAGATTAAAATTAAAATAAAATATTGAATTTTTTAAAGAAATATTCATCATCATATACACGCTCTATCAAGTATTTATTTCTCTGTCTTACAATTAAATCTGAATTTTTATCTATTTCATGTGCTGCGGTAAAGAAATAATAATCTCTTTTTGCTATATCCATAACCTTCTTAAGTCTCTCCATTTCAAAATGTGAGCAAGCAAGACATATAGTGTTATAAGTAACATTTGCAAGGGTTACTTTATATGGAAATTTTTTTCTAAATAGATGTTGTACTATTACATCTGGATTAATAACTATCCTATATCCATAAAGCCATGCTTTAAGGCATATCTCTTCATCCTCTTTACCCCATACTTGAAAAAGATGATCAAACCCACCTATTCTATCAAACGCCTCTCTGGTTATCCCAAGCGCTGCACCACCTGCCAGTGGAATTTCGTCTCCCTTATTTGGTTTTTTTGAAAACCAAGTAATTTTAAATTCATCATTCCATGTCTGACCATAACCTGCTGATGAGATATTTGAAATATCTGAAATACAGGGGGCCACGAGTGATGCCTTAGCCTTTTCTAAAGTATTAATTAAATCATCTGCCCACATGTCAGGTACTTTTACATGGGCATCAAAGAAAAATAAATATTTTCCCTTAGCAGCTTTTGCCCCCGCATTTCTTGCTGCTGCTGCACCTATATTATTAGTCTTAATTAAAATAACATCTCTATATTTGTCTTCACTTATATAAGTTTTCAAAAAATCTGCACTTCCATCTGTTGAAGCATCATCTACTACTATAATTTCACATTTAAGATGATTTTTAGACTCCAGTATTGAATCTATTGTCCATCTTATATTATTTACCTCATTTTTACAGGGAATAATTATTGAAACATCTACGTTGCTTGTATCTTCAATTTCATACAATTCATTTATACTTTCTATGAGAATTCAGCCCCTCTGATAATTGATACGCCTAATATTCATTATATTTATGAATTGAAATAGTGTACCTATTTTTTATTTCTATAAACAGATACACAAACAGCTAACAATAATTGTATATTTGAATAATGTATACTAAGTCGGTGATTTTCTACTTAATATCTAATTATGGAGGTTTATTATGATTGATGGATTCAATAGAGAAAAGAAATTAATTAAGAAGTATAGAGAAACATTAAAACAAGATTCTAATCCTGGTGTATCTATAATTGCTTGTACTAATAAACCTAATTATATTGATAATATTTTTATAAACTATGAGAGGTCTAATTATCCTGTAAAAGAGTTACTAGTTATTATAAATAATAATAAAATTAATTTCAATGAATGTAAGCTTAAAACTGCAAATTTTAATCATGTTAAAATATTTCAATTAGATGAATCTTGTACCCTTGGTGAATGTTTAAATTTTGGAGTTGAACAATCAGCATATGACTATATCTCTAAAATGGATGATGATGATTATTATGGCTCTAACTATTTAGAGGATACTATGAATGTATTTAAATATACTGATGCCAAAATAACAGGCAAATTAACTTACTTTGTATATTTTGACAATAACAACACTTTAGGTATTATGTGCAGCAATTGGGAGTATAAATACGTTTTCGCAGTTGCTGGTGGTACTATTACAGCTAAGAAAGAAGTTTTTGATAGTGTTAAATTTCGAAATATATCCTTTGGTGAAGACAAATTATTCCTTGAAGATTGTCATAAATCAGGGTTTAAGATTTTTTCTAGTGATAAATACAATTATGTCCTAATGAGGCATAAAAATTTAGAGGATCATACTTGGAAAATATGCTCTGAAGATTTTATTAAATATGTTAAAATAGTTTCAGTTATACCTAATTTCACATCTATTATATCAGTATAAAAAATTTAACATCAATAGTTTTAGTACTTGAAATAATACAACTTAAAGGGCACATTTATAAGCCCTTTAAGTTTGCAAAGTCTACGAGATTAGTACATACTTAGTTCCGTTTTTATCATTTACTATTTTGTATAAACCTTTAATAATTAATTTTCTATTCTTTATCTCCTGTGCTACAATTTCTGTATCACTTTCATCAAATCTAATAGCTTTAGTACACCCTCTTGAAATATCACTGGGGGCTGATATTAATTCAACTTTACAACCCTTAAGGATCAAATTTTTATATAATAATGTTGAATGACTATTAGAAACTAAAACTACAAGGTATTTAAATTTCATCAGCTTCAACTCCAATTTACTACAACTTAGAAAAATATTTCACTTAAAATTTCAATAAATATTGAATTTATTAATTTATTGAATACCTCATCCTACTATCATTATATTCATGTATTGTTAAAATGTTTTCATATTGCCCCAAATACCTCTATTAAGGGTTGAATTTACACTTAAACATTCTCATTTCTATGGTTACATATAAAAAGCCTCTTTTAAAGAGACCTTTTTTCATGTATATCTTTTAAAGCTTTAATAAGTTTTTCAATATCATCTAAATTATTAAAATATCCTGGGCTTATTCTAACTGTGCCTGTGAGCTTTGTTCCAATTATATGGTGTATTAAAGGCGCACAGTGAAACCCTGTTCTCACTGCTATTCCTTTTTTATTTAAAAGCTCCCCTACTTCAGAAACATCTAAATTATCTATATTTAAAGAAACTACTGCTCCTCTATTCTTATAATCAGTTCCACCATAAATCTTAACATAAGATAATTTACTTAATTCTTTTACTAAATATTCTACTAACACGATTTCATGTTTTCTTATATTTTCTATTCCTACTTTTCTTATAAATCTTATGCCCGCGCATAGCCCTGCTATTCCTGGTGTATTTAGGGTTCCGCTTTCAAATCTGTCAGGTAAAAAATCAGGTTGCTTCATAGAAAAGGACTCACTCCCAGTTCCACCTTGTTTAAATGAATCCATTAATAATCCCTCTCTTATATATAAGCCGCCTGTTCCCTGTGGACCATATAGTCCTTTATGACCCGGGAAAGCTAATAAGTCAATATTATCGCGTGCTACATCTATTGGTATAACTCCCGCACTCTGCGAAGCGTCAACCATGAATATAATTCCCAAATCTTTAGTAATCTCTCCTATAGCTGTTATGTCTTGAAGCGTTCCTAATACATTGGAAGCATGATTTATTATTATTGCTTTTGTATTTCTACGTATCTTCTTTTTTAGATTATTAATATTCAAATAACCATTTTCATCTACACCAAGAAGCGAAAATGTTATTCCTTTTTCACTTAGATAATTTAATGGTCTAAGAACTGAGTTGTGTTCAATTACTGTGCTAATAACATGATCTCCCGGTTTTAATATTCCTTTTATGCCTATATTCAGAGCTTCAGTAGCATTACATGTAAAAATAATATTAAACATATTAGGAATGTTGAAAAATTCACTTAGCTCTTGTCTCGTATCCATAATTTTACACGAAGCCTCAACTGCCATATCGTGAGAACTTCTACCAGGATTTGCAGCATAATTTTCCATGCATCTTAATACTTCAGAATAGACTGCCACCGGCTTTGGAAAACTAGTAGCAGCATTATCAAGATATATCATAACATCCTCCTATTCTTCATATATCGCTTTATTCTTTATATAATATGCTAAACATAAAAAATAGTGCCACTCACGTGGCACGTGGCAAAAGTGACAAGCTTTAAAATTGTAACCGTACCTATATCAAGACTAAGACCATCTATGTAACATGTTCAAAAAAAATTATTGGATATTTCTAGACAGTGATGTATTTTCAGAATTATTTTATTTTACCCACAACAGTTAAATTTACAAGTACATCCCTTCCGTGAGGTGCTGAATCTATCTCTTTTGTTAAATCTTTTCCGGCTGTTATACCATTTTTATGTTTGCCATTATTCCAACCCTGTGCATTTGTAACATCATAAATTGTTCCATCTACTGCTACATACGCTGGATTTCCATTTTGACCATCATATTTTTTTAATTGTTCAAGTGTAAGGTCTCCTTTTGATGCTGAAGTTGAGTTAGTTTTAGTGCTTGCCTCAGCGCTGGTTTGCTTAACCGGTGTTTTATTAGTTGAACAACCAGCCATTAAAAGCATTGTTAAGCATAAAGCACTTGATATCCATATTTTTTTCATTTTTATTCCTCCATTATTAATTAATTACTATTATTATTTAATATAATTTGTCACATCTTAGCATACTAATATGTCAATTGCATGTCAAAACTAAGAAAATTAGTGCCACCCACTTGGCAAGTGGCATCTTTAAAATACATCAAAATCACTGTATTCAAAAATGGAGTATAGGACTCCAACTGTATACACTATAGTTTCTCTTCATAACTTAAAACCTCCCTAAAAAACTTTCTAAATCCGCTTCCTGGGCAGTCATCATTATCCTCACCCACGCAATCTTTCATATCCATGTAATGCCTACCACTTTTTATATCTACAGAAATAGAATCCAACGGAAAGCCTACATCTCTTTTTTCATGTGGCTTTGATGAAATAATAAAAGCTTCTGACCCTATGTCGTCTCCATCATATTCAAACATACGCTCTTCATTAAATATAAGACAAATAGCATTTTTATATCTTGCTCTTGCACTGCCACCCAATTTCGAAGCAACACTAGAATAATGCTCTATCATTTCTTCATCATTTAGCTCTTTGCCATTAACTCTTCTAACATGAACCCCTGGTTGCTTTACATTTTCTAAGGTTTCTATTTTTTCTATGTAGAATCCTGAATCACAAGAGAACACTGGCATTTTATAGGCTTTATAGTAAGCAGTAGCCTTAATTTTAGCATTTTCCAATGGATTATTCCCACTCTCATCAATCTTTCCAATTTCCAATTCAACTTCATTTAATCCAATAATCTCAATATTTATTCCCTTAAGCATCTCTTTCATATGTTGAATCTTAGCAAGATTCCTTGTTCCATACATTATTTTCACATTAATCCCTCCAAATGGTGCCACCCACGTGGCAAGTGGCAAAAGTGACAAGCCTAGTCTCTAAAAGGTCTGTAGCAAAATATATTTAAATTTTGCTACAGACCCCTATATGTATATACTACATACTTATATTTTCTAACCACATAAGTTGTAAAATCATTCTTAATATTTAAACTTCTTCATAAATGCACCATCGATATAGTCCTTCAATTTCCAGCTTAGTTTCCCCATATTAGCCATTCCCTTATATTGCATAATTCCTTTTTTATTCCCAACAGATATAATAGCCAAGTAGTCTATCTGAGGTATATATTCTTTTAATTCTTCATTGCCTATAAATTTTAGTATATTGCTTAGCAAGTATGGGGCTTCGCGAATAGCATAAACACCAACCTTCTTTACATATTCGAAATCAGAAAAAGAAATACAGTCTCCCGCCCCAAAAATAAAAGGATAGTCAACGGACTGAAGATAGCGATTAACCATCATATAACCGGCCTTATCAACTGTAAACCCCGAATCCTTATACAATGGATTTGACTTTGGCCCGGCAGCCCATACTAAAAAATCATATTTTATTTGTTTTCCAGATTCTATGGTGAGCTTATTTTGTGAAACACTTGATATTTTACTCAGAGGCAAAATTTTAATTTTATCTTTCTCAAGCTTTTTCAAGGTCTTTTCTCTGACATTTTCATTGTATCCATTTAATATTAAATTCCCACTGTGTGCTAAAGTGACTTCAACATTTTTCTTCATTTTGCATGACAAGGCTTTTAACGCAAATGCCATTTCAATCCCAGCAGCTCCTGCACCTACTATTACCACTTGGCTTTCTTTGACCATCTGCTCTATAAAATTTTCTCGAAGCTTAAATAGGTTTTCTAATGGCTTAACACAATATGCATATTTCATAACTCCCTGAACATTTTTCCCAGCCATTTCAGACCCTGTATCCACAGAGATCACATCAAAAGATACTGTTTCATTATTTTCTAATTTAACACATTTATTTTCGACATCAATTCCAGCTAACCTAGCCTCTATATATTTGATCCTACTCTTATGGCACATTTTCCTTAAATCAAAGGACATGTCCTCCTCTTTGTAGATTCCTTCCACATATCCAGAAGCCATACCTGAGTAATACTGATATTTACCTGCAGTCACAAGAACAACTTCAATTCCTGGAATGTTTTTCAAATAAAACTGCTTTATAAGAAATACATGGGCATGTCCACCACCCACTAAAAGTAACTTTTTAGTTTTTTTCATAATATTCACGCTCTTCCCCTTACGCTATATTCTCATCTACGATGAAGGAGTAACTCCATTTTACATTTTACTATACTTAATTACTTTATAAAATCTCATGACACCTGTTAAAAATATAATAGCATTGAATACCATTAGTATTGAATTTATTTGATTTTTAAATATTAACATTAAAGAGAACACTATAAATGTTTCAGTCCTCTCTGCTATTCCAGTATCATAATGCATGCTTTTTTCAGATGTATTTTTAAATAATGCTCCGGCTAAAATAAATGTTGTAAAATTGAATATCACTGAAATATAGAACAATATATAGGCAATGTAATTTGCGGGAGCAAGGATGGTGAAGCCAAAAATAATAAATGCTTCAACCATCCTGTCAAAAATAAGATCCATGTAAGCTCCTCCCGCGGAAGATTTGCCTGTAAGCCTTGCGACGCTTCCATCTAGAACATCCAAAAGACCTGAAATCCATAATAAAATTAGGGCTACTAGTGGTTTATTAATTCCTATAAATATAGCCGAAAACAAACCTATAGCAAAAGCTACTATTGTTATGGCATTGGGTTTAATTTTTAAACTAACTAAAATTCTCGCCAGAAAATTAAACATAGGCTCAAATTTTCCACGCCACCTTGTATCAATCATTTTAACGCCACCTTTTAATACATCACTTTACTGTATGTTTTGATTTACAATCTAATTTCTCCTGAGAAAAGCATATTTTTCATATAAAAACTTATCTTAAAAAAATTAATTTTATAAGTTTATTCTGCCACTCTTTAAATGAGTTTTTTAAAATCTTTAGAGAGGCAAATTTAAAAATTTCCGCTTCTGTTGGGTAAGAAAATATCATGTTTAGATAGGCTGTTGCCTTAAGTTTTTTCTTAATTGCCATGGTAGCCAAAGGAATGCTTTCCCCAGCTTTTTCGCCTACCAATGTGGCTCCGATTATTCTTCCTGAATTGCCCAATATAAGTTTTAAAAAACCAATCCTATCATTTTCTGTTTTAGCTCTATCCATTTCATCTAGAGGAACCAAAATAGCTTCTTTAAATAATCCTAAATCCTTTGCCATAGGTTCCGTATATCCCACATGTGCCACTTCTGGCTTAGTATATGTTGTCCAGGGTACTGCGCAGTAATCAACCTTGGACCCTAGATGAAAAATAATATTTCTAATTACAATACCTGCTTGGTATCCTGCCATATGTGTAAATTGATAAGGACCAGCTGCATCTCCGCAGGCATATATGTTATTTATATTTGTTTGAAGTTTATTGTTAACTACAACAAAACCTCTTTCGTTTAATTCAACCTTAGCTTTTTCAAGTCCAAGTCCATTGGTGGATGGTCTTCTTCCTAGTGATACAAGTAGATTATCCCCAGTTATTTCTTCAGTTTTACCTCCTCTTTCAATTACCACAGTTATATTTTCACCACTTTTTTTAACTTCTATAATTTTTGATTTTAACTTTAAATCAATTCCATCCTCAATAAATACCTTTTCCATTAAAGGCCCAACCTCTGCATCATCTTTTCCAAACAAAGTAGTGCTCATATCAATAATAGTTACTTCTGACCCTAGGTGTCTAAACCCTTGACCAAGTTCTAGACCTATTGGTCCCCCACCTAGAATGATAAGATGCTTAGGTAGTTTTTTTAATTCAAATATATTTCTGTTGGTTAAATATGACACATCTTCTAATCCTTTAATTTTAGGAACAACTGCCTGGGACCCAGTAGCAATAACAATAGATTTTGAAGTAATTATTCTACCCTGGACTTTAACAGTATGTCTATCTATCAGTTCTCCATTCCCCTCTATTACATCCACTCCAAGGCTTTCATATCTTTCTCTTGAATCATGTGGCTCAATTTCCTTTATCACAGATTTTACTCTTTCCATTATATCAGCTAGATCCACATCCTTTATTGTAGATTCCAAGCCAAGCTTCTGTGATTGTCTTATATCCTTCGCTAAATGAGCGCACTTTAAGAATGCCTTACTTGGCACGCAGCCAGCATTAAGACAGTCTCCCCCCATCTTTTCTCTTTCAACAAGAGCAACCTTTGCACCAAGAGTTGCTGCCCCTGAAGCCACAACTAGGCCTGCACTTCCTGCTCCAATAACAACAATATGATAATCATACTTCATAATCTATACTCCCCTTTAATTTATTCGTAGAAATATGTGTTATACCACTAATTTTTATTAAATCCTCTTTTGGTAAGTTTGAAAATATTTTTATTTGTGACAAATAACAACGTTTTTCTATAAATCCACCCCAAATCGCTTATCTTTCTCACTAAAAGTTATCTTACAATGATTATATCATAAAGGGAAACATCTTATGGAAAATCCCTTACATACAATTTAATTATTGCTCATGCAGATCCAGTTACACCCATAGATTAGCCCCCTCAGAGGTTATTAAATGTTTAAAATCTATGCAGTTTATCATATATTTTCACTTTAATAAGGAGTACCGCTTTAAATTAAGGTTCTTTCTGAACTTTGGGTGTATAGAAGAAAAAGCGGGTGTGAAAACCTGC
>CAYXOL010000029.1:0-64608 GCA_964467165.1 uncultured Clostridium sp.
TAAACTGCCTGCTCATTTTTATATTATGAAACACCCAAAGTTCAGAAAGAACCGTTTTAAAATTCCCTACTCTTTTATTCATTCTAAATTGATTTGGAGTGAATAACCATTTGTGCTATATTATTGGAATGATCTCCAACTCTTTCAAGATTGCTTAATAATTCTAGATATACAGAGCCACCGGCTGGAGTACATTCAAACTTATTTAATCTAGCGATATGATCATTTTTAAGTTGTTTTTCCATAGTATCTATTTTTTCTTCTACATCCATAGCATTACGCGCAGCTTGCACATCAGAATTTTCTAAAGCTGCTATGGAATTATCTACACTGTATTTTACAGTTTCGAACATATATTCAACATCGGATATTGCTTTTTCTGAAAAAGAAAGTTTACTATCCAGCTTTATCCTAGCTAGTTCCCCTAAATTTTCAGCATGATCTCCGATTCGTTCTATATCATTTACTACATGATATAAGGATGTGATGATCTCAGATTGATGTTCTGATAGAGGAGTATTTGAGAGGGAAACCATATAACCAGTTATTTCTCTTTCAAGATAATTTATGGTAACCTCATGCTCAATAACGGAGATCATCAATTTTTCATCGCAGTTCAAGAAGGCTTCCATGGAATTAGAAAGGTTATATGAAGCAAGTTTTCCCATTCTAGTAACTTCTTTAATAACTTGTCCTACTGCGATAGCTGGAGTTTCAAGTAGTCTTACATCTAAGTATTCCAACACAAGAGCAGATGATTTTTCATCTTCACCAGGTACTAATTTATTAACAATTTTAACTAAAGTACCTATAAACCAAATTTGAATAAACACATTTGTTACATTAAACATGGTGTGAGCGTTAGCAATTTGTCTTTGCATATCCCCACCAAAGAGAGGAATGATTTTTAATACTGGTTTGAAAGCCAGCATAAACAATATTGTTCCAGTTGCATTAAAAATGAAATGCAGTAGGGCAGCCCTCTTAGCGTTTTTAGTAGTACCGATACTAGCCAGAAGTGCAGTTACGCAAGTTCCCATATTATCACCATATAGTATAGGTAGAGCAACTTCTAAAGAAATACCATTGTTTGCAGCAAGTGCCATTAAAATTCCAATAGTAGCACTACTACTTTGAACTGTTGCTGTCATCCCAAGACCAACAAGTACTCCCATTACTGGATGCTTACCTAGGGCTAAAATGAGATTTTTAAAGCCCTCTAATTCTCTTATAGGTCTCATGGAATTCTCCATCATTGACATACCTACAAATAATATACCAAAACCTAAAACAATTTCACCGATATCTTTAGTCTTTTTCTTCTTGCTAAACATAACTAAAGCAGCACCTATTGCAAGAATGAAGGGAGCTATATCTGTAAGTTTAAAGGCTATAAGCTGAGCGGTCATTGTAGTACCAATATTTGCCCCCATAATAACCCCAGCGGCTTGAAATAAATTCATAAGTCCCGCATTTACAAAACCTACAGTCATTACTGTAGTTGCACTACTACTTTGAATAATGGCGGTAACCCCTGCACCAACAAGTACGGCGAAAAACTTATTGCTAGTTAGAATTTCTAGCATTCGTTTTAATTTCTCTCCTGCAGCTTTTTGGAGACCGTCCCCCATAAGCTTCATCCCATAAACAAATAAACCTAAACCACCTAAAAGTTGAAAAATCATCTTATAATCCATATTAGCTCTCCTTTTAAAAAGAATATTCTCTATGTTTCCTATGAAATTTTATCATAGTAATGTTAAGTTAGTGTTAAGTTTTTTATAGTTTATGTTAATTATTTTAATATTTTGTACATAATTTAAAGAAATATTACAAAATATTAAAATGAGGCTAGTCCATAAGCGATAAAAATTACAAATGTGACAATGTTAAACTTGAATATGCTACTAAAGCCTATTTCATTATATAAAGGCATATTAAAGGTGATAAATATACAAATTAGTACAGTAAATGTTGACAAAAAATTAATAAATATGTATTATAAATTAATATATAGAATTTTTAGAAAAATCTAAACACTTCTAATTGAGAATAATAATAAGGAGGGCTAAAGGTGAAAAAATCTAAGGGCACTAAAATAAAGTCAGGATTTAGTAAGGGGATAAAATTTAAATTGATTTCAATGTTTATCATTTTAATTACTATCCCGATGCTTATTTCGGGAGCAGCATCTTATTTAAAAGCTAATAATATTTTGAAAGAAAATTTAAAGGGATCCACACTTGAAACGGTTTTACAAACCAAACAAGCAATAGAAAATTATGCTACTTCATTTGAACAAAGTGCAGCTCAAATGGCCCATGATCCTAATGTACAACAGATAAGCTCACACCCTGAATATTTGCCATGGATGAACGAAGGCTTTAAGGCCTTTATGGAATCACATAAAGATGTACAAGCAGTTTATGTTGGAACAAAAGATAAAAAAATGCTAATATACCCTCAGCAAGAATTACCTAAGGACTATGATCCAACTTCAAGACCATGGTACAAAATAGCTGTGGAGAAGAATGCAGTTTCATGGACAGAAGCATACCAGGATGCTATTACCGGAGTATCTATTATATCAGTTGCAATTCCCATAACAAATAGTTTTAAGAATAATGAATTCGTTGGAGTACTTTCAATGGATATTTCATTGGAAGTGTTATCAAAAAATACCAATAGTATTGTTATTGGTAAAAATGGGTATATAACTATTTTAGATGGAAAGAAAAATACATTGACCCATAAAAACAAAGAGCAGATCGGAAAACCAATGCCAATAGAGGCAGTAATTAAAGCAATTGATGAGAAAAAAGAAGGAAATGTTGAATACACTTGGGAAGAATCCGGTGTTAAACAGAAAAAATTTGCAGCATTTACCACAATTGAAAAATTAGATTGGGTTATAATGGCGACTATGTACATGAACGAAATTCAAACGGATACTAGTTCCATAATAACTAGCAATTTATTAATTGGCCTTGGTTGTTTAATCTTAGTTATATTCATTGCAGTATTTTTCTCCAACAGTTTAATTAAACCAATAAAGATCTTATTGAACTATATGGAAAAAATCAAAAGTGGTGATTTTTCTGTTAGAATCAAAATCAAATCTAAGGATGAAATTGGACAACTTGCATCTGGGTTTAATGCCATGATAGAAGATGTAGGTAATTTAATTAAAAATATACAAATTGTCTCTGACGAAGTAAATGAATCTTCTGAAACTTTAGCAGCTACTTCAGAAGAAACTAGCGCTTCTGGTGAAAGTGTGTCAAAAGCAGTTGAAGAAATTGCTATTGGAGCGTCAGAACAAGCCTCTGAAGCACAAAAGGGCGTAGAACTTACAATGACGCTATCTGATAAGATTAATGAACTTCAGGTTAACACAGTTAAAATGTTGTCAACTACAGAAGAGGTTGATAAAGTAAATTTAAAAGGTGTTAAAGTAGTATCTGAGTTAAAGGAAAAAAATGATTTAAATGAGAAATCTATAATAAAAATCGAAACTGCTATATTAGAATTAGACAACAAAGCTAAGAATATAACAAACATGCTAGGTACAATATCTTCCATTGCTGAGCAAACAAATTTGTTAGCGTTAAATGCATCTATTGAAGCTGCTAGAGCTGGGGAAGCTGGAAGAGGATTTGCAGTGGTAGCAGATGAGATAAGAAAACTGGCAGAGGGATCAAGTGATGCAACTAAAGAAATAAATGAAATTGTAAATAGTATACAAAGTGAAAGTAGTAAAACCGTTGAGATAATGAAGGAAGTAAAAACTATTTCAAATCAGCAGTCTTGTGCAGTAGATGAAGTTAATGAATCCTTTGATCACATATCTTCTTCTATAAAAGATATTACTGAAAATATAAAAACCTTTAGTCAGTTTGTTGATGAGGTAAATAGTGATAAAGATTCCATTGTTGATGCAATAAATAATATATCCTCGGTGTCAGAGCAAACAGCTGCAGCTTCTGAGGAGGTAACAGCTTCAATGGAACTTCAAGGGATGGCAATACAAGAGGTGTCAACAGCAGCAGAAAAGCTTAATGAACAAGTACTTAAACTTAATGCTGAAATTGGGAAGTTTAAAATATAAAGTATTAATAGAAAAACGAAAGATTAAGGTATATGAAAAGTAAGAAGTTAATTTCAAATTTTTGAGGTTAACTTTTTTTATTCTGTAACATTTGTTACCGACTTTATATCTTAATAAAAGTATACTGAAGATAGTTCAAAACAAGCATCAAATTGCTTATATCATTATTAATTATTCAAAACAATAAAATTGTAATATATGGATGGGAATTATTTAAAATTGTTTTCATTCAAAACAATAATAGGAGGAATGTAAAAATGGGTATGTTTTGTTATCAATGTCAAGAAGCTTCAAAGGGAACGGGTTGTACAGTAAGAGGGGTTTGTGGTAAAACAGACGATGTAGCTAATATGCAGGACTTATTAATTTTCGCTTTAAAAGGGATTTCAATTTATAGTACAAGAGCAAGAGAAGTAGGGGTAGAAAACCAAGAAGTAAATAAATTTGTAGTTGATGGATTATTCATGACTATAACAAATGCAAATTTTGATAAAGCTAGATTTATAGAAAGAATAACAAAAGCATTAGAACTTCGCGCAGTAATTAAAGCAGAGCTAGTAAATGCTGGTGGAGTAATAGATGGTGATTTAGCTGAATGCGCAACATGGACAGGCACTACTGAAGAATTTGAAGCTAAATCTATGAATGTAGGAATCCTTAAAACAGAAAATGAAGATGTAAGATCTTTAAGAGAACTTGTAATCTATGGTATAAAAGGAATAGCAGCTTATGCAGAGCATTCTTTTAACTTAGGATATGAGAAAAATGAAATATACGCATTTATACAAAAGGGACTTGCACAAACTACAAATGACAACTTATCTGTTGCTGAGTTAGTTGCATTAGTTTTAGAGTGTGGAAAATATGGAGTAGATGCTATGGCGTTACTAGATCAAGCAAATACTACTACTTACGGAAATCCGGAAATTTCAAAAGTAAATATCGGAACTCGAAATAACCCAGGTATATTAATTAGTGGACATGATCTAAAAGATATGGAAGAGTTATTAAAGCAAACACAAGGCACTGGAGTAGATGTTTATACTCATAGTGAAATGTTACCAGCAAACTATTACCCAGCTTTCAAGAAATATAGTAACCTTGTAGGTAATTACGGAAATGCTTGGTGGAAACAAGATTCAGAGTTTGAGAGTTTTAATGGACCAATATTAATGACAACAAACTGTATTACACCTCCAAAAGCTTCTTATAAAGAAAGAGTTTATACTACAGGAGCATCTGGATTCGATGGTCTTAAGCATATAGCAGATAGAATAGAGGTCAAAGCAAAAGATTTTTCTGCAATAATTGCACATGCTAAAACATGCGCTGCGCCAATTGAAATTGAAAGAGGCGAAATAGTTGGAGGATTTGCTCATAATCAAGTATTTGAGTTAGCTGACAAAGTTGTAGACGCTGTTAAAACAGGCGCAATCAAAAGATTCTTTGTAATGGCTGGTTGTGATGGAAGAATGAAAGGTCGTGAATACTATACTGAGTTTGCAAAAGAATTACCAAATGATACAGTTATTTTGACTGCAGGATGCGCAAAATATAGATATAACAAATTAGAACTTGGAGATATTGGTGGAATTCCAAGAGTACTCGATGCAGGACAATGTAATGATTCATATTCATTAGTTGTTATTGCAATGAAGTTAAAAGAAATATTTGAATTAAATGATATAAATGAATTGCCAATAACATACAACATTGCATGGTATGAGCAAAAGGCTGTAATAGTTCTACTTGCATTATTACACCTAGGTGTTAAAAATATTCACTTAGGACCTACATTACCTGCATTTTTATCCCCAAATGTTGTTAATGTTCTAACTCAGAACTTTGGAATAGCTGGAATAGGAACTGTGGAAGACGATATAAAAATGTTTATGGCTTAAGAATTTTATGAGGCACCCTAATAAATTAGGGTGCCTTTACTTAGAATTAGCATTATGCGATAATAATTGTGTTATCATATAAAATATTGTATAATTTATATGATATTATATAAAATGAAATAAGTTTAAAATTCACAACTTGCAAAATTAGACAAAATTATGGCTGAAATTTAAACTTTTAAGAATATATTTTGAAAAACTCTTGAATAATTTCAAAATGTATTTTAAACTATAAAAGAGGTAACGTTAATATGGCTGATGATTATAAGGTATTAAAATCTCTTAGTAGTAATGTTGTTGTTTCAGAAAAAGATAGTAATGTGTATGTTCTTTTTGGAAAAGGCATAGGTTTCGGAAAAAAACCTGGTGAACTTATAACTAAAGAAAATACCATAGAGCAGAAATTTATTAAAATTGACCATAGTGAGAAAGCTAATTATGTTGAGGTTCTCAATAATGTAGAAGGTAAAATTCTGGCAGTTACAGAGGAGATAATTTCTCTTGCTGAGGATACTTTAAAAGAGAAGTTAGTTTCTCGTATACATGTTGGGCTAGCAGATCATATTAGTTTTGCAATAAAAAGAATTGAACTTGGAATTGATATAGTGAATCCTTTTTTAAATGAAATACAGACGCTATATCCTAAAGAATATAATATAGCCCAAAAAGGGATAGAACTTATTAAAGAAAAATTAAATGTGGATCTTAAGGAAAGTGAAATTGGGTTTATTACTCTTCATATTTATTCTGCTAGAGTTAATGAGGAAGTTTCCCAAAGTCTTAAATATACTAGGATTATTAAAGAAGTAATGGAATATATTCAAGAGATACTTGGAATCAACACTAATGAAAAATCTATGGAATATGCCAGGTTAGTATCTCATTTAAGATATGCGCTAGACCGCACAGAAAATGATAAGGTTCTAAAAAATGTAATGTTAGAATCTGTTAAAGAATCAATGAGTGAAGAATTTGAAATTGCAAAGAAGGTATGTAAGTTTATATCACAAAAACTTTCAAAAGAAGTTTGTGAAGATGAAGCATCGTATGTGGCTATGCATATCCATAGGTTAAAGCAATCAAAGTAAATAAATAAAGTTTAAAATATTAGGTGTGTTACTGATTAGATCAGGCATGAACCAGATAAAATGCTTTCAAAGCATATTATTAGGTTGTGTCTTTTTTTTTAGTAGTATTTTAAAAATGAGTTAAATGTTAAAGGATGCACAAACTAATATTTATATAAATAGTTAAAATTTATAATCAAATGTCATAATAAATTAAATTAAGGAGTATAACAATTGTTAATTGCTATACAGCTTAGAGAAGGCGAGGATGATAAAAATGTTTGGTTTTTTCAAGAAAGATAAAGAAGTAAAGAATGTAATTATGAAATCTCCAGTTGTGGGAAGATGTTTTGATATATCTGAAATACCGGATGAGGTTTTTTCTACAAAGATGTTAGGCAATGGAATAGGATTTGAATCAACAGAAGGAATCTTGTATGCACCAGTTGATGGTGAAATTCTTCAAGTGTTCCCTACAAAACATGCTATGATTTTAAAGAGTAAAGAAGGTATAGAAATATTACTTCACATAGGTGTGGATACAGTAGGAATGAAGGGTGAGGGATTTGAAACTTTCGTGGAAAAGTCCCAACAAGTTAGGGCTGGAGATAAATTATTAACTTTTAATGACGATTTAATAAAAACTAAAGCTAAATCTAATTTATCTGTGTTAATACTTACAGATAATGAAATAATGGAATCTGTAGAATTTAAATTAGGGACTGTAGATAAGAATAATGAAGTAGTAATAGTAAAATTAAAGAAATAGGGGTGCGTATATTATGATGGAAAAAAAAGCAATAGTTAAAAGTGAAACAGGAATACATGCAAGACCAGCATTATTAGTAGTTAAAGAGGCTTCTAAGTTTAAATCAGAGGTGCTTATAGTAAAAGACGGTAATGAGTATAACGCTAAAAGTATAGTAGCTATAATGTGTATGGCGGCTATTAAAGATGACGAAATAACAATAAAAGCTACTGGTGAAGATGAAGAAGCGGCTACCGTGGCTATGGTAAAACTTATAGAAGAAACACTTTAAGGAAAAAGATATAAAAGTTAGTGCTAAAGTCTAACTTTTATATTAAGTCAAACTACATAATGAAAAGCGACCTATCCTTTAATAGTGGATAGGTTGCTTTTTTGTGTTAAGATTATATATAATATTAATAGGTGTATTTTATTAAATAAAATATTTAATATATAAAGGATGAGATAGATGAGTAAATTAAATGAAAAACTTATTTTTCATATAGATGTTAATTCTGCTTTTCTTTCTTGGAGTGCTTCAGATAGACGTATAAATGGCGAAGAGATTGATTTAAGAGAGATTGCCTCTGTAATAGGAGGGGATGAAGAGTCACGAAGAGGGGTAGTGCTGGCAAAATCCATGTTAGCTAAAAAAAAGTGGAATAGTAACAGGCGAAAGCTTGTTTAATGCAAGAAAGAAATGCAGAGATCTTGTAGTAGTATCTCCAGATTTTAGTTTATACGAAAGATGCAGTAGGAATATGAGGGGAATTTTTAATGAGTATACCGCTTACGTGGAGAAGTTCTCTATAGATGAGTGCTTTTTGGATTTAACAAATTATAACACATCAAAACAAGCAGCGCTTGCACTAGCATCTGAAATTAAGGATAGGATAAAGTCAGAACTAGGATTTACAGTGAATATTGGAATATCCGATGTGAAACTTTTAGCTAAGATGGCATCAGATTTTGAAAAACCGAATAAAATACATACACTTTACAAAAGTGAGATAGAGAAAAAAATGTGGAAACTCCCAGTAGGGGATTTATTTATGGTGGGAAAGAGAACAATTCCCAGGCTCAACAATTTAAATATATTTTCTATAGGAGATTTAGCCCAGTATGATACTTCAATTTTAAAATATCACTTTAAAAGTAGCGGGTCTATGATGTGGAAATATGCAAATGGTTTAGACGATTCGAAGGTTAAATGGAATGAACATGAGTTAAAAGGTATAAGCAATTCAACTACTTTATCTGAGGATATTAAAAGTAAAAATGAGGCATATAAAGTATTGTTAGAATTGGTAGAGAATACAACAACCAGGTTAAGGAATATAAAAAAGTGCTCTTACAGTATTTGCGTAACTATAAGAAACCAGGAATTTAATGATTCATCTCGAAGTAAGACTTTAAATAACGCAACAGATTCAACAAAGGAAATATTAGGAACGGTTAAAAATCTTTTTGATGAATTGTGGAAGGGAGAACCAATTAGATTACTAGGAGTTTCTCTTAACAATTTATGTGAGGATAATTTTAAGCAATTATCAATTTTTGATATTGATAATGCTCAAGATGAAAAACAAAGATTGCTAGACAAAACTATGGATACTCTGAAATGCAAGTATGGTGAAACTATAGTTATGAAATCGGTATTTTTAAAAAAATAACTAGTCATTATGCTAGTTATTTTTTAAAAATGCCAAAATTTTAAAGTTTTTCATACATGCAAAGATCATCTTTTAATGAAGTAATTACATATGATTTTTTACTATTATCAAAGCTTTTCACATATTCCTCAATAATCAAGCTATGGTCAATTTCTTTGTTTCTAAAAAATAAATTTTTATTGGTAATTATCTTTTCTGATAAGGTTTCATCTGCACCATCGTAAATGTCATTTTTATTCCTGGCGCAATAGGTTGTAAGGGTATCACCATTTACCTCTACTGACCAATAATAAGTATCTCTAGTGTTTATAAGAAGAACATTAGAAATAATATTCTCAGGTACACCGAATTTTCTTAAGAAATTTTTTTGTTCCATAAGTTTTCCCCCTAAATTATTTTATTAGTGTATGACAATATTTTAACAGAATATCAATGGAAATCAATCTTTATGTGGATAAATTATAAAATTTTATAAAAATAACCAAAATTATTCAAGGCTGTTGTTCTATAACATAAAAAAACAATGTAAAATAGGTAAGAAGTACTATTTTTATGGAGGGGCTTAGAGGCATGGACAATAGAGTGTTAATACCACTGTATCTTAATGGAGACATGATAAACAATTTATATACTATTGCAATACAAGAATTTTCTGAAACTAAAAGTGAAAGCACTAGGAAAATGGTGACGATCACTACCAATACACCTTTGTATGAGCTTACTTGTGGTAAAATAATGCAAGGTGACTTAAATGTTCAGCTCCTCAATGAATTCAAGTCTGAGATAACTGAAAAACAAGTTTCGATTGTAATAACAATACTATCAAGATTAAGAAACATACTAAATGATCAAAGTATGCTAAAGATTATAAATAATGAGAATGATGTAAATAATATTAAGGAATTTGATTATATTCAGTTCACAGGCAAATTGTACAAAAATCCAGTTATAGAATATATAGAAGATATAATCAGAGTTATGGAAATGCAATTAGCTTTTTCCCCAGAAAGTGTAGAACTTGGGGATGAAAGTGTGGAACATAAAGTGAAGAGGCAAGTGGTGCAAGTGCTAAAAACGGATATGGAAAATTGCAAAAGAGAAAAATGTTTAAAATTTATTAGTAGTAGCATTGGAAGTAGTAATACAAAAGTTATAGTTCCATTAGAAATAAAATATATGGCGGATAATTTGGATTATATTGAAGGTGCTAACATAACCGTACTTGGTAAAGTTGTAAAAATCTCAAAGGAAAATGAAAACAATAGCAATAGTTTGCTAAGTGGAACATATTTTGATTATTTGGATGAGGAGTATTTCCAAGAATTTAAAAATAGATTTCTAAAAAATACAAATTTAATTAGAGATTATGATGAGAATCAGATAGAAATTAATGAGCCGTTAATTGAAATTATTCCCATAGCAATGTATGTTTAGAATTTAAGATATTTAAGTGAATAACAGTTAACGTTCTATAATTGAGAAAGAAAGGAGTTTTATCTAAGGAAAAAAATATGCCTAATTTTAACTGGAGGTATTATGTTTATACCAAATGATGTAAAAATGATTTTAGATACTTTAAAAAACAATGGATATGAATCTTATATAGTGGGTGGAAGTATACGTGATTTTATAATTGGCACAGAACTACCTAAGGACTATGATATAGCTACAAATGCTACTCCAGAGCAAACAGTTAAGATATTTGATAGAACAGTGCCTACAGGTATAAAACACGGCACAGTTACTGTTATGATGCATGGTGAGGGGTTTGAGGTTACAACATATAGAACAGATGGCGAATACCTGGATAATAGAAGACCCCAGGAGGTTACTTTTGTTTCAAATTTAAAAGAAGACTTGGCAAGACGTGATTTCACCATAAACGCCTTAGCTTTTGATGAACAGCAAGGTGTTATAGATTATTTTAAGGGCATAGAAGATTTAAATAATAAAATAATTAGAGCTGTAGGTGAACCTAATAGAAGATTCCAAGAAGATGCTCTAAGAATGCTTAGAGCTATTCGTTTTGCAGCCAGGTTAGATTTTCAAATAGAGGAAAAAACCCTTGCGGCTATAAGTGCAAATTCTAAGCTTATATTAAATATAAGTAGCGAAAGAATTAGAGATGAACTATGTAAAATGCTGTTATCTAATAACTCCACAAAAGCTTTAAAAATACTTGAGGAGACTAAATTATTAAAGTTTATACTACCAGAACTTCAATTAGCTGTAGGGTTTAATCAGAAAAGTCCCCACCATGACAAAGATGTATTCCAGCATGTTTTAGCAGTGGTGGAAAACTGCCCCAGATCATTAAATTTGAGAATAGCTGCGTTACTGCACGACATAGCTAAACCAGATTGTTTTACTGTTGATAAGGAAGGCGTAGGTCATTTTTATGGGCATGATAAAAAAGGCGTTTTAATATCGGAGCAAATACTTAGGCGACTTAAATTCGATAATCAGAGTATAAGTAAAATCAGCATTTTAGTAAAGGAACATATGAATGTACTTGTAAAACCAACCGATGCTTCTGTAAAACGTCTTATTAACAGAGTTTCAGTGGATTTATTAGGTGACCTCTTTGCATTGCAAAGAGCAGATGCGCTAGGTTCTCGTTTTTCTGAAATTCGGTTGGAAGAAATTAGTAGAGTAGAAGAAAAAGCAACTGCTATTTTAGAATCTAAAGTTCCGCTATCTATAAAGGACCTTTCAATAAACGGTGGAGATTTAATGCGGCAATTTTCTCTTAAAACAGGGAAAGAAATAGGTGATATGCTTAAATTTCTCTTAGATAAAACCATAGAGAATCCTGAATTAAACTGTAAAGAGAAACTTTTAGCTATAATTTATGATGAATACATGGAGTGAAAATTGAAGAGTGTTTTATGTTCCCTCAGACTTAGTTTGGGGGAATTTTCTTTAGGCAATATGTATTACTGTAAGTTATTACTCTGTTAATCAGTCAACATAGTATATGGTAAAAGCACCATATTGTCAATATATACCTTGGAAAAGAATGCAAAACTATATTTACAATAGCTAATACATGCACACCACATTTCAAAGCTTTCTTTATATTTGTAAAGCACTAAGTAAATCTGTACAATAAATGTTAATAGATGACAGAGCAATAACAGCACAAAATGAAATGGGGGATTTAATTATGTTATCAATGTTATTAGATTTATGTTTAAGCGACAAAGAGCAATATGGTACAAAAGCAAGTGCACTAGGGGCGTTAATGAAAAGTGGGGTACAAGTTCCGAATGGCTTTGCATTGTCTTCGGAGTTTTTTATGAAGTTTCTGGAGTATAATAAATTTCCTTATAATACTCAAGATTATTTAGCTTACAATGTGGAGATATATAATTTTATATTAAATGGGGAATTTTCTACTGAAATGGAGGCGGATATACTTGGATTTTTTAATGTTATACAAAGTAAAGAAGCAGGAGGAAATTATGCTGTAAGATCATCTGCACTGTGTGAGGATAATGATGAATATAGTATGGCAGGTATGTTTTCTTCATTTATTAATTTAAATTCCTATGAAGAAGTTAAAGCTTCTATAAAAAAGTGTTACGCTTCTTTATTTAATGATAAGGTTATAGCTTATTTCGTAAATAATAATTTAAACTTTAAGGAGTTAAAAATCTGTGTAGTTATCCAGCAATTTGTTATAGGAGACTATTCTGGAGTTAACTTTTCAGCGGATACTATTGACATGGATAAAGATATAATGCACATTAATGTTGTAAATGGGTTATGTGATGATTATGTTAGTGGTAGAGTAAGTTCAGCTTTTTATAAAATCAATAAAAAAACTGGTGAGATAATAGATGAAAGAATTCCTGAAAACACTCTTGCTCCCCCAAAGGATATAATAGATAGATTATATGAAATCACTTTAAAAATAGAGAAAATCTTTGGTAGATATCAAGATATAGAATGGACAATTAGGAATAATAAAATTTATATACTTCAAGCTAGACCTATTACAACCTTTAAAATTAAAACTTTTGAATTAATGTGGCAAAAGGAAGGTGAGGCGGATTATACTTGGAGCAGAGAAAGTGAAAAGCCATATGAACCTTTAATTAACGAGTTAAGTTTAATGCAAGGTGAGGCTCTTAATAGGGGATTTTATGCTGTAGGTTTTCAAAATTTTTATACCGAATATTGTGTCCAAAATGGTTACTTCTTTTATAGAGATAAAGAGATGATAAATCAAGAACAGCAAGAGCAAATGTTTTTAAATATGCTGGAGGAGCTACATAATGAATATAAGAATATATTTCAAGATGTAGTACTACCGGAACTATTGCTTCTTAAAAATGATTTAGATAATTACATATCAAGAGAATTATCGCAAGGTGAGACATTATTATTTTTAGAGAAATCACTAGAATACATGAAATTCCTAGCAACAAATCATTGGCCAGTTACTCATGGATGTGATTATGTAAATACTTTCATGGAGTACTGTAAAAATATAGATAATGATTTCAATGTAGATGATTTTTATGACTTGCTGTTTAATGTTAGTATATTAAACAAAGAAAGAGAATTTTATATTGGTATGGCTAGCGAGGTAAATTTAAATTCGATTTTAAATGAAATGTTCAAAGCTTGCCCCTATGATGAGATTCTATATGCTAGGCTTAAGAAGGTTTTTCAAAGTGAAAAATTACTTGAATTAATGCAAGATTATATATCACAGTTTGGGATTTGTAATTTAGATAATGATGGTAGTAGTGCTTATTTTAGCCCTTTACTAATGGAAGAGCCTTCTAAAATAATAGGACATATACGAGGATTTTTAAATCTTGATATTGAAAACTTTAAAGTTTCTATAGAGAATTCTTTGAAAAATAAAATCAAAATTAAGTCCACAATATTAAGTTCATTAGATACAGAAAAAGGTGAAGTCTTTTTAAAGAAATTTGATTTAGCCCAAAAATCATACTTAGCAAGAGATGACCATCATTATTATTTTGAACGTATGGCAAAATCATATTTACGCTTAGCGTTATTAGAGGCTGAAAAAATATTAATTAGAAATAAGCAAATACAGAATAAAGACGATATATACTTTCTTACTCTTAATGAAATTAAAAAGGGATTATTAAATCGTAATAATTATAACAATATTATAAATGAAAGAAAGCAGCTTTTTAATTATCAGAAAAAGTTATTTGCGCCACCTACTATTGGAAAAGAGGTTACTCAAAGCACGGAAGGCATATATGAGAAGAATGAAGAAGGCAAAAGTGATTTTAAAGAACATATTGTAATTTTAAAGGGTCTTTCAGGATTAAGAAAAAAGGTTCAGGCAAAAGTAAAAATGGGTATGCCTGCTCGTCTAGAGGAGGATTGTATATTAGTAGTACCATTTACACGTTGTGGAGAGCTTGAACCTATAGTTAACCATGTAAAGGGCATTATTGTAGAGGCCGGTTCACCCTTTGATCATTTAGGAATTCTTGCAAGAGAAATGAATATACCCGTTATATATAATGTTGAAAATGTAATGAGTATTCTTAAAGATAAAGATGAAGTTCTGTTAGATGGATTTTCAGGTAAAGTTAAAGTATTAAACACCTTTTAGTAATTCATGTGTATAATTTGCATAGTTGAACCAAGGAAAATTTTGTACTGATTTATTATAAAAATTTAGTATAAAACTCTCACTTAGGCGCAAGCTAATAAGGTACGTAAAAATAAATAAACATATCTTATAGTTTTTTTACTTACTTGAATGTGCTTAAGTGAAAGGAGGTATTTATATGAAAACTAATGAAACAATAACTGTACTAAATGAATACGGCAAGAAAGTAGATTTGGAATTGATTGATGCTATTAAAATGGATGGAAATGAATATGTGATAGTTGGTCCTAAGGATTCAGATGAGGCTTATGCTTACAGATCAGTTGTAGTGAATGGTGAAACAGAATACTCGTCTATTGGCCTTGGTGCTGAGTTTAAAAAAGTGTTAGACAAGTATAATGAGCATCAGGCATAGTAATAATTAATTAGGAGGGTTTATATGAAAGATCAAAAGCAAGCAAGTAAGGAAAATCTCCGTGATTATATTAAAAAAGATACAAAGTCGAAAAATCCATATTCTAAAAATCAAATAATCCAATCTGTTGAGGAAAGTGGAATTAATGAAAGCGTTTTTGAAACTAAAAAAAGCGAATATGGTGGATTTAAGTCAGAATAATTAACAGAGATATAGAGAAACAAAAGGGGCAGGTGTTTATTATCTAAAATATGATAATAAACATCTGCTATTTTTGTTATAATAGTAGAAGATTATATAAATAATAATAGAAGAGAGGAATTAACATATGAAGGAAATGTTTGAAGAGTTTGAAAAACATCTAATGGAGGATGAAAAGCCTTCTACATATTTCAGTAAAATAGTGAGTAATGAGAGTATCTTTGCTGAATACCCATATACTTTATTAAGTGAATTAGTGAATATTGAGCAATCACCTGAGCATCATCCTGAGGGGAATGTTTGGATACATACAATGCTGGTTGTGGATAATGCCGCAAAGGTGAAGAGCTTAAGTGAAAATCCTAGAGCGTTTATGTGGGGTGCATTATTACATGATTTAGGGAAAGTTCCTACTACAAAAATCAGGAAAGGAAAAATAACATCTTACGGCCATGACACGGTGGGCGCAGATTTATGTAGAAAATTTCTTGAAGCTTTTACAGAGGATGAGGAATTCATTAAACGAGTTACCGCTTTGGTTAGATGGCATATGCAAACCCTCTTTGTAATGAAAGATTTACCTTTTGGTGACGTAAAAAGTATGTCAGAAGAAATATCCATCAAAGAAATAGCGCTGTTATCGCAGTGTGATAGACTTGGCAGGGGTGAATTAAGTGAGGAGAAAATCAAAGAAGAGAAAGAAAATATTAAAGCTTTTATACGCAAGTGTGAGAAGTATATAGCAACTTCGAAGTAGTCTTAGTAAATAAAAGTCAAATTTGAAAAACAACTAAGGTACATCTATAAAGTCCTAATTTTCTAAAAAAATATGGTATACTTATAGAATATTCAATGAAAGATATTAATTGAGTACAAAAGACACTTACGCCATGGCGGAGGTATAGTTTTAGACGATGGAGATGAGTTAGATTGAGATATGAAGGTGTAGTTTATAGACCCCCTAGCGAGGCTTATAGTCTTATAATACAAGTTACTATAGGATGTTCACATAATGCTTGTAGTTTTTGTGGAATGTACAAAGAAAAGAAGTTTAGAATACGTGATTTAAAAGATATTATAGAGGATTTGGAGCAGGCTAAATTAACATATGGAGAAGTTAAAAAGATATTTCTAGGGGATGGAGATGCGCTAGTGTTACAAACTAGTAAATTAAAATCTATACTATCAAAAATAAGAGAATTATTCCCTGAATGCGCGCGAGTGGGTATTTATGGTACACCTAATGATATTTTAAGAAAATCTTTAGATGAACTTAGAGAACTTAAAGAATTTGGTATTGGAATTGTGTATCTTGGGGTGGAATCTGGAAGCGATGAAATATTAAAAAGTATAAATAAAGGAGTAACTGCGGAGGAAATGATCATGGCAGGTGAAAAGGTTAAAGAAAGCGGCCTAAAGTTATCTACTACTCTAATTTCAGGAATGGGTGGAAGGGTAAAAAGTCATGAGCATGCGATAGAATCTGCAAAAATTATAAGTGCTATAAATCCGGATTATTTAGGCTTATTAACTTTAATGTTAGAACCAGGAACACCCTTATATGAAGATGTACAAAAGGGTATATTCAATATATTAACGCCTGAAGAAGTAATGTATGAGACAAGAGAGTTTATAAAAAATATACAGGTTACTAATTGTGTTTTTAGGAGCAATCATGCTTCAAATTATGTTTCACTTTCGGGAACCTTGCCAGGAGATAAAAAGAAACTGTTACAGGATATTGATTTTGCAATGAAAAGTAAATTTAGGTATAAGCAAGAAGAATGTAGACGATTATAAAGCGTTTAAACTACCTTTCTTAGACTTTTATAAAACAATAAAGGGGAGTGTAGGTATCATGAAGGGTAAAATTCTTAAGTTACTTAAGGAAAGAAGGAATGAGTTTGTATCTGGTCAAAAAATCAGTGAAGAGCTGGGGGTTAGCCGCGCTGCTATATGGAAATATATAAATATTATTAAAGAAGAGGGCTATGAAATTGAAGCAATTTCAAGAAAAGGATATAGGATAATTTCTTCACCGGATATACTTACCTTTGAGGAGATTAAAGACCATCTTAGTACCCAGTACATAGGTAAAAATATTATCCACTATGACTCTATAGGTTCCACTAATTCTAAAGCTAAAGAACTTGCAGAGAGCGGAGAAGAACATGGCACGGTTATAATAGGTGAACAACAAACAATGGGCCGTGGACGGCTAGGAAGAAATTGGATATCGCCTAAATATAAGGGCATATGGATGTCAATAATACTTAGGCCTAATATAGTAACAGAAAATATATCACTAGTAACTTTAATTGGAGCAGCAGCTGTTCAAAAGGCCATTATGGAAATGGGCATTAAAACTAGTATCAAATGGCCTAATGACATAGTACTTAATAATAGAAAAGTATGTGGTATATTAACAGAGATGAGTGGGGAAATAGATCATGTTAATTATCTCGTAATGGGAATTGGTATAAATGCAAACTTGGAACATGGGGATATACCATCTGATTTAAAAAACGTTGCAACTTCACTTAAAATTGAGAGTGGTAAATATATAAATAGAAAACATTTGATTGCCAATGTCTTAAACAATTTTGAAAAGCTATATAAGGATTTTGTTGATTATGGCAATGCCACAGAAACTATAGAAATTTGCAGAAAAAATTCTCTCCTTATAGGAAAAGAAGTGCAACTTACAAATAGGGGAAAGGTAACTAAAGCTAAAGTAATAGACATAAGTGATAGCGGAGAATTAGTTATTGAAAATCAGCAAGGTAACTTAGAATATATCGTTTCTGGAGAGATTTCTGTAAGAGGAATTTATGGATATAGTATATAAAAATATTATTTTAATATAGACATATTGGTTAGATTAACGGTATAATATGTTTATTACGATTGAAGGGAGAATATTTATGGAAGAAAATAAAATTATATCAATGATGGATGAAGATGGAGAAAAGGTTGATTTTGAATTAATTGAAATCATTGAATTAGATGAAAATAGATATGCACTATTAGCTCCTATAGGAGATGAAGAGGATGCTTTTGTCTATAAAATCACAATAGTAGAAGGTAAAGAAGAATATACTGCAGTAGAAGATGAAGAAGAGTTTGAAAGAGTATTAGAAGAATATGAATCAACTTTTGATGAGTAAATAACATACCAATAAACCTTAATGGTTTATTGGTTTTTTATTATGTGGTTCTAAGGTTATGATTTAATACAGGAGGTAAAATTTTAATATGGGAAAGATTAATTCGATAAATATTGATATGGAAGCACTTATAGAAACAATTTCACATGAAGATGATAATTTAGGGAAAAGTTTTTTAGATACGCATACTGGTGAAGTTATATATATTCCTACAGAAGTGAGTAAAGCGCTAGAAAATGAAACTTTAAAAGATGAGGTATTTGACAATTGGTTAAAAGAATTTGTAAGCGTAGCCATACTAATTAGTGAAGATGAGGTAAATAGATATTTGAGCACTCCTCTTATAGATGAAGAATTTTATATAAGAGCGATGAATAATTATGTTGATAGTAAAATTATCAATTCAGATTTAAAACAAGAATTGCATACTGCATTAAATAGTAAAGAACCTGTAAAGAAGTTTAAGCATGTGTTAATGGATAAGGAAAATAAAACAGAGCAGTGGTATAAATATGAAGACAATTGTATAAATGAATTTGTTACAGAGTGGTTAAAGTCAAAGGGCATTGAGTTAAAGTATTTAAATTAGTTTATAATACAATATGATGGACTTTTGGGAGGTGTGTATATGTTAGCATATGAAGTAGCAATAAGGCTTGTTCTCGCAGTTGTAATTGGTGGTCTAATTGGCTATGAAAGAGAATTTAAAAATAGACCAGCTGGTTTTAGAACGCATATTCTAGTATGTCTAGGTGCAGCTGTTACCTCGATGATACAATTATACTCAATTCAAGATGCAACAAATATGATACTTCAGCATCCAGAACTCCAAAATGCGTTAAAAGCAGATATTGGAAGACTAGGGGCACAAGTTATAACTGGAGTAGGATTTTTAGGAGCAGGGACTATTATACATGAGAAGGGATCTGTAAAAGGACTTACTACTGCGGCAAGTATATGGACAGTGGCATGTATAGGTCTTGCAGTTGGTCTAGGTTACTATACTTTAACAATACTCGCAACTATATGTGTTTTTATAGTATTAGTATTTTTTAAGACATTTGAAGCTAAACTTTTTAGGAATATTAATATATTTAAAATAGAAATTCAATACAGCAATAAGAAGAATATGGTAGAAAAAATAGAACAGTATTTTGATGGTATGGGAATAAAAGTTAAGACCATAGACTTTTCTATTGAAGATGAAGATGAAAATCCAGAATATAGTACAACAATTTATACGATTTTGGCACCAAGACATATTAAGAGTAATAGAATCGTACAAAGCTTATGCACTTTAGAAGAAATATACAAAGCCAATATAGTAGAATAAAAAAATGTGAGATAGTGGGTTATTTAGATAATATATAAATTAAACATACCTCAATTAGTAAGATAAAAATCAATGTATAAAGCAATTTTTTGAATTTATCCATAATTATCACCCCAGTTATATTGTATGCTAAATCATGTGATAAAATAATTAAAGGCAAAAAATATGTTATTAGACTTTAACAAGAAAAGAGAGCCCTTATAAGTGGGCTCTCTTTTCTTGTAATAAATCTATCTTCTAGATTTAGCAACTTCAATATTTACTTTTCTACTATTTAATTTTTTACCTGAACTATTGTTTAGAATAGAATCAACTAGGTTTGAAGGTACATCTAAAAATGAAAATTTATCTAAAATATCAATACGGCCAAGCTCATTTTTATTAAGATTAGCAGTCTCACATAGGAAAGATATAATATCTTTAGTCATAACTTCATCCATTCTTCCAATAGAAAGGAATAATCTAACAGTATCATTTGTTGTTGTTGTTGCATCATCTGCATAGTTATAGTTAACTTCTTTATCAAAAATAATCTTTATAAGAGAAGCGGCTACATCTTCAGCACCAAATTCTTTTATAAGTTTTTTTCCAAGAGGAAGGAAGTTCTCATATAAATTTTCATCTAAAACTAATTTTATAGAATCTAAAATAGTTTCTGATTTAGCTGCAAAAACATCAATTATAGTAGGAACAGTTTTCTTAGTGATTACACTTTTAGTATCACGTTCTATCTGTCTTATAGAGGATGCTTCACGTCTTGTAATAAGACTATAAGCAGTACCTTCTTTACCAGCTCTACCAGTTCTTCCAATTCTATGTATATATGATTCGCTATCTTGTGGTAGATCATAATTTATTACATGAGTAACATTTTCAACATCTATTCCTCTTGCAGCAACATCAGTTGCAATTAGGAAATTTAAATTACCATCTTTGAATTTTTTTAGAGTGCTCATTCTTTGGCTTTGTTTCATATCTCCGTGCATACCTTCTACTGTATAGCCTCTAGGTTGTAATCCTTCTACGAGCTCATCTACACCCTTTTTAGTTTTACAGAACAGTATACAAGTTTTAGGAGCATCAACATCAAGAATTCTACAAAGTGATTCAAATTTAGTTTTTGTATTTACTTCGTAATAAAATTGCTCAATTTTAGAAACCGTTAATGATTTCTTTTCAATTGCAATAATTTTTGTTTCAGGATGCATATATTTTTTTGACAATATTTTAATAGCTCTTGGCATAGTAGCAGAGAAAAGTAAAGTCTGTCTATCTTCACTTAAATTACTTATAATACTTTCAATATCTTCAATAAAACCCATGTTTAACATTTCATCAGCTTCATCTAAAACAAGAAACTTGGCATTGGCAAGTTTTAAAGTGCCTTTTCTGATATGGTCTAGTAATCTTCCAGGAGTACCAACAACGATATCTACTCCTCTTTTTAGAGCTGATATTTGTCTATCAATAGATTGACCACCATAGATTGGCAATATTTTAACTCTTTCATGCTTTGCAATACGTGCAAGTTCTTCAGCAACTTGAACAGCAAGTTCTCTTGTTGGAGACATTATTATTGCTTGAACTTTTCCATTTGATTTTTCCATTAAACTTAAAATAGGTGCACCAAAGGCTAACGTTTTACCAGTTCCGGTTTGTGCTTGACCTATAATATCAAAACCTTCCAATACAACTGGAATAGCTTTTTCTTGAATATCAGATGGATATTCAAATTTCAAATCTTGTATAGCCTGTAGTACAGAGTCTTTTAGTCCTAATTCGTCAAATTTTAGTTTTTCAATTTTATTCATTAATTTTTTTCCTCTTTCTTCTTATAAAGTATCAAATACATCTTATATTAAAGTATATACAGAATAACAAATATTAAACTAGAAACTCAAAATTAAATTGCTTTTCTACAATTATCTTAAGAAAATCCTCTATTTCAAAAAATTCCTTAAAATTGAGTTTTTTTCAATAACATAAATAAGAGGTAATCCAATTCCATAACAGCAGACAAATTCTCCCCATGCAACTTGCATCATACAAAGTAAAAGGGGCATGTCTTTAAAATATAAAAGCTTTAACAGTATGCCTATAATAATGGCATTAACTACTACCGCCGGTAATGGAGCAAGTATCTTTTTAAATTTAAGTTTGCTTTTACCAATATAGTAAGTTGAAATCGCGGCTATAAATGTTGCAAGGGAACCGAAAATCATATCCATAATACCTAGTGGACTTATGATATTAGAAACTATACAACCTATTACTAGCCCTGGAATTGAAAAGGATGCAAAGTAAGGTAGGATAGTAAGTCCTTCAGCGATACGATATTGAATAACTCCAAAGCTGAGAAACGATAAGCTAAGAGTTAAAGCTGCATAAATAGCAGCCACCATTGCTGCAAAAACAATTTTTCTTATTTTTACAGATATGGTTCCTTCATTTAATTTAATATTCATTTTTATGCCTCCATAGTTTTGTTTTGAGACAGGATGGTTACGAACTGTCTATGCGTATTCGACCCGAACTTTAATTATACTATATAAATTAGGATTAGTCAAATATATTTATTTAATTGTATAGGGAATTTACTCTAGTTTTAAATTGTTATAGTCTATATTGTCGCTAAGATTATTTTAAATCATATATGAAAAATTTCAAACAAAGGTTAATATATATATGAAAGAATAAATCTTTTCTGTAATTAAAGTATAATGGAATATTGGATAAAAATTAGTCTAAAACAGATAAAAGTATGGTATAGTTAAACTATGTATAATTTTATTTTTTGACATTATCAAATCGTTCAAAAGTAACATAAATTTTATTAATGCAGTTTTTGCTTAAAGGAGAATATGATGAGTAAAGAAATTTTTAATACGGAGAAAACAGAATTAAGTAATGGAATAAAACTTATTACAATTAAAAAAGATAGTCAAATTTCAGCAATTCATGCTGGAATTAATATAGGTTCACTTTATGAAGAGGAAAATGAAAAGGGTATAGCACATTTTATAGAACACATGCTTTTTAAGGGAACCAAGAATAAAACTAATGAAAAACTAAATAGCGAATTAGAAAATTTAGGCGGAGAATATAATGCATATACTGATTATAATTGCACTGTATATAGCGCTACAATTTTAAATGAAGAATTAGAGAACGCATTAGCATTAATTGGTGATATGATATTAAATTCAACCTTTCCAAAGGAGGAAATCGAAAAGGAAAGAGGGGTAATACTTGCTGAAATTAGGACAATTAATGATGATATCGAAGACCTAAGTTTTAAGAAAATTAATGAAATTGCTTTTAAAAATAGTCCACTTAGGGATGATACTATTGGCAATGAACATATAGTGAAAAAAGTTGCAAGAAAGCAACTTGTTGATTTTTATAGTAAATATTATGTGCCCAATAATTCTTTTATATCTATTGTATCTCCATTTGAGCATGAGGATATAATAAATATGGTGAAAAAATATTTTGCTACTTGGAGTAAGAAAAATTTTGAAAAGAAAAAAGTAATATATGAGCATCATCAATTTATAAAAGAACTTTCATATAAAAAAGAAATAGAGCAAAGTACCATTCTATATTTATATACCTTCAATGGATTATCTAAAGATGAAGAATTAGCACTTAGAGTACTTAACTATAAATTCGGGGAAAGTGCTAACTCAATATTATTTAGAGAACTTAGAGAAGAAAGAGGATTATCCTATGATGTTTACACTCATTTAGACACTTCGAATAATGTAAAAACACTTTATATTTATACATCTGTTTCAGAAGAAGATGTAGATGAGGCTATTAAAGTAATTGACACCGTAATTCGAGATATTGCCAGCGAAAAAATAGTTTTTGATGATAATACAATAGGTTTAATGAAGAAAATATTAAAAACTGCTATAGCATCTACATTAGAAGATTCGACGGACCTTGGCAATTATGTACTTCATCAGGCCATGGAAAATGAAGATATATATCAGTTTACTGAAGATATGAAAAATATGGGAAATATTAAGAGCAAAGACCTATATAATATTTCTAGAAAAGTATTACAAAAGCCAACAATTCACATATTTTTACCGGAAAAGAGAGGTTAGTTTTGAGTAGTATTATAACAAAAATAGAAATTCAAAAGAAAAATAAAGATAGAGTCAATATCTATATAAATGAAGAATATGCATTTGCCTGTGATGCAACTCTTATATATATTCATAATATTACAAAAGGAGTAGTCATGGAAAAAGATCGTCTTCAAGATATAATTCACGAAGACAATTATATTAAGGGTAAAAACTATGCACTTCATTTTTTAGAAAGGAGTTTTAAGTCATCGAAACAAGTAGTTGATAAATTAATAGCAAAAGAATTTGATTCTAAATCCATAGATAGAGTAATGGAGTTTTTAAGGCAGTATGACTTTGTCAATGATAAGCGTTTTGTGGAGCTATTTATAAAAGAAAAGATTAAGACAAGTGGAAAAAATAAAATTAAGTATACACTAATGAGAAAATCTCTTCCAAAAGAATTAATTAATGAGGCCCTCAGTAAAATAACTTCTGAGCAGCAGCTAAAAACAGCTTTGTTACTGGGCGAAAAGAGAATGTGTACATTAGCTAAAAGTGAAAAAGATTCAAAAAAACTTTATAAAAAAACAGCGGATTATTTACTGCGAAGTGGATATGATTATGGAATAGTAAATGAGGTTTTAGATAAAATAACTAAAGATGATAAAAACCAGATGCCAATGGAAAGCGATGTATACCCGGATACGTGCGAGGAAGATTACAATAAATTACAGGAACTGGCAGCTAAAAGATATAACATATTAATTAAATCGGAGCCTTTGAAAATAAAATTATATAAAAAGCTAGGAGACTATCTTTTAAGGCGAGGTTACAAGTGGGAAGAGATTAAAAAAGTGTTAGGGGATTTAATTAATGATGTGGAGGATTTGTAGACCACTTACGGATTATAACTTAGCTTACCATTGCATATTAACGAAAGCGAGTGATAAATATGTTTAGAGAGCCTGTAACTTTAATTTTACTGTTATTATTTATATACCCAGTAATTAAAGGGTTTATATTTAAATTTTCTTCAGAAAATTTAAAAGGGTCTGTTCAAGGAGTTTTTCAAAGTATTTCTTTTTTAAGTTCACTATTTTTGGGCATTTATTACACTAAAAAAATTTTTATTCAGCATGATGAAGGCATATATGAAAAAATCTATAAAAATATACCTTTAAAGGCTATAGAATTTGTTAATAATAAGCCCTTAGTGATTTATGTGTTATTGATGCCGCTGGTGGTGCTGATAATTTATACAGTGATAAATTCAGTAATTAATCTTATTAGCCACATTACTATTTACCCTTTGTTTGATAGCATAGAAAATAAGTTGAGAAATAAAAGCGATGTTTTTAAAAGAGTAGTAGGGGCAATATTTCAAGTGCCAAAAGCAATATGCTATGTAATTGTAATTACTTTTATGCTGAATTTTCTGTCACTTCTTAAGATAACAGACACGTACAATAAATATTTGCAAGGATCACAATTATATAATTATATATCCAAAGAGGTAGTAATTCCACTTACAAATTCAAAACTTGCAAAGCAGCTTCCGAATATTGTAAATAATTCTTTTAAAATCGTAGTAAAAGAAGCTGATGGGAAGCAACCTAATTTACAAAATAAACAAATGGTTATAACTTATTATAATGGTGTTACCCTAGAGCAGGGTATTAAATCTAATGCTGAAATTGATAAGTTTGCAATTAGTCTTACAAAAGATGAAAGTGAAATTAGGCAAAAATCAAAAGCTATTTATAATTGGGTAGGTAGTGAAATAGTTTACGATGATGCAAAAGCGAATAGGGTATTGAACAATGATTTAGCAGTGAAATCCGGGGCAATTCCAACCTATAACTCGAAAAGTGGCATATGTTTTGATTATGCATGCCTATTTGTAGCTATGTGTAGAGCTAATAATATAAAGGTAAGAATTATAACTGGACAGGGATTTAATGGAAATAATTGGGTTAGTCATGCTTGGAATCAGGTATATGTGCAGGGTGAAAACAGATGGATTAATGTAGATCCTACATTTTTAATCGGTGGCGATTATTTTGATAGTAAAAGATTTGTTATTGACCATAAGGAAGAGAACGTAGCTGGAGAATGGTAAAAAAATATAGAACATTTCCCTGTTTATCAGGGGGATGTTCTATAACTTTTTAATAATAAATTAATAGCTTTTTCACAATCTTCGTCATCATTATTTAGTGTCCAAGCAGTGTTGAAGTAATATAATGCTTTTGGCTTGTTAAGGCACATGGCATAGCAATATGCTAAGTTGAAGAAATATTTGCTTTCAGCTCTCAGAGCTATAGCATCATGAAATAGCGGGATTGCTTTTTTGTATTCTTTTAAGTGAATAAAACATACTGCACTATTATAAAGGGAGCCAGCTTCATTATCTTTCATTTCTGCGGCTTTTTTATATAGGGCAATTGCCCTATTATAATCTTTAGTATTGTATATGTCATTGGCCTTTTGAAAGTAGTTCATTTTTTTCCTCCTTATAGTTTTCTAACAAGTTATAGTTCTCTAACAAGTTATAAATTTGTTATGCTAATTAATATAAAAACAAATGCTAAGTTAAATACGCAAAACATACCAAGGATTTGATTGCTTTTTATTTTAATGGGTATAAATAATCATATTGTTAATTTACATTTATTATTCCATTTAAATACTGTCCAAGGATTAAAAATATATTCACCTTAGAATATATTAATTTATAAAAAAGCTTAATTGTATTTCCCTACTACCTTTCTCTCAATAAATGCAACCATTTCATACATAAAATACGCTAAAATAGAAAGTATTACTATGCTCATCATTACCATGTCTAGCTCCGAAATTTGCCCACCGAAAATTATAAGGAAACCTAAGCCATTTTTAGCTACTAAGAATTCACCCATTATTACACCTACCCAAGACAGGCCTACATTAATCTTCAATGCTGAAATAAGGGTTGGAATTGAGGCTGGAATAATCAAATTAATTAATATTTGGAATTTAGAAGCCCCAAAGGTCTTTAAAAGTTTGATTTTATCTTCATCCACTTGATTAAAGCCATTGAGTATACTTATTATAGTCACAACTATTGATATTAAAAGAGCAATTACTATTATGGCCTTTATTCCATTTCCAACCCAAAATATAATAATAGGTGCAAGTGCAACTTTAGGTAGTGCATTTAATACTATTAAGTATGGATCTAAAACCCTTGAAACAAAATCAGACCACCATAATAGTATTGCAATTATAGCACCTAAAATTGTTCCAAGTACAAATCCTACTATTGTTTCATAGCAGGTTATAAATATATCATAAAGCAAGTTGCCCTGTGCATATATTTGTATAAGAGAATCATACATTTTTGAGGGGGTACTTGTTAAGAAAGTATCAATCAATTTTAATCTGCCAGCTATTTCCCATAAACCAAAAAAAGTAATTAGTATTAATAATCGTACAAGAATAACACAGTATTTCGACATTTTTACACTTTTAATGTAATTTTTGTGTTCATCGCTTTGAATCTGCATTACGGTTCAACTCCTTCCAAATTTCATTGAAATAAACTCTGAAATTTGGAGCTTCTCTACGTTTTAAGGGCAGAGAAAAATTTTCTTCAAACTTTAGAGCTATGTTTTTAATAACTACAGCAGGCCTACTTGAAAGAATAATAATCTCATCTGACATAGAGATAGCCTCTGATATATCATGAGTTACCATTATTGTAGTTTTTTTTTCTTTTTTTATAATTTCATAAACTTCATTACTGATGTTTAATCTAGTTTGATAGTCTAGTGCGGAGAAAGGCTCATCTAAAAGAAGTACTTCAGGCTTTAGCGCTAAGGTCCTTATTAGAGCAACTCGTTGGCGCATACCTCCAGATAACTCTCTAGGATGATGATTTCTAAATTCCCAAAGGTTATAGCGTATTAAAAGATTTTTCACCATAGCCTTACTACTGTCCGTTACACACTTGTTAATTTTAAGTCCTAAAAGCACATTGTCCCATATTGTTAACCAGTCGAATAATTGATCCTTCTGAAACATATAGCCAATCTTTAAAAAACTTGAGCAATCATGGCAATTTTTAATTACTATCTCTCCATTAGATGGATCAATTAAGCCTGCTATTATGTTTAATAGAGTGGACTTTCCGCAGCCGGAAGGGCCTACGATACTTAGAAAGTGTCCCTCTTGAACACCAAAAGAAATATCCTTTAAAGCAGGAGTTTCTGCAGTTAATGAATGGTAATTCATGGATATATTATTAATCTCTACTTTAATCACTTTATCATCTCCTCAAAAGTTATACTTTAGTATATGAATTTTAATAATGTATTGTTAACGACATTTCAGAAAGAAGGCTTGTAGTTTTATAATTAGTGAGATATATATTGTAATAAAGAAAGAATTTCAGTGATAGTATGAATATCCTTATTAAGTGGTTATTATTACAGCTTTGAAATATTATCATTATTGAGTTATAATGTAATATAATTATATGTTAATTTTCTGTAAATGTAGTTGATATTTACAATCGAAATGAATAATATGTAATTAATACTGATTTTTATAGAGGGTGAGTCTTGCATAAAATAAATTTTGTTTTTGAAGACTAAGCATATTAGAATAGGGACAATTAGGTTATTTACGTAAATATTAAACAATTTGAAAAAATATGAGGATTGATTGGGACGTTATAAACATATATAATTAAATATTAGTTAAAAATAAGAATAAATCCAAACTTGCGGAGAAAGAGAAGATAATTATGAAAAAAATATTAAATGTTGGGTTAGATGTAGGATCTACTACTGTTAAGATAGTAGTGCTGAATCAGCAGGAAAAAATGATATATAGTAAGTATCAGAGGCATTTTTCAGATATAAAAAGCACAATATCAGATATTTTATATGAGACTTATGATAATTTTAAAGACTGCAACATTACTATAATGGTCACCGGATCTGGTGGACTAGCATTATCTAAATGGTTAAATGTTAAATTTATTCAAGAAGTGGTAGCTAGTACTTACGCTATAGAAAATATTATTCCAAGTACTAATGTGGCTATTGAGCTAGGTGGAGAAGATGCAAAGATAATATACTTTGATGGAGGAATAGACCAAAGAATGAACGGCACATGTGCCGGAGGTACTGGTGCATTTATTGATCAGATGGCCTCACTGCTTCAAACCGATGCCACAGGACTTAATGAACTTGCAAAGGCCTATAAAACTATATATCCTATTGCAGCTAGATGCGGGGTTTTTGCAAAAACTGATATTCAGCCCTTATTAAATGAAGGTGCTGCTAGAGAAGATATTGCTGTATCAGTTTTTCAAGCAGTAGTTAATCAAACTATCAGTGGACTTGCTTGTGGTAGACCAATTAAAGGGAATGTTGCATTTCTAGGTGGACCGTTATATTTTTTGTCTGAGCTGCGTCAAAGGTTCATTGAAACTTTAAAGTTAACAGAGGAAGAGATTATATTTCCAAAAGATTCTCAACTCTTTGTTGCGCTTGGTGCTGCCATGGCATCGAAGAATGAGTACCCTATTTCTTTTGAGGAACTAAAGGCTCAACTACCAAAACTTAAGGAAGCATCGGTTCAAGAAGTTCAAAGGTTAAGACCTCTATTTTTAGATGAGCAGGAGCTACAAAAATTTAACAAGAGACAGAGTCAATATAAAGTGCCAAGAAGAGAACTGGCCGACTACCAAGGTAATTGTTTTTTGGGGATAGATGCCGGGTCCACTACCACTAAAGCCACACTTATAGATGAGGAGGGCGCGCTTTTATACTCTTATTATGGAAGTAACGAGGGTAATCCAATAACTTTAGTTAGAAAAATATTGAAGAATATATATTCTATATTACCAAATGGTGTAAATATTAGGAATTCAGCGGTAACTGGTTATGGTGAGGGATTAATAATGGCGGCTTTAAAAGTGGATATTGGGGAAATTGAAACAATAGCTCATTACAAGTCAGCGGAATTTTTTCTGCCAGGAGCAGATTTTATATTAGACATTGGTGGACAAGACATGAAGTGCTTAAGAATAAAAGATGGCGTTATTGATAGTATACTATTAAATGAAGCATGTTCTTCTGGATGTGGGTCTTTTATAGAAACTTTTGCTCAATCTTTAAACATGAAAATAGAAGAATTTGCAAATATAGCCTTAAGTTCAAAAAGCCCAGTGGACCTGGGTTCAAGATGCACTGTGTTTATGAATTCAAGAGTTAAGCAGGTTCAGAAGGAAGGCGCATCTGTAGGGGATATATCAGCAGGACTTTCTTATTCAGTTATAAAAAATGCACTACTTAAGGTTATAAAAATAAGAGATCCAAAGGATATGGGTAAAAAAATAATTGTTCAAGGTGGGACTTTTTATAATGATGCAATACTTAGGGCCTTTGAACTTATTTCAGGAAGAGAAGCAGTTAGACCCGATATTGCAGGTTTAATGGGAGCCTTTGGCGCTGCGCTTATTGCAAAAGAAAGAACCGAGGATGGGAAAATTTCTACATTATTATCATTGGAACAATTAGATAGCTTTAAAGTAGAAACTTCTATGGGCAGATGTAACCAATGTGCAAATAAATGCGTTCTTACAATTAACAAATTTGATGGAATTCGGGAATTTATATCTGGTAATCGTTGTGAAAAAGCATTAGGACTTAGTGGTAAAAAAGAAGAGATTCCTAATGTATATGACTATAAATATAAAAGAATATTTAATTATACGCCACTAAAAAAGGAAGAGGCCCAAAGAGGTGTAATAGGCATTCCAAGAGTACTTAATATATATGAAAATTACCCGTTTTGGTTTACTTTCTTCACAAGTTTAGGGTTTAGGGTAGAATTATCTCAAAGATCATCTAAACCCATATATGAAATGGGACTTGATACTATACCCTCAGAATCAGCTTGTTACCCTGCAAAAATAGTACATGGGCATATAATGAGTCTTATAAACAAGGGAATAACCACTATATTTTACCCTTGTATTCCTTATGAAAAAAAAGAACAGTTAGGTGCGGATGATCATTATAACTGCCCAATTGTAACCTCCTACCCTGAGGTAATAAAAAATAACATGGATGTGTTGAAAGAAAGAAATATAGTGTTCCTAAGTCCTTTTATATCTTTAGATAATAATAAAAAACTAATTGTGAGGCTAGCTGATGAGTTTGCTAGTTTTGGAATAGATAAAAAAGAAATATCACTGGCAGTTAAAGAGGCATGGACAGAAACGGAAAATGTAAAATTGGACATTCAAAGAAAAGGTGAGGAAGTAGTAGAATACATTAGGAAAACTGGGAAAAAAGGTATAGTACTTGCTGGGAGACCTTATCACATAGATCCGGAAATTAATCATGGTATTCCAAGCGTAATAACGGATTTTGACATGCCTGTGCTTACAGAGGATTCTGTAGCTCATTTAGGTATTGTTGAAAGACCACTAAGAATAGTAGATCAGTGGGTATATCATTCTAGATTATATGCAGCAGCAAGTTTTGTATCAAAAGAGCCCAATATTGAGCTTATTCAGTTAAATTCTTTTGGTTGTGGACTAGATGCAGTTACCTCAGACCAAGTTCAAGAGATTTTAGGTAATAGTGGGAAGATATATACAACCTTAAAAATTGATGAGGGAAATAATTTGGGAGCAGCAAGAATTAGAATTAGGTCCTTAAAGGCTGCATTAATTGAAAGAGATAAAAATGGGGCTTTGCCTAAAAAATCTGTGGAGGTCCATAGTAGGATTATTTTTACTAAAGAAATGAGAAAAAAACACACAATTTTATCGCCACAAATGTCTCCAATACATTTTCAATTTATACAGGAGGCGTTTAATTCATCGGGATATAATTTGGAGATATTACCTTCAGTGGATACTGCAGCTGTAGATGAAGGGCTAAAATATGTAAACAATGATGCTTGTTACCCCACAATAATTGTAGTAGGACAAGTAATTGAGGCGTTAAAGTCAGGTAAATATGACATAGAAAATACGTCTGTTATAATTTCACAGACGGGAGGAGGATGCAGAGCTACAAACTATATTGGATTCCTTAGAAAAGCATTAAAGGAGGCAGGATTTCCAAAAGTTCCAGTGGTATCATTGAATGCTGCCGGTCTTGAGTCAAATCCAGGTTTTAAATTTTCGTATTCATTGGTTAAAAAATCATTGATGTCATTGGTATATGGTGATTTACTTATGAGAGTTCTCTACAAGGTTAGACCATACGAGCGTATACTTGGCTCAGCTAATTTACTTTATGAAAAATGGGTGAAAATTTGCAAAGAAGCAGTAATAAGAGGTAAAAATCAAGAATTTAAAAATAATATTTCATCTATTGTGGCTGATTTTGATAATTTAGAGATTAAGAATGTAATAAAACCTCAGATAGGACTAGTAGGAGAAATCTTAGTTAAGTTCCATCCTATAGCTAACAATAATATTATAGATGTTATTGAAAGTGAAGGGGGGGAGGCAGTTATGCCTGATTTAATAGATTTTTTCCTATACTGCGCCTTTGATGCTAATTTTAAATATGAATATTTGGGTAAGAGTAAGAAGGATAAAATATTAAATAATATGGCAATTGGGTATATAGAACGGTTTAGAAACCATATGAAATTAGTTTTAGATGGTAGTAAAAGATTTCATTCACCAAAAACTATACAAGAACTAGCTAAGGGGGCATCACCTATTTTATCTTTAGGAAATCAAACAGGTGAAGGTTGGTTTTTGACTGCTGAAATGGTAGAACTTATTGAAAGTGGTACTAAAAACATTGTTTGTATGCAGCCTTTTGCATGTCTTCCTAACCATGTTACTGGTAAAGGGATGATTAAAGAATTAAAAAGAAGGTACCCAGGTGCTAATATAACTGCAGTAGACTATGACCCAGGTGCCAGTGAAGTAAATCAAATTAATAGAATAAAGCTTATGATGTCTGCTGCTTTAAAAAATCTTGAGAGTGAAGCCGAGGTTGAAGAAGCTCACGAAGAAGTAGCTAGTGATAAAAAAATAGACTGAAAAAAGTATGAAATCTCTCCTGCGTGTCTTGCAAACGAACTCGAAACTAGAAATTTGATTAAGAAAAACACCTAATTTAGAGTTTCAATAGTTTTATCGTTTCGTATTGCAAGTCACTTCGGAGTGATCTCATACTTACATATTCTAAACAGTCATCTGGGGATGTCACCTCGGATGATTGCGTAAGGTTTTCATTACCGGGGAAATGTATGTGAATATATATAAGTGAACTATAATTGTGAAGGTTCGAAATTTAGGAGTGTGAAAGATAGTATATAATGAGTTTTATAGAATCTTAGTTTATGGAATGACAAATTTTCGTAAGCAGCCCAGGGCACATACCAATTAATAATTGGTATGTGCCCTCAAGGAATACCCAGAGGGCTAGCACCTTTGAGACAGGATGTCGAATAGGTACGCTCAGAAATTTTTCATGGAATAAACTTAGATTGTGTTAACGAATTATCAACTATCAGCCCCGCTGTATTCCTCATGGGCACTAAACAATTATTAATTGTTTAGCATCCTAAATGCAGAACCTTCAGTGTTTAGACTTTCTTTTTATTTTAGATCTTTTACTACTTTTTCTGCAAAGGTGATGTTGACAATTTTGTCAAAGGCAGGTCTTTGTGGTATTAATTCTGCTTTGTAAGATTGGATTATATCCATAAGCCTAGTTAAGTCATCGGATTTTAATATTGGGTCGGGTGAAAAGGCATTTATATTTCTATAGTTTTTAATAGACTCAATAAGTACAGTGTCATCTGCACCAGGGAAGAAAGATTTAATTGAGGTAATTACTTCTTCATCTGAATGAGTACTTACCCATTTTTGACCTTTATAAATTGATCTAGTGACCTTTTCTATTATTACTGGATTTTTTTCTATATAAGATTTTGTAGCAAAAAAACAGGTATATGGCATAGTGCCGGCAGAGGAACCAATGGAAGCAACAATATGCCCGGAACTATCTTTTTTCATCATACTAGCAGTAGGTTCAAAAAGAGTAACATAATCACCAGTACCACCCTTAAAGGCTCCAGCGGTAGCTGTGAAAGCTAGGTTTGTAATAAGGTCTATATCTGTACTAGGGTTAATACCATGATTTCTTAAAACATACTCTAATGCCATTTCAGGTACTCCGCCGGGTCTGCCACCTAGTACAGTTTTACCCTTTAAAGATTCCCAGTTAAAGTCTGTTTCAGAATTTCTAGCTACGAGGAATGCACCATCCTTTTGTGTTAATTGTGCAAAAATTATGGGGTAGTCTTCACGTTTTTGATTGTAGATGTAAATAACTTGTTCTGGTCCACAAAAACCTATATCTACAGCACTGCTTAAAACTTGTTGCATAGTTTTGTCTGCTCCTTGACCTGTTGAGAGGTCAATTTTAATACCTTCTTCCTTGAAAAAACCTTCAGAAATAGCTGCATACATGGGGGCATAAAAAATAGAGCGAACTACTTCATTTAATTTTATTTTTACCAGTGCGTCATTATTGTTTTTTTTGCAACCAGAAAATAAAGTGGTTACTAAGGCAAGGGATATAAGTAGGGATAGAATAGAATTTTTTTTAATCTTCATAGATACCTCCATATTATAAAGTTGTTATGGTTATATAATATGAAACACTATGTAAATGTGACATTTTATATTAGAAGGGTATATAAAAAAATGAAATAACTTGACATATGAAGAATAAGAGGTATAATTAAAAATAAATGAAAATATCATAAATATTAATAAGCTTAGATGAAGAGGAGTAAAGGGAAAATAATATTAAGAGAGGAAGATTCATAGGCTGTAAGATCTTCTATATGAAAAACCTTGAAGGTAGCTTCGGAGCTTCTTTGTTGAATTTATTTATTATAATAATTTACTTTATAATAAGAAGTAGACAAAGACGGTTATCTTAATCGTTAAATTATCAAGAGCCTGTAGATTTGCAGGAAAAAAGGTGGTACCGCGAGTTCTTCGTCCTTTTACAGACGAAGGCTCTTTTTGTTTTTTGAAAATTGAGAGTTTCAGAGTAAATGTCTGATATAAGCTATCCAAAAGGGGTACTTGTTTTATGTCGGTTTTTATAAATAAGGAGGAGTTAATTATGGAAGAAAACAACAACATTGCTAAAAATTATGATCCTAAAGATTTTGAACAAAGACTTTACGAATTGTGGGAAGAAAAAGGGTACTTTACTCCAGAGGTGGATAAAAATAAAAAACCATTTACAATTATGATGCCACCTCCAAATATTACAGGAAAGTTGCACTTAGGTCACGCGCTTGACAATACTCTTCAAGATATTTTAATAAGAACGAAAAGAATGCAAGGATATAGTACACTGTGGCTTCCAGGAGAAGACCATGCTAGTATTGCAACAGAAGTAAAGGTTGAAAATGAACTTTTAAAGCAAGGGCTTGTGAAAAAAGAAATGGGAAGAGAAGCCTTCCTTGAAAAAGTTTGGCAGTGGACTGGTGAGTATAGAGAAAAAATAAGGGGACAATTAAAGAAAATGGGTTGCTCTGCTGACTTTACTAGGGAAAGCTTTACTATGGATGAAAACTTAAATCATGCAGTAAGAGAAGTTTTCGTTAAATTATATAAGGATGGACTTATTTATCAAGGGAATAGGATAACAAACTGGTGTCCTAAATGCATGACGGCAATTTCAGATGCGGAAATAATATTTGAAGAACAAGCAGGTCATTTTTGGCATATAAAATATCCTGTAGTAGGCAGGTCTGAATTTTTAGAAATAGCTACTACAAGGCCAGAAACTATGCTTGGAGATACGGCTGTGGCAGTAAATCCTAAAGATCCGCGGTATGCACATTTAGTAGGAAAAACACTGATTTTACCTCTAGTAAATAGAGAAATACCAATAGTTGAAGATGATTACGTTGATTTAGAGTTTGGAACTGGCGCAGTTAAAATTACGCCAGCTCATGACCCTAATGACTTCCAAATAGGAAAGAGACATAATCTACCTGAAATAGTAGTTTTAAATGAAGATGCAACTATATGTGAAGGATATGGAAAATATTCAGGTCTTGACAGATATGAGGCAAGAAAGCTCATTTTAGAAGATCTAGATAGTGCAGGACTACTAGTTAAAATAAAAGACCATGCTCACAATGTAGGTACTCACGATAGATGCGGAGCTACAGTAGAACCGCTGCTATCTAAACAATGGTACGTTAAAATGGAATCTCTTGCAAAGCCAGCTATAGATGCCGTACGTGAGAAGAAAACAAAATTTGTTCCAGAGAGATTTGAAAAGACCTATTTCAATTGGATGGAAAATATTCAAGATTGGTGCATATCAAGACAATTATGGTGGGGACATAGAATTCCAGTATGGTATTGCAAAGATTGTGGAGAAATTATAGTTGCAACAACAGAGCCAAAAAAATGTACTAAATGTAATAGTGTAAATCTTGAGCAAGATAAAGATGTTCTTGATACTTGGTTCAGCTCAGCGTTATGGCCTTTCTCTACACTTGGTTGGCCAAATAATACAGAGGATTTAAAATACTTTTATCCAACAAGTGTTTTAGTGACAGGGTACGATATTATATTCTTCTGGGTTGCAAGAATGATTTTCTCAGGAATCTATAATTTAGATGAAGTACCTTTTGAAACAGTATTAATGCATGGAATGGTTAGAGATGATAAGGGAAGAAAAATGTCTAAGTCCTTAGGCAATGGTACAGACCCATTAGACGTAATAGAAAAATACGGCGCAGATGCACTAAGGTTCTCACTTGCTACAGGAAATGCACCAGGTAGCGATGTGAGATTCTATGAATCAAGAGTAGAAGCTGCTAGAAACTTTGCGAATAAAATTTGGAATGCTTCTAGATTTGTTATGATGAACGTAAATGAAGATTTAATGTGGCAATACAAAGATAATAAAAACTATACTATTGCGGATAAATGGATATTATCAAGAATGAACACTGTTGTACTTGAAGTTACAGAAAATATCGAGAAGTTTGAAATAGGAATAGCGCTTCAAAAGGTTAATGATTTTATATGGACAGAATACTGTGATTGGTACATTGAGCTTGTTAAACCAGTATTATATGCAGAAGATTGTGAGGCAAAGGGAGTAGTTCTCAATGTATTAAACAATGTACTAAAAACTGGACTTAAATTGCTTCATCCTGTTATGCCATTTATAACAGAAGAAATTTATACTCACTTAGATAATGAGTTTGAATCTATTACTATTGCTAAATGGCCAGAGTATGAAGATGCTCTTAAAGATGAAAATGCAGAGCAAAGCATGAACTATATAATTGAAGCAATAAAAGATGTAAGAAATGCTAGAGCGGATATGGATGTACCACCTTCAAGAAAAGCTAAAACGTTTATATTTGCTACTGAAGGAAAAGAAGCATTCCAGCAAGGATTAGTTTATTTCAAAAAATTAGCATCAGCAAGTGAAGTAGTGTTCTTGGATTCTAGTGCGGAGGCGCCAGAAAATGTAGTTACTGTAGTAACTAAGGGTGCCCAGGTATATATGCCGCTTCTTGAACTTGTAGATTTAGAAAAAGAATTAGAAAGATTAAACAAAGAAAAAGAAAAACTCGCAAAAGAAATAGACAGAGTAGAGAAAAAGCTTTGTAATGAAAAGTTCACTGCTAAAGCTCCAATAGAAGTAGTTGAAGAAGAAAAAGCTAAAGGGGAAAAGTACAAAGAAATGTACAATTCGGTAGTTAAAAGTATAGAAAACTTAAAATAAAGAAAATTAGATACACTAAAAAGTAAACTTTTATTTATAGAATAGACTTTGAGAAAAGTCTATTCTATATTTTTTTTGCCATAATAAATTTTAAATAGTAATAGAATGAAATTTTCAACATATAAAAAATTAATAGTTTCAATATTCGAATAACTGGAACTGCGCTAAAATAAATAATGCATAAAAAAATTTATGGGGTTATTATTTATTATAAGAAATATGGGTTAAAATATTCAAGAGAGGAAAGGCTTGGCACCATAAGAATTAGAGCTAGTAGAATAAGTTGTTATCTCTCAAATCTAGACGATATTATATTAATTTACAAACATATTACTTGAATACAAATAAAATATGCATGAACATAAAAAATACTAGGCAAATGATTATAGAACATGGAGAATAATGAAGTAACTAAGAAAAAGTAAAATGTTTGACAATAATATCATTAAGTGATAACATTTCGATATGAAATATTTAAGTTTGCTGATTTCAATAGTATAATGAATTTACAATATTCGAAATATTAGTCCAAGCCATATAGTCTAAATCAATTAAGGCAAAGTTGAAAGAGTGGTAGGATTAATTTGGAATCAAAGACTAGTATTTCTGGAAGATTTAGTACAAAATATCCATACTAAAATACCAATATTATAAGACGGAAGGAGTTAAAAGATGCTAAGTTTTATTGTTAAAAGAATATTTTCTACTGTGATTACTATTTTTGTAGTTATAACAATAACTTTTTTCTTGATGCGATTAATGCCTGGTGGACCATTTTCAGGTGAAAAAATGCTATCTGAACAAACTTTAAGCAATTTGAACAAAAAATTCGGTTTGGATAAACCTGTATTTCAACAATATACTCTTTATCTAAAAAATCTTTCTCATGGTGACATGGGGCCATCAATTAAAAATGAAGGAAGAACAGTTAATTCAATTATAAGTTATTCCCTCCCTGTATCTGCTAGGCTAGGCGTAATTGCTATGGCTTTTGCCCTGATAGTGGGAGTATACATGGGTATAGTTGCAGCGCTTAATCAGGGTAAGTGGCCGGATAAATTGTGCATGTTTATCTCAACCATTGGTATTACGGTACCAAGTTTTGTAATAGCAACTCTGCTGATTTATGTATTTGCAGTAAAGCTACATATCTTCAATGCCATAGGACTTAAATCTCCTAAGGATTATATACTTCCCGCACTTGCGCTTGGTGCATCTTCAATGGCTTTTGTTGCAAGACTTGGAAGGTCAGCTTTGCTTGATGTTGTAAGACAAGATTATATTAGAGTTGCAAGAGCTAAAGGGCTTTCTAAAAATACAGTCATATATAAACATGCTTTAAGGAACTCATTAATTCCTATTGTAACTTATATTGGACCACTTCTTGCCGGTGTTTTAACTGGTAGCTTCGTAATTGAAGGTTTATTTGGAATTCCAGGTATGGGTAGAGAATTCATTCAAAGTATAGGGAACAGAGACTATACGGTGTTACTAGGTTTTGTAGTACTAGATGCTACATTCTTAATAGTTGCGAATCTTCTAGTTGACATACTATATGCAGTAATTGATCCAAGAATAAAAATTGAAGCATAAGGGGTGCATAGGTATGGAAATAAATGATGAGTTATTTGAAAGGATACCAAAGGATAAGAAAAAATTAAATGAGATAGTTAGACCAAGTGAAACTTATTTGCAGGATGCTTGGAGAAGATTAAAACAAAACAAACTAGCAATGGGTGGACTGGCATTCGTCATATTTATAACTTTAGCTGCTATATTTGGTCCAATGATATCACATTATAATTATTATTCTCAGGATTTTAAAATTGCAAATCAAGCTCCTAGTGCCGCTCATTGGTTTGGTACTGATAAGTTTGGACGAGATCAATTTATAAGAATATTATATGGAGCAAGAATTTCACTTACAATTGCATATATTGCAAGTTTATTAAATCTTGTTATAGGGATTTTATATGGGAGCATTGCAGGTTATGCAGGTGGTAATGTTGATAATATAATGATGAGAATTGTTGATGTAATTTGGTCAGTTCCTAGTATGATTTATGTTATTCTCTTAATGGTTATCCTTAATAAACCGGATCACCCTTCTGCTGATGGTGGTATGTCGAGTATTATAATTGCAATGGCAATATCTTTTTGGGTAACAATGGCAAGAATAGTTCGTTCTCAGATTATTGCGCTAAAGGAACAGGAATTTGTACTTGCTGCAAAAATTTCAGGAGCTTCTAGCTTAAGAATAATATTAAGACATCTTATTCCCAATAGTATGGGACCAATAATTGTAACAATGACAATGTCTGTACCTGGAGCTATTTTTACAGAAGCATTCCTTAGTTTTATAGGACTTGGAATTTCTGCACCTCAAGCATCCTGGGGGAGCCTTGCGTCAGATGCATTAGATGGATATCAACTTTTTCCGTTGCAACTATTTTTCCCAGCTATGGCAATTTGTTTAACAATACTTGCGTTTAATTTCCTTGGCGATGGATTAAGAGATGCTCTAGACCCGAAGATGCGAAAATAGTTAGGGGGAAAATTATGGAAAGATTACTTGAAATAAATAATTTGAAAACATCCTTTTTTACACATGTAGGAGAGGTAAAAGCAGTAGGAGGAGTATCTTTTTACTTAAATAAAGGAGAGGCTCTTGGAATTGTGGGGGAATCAGGAAGTGGAAAAAGTGTTACTATGATGTCACTTATGAGACTACTTACTGACACTGGAAAAATAGTAGATGGTGAAATTTTATTCGAGGGTCAGGATCTTGTAAAACTTCCCGAAAAGGAAATGGAATCCATAAGAGGTAATAAGATTGGAATGATATTCCAGGATCCTTTAACGTCTCTAAATCCTGTATTCACAGTAGGAAATCAAATAATGGAGCCTTTACTTAAGCATAGAGGATTAAACAAGAAGCAGGCATTTGATAGGGCAGTGGAAATGCTTTCTTTGGTTGGAATTCCAAGTCCAGAAAAAAGAATGAAACAATATCCTCATGAATTTTCAGGTGGTATGAGACAACGTGCAATGATTGCTATGGCATTATGCTGTGAGCCGAAATTGCTAATCGCGGATGAACCAACAACGGCCCTAGATGTTACAATACAAGCCCAGATTCTTGAGCTTATGAAGGATATAAAACAAAAATTAAATACTTCAATTATTCTTATAACACATGATTTAGGGGTAGTTGCAGATGTTTGTGCAAGAATAAATGTTATGTATGGTGGCTTAATTGCAGAAACGGGTTCTACTAGGGATTTATTTTACAACCCAAGGCACCCATATACCTGGGGTCTTTTAAACAGTATTCCCAACCATAAAAGCGTTATAAGGGAAAAATTAAAGCCAATAGAAGGACAACCACCAGATTTGTTAAAACCTCCTACAGGATGTCCATTTGCGCCTAGGTGTGATTATTCTATGAAAATTTGTGAGGAGAAAAGACCGCCATTATTTCAGATTAGTCCAGAACATAATTCAGCTTGTTGGCTAAATCACCCTAATGCACCTAAGATAAAAGCACCTGTTGGAAGGGGGAGTTTATAATGACCGATGGAAAAATATTAGTTGAAATAAAAGATCTACAAAAACATTTTCCAGTAAAAAAAGGATTATTTACCCCAAATCATAGTTATGTAAAAGCCGTAGATGGTATTTCCTTTACTATAAATAGAGGCGAAACATTAGGACTGGTAGGAGAATCAGGTTGTGGTAAAACCACCTGTGGAAGAACCATAATAAAGTTATATGAACCTACTGGTGGGCAAATAATATATGACGGTAATGATATATCAAAGTTAACTCCAAAGCAAATGTTGCCTTATAGAAAAAAGATTCAAATGATATTCCAAGATCCTTATGCTTCATTAAATTCAAGAATGACTGTTGGCGATATAGTTGGAGAATCTATTGACATTCATGGCGTTTATAAGGGTAAGGATAGAATGGAAAGGATTCAAGGATTGCTTACCACTGTAGGTTTGAGCAGTGAGCATGCTAGCAGATATCCACATGAATTTTCTGGTGGTCAAAGACAAAGAATTGGAATAGCGAGATCGCTAGCTGTTCAACCAGAATTTATAATTTGTGATGAACCTATATCTGCATTAGATGTTTCTATACAAGCGCAGGTTATAAATATGCTTGAAGAGTTGCAAGAAAATATGGGACTCACTTACCTTTTTATAGCTCATGATTTATCAATGGTTAAGCATATATCAAATAGAATTGGAGTTATGTATTTGGGGAAAATGGTTGAGATTGGCGAAAGTGATGAACTTTATAATCACCCAATGCATCCATATACTCAAGCCTTACTTTCTGCTATTCCAATACCGGATCCTGAGGAGGCAGCACTAAGAAATAGGATTATGCTTGAAGGAGAAATACCATCTCCCATAGATCCTCCACCGGGATGTAGATTTAAGAGTAGGTGTAAATATGCTATGAAAGTATGTTCAGAGGTAGATCCACAATTAAAGAATTTAGGAACAGACCATTTTGTGGCCTGTCACCTATTCTAAATTGTATAATAATCATTGTTAGAACATATATTATTAAATATAATTCGATGCTTAGTATCGAATATATATATATATCTATAGAGGGGGAATAATAAAATGAATAAGAAAGCGAAGATTAGTGCCGTTTTGCTTGCAGTAACATTAACCGTATCATTAGTATCAGGTTGTAGCAAAAAAGCCACAACAGAAACTACTACACCGGGTGCCATACCGCAAGTAATAACTTTCAACCTGGGCGCAGAACCTAAAACTATTGATCCAGCTTTAAGTACTGCCATTGATAGTGGAGATGTTATTGGCAATGCATTTGAAGGTTTAATGAGATTGGATGACAAAGATCAACCAGTTTTTGGTATGGCTGATAAGTATGAAATGTCAAAAGATGGCCTAAATTATACCTTCCACATTAGGGCAGGCGCTGTATGGTCAGATGGCAAACCTGTTGTTGCAGGCGATTTCGAATATGCATGGAAAAGAGTTTTAAAGCCTGCTACTGCTTCAGAATATTCCTACCAAATGTTTTACTTAAAGAATGGTCAAGGATACAATGAAAGTGAACTTCCAGCTGACAAGAAAACTGCTGGTGTAAAAGCAGCAACTGCTGATGAAGTTGGAGTTAAAGCTAAAGATGATTCAACACTTTTAGTTACTCTAGAAAATCCAACAAGTTACTTCTTATCACTTACAGCTTTTCAAACATATATGCCAGTTAGAAAAGATGTAGCAGATACTGACACAGGTTGGACGATTAAACCAGAAACTTATATTACTAATGGTGCATTCAAAATGAAAGAATGGTTACCTAAGGATGTAATGACTTTTGTTAAAAATGATAAGTATTGGGATGCTCAAAATGTCAAACTTGATACTCTTCACTATAAAATGATAGAAGATGCAACAGCAGCACTTTCAGCATTTAAAGCAGGCCAAATGGATATGATACAAACTCCCCCACAATCGGAAATTCCTGGTCTTGTAGCAGATGGAAGTTGCAAAATTTCACCTAATTTAGGAACTTATTATTATGTAGCAAACCTTACACCAAAAGCTATTGCTTTAAATCCAGAGGCTGGTAAGGCTATACAAAATCCTCTAGTAAGAAAAGCATTATCACTTGCTATTAACAGAGAAGATATAGTTAAGAATGTTAGTAAAGGTGGTCAAACTCCTGCAACATCCTTTGTTCCAAAGGGTATTACAGAACCAGACGGCAAGGATTTTGCAAGTAAAGATTATTATCCAGCAGCAGGGGATATTACTAAAGCTAAAGCATTGCTTGCTGAAGCAGGTTATCCAGGCGGAAAAGGATTCCCTAAATTAAGTTTCCTTTATAACACTGGAGCAGGACACCAAAACATAGCTGCCGCAATCCAAGATATGTGGAAAACAAATCTTGGAATAGATGTGGAACTTAAAAACCAAGAGTGGAAAGTATTTTTAACAACAAGAAATGAAAAACAATTTACTCTTGCAAGAGATGGATGGTTAGCTGACTATACAGATCCAATGACATTCCTTGATTTACTTGCAAGTTCTTCAGGTAATAACGATGCAGGATACAACAATCCAGCGTATGATGCATTAATATTATCTGCTAAAAAAGAATTAGATCCAGTTAAGAGAATGGCTATGTTACATCAAGCAGAGGATATTATTATGGCTGCTGATGTTGTAATACCTATTTATGGATACACAAATACAATAGTAATAAAACCAAATATGATGGGAGTTCGTACATCAGCTTTAGGACAACACTGGTTCCAACACGCTTATGTAGTTGCTGCTAAATAATATAAACAAGTAAAATCATAAAGGTTTTTAGCAAGCAATTAAAATTTACCCTATAGAGTAGACGATATTAAAAAGTCTACCTATAGGGTATTTTTGTTTATATTAGTTAATATTAAAAAAAAGTTGTTAATTGTACCTAGGTTGGTATAGAATTTAAAAGGGGGTAAAACTTCTATGGTAAAAGATTATGGATATAATGTTTATTGATTAAATTTCATCTTAATTAAACAATTTTGAAAGGAAGGATAAATATGAATTATAATGAAGCTATGGATTATATAAAAAACACAGCCAAGTTTGGTACAAAACTTGGACTTGAGAGAACTGAAAAAATATTAGAACTATTAGGAGATCCACATAAAAAATTAAAATGTATCCATATTGCAGGAACTAACGGGAAAGGCTCAACTACGGCTATGGTGACTAATATTTTAGTTAGTGCCGGATATAAGGTAGGTTCATATATTTCACCATTTATTGAAGAGTTTGAAGAGAGGATGCAAATAAATAATATAAATATTTCTAAGTCTGACTTAAGCAATATCCTAACTGAGGTTTCAAAAGCCGTAGAAAAGGTTGTGGAACTTGGGTATAATAATCCAACAGAATTTGAAATTATTACGTGTGCAGGATTTTTATATTTTTATAAAAATAAAGTAGATTTTGCTGTTGTGGAAGTAGGATTAGGGGGGAGGCTTGATTCAACAAATGTAATTACACCTGCTTTAAGTGTTATTACTTCTATTAGCTTGGATCATACTCAAATATTAGGTGATACTATAGATAAAATTGCTTATGAAAAAGCAGGCATTATTAAGGAAGGAATTCCAGTAGTTATGTTTCCACAAGAAAAACAAAGCGAAGCGGTAATAGAAAGAATATGTAAAGAAAGAAATTGTAAATTAATAAAAGTCCATAAGGGATCATCTACATATTTAGGAAAGGAAAATTTACAGCAGGTTGCAATCACCTCATTGGAAGGAACAGTATATAGCAATAATAATGTTATAACTCAAAAGTTGGAAGTTAAAACTATAAATAATAAATATGTTGTAGATCTTTCACTTCTGGGAAAGCATCAAATATTAAATTGCTGCGTAGCAATTAATGTAATAGAGGAACTTATCTTGCAAGGAGCTGCAATAAGCAAAGAAAATATTTTAATGGGACTTTCAAATGTAAAATGGCCAGCAAGGCTGGAAGTAATGAATATAAAGCCTTTAATTGTTATAGATGGAGCGCATAATATAGATGGAATAAAAAACCTTACTGAAAGTATTGACATGTATTTTAATTACAATAAAATCATATTAATTTTAGGTATACTGGCGGATAAACAAGTTGAGGAGATGATAAAAACTCTAGTTCCAAAGGTAAGCAGAGTAATTACAGTTACCCCTCATAGCGAACGTGCAGAACTTTCACAAAAATTAAAGCTACAAGTAGAAAAATATACCAGTAGTTGTGAGGCGATTGAAAATTATGAGGAGGCATATAAAAAAGCTTTGAGCTATTGTGGTGAAGAAGATTTTTTATTAGTGTGCGGATCTTTATACATGGTAGGGGATATGAGAAAAATAATACGAAATAGGGAATATACTGATAATCATTAATAGAAGCCAGGGCATATATTAATAAATAATATGTGTCCTGGCTTTTTAGAAATATTAGAATAAATAGTATGATTTAATTATGCATTTACAACCAATTCTTCAAGCGCTAGGGCTAACTGGTCAGGGCATGAAGTGCTTTTATCACCACAACTAATACCCTTAAGTCTATTTATAGCTTCCTGAACTTCCATTCCTGTCACTAGGCTTGAAATCCCAATTAAATTTCCTGGGCATCCTCCAGTAAAAATAACCTCTGTTATCTTATCGTCTACTATATTAAAATTTATACTTTTAGAACAAACACCTTTTGGCGCATAACTATACATAATCCAACCCTCCATCCTGAGTGGTAATAATAACCACAAAGTTTATTATATACTATAAAGTATCTTTATTTCAAGAAATAAAGAAATATAAGTAAAATCTTTTTTCTTAGAAGATTTTTGAGAATATATTTGATTAGCTCACTTATTAATTTTTATGAAAACATTGTTAGCACATTAGTACTATTTTCATATTATGGTTATGAGGAGGTGAGGCGTTTGAGAAAGTTATATGTATGTAGTACTTCATCAGATTGCATATCAAAAGTTAACTTAGACTTATTTATAGAAGAAGAAAAAATATACTTAGATAAAAAAAATCTCAAAAGAATTGGTCCTCATGGTATATATGTTTATGAAAACAAAATAATAACGGCTAATAGTTATGATAATAGTATTTCTATAGTTGATATTGATAATCATGAAGTTGAAAGTTATTTTATAGGAATGCACTGTAATGATTTGTCTGTTTATGATAATAAAGCCTATGTAATTTGTGGGGATTGTGATGATATAATAATTTTTGATTTAGAAAAAAGACACATCGTAGAAGCAATCCCTTGTGGGAATTTACCACATAGTATTTATATTTGTAAAAGAAAAAATCTAATTATAGTTGCAAATATGAATAGCGATAGTATAACAATAATAGATTGTGACCCTAAGGGGAATATTAAAAACCTTAGGGTGGGTGCGTATCCTACAAAAGCGCTAATAACACCAGATGGAAATTATATTTTAGTCTGCGAGAGTAATATAGGCATGGACAATAAAGGAAGCATAAGTATTATTTCATTAAAAAATTATAACGTATTATACAATATACCTGTGGGTAATTCACCTGTAGATATGTATTGTAATGAAAGGTACTGTTATATATCAAATTTTGGAGATGGTACGGTTAGTGTACTTGACATAAATAACTATAAAGAAATAAAAAAAATCAAAATTGGTGGTATGCCAAGAGGTATATTGGAAGATGAGAAGTATTTGTACGTAGGCGATAACTATAATAATTTGCTTTTTAGAATTGATAAATTAACTGAAAACAAAAAAGCCATTTCTATTGGCACAGAGCCTACAGGAATGACGCTTGTATAAATATTAATAGGTTAGGAGAAGGTTAATCTTTTATAAGAAGATTAATTATTTTGGTATAATACTCAGAGGGGTTCTCTCTCCACTTACTGCACAAATCCCGTGCTTGCTTGTTAGAAGGCACGCTAAGCTTTATATCTATAAGAGTAAAATTATCTTCAGATGCAGTTAGGTTAACTAAATAATTGTTATTGCTTTCTATTGTGTAATCAGCACTAACCGTAAGTTCTTTTTTGATGTTTTCAAGATGAATCTTTAAATAGTCATCAATAAGTTGTACCTTAGTTTCAGAAATTCTTCCTCTAAATAGAGATAGAACATTGTCGCCCTTTTGCGTAATGACTAACCTATTTTTGCCCTTTTGCTCAGTAGGTTTAAGAAGGTTAGATGCTATGAGTTCCGTCATATATTGTTGCAGGGTAAAATAATTTATAAAGTTATTTTCAAGAATAATTTGTGTTATTTGAATATTAGAAATAGGGAGTTTTATTTTATAAAATATATAAAGTAAAAGAAGCTTATTTTCAGCCAGGTCTAAAGCATCTTCAAACATATCATTTCCTCCTTTTAAGTAACTAAGTACAAAACAATTAAAATCTGTTTTATTTTATAAAACTCAGCATAAAAACAGTATGAATTTAGGATAGTCGTCACCATGTAAAATTAACTATAAACATTATAACATAAAAAGCATTGAATTTAATCGATGCTTTTAATTTTTAATCATTTATAGAAAATTATAAGTATTTAATAATAAATAATTTTTTTAGATTACACATATATTCTAAGTTTTAGAATATTATTTAAAGTATAAATGTAGAAAGGGGCAACAAAGTGAAATTGCGGTTGCCTATAGTAATATAAGGGGGATACAGTATGGGCATGGGTTACATAAAAAAGAAGCTAATATTAATCTTTGGAGTTTTTCTTGGCATTTTATTGATTTTAAGTGTTTATAATTTGAAAACTAAAGGTGTATTTTTCGGCCAGCAACGTAAATTGCCAATATATTCTGTTGATACAAAGGATAAGAGAATTGCAATTTCCTTTGATGCAAGCTGGGGCGAGGATAAAACAGAAGATATCTTAAAAACATTAGATAAGTACAAGGCTAAAGCAACATTTTTTGTGGTTGGGGCATGGATAGACCAATATCCGGATAAGTTAAAGAAGGTGTATGAAAAAGGCCATGAAATAGGTAATCATTCTAATATGCATCCTATGATGACTACAATATCTAAAGAAACAATGATTCAGGAGATAGCGTTGACAGATGCTAAAATAATGGCTATAACTGGCCAAGGAACAACTCTTTTCAGATGCCCATCTGGGGAATATAATAATCTAGTTATTGAAACGGTAGAGTCTACAAAACATTATTGCATTCAATGGGATGTTGATAGTATAGATTGGAAAGAGCAAGGAGCAGATATTGAGTTCAATAGAATAATAAAAAAGACTAAGCCTGGATCTATTCTTCTATTTCATAATGATGCCAAATATACCCCTGAAAATTTGCCTAGAATTTTAGAACATTTAAAAGCAGAAGGGTATGAATTTGTTAAGATATCTGACTTGATATATAAAAGTAATTATTATATAAATGTAGAAGGAAAACAAATACAAAAATAAAAATTAAATATGTTGAAATTTAGTGGGTATTTGTATTATAATGGAAACACCAAATAGTTATAATTTTTACAAAATATATATGAGAAACGTTTAAATAAACAATAAATTATTTATTTAAAGAATATAAGTGAAATTATAATATTATTAGGTATATTACACTAGAAAATTGAATACTTATATTCTAAAGAAAGCTTATTAAAAAAACTAAGGGAAAGAGGGGTTATGATGGATAATGTTATGTTAAATAACAAGATTTATTTAGAAGGAAAGGTAGTATCTGAATTAAAATTTAGTCATGAGATGTATGGGGAAGGTTTTTATGTGTTTGATTTTGAGGTTTGGAGACTAAGTGAAACAACAGACATTTTAACTATTACAATTTCTGAACGATTAATCGCTGGTATGAGTATAAGTATAGGAAATGAATTTATAGTTGAGGGGCAACTTAGATCTTACAATAAATTTGTTGATGGATCTAATAGATTGATATTGACAGTATTTGCTAGGGATATTAAGATTTGCGAAGAGCGTAGTAAAAATCCAAATCAAATATTTTTAGATGGATATATTTGCAAAAGCCCAGTATATAGGACAACACCTTTTGGAAGAGAGATTGCAGATATGCTACTGGCAGTTAACAGATTATATAATAAATCAGATTATATACCTACAATTGCTTGGGGAAGAAATTCTAGATTTTGCAAAAGTCTTGAAGTAGGGGATAATATAAGAATTTGGGGAAGACTTCAGAGTAGAGAGTATCAAAAGAAATTATCAGATGATGAAGTTGTAAGAAAAGTAGCATATGAAGTATCAATATCAAAGATGGAAAAGGTTAATAAAGATGGTGAGAACATAGTAGAATCAGATATCATGATTGATGAAGATCAAGATTTTGAATCACTAGATGTTATCTAGTATATATATAGTAGTTAATTTTCAACTTTAGTCAGTTGAAAATAGCATATAATACGCTTAAGCCCGTTGAAAAAAGCATATAATACGTAAAACTGAGTTGAAGATGTTTTAACAGTTTTAAAAGAGCATATATTACGTAAAATGCATTCGAACAAGTGTTAGTAATTCAACTAATTTTAATGAAGGATACGTTAAGAACAGTACATGTTTGAGCGATAGCGAGTTTGTACTGTTTAGTAGCCTTCATTAAAATTAGTTAGAATTACTCAGCGCAGTGAGATGTATTTGTAGTAATATATACTCTTTTCTTTATTTTCTTAGGTCATCAAGTAGTTTAGTTTTTTCTTTAGTGCCTGCGTCCACATTTTTTATTATTTTTGCTGGTGCTCCAGCAACTACAACATTCGGAGGGACGTCATTTACAACTACAGCACCAGCTGCTACCACAGAATTCTCTCCTATTTTTACTCCTTCTAGTATTACAGCATTTGCTCCAATTAGTACATTGTCGCAAATTTCACAAGGGCTTTTGCTTGGTGGTTCTAAGACTCCAGCTACTACGGCACCTGCGCCTAAATGAACGCGTTTGCCAAGTTTTCCTCTTGCTCCCACTACAGCATTCATATCTACCATAGTTTCATCGCCAATCTCAGCACCTATATTAATTACAGCACCCATCATTATAACGGCATTTTTACCTATTTTAACCTTATCTCTTATAATTGCACCCGGCTCAATTCTTGCATCAATGTTTATTAAGTCCATTAAAGGAATAGCAGAATTTCGCCTATCTTGTTCAAGTTTGGATTTTTTGATTTTGTCTTTATATTTTATTAGAAAATCTGATACCTCATCACTTTCACCAAAAAGCATATAAAAATTACCACTACCAAAATTTTCTATGTTTCCAAACTGGCATTGTGATAAATCACCATCAATATAGAGTTTAATGGGAGTAGCCTTTTTAGCCTCTTTTATGTATCTTGCAATTTCATAAGGGTCTGTTAAATCATAGTTCATATTTATTCTCCTTTCGTATTATAAGTATTAAGCCGAATTGTTGTTTTTATGCATATATTTTCATGCGCATAAAACATAGATTTTTATTGATAAAAAGATATAGATCAAGTTAAAAGTTAAATTCTAAAATAAAACTATGTACTCTATAAATAATATAGTAAAATGAACATTATTTAAAGGGAAATATTATTATTATATTAGAAATATTATAAAAGTACTGATTTTTTAAATTTTATATAGTAAAATAACAATAAATTAAACAAATGTAAAGGATGATTAAAATGAATAATATATTTTCAGACAATGTAAGTAATGTAGAAATCTCTGGAATCAGAAAGTTTTTTAATAAGGTGTCAAATGTTCAAGGAGCAATTTCACTAACTCTAGGGCAGCCTGATTTTCCAGTACCTAAAAATATTAAAGATGCCATGACCTGCGCTATAAATAAAAATAAAAATGAATACACTGCTAATGCTGGCATTTCTGAATTACGAAATGAAATTTCCAATTTCTTAGGTAGTATGGATATTAACTATTCTCCAGAAGAGATTGTTGTCACTGTTGGTGGAAGCGAGGCTCTAATGTGCACATTTGCTGCATTTTTAAACCATGGAGATAAAGTTCTTGTACCAACGCCGGCTTATCCAGCATATGAGAGTTGTGTAAAGCTTTTTGGAGCAGAAGTGGTTAATTATAATCTTAATAGCGATTTTACTATTAATTTTGAAGCTTTAATTAAACTTATTAATGAAGAAAATCCAAAGCTTTTAGTGGTTTCGTATCCTTCTAATCCTACAGGAGCAGCACTATCAATTCAGGAAAGAGATAAGCTTTTTGGAATTTTAAAAGAAAAAAATATTCATATAATAAGTGATGAGATTTATAGCTCATTATGCTATGAGAAATACTATTCTATAGCTCAAATTAATGAATTAAGAGATAGGGTTATTTTGGTAAGTGGATTTTCTAAAATGTTTTCTATGACAGGTCTTAGAGTAGGGTATCTTTGTGCAAGCAAATATATTATGGACAACATAATGAAAGTGCATCAGTATAATGTTTCTTGTGCAACGTCAATATCTCAATGGGGTGCATATGAGGGATTACTCACTTGTATGAATGATGTAGACAATATGAAAGTGGAATTTGAGAAGAGAAAAGAATATGTCTATAAGAGATTAATTGGAATGGGGATGGAGGTAACTCTTCCTAAGGGGGCCTTTTACATATTTCCATCCATAACAAAATTTTCTATGAATAGTGAGGAGTTTTGTAATAGACTATTATATGAAGGTAAGGTTGCTGTTGTTCCTGGTTCAGCTTTTGGAACAGGAGGAGAAGGTTTCGTTAGGATTTCTTATTCTTATAGTTTAGAGGCTCTAAAAGAGGGATTAGATAGAATGGAGAAATGGATTGAAACTTTAAACAAAACCCATTAATTTCAAAATAGCCTTGCAGCAGATTTAATTATCTGCTGCAAGGCTATTTTTTTCATTAAAAACTAAAGAGAAATATTAACTACATCGTCCATATTGTATAGACCTTTATCTTTTCCGTATATATATGCACAGGCTTTTAATGCTCCTATTGCAAAAACTTCTCTGGATATTGCAGTATGCTTAATCTCTATACATTCGCCAAGGCCGGCAAATATTATTTCATGATCACCTATAATATTTCCACCTCTTACTGCATGAATGCCTATTTCCTTGTGCTGCCTTTTAGATATACCATTTCTTCCATTTGTTAAGATAGTTTCTTCTTCAATAGAATCTTTTATTGTATTTGCAAGAAGAAGAGCAGTACCACTAGGAGCATCAACCTTTTGATTATGATGTTTTTCAATTACCTCAATGTCAAAATCTTTATAAAGCATGTTACTTATACTTCTTAGCATATTGTTAATAATATTTATACCTATAGACATATTTGCAGAGTGAAATACTGCAATGTCTTCGCTAAGTAAATGAATTTTAGAAAGTTGATCGGTTGTATAACCAGTAGTACAGAAGACTATAGGTATATTTCTCTCTTTGGAATACTTACATAGAGAAGGGAGGGCGTCGGGTCTTGAAAAATCCAAAATTACATCTATGTCATCTTTGCATTCATTTATTTGGTTATAGCAGGGGTAGTTTAAATTAGAAGAGTTTTTATCCACACCAGAAACAATTGAAATGGTTTTAGAATTTTCAGCCATTTCAGAAATTACTTTTCCCATTTTTCCATTGCATCCATTTAGAAGAATTCTAATCATTAAATATCCTCCTTTAAAGAGATATTATATGCTTTCAACTCTTTTTTTAGGATTTCAAGGGTATTTGCTTCCATTTCACAAAGAGGAAGCCGTAAATGTCCTACTTTAAGTCCCATAAGATTCATTGCTGTTTTTACAGGGATGGGATTAGTTTCTATAAATATAGCGCTATTAAGAGCAAGGAATCCCAGTTGAATTTTTAGAGCGTCTTTATGCATACCCTTTGCATATAATTCACACATATTATGCATATCTGTAGGAATTATATTTGCAAGAACAGATATAACTCCAATAGCACCTAAGGATAGTATAGGTATAACTTGGTCATCGTTACCTGAATAAATATCCAGATTATCTCCACATAGGGCTTTAATCTGTGCTATTTGGCTTATATCACTACTTGCTTCTTTTACAGCTACAATATTTTTAATGGTACATAATTTTAAAAGTGTATGTGGGGTAATGTTAAGTGAAGTTCTTGAAGGAACGTTATATATTATTATTGGAGAAGTCACGCTATTTGCAATTGCAGTAAAATGTTCAACTAAACCCTTTTGAGTAGTTTTATTGTAGTAAGGTGTGATTATCAGAAGTCCGTCTACTCCTATTTTTTCTGCCCATATACTCATGTTTATGGCAGAAGCAGTATTGTTACTACCAGTACCTGCGATTACTGGAATTCTCCTATTAACAACATCAACTACAAATTTTATAGTTTCTTTTCTTTCTTGTTCTGTCATAGTAGACGCTTCCCCAGTAGTACCACATACTATAATAGCATCTGTCTTGCTGCTAATCTGCCATTCTATTAAGTCTTCTAATTTTTTGAAATCTACTCCTCTTTCGTTAAATGGCGTAACTATTGCAACACCAGAACCTTTAAAAATACTCATGTAATTCCCTCCTCGTAGTTCTATAAAGAATAACTTGTATAATAAGTATTATTCTCTATATACTATTTCTATTACTATATACTTATTAAATTGAAATGCTTTTAGTGAAGCATTTTTATGTTATTTAATAATAAAATTAAAAGCAACATGAAAACGGCTTAGCCAAAATATTTCTTTACTATATTATATAGCCCCTATGTGAAAAATTATATACTTTGAAAAAAAAAATGAAAAAATCAAATATTTAGCTTGCAAGAAAGTATTCATAATATTATAATTATGAAATATAAATATGAATTATTTAGTTGCCATGATAACGTAATGATTATGACTAATATCGACAAAAGAAATTGACAACTTACAAAAACAATGTTAGTATAAAACTTATAAAAATGATATTGTTGGTATGAAATCATTCAAAGTTCACATTGTTCAAATTAATTGAACCATAAAACTACAATTAATTACAAAATATTTTATGTCTTAACTTACAAAAAAGAATTTTATTTATTATTAATTGCACTAAAACGGTTACACTACTAAAAATAAATGACGGAATACTTTTTATTTGTCACAATTAACGACAGTTTTCATGCTGTATCCTGGGAAAATAGATTTCAAAAGGAGTTTGACTCTAATATTCTAATTAAAAAGTATCTTATTCCGAAAAAATTTCAATTTGGGCTTAGTAAGTATTTTATTTTACTTATTGCTATAGAAAAACATTCAAAAATTTAAGGGGGAATTTTAACGGGGAAGAAATATTAAAAAAGTAGAAAAACAACAAGTTATGTTGTATAAAAAGTAAAAGTTTCAACCTATGTTTAATTGGATTATAGGAAATTAAGAAATTGTAAAAAGATCCATAAAATCGCAAAATACCATGATTAAAATGGGAAATTATCTTGATTTTCATTTTGAAAGGTTATATCATGTAAATTAAACACAAACAAAAATAGTTTTTAGAAAATTACAGATGGTGATTCAAGCTAATATTAACTAAGCTAGTAATTCATAATCAGATTAAAACTTAAATTCAAAATTGTTAGAATATTTCAAATGTAAATAATTTTTCGATTAAGTAAATTAAATGTATTATGTGACTTTATTTTATTTTTTTTTATAAAAATTTGCATATGAAAAGGTTTACTTGAACTTACGTAAAGATTTGGTGATGAATGAAAATTAAATCAACTTTTTAAAAATTAAAGATGGGGGGATTTTGAAAAATGTTTAAATTTATACTTAAGAGATTAGGGTATATGTTTGTGACTCTTTGGATAGTAGCTACTATCACCTTTATGTTGATACATGCTATTCCAGGAGACCCATTAGCAGGTATGGCAAGAAAATTGCCAGAACAAATAAGAGCAAATTTTATGTCAAAGTATGGTCTGGATCAACCGGTAATAGTGCAATATGGTAAATTTATGGGGAATATTGTGTTTCACGGAGATCTAGGAGAATCTCTTGCTTACCAAGGGAGATCAGTTACTGAGGTTATAAAATTACATGCACCAGTATCTGCAAGACTGGGTGGACAAGCTCTTGCAATGGGTTTTTTAATAGGGGTAAGCCTTGGAATATTTGCAGCCTTTAATAGAGGAAAATGGCCAGATTATCTAGTTATGTTTATAGCAATAATAGGTATTTCCATACCAAGTTTTGTTATGGCATCTGTATTGCAATACTTTTTCACTGTTAAAAATACATGGCTCCCAACCATGGGATGGGGTGGATTTGAATACACTATACTACCAAGTATAGCCTTAAGTTTTACTTCTATAGCTACTTATGCAAGATATATGAGAGCAAATACTCTTGATATAATAGGTCAAGATTATATCTTAACAGCAAAATCTAAGGGTGTAACAAAACTTAGCTTAGTATGGAAACATGTTATTAGGAATGCCATACTTCCAGCCATCACATTATTAGGACCACAAGTGGCTAATATATTCGTAGGGTCTTTCGTTATAGAAACTATATTTTCAATTCCAGGATTTGGTTTTAATTTTGTAACTTCAATAACCGATAGAGATTACACTATGATTATGGGACAAACGGTTTTCTTATGTGCGTTAGTAATAATTGCATATGTTTTAGTGGACATATTATACGGAGTGATTGATCCAAGAATAAGATTAACTGGAGAAAAGAGATAGGGGGATAAGTATGGTACAGTTATCGAAAGAAAAGTTTGAAATAATTGGATGTGAAAATGCTAATGCTGAGGAGATATTAAGACCTAGTATGACTTATTGGCAGGATGCGTGGAGAAGATTAAAACAAAACAAGGTGGCTACGGCTTCATTGATAATACTAATTTTAATTACATTAATGACTATTTTTGGACAATATATTAATGGATTTGGTTTTGAAGCTAAAAATGATGCTTTATTAAATGCTGCACCAGATATGAAACATTGGTTTGGAACAGATAATCTTGGACGTGATATGTTTTCAAGAGTTTGGGCCGGAGGTAGAATTTCTATAATTATAGGAATTGTTGGAGCTTTCATAGATACTGTAGTAGGTGGTATCTACGGTGGAATATCTGGATTTTACGGTGGGTTTATTGATGACATTATGATGAGAATAGTTGAGATACTTGCAAGTATTCCTTATCTAGTAGTTGTTATATTAGTTTCACTAATATTGCATAAAGGTATTTGGGCTATTATTATTGCTATGACTATAACTGGATGGGTTTCCATGGCAAGGCTTGTACGTGGACAGTTATTGCAAATAAAAGAGCAGGAGTATGTACTAGCAGCAGCGGCTCTTGGTGCTAATCCTTCAAGAATCATTGCGAAACACTTACTTCCAAATACACTAGGAATAATGATTGTAGCTATTACTTTTGACATTCCAGCATTTATATTTGGAGAGGCCTTCTTAAGTTATTTAGGGCAAGGAATTCAATCGCCAAATACAAGTTGGGGAGCGTTAGCAGCTGGAGCACAGCCAAACTTAATGTTTTATCCTTATCAGTTATTCTACCCATCACTATTTATTAGTTTAACTATGTTAGCATTTACATTGCTTGGTGATGGATTAAGAGATGCGCTAGATCCGAGATTACGTCAATAGGGAGGGAAAATCATGGAAAAAATATTAGAAGTAAATAATTTAAGAGTTTCATTTCATACTTATGCTGGTGAGGTGCAAGCAGTAAGAGGAATTTCTTTTTACTTAAAAAAAGGAGAAACTCTAGCTGTAGTTGGAGAATCTGGATGTGGCAAAACTGTTACTTCAAAGTCATTAATGAGATTAATTCCAGAGCCACCTGGCGAAATTAAGGAAGGTTCAAATATACTATTTGATGGTAGAGATGTTAGCCTTATGTCAGAAAAAGAGCTGAGGGAACTCAGGGGTTCAGATATTTCTATGATATTCCAAGATCCTATGACTTCTTTAAATCCAACGATGACTATAGGAAGACAAATATCAGAAAGCTTAATTATACACAGAGGCATGAGTAAAACTGAAGCTATGAATGAAGCAATAAAAATGCTAGATTTAGTTAATATCCCTGATTCGGATAAACGTGCTCACCAGTATCCACATGAATTTTCAGGCGGTATGAGACAAAGGGCTATGATTGCTATAGCACTAGCTTGTAATCCTAAAATACTTATAGCAGATGAACCAACAACAGCTTTAGATGTTACAATACAAGCTCAAATAATGGATCTTATTGCAGATCTTCAAGAAAAACTTGGTACAGCAGTTATCCTTGTCACCCATGATTTGGGAATTGTTGCAGACGTTGCAGATAGAATACAAGTAATGTATGCAGGACAAATAATAGAGCATGGAACAATAGACGAAATATTTAAAAATCCACAACATCCATATACTTGGGCACTGCTTCAATCAGTTCCAAGACTTGACACGAAAAACAAAGATAAACTTTATTCGTTGCATGGAACACCACCAGATTTACTTAAACCACCAATAGGATGTTCTTTTGCAGCAAGATGCGAATATTGTATGCAGATATGTAGAGAAGAAGAACCAGAAGTTACAACTTTAACTGAAAACCATGAAGTATGCTGTTGGTTAAAACATTCAATGGCACCAAAGGTTGATATTCCTGCGGCATTAAGAGGTGGTAAATAATGAGTAATAATAATGAAATTTTAATAGAGGTTAAAAATCTTAAAAAGTATTTTCAAGTTGGCAAAAATGCTACTTTAAAAGCGGTGGATGATGTTAGTTTTTTCATAAGAAAAGGTGAAACATTGGGTCTTGTTGGAGAATCTGGTTGTGGAAAAACTACTTGTGGAAGAACTGTTATGGGTATGTATAGTGCAACTGGTGGTGAAGTATTATTTGATGGAATTGATGTTCATAAATTAAACAAGAAAGAGAAAAAGGATTTTGCAAGAAGAGCACAAATAATATTTCAAGACCCTTATGCCTCATTAAATCCAAGAATGACTGTTGGAGATATAATTGGTGAGGGTATAGATATTCATAATCTATATACTGGGCAAGAAAGAACTAATAGAGTATTTGAACTTTTACAATTAGTAGGACTTAATAAAGAACATGGATCAAGATTTCCACATGAATTTTCAGGCGGACAAAGACAGAGAATAGGAATAGCAAGGGCACTTGCTATAGAACCAGACTTTATAGTATGCGATGAGCCAATTTCAGCTCTTGACGTTTCAATTCAAGCGCAAATTGTTAATTTACTGATACAGCTTCAGCGCGAGCTAGGACTCACTTATTTATTTATAGCCCACGACTTATCAATGGTTAAACATATATCGGATAGGGTAGGAGTAATGTACCTCGGATCAATGGTAGAGCTTGCAAGTAGCCATGATTTATATGAAAAACCACTGCATCCATATACCCAAGCACTACTATCTGCAATACCAGTACCAGACCCAGAAGTTGAAAGAGGTAAGGTTAGGATTAAACTAGAGGGCGAAGTACCGAGTCCTATAAATCCAAAACCAGGCTGTAGATTTGCACCTAGATGTAGATATGCAAAACCAATTTGTAGTGAAGAAACGCCAGCTCTCAAAGAGATAGAAAAAGAGCATTATGTTGCTTGTCATTTATTTGATTGAAATTACGTTGCTGAAATGTAACGAAAATTCGAAACATTTAGTCGAATAACATAATAAAAAATTGTAATTCCTATATTCAGAAAATTGCACTTGATTTTCTGAAATAAATGGTATACTATGGAAATAACATTTTGATTAGTATAAAAAACATTAGTATATTGCATATATATGATATACAGTATGAAACAAAGATACTATCTATGATGTTAATAAAGCTAAATAGGTTATATTATCAATCTATTTTATACAATTATATTGATAATAAATATATACTTATTGTCCAAATTTAATAACAGTTTTTTATAAACTTTTATTATAAGTTTAAACATATTAAAGGGGGTTTTTTTTATGAAAACAAAAAGATTAATGGCTACTTTACTAACATTTTCATTAACCGCTTCTCTTGCATTAGTAGGTTGCGGAAAGAAAAATACTGTAACACCTGAAACAAAACCTGGTACAGATGCTTCAACTTCAGTTAAAATGGACAAAGATCAATTTTTAAATGGTTATTTAAAAGCTGAACCAAAGTCACTTGATCCATCAATTGCAACTGATTTGTATGCATCAGAGAGTTTAGTTAACTGCATGGAAGGCTTAACTAGAATTGAGCAAGATGACAATGGAAAAGATAATATAAAACCTGCAGCAGCAGAAAAATGGGAAACTAATGCAGATAAAACTGTATGGACATTCCATTTAAGAGATTTGCAATGGAATGACGGAAAAGCGGTAACTGCTAAGGATTTTGAATTTGCAATTAAAAGAGCTCTTAACCCAGACACTGGTTCAACATATGCATTTATTCTATTTCCTATAAAGAATGCTCAAGCATATAATTCTAAGAAAGCAAAAGCTGAAGAAGTAGGAATTAAAGCAATAGATGATAAAACACTAGAATTTACATTAGATAAAGCATGTCCATATTTCTTAGATTTAACATACTTTAAAGTTATGTATCCTCAAAGAGAAGATATAGTTAAAGCTAATGGAGATAAATTCGGTACAGAAGCAAGTACAATGGTATTTAATGGACCATTTATACTTAAAAATTGGGCACATCAAAGTAAGATGGAATTCGAAAAGAATCCAACTTATTGGGATAAAGATTCCGTTAAACTTGAAAAATTAACTCTTAATATTATGAAAGATGAAACAGCAAGAATGAACTCACTATCTAGTGGTACAATAGATTATACCTTAGTTGCTAAAGCAGAATGGATAGATAAATTAAAGGCAACAGATAAGTTCAATGTAACAACATTTAATGAACCATCAGAAAGCTATATGCATTTTAATCAAAAGGATAAATATTTTAAAAATGCTAAAATACGTCAAGCGTTCAGTTTAGCTGTTGATAGAGAAGATTACGTTAAAGTTTTATATAAAGGATTAGCTCAACCAGCGTATGGATGGTGTCCACCAACACTTCAAATAGGTGGAAAAGATTACAGGGAAAAAGTTGCTTTAGAACCTCTTAAAGCATTTAAGGAAGCAAATCCAGATGCTAAAAAGTTGTTAGTGGATGGTTTAAAGGAAATTGGAGAAAATGCAGATCCAGCAAAAGCTACATTTACATTATTAGAAGCTGGAACCGATGCTCAAGCTAGAGAATTTGCAGAGTATACTCAACAAATGTATAAGAAAAATTTAGGAATAGACTTAAAAATAGAATATGTTGATTGGGCAGTGGCTCAAAAGAGAACAGATGAATATGACTACCAAATAGCTGGTGTGGCATGGTCAGGAGACTACAACGATCCAAACACATTCTTTGATATGTTTATGACTGGAGCTAATATAATTGCAACTGGTTGGTCAAATCCAAAGTATGATAATTTAATCAAAGAAGCATCTAACACAATTGATCCAGATAAGAGAACAGAGTTCTTTAAACAAGCAGAAAAAATATTACTAATAGATGATGCAGTTATTGCTCCAACTGTATATAGAGTAAAAAACAATTTTAGAGCTAAATATCTAAAAAAAGTAATGTCACCATTATTTGGAGCTAATGACTTCAAATATGCTTATACCGAAGGAAGAAAATAGTATAAAATGTAGATGAGAAGATAGTGCGGTAATTTTTATGGTTCTTTCTGAACTTTGGATATATCAATCGCTTAAAAAGAATGGCTATTCGGATGTGAATAGCCATTCTTTTTAGTATTTTATAATACCTGATTTAATGCAAATACCCAATACCAAGAAAGAACCATTTTTATTATCGTACTATCTTTTTATTTACAAAAAAAATGAAATTGCAAATTCGTAATAACATTGTTTATAAGAAAGAAAAGTTGTGTAATTTTCTTTCTTTATTATGAATAAAAAACCCAGATGTGTGAAAAATATAATATATTATTAAAAAATATTATATTTTACAATTTGGAGGTTATTATGGGAAAAACGCCTTTAAAAAAAATTATTAAAGCTAAATTAAAAGGGAATAAAGAGTTAACTACAAACGAAATGCTTCGTGAAACGTTAAAATACGAAATAGCTGAAGAATTAGGACTAACAGAAAAGATAAAAAACTGTGGATGGAGTGGATTAACTGCAGAAGAAACGGGAAGAGTTGGAGGATTAATGACAAAAAAAAAGAAGAGCATAAATCTCCCTAAAAACGATGATTTTTAAAAAGAATGAGTAAATTATTTTGGACAATTGTTGATGTATAGGTTAGAATATTATATATCACTATAGTTTTAAGAGGAGAAATGACAAAATGGATTGTTATAAAGAGTTTGCTCATATATACGATGAATTAATCAATTCTGATATTGATTATAAAACATGGACTTCCAACATATTATGTATTTGTAATGAATATGGCATTGAAATGGATAGCTACTTAGATTTGGCCTGTGGTACAGGAAATCTTACTATAGAAATTGCAAGTGAATTTAAAGATACATGGGCTGTTGATCTATCTTGTGATATGCTCAGTGAGGCAGAAAAAAAAATTAGGGATGCGGGTATAAAAGCAAGATTTTTATGCCAAGATATTTGTGAATTAAATGTAAGTAATACATTCAATCTTATAACTTGCTGTTTAGATTCTAGTAACTACATATTAGAAAAAGAAGATTTTAAAAAATACTTACTAGGGGTTTATTATTCGTTAAGAGAAGATGGTTTATTTGTTTTTGATATAAACTCTTATCATAAGCTCACTAACATCCTTGGTAATAATATTTATAATTATGATTCAGAGGATGTAGTATATATCTGGGAGAATTATTTAGAAAATGACATAGTACAAATGAATTTAACTTTTTTTGTGAAAGAAGGACAAATATATAAACGCTTTGATGAAGAGCACTCGGAAAGGGCTTATAAAGAAGAGTATGTAGAAAGTCTTATAAAAGACATTGGATTTGAAATAATAAAAAAAATGGATAATTATGAGGATAAAGAAGTCAGCGAAAACACAGAGCGGATATGTTATGTGCTCGGCAAATCGAAAAATACTAAAAGGATATAAGGGGGAATTAATATATGGATAAATTAGTTAGAGCAACTGCAAAGGGCGGCCAGGTTAGAATAATTGCAGCCTTAACTACGGATTTAGTAAATGAGGGGGTATCCATGCATTTATGTACGGCTACAGCAGCTGCTGCACTCGGTAGGATGCTAACAGCTGGGACGCTTATGGGAACTATGTTAAAGTCCAAGGAAGATAGTTTAACCTTGCAAATAGATGGTGGAGGAAAAGCTAGAGGGGTTGTAGTTACAGCTCATGCAGACTCAAGCGTAAAAGGGTACATAGGTAATCCGGATGTAGATTTACCTGCGAATAGCAAAGGGAAAATTGATGTAAGCGCTGCTATAGGGGTGGATGGTTATTTAAGAGTTATAAGAGATTTGGGTCTCAAGGAGCCATATATAGGTCAAGTACCAATTAGAACTGGAGAAATTGGGGATGATTTAGCTTATTATTTCACTGTTTCAGAGCAAACTCCATCAGCAGTAGGCCTTGGAGTATTGGTGGATACAGACATGAGTATTAAGGCTTCAGGAGGTTTTATAATTCAAATGATGCCTGGTGCAGATGAATTTTTAGCTGATATAATAACATATAGACTTGAGGAAGTTCCATCTATAACGGAACTTATAGAAAAAGGTATGTCTATTGAAGAAATTTTACAGTTCATATTTGAAGATATGGAACTTAAAATACTTGAGGAGATTATGCCAACATATAAATGCGATTGTTGTAGAGAAAGAGTTGAGAGAGCATTAATAAGTATAGGTAAAAAAGACCTAGAGGAATTATATAATGACGGTAAAACAGAAGAAATTAAATGTCATTTTTGTAATAAGAATTATGAATTTAATCATGAAGATATTGCTCAACTACTGAAAAGCGTCAATTCATAGATTAAAGTCTAAAAAAACATAATATGTAGTATATGTTTGGGCTTATTATTTTATTTTTATAGGATATAGGATATGTTTTATAGTACTTGTTAAGTATATTAGGATCTCTTGAAAAACATAGATAAATAGAGCAAATTTGATAATTAAAGAGCATAAGTGAAGCAACTATGAATACTCAGTATACAACTTGTTGACAATGTAACTAAAATTTTATATTATAGTAATGTGATTAGGAGCTAAATGGTTAGCAACAAAGTACCAAAATAGTTAGCAAATAAAGTTGTTGACAAGTTTTGCGAAATGATGTAAACTATAATAGTTGAATGAACACATGTGGGAGCATAGCTCAGCTGGGAGAGCATCTGCCTTACAAGCAGAGGGTCACAGGTTCGAACCCTGTTGTTCCCACCATATATGGCCCAGTGGCTCAGTTGGTTAGAGTGCCGCCCTGTCACGGCGGAGGTCGACGGTTCGAGTCCGTTCTGGGTCGCCATTTAAAATTAATAAGGCTGGATAGCTCAGTCGGTAGAGCAGAGGACTGAAAATCCTCGTGTCCCTGGTTCGATTCCTGGTCTAGCCACCAGTGTTGCGGGAGTGGCTCAGTGGTAGAGCGTCACCTTGCCAAGGTGAACGTCGCGAGTTCGAATCTCGTCTTCCGCTCCAATTTTAATTATTAATTATTAACTAATGGCGCTATAGCCAAGCGGTAAGGTCAAGGTCTGCAAAACCTTTATTCCCCGGTTCAAATCCGGGTGGCGCCTCCAAATAAAATCCTTAGAACGAAAAATTCTAAGGATTTTATTTTTTTTGCGAAAGTTTCGAAGTTTGCGAAGCTTGGGGACGGTTAACTACTAGTTAAACTATTGATTAAAAATATGAATATCATTTCTACCTATGGGCAATAATTTTAAGAAAATATTATG